>JAZQOS010000021.1:0-200708 GCA_045627925.1 Kiritimatiellia bacterium | reverse complement strand
CTCCTTGAGAGAGGTGATGACCGGCAGGCGTCCCGTGAATTCGGGAATGAGCCCGAACTTCACGAGGTCCTCGGGACGGACGTCCTGGGGATTCGGGTCATTGTTCGATTGTTCGGATTGTTCTGATTGTTCGGTTGTTCGATTGGGTACCCCGAAGCCGATCACGCTGCGGCCCTTGCGCCCGGCGTCCATCTTGTCGAGGCCGACGAACGCGCCGCCGCAGATGAAGAGGATGTTCGACGTGTCGACTTCGATGTACTCCTGGTCGGGATGCTTGCGCCCGCCCTTCGGCGGAATGCGGCAGGTCGTCCCCTCGATGAGCTTGAGGAGCGTCTGCTGCACACCCTCGCCGCCGACGTCGCGCGTGATCGAGACGTTGTCCGTCTTCGACGCGATCTTGTCGATCTCGTCCACGTAGATGATGCCCCGCTTCGCAAGCTCCACGTTGCCGTCCGCGTTCTGCAGGAGATACCGGACGAGGTTCTCGACGTCCTCGCCGACGTAGCCGGCCTGCGTCAGGACCGTCGCGTCGCCGATTGCAAACGGCACGCCGAGGATCTTCGCGAGCGTCTTCGCCAGCAGCGTCTTGCCTGTGCCCGTCGGACCGATGAGAAGGATGTTTGACTTCTCGATCTCCACACCTGGAAACGGATCTTCCGCCGCCTTCTTTCCCTTGCCGACCTTCGCCTTCGCTTCGGCGGCCTCCAGACGACGGTAGTGGTTGTGCACCGCAACGGCGAGAACCTTCTTCGTCTCTTCGTGACCGATTACGTACTGGTCGAGAAATTCCTTGATCGCCTTCGGCGTCGGGGTCGGCGGCAACGGCGGTACGCTCGTTCCCTTCTTCTCGTGCTGCGTAATCAACTCGTGCGCGTGCTTCACGCAATCGACGCAGATGTTGCCCTCCGCGCCGGGCACGATCGCCACGTCCTTGCCCGACCGCCCGCAGAACGAGCAGATCAACTCCTTCATTCGCCGATTACCTCGTCGATCAGTCCCCACTCCTTCGCCTCCTCGGCGCTCATGAAGTGGTCGCGATCGGTGTCCTTGACGACTTCGGCGAGCTTCTTGCCGGAGTGCTTAGCGAGGATCTCGTTCAGCTTCTCCTTGAGGCGCAAAATCTCCTTCGCGGTAATCTCGATGTCGCTCGCCTTGCCCTCGGCACCGCCCCATGGCTGGTGGATCATGATGCGCGCGTTCGGGAGCGAGAAGCGCCGACCCTTCGCACCCGCCGTCAACAAGACCGCGCCCATCGACGCCGCCTGGCCGATGCAGTAGGTCGCGACCGGACACTTCACGAATTGCATCGTGTCGTAAATCGCGAGCCCCGCCGTCACGCTTCCGCCCGGAGAGTTGACGTAGACCGAAATCTCCTTCTTCGAGTCCTGCGACTGGAGGAACAGGAGCTGCGCGCAAACCGCGTTCGCCATCTCGTCGTTAACTTCGCCGGAAATGAAGACGATTCGATCCAGCAAAAGCCGGGAATAGATGTCGTAGGTGCGCTCGCCCTTGGAGCTTTGCTCGACGACGTAGGGAATCATGTAGTTTTTCATTTCTTGGCGTTATTCAGGATGAACTCGACAACCTTCGCGCCGCGTTCCTCGTCCTTCGCCTCGATCTTCTCTTCCTTGGCGATGGCGTCGAGGATGTACCAGAGGCGAACCTGCTTCGTCGCGGTCTCCTCGGCGTCCTTCATGATCTTTTCGCGGTTCTTCTCGAAATACTCGGCGTTAAGCCCCGAATACTGCGCGCGCTCGGCGAGCTCCTGCAAGTATCCGTCCATCGCGCGGCGAACCTGCGAAGCGGGAACGTCGAAGTCGCTCTTCTTGAGCAAGAGCTCCACCGCCTCGTTCTCGCGCCGACGCGCTTCGTTCGCGACCGCGCTCTTTTCCATGTTCTCGCGAATCGTCGCCGTCAGCTTCTCGAGCGACTCGGCCTTCGCCTTTTCGACGAACTCCGCGTCCGTGGGCAGGATGCGCCGACGAAACGCTTTCAAAGTCACGGTATAAACCGCCTTCTCGCCCTTAAGCCCCTCGGGAGCGGATTCCTTGTCGAACTTCGCCTTGATGTCGTCCTTGGTCTCGCCCGCCTTCATGCCCTTGACCGCGTCGAGAATCTCGGGCAGGAAGCGCCCTTCCTCAACCTGTGTCCAAAAGCCCTTGCCCTCGCCGACGATCTTCGCCTCGGGGTTGATCTCGAGAATCGCCTTCTTGCCGATCTTGCCAGAATAGTCGATTTGGACGAAGTCGCCCTCCTGAACCGCCTCGCCTTCCTTCGCGTCCTCGTACTTCGCGTAGGCGCCGCGCAAACGCTCGATCTGTTCGGCAACTGCGGAATCCTTGACCGAAGTGTCCTTCGACTCGATCTTCAGCCCCTTGTAGGTCGGCAGCTTGAAGCGCGGCTTCGCCTCGACGATGGCGGTAAATCCGCCGCCCTTCGCGTCGAACTTCAGATCCTGCACATCGGCAAGCGCGACCTCGTCGATGTTCTCGGCCTTCACCGCCTCGGCGTAGAACTTGCGGAAAAGCGCGTGTTCGGTCTCGCTCTTGAGCCCGCCCTCGAATTGCTTGCGAATAACCTCGATCGGCACCTTGCCCTTGCGGAAGCCGGGAATCTGCGCCTCGCGCATAAAGGTTTTTTCCACGTCTTTCACAACGTCCGCGACTTCGGTCGCGTCCAACTTAACCGTAAGCTGAACCCGGCACTTGTCGAGATTCTTGCTGCTCGTCTTCATGATAGTAAAACCCCTCTCTATTAAGCAATGTTCGGGGATTATATCATATTATCCGCGCGCTGTCATTTGCGGACTCGCCGCAGATACACTTCCTCGCCGTCGAAAATGACGTCCAGTTCCTTAAGCGCGGAAGCGCCGATCTGGTTAAGACCACTCTGCGGAGCAATCAGCGGTTCAAGCTCGAACTCGACGATAGAAGTTACCTTTTGGCGAACGCCGAAGTGCATCGATTCCATCGCCTGACGATTCACGTCGGCCGAGGAAAAACGCGCCTCGCGTTCAGCTTCCGGCCAGCGCCCCTTTTCGACGAAGGTCCAAGTCGAGCCGGAATCGATCAAGAGGGGAAGCGTTTCGCCTTTGGGCAGCATTACCTTCAGTTCGCGCCGATTGTCGCGCACTGTCGAAACCGCCTTCACGAAATCCATTCGCAATTCGGTAGGCGGATCCCAAAGAATGCGCCCTTCGGCGAGCGAAAGGAGAAACGGCCGAACGAGCAAGTGGTTCATCCCGAGAATGCCGTCCACTCGTCGCCCGACGACCGCGCTCAACTGGCCGAGAGGAAACGCCATCGCCTCGCGCGCGTCGAAAGTCATACTGCCGACTTCAAGCTTTTTCGCGCCAAAGAGACACGGCCCGCCCGAGCGCACGTTGGTGCGCCCGATAAGCTCGACGGGGCAAAGCTTCGCCGAGGGAAAGGCGTTGGTTACGAAACCGACGTCGAAAGTAGTGTGGGAGGCGCCGGTATCGAGGATAAGCGTGCACTTGACTCCGTCCAGCGTCGCTTCCACGAGCGGCATATTGTTGCCCTCTACGAGCGTAATCTTCGCCTCGCTCGGAACGAGCGCGAGCGCGCTTAAAGCGAAGAGCGCCGCCAAAACCAAAACCGTCCCTTTCATCACATCCTTCCGCTTAAAGCGTCGATGAGATCGCAAAGCCGCTTGTAGCAAATCGCGAGCTCGTCGTTCGTGACCTGATACATGTATTCGCCCGCGCGCGCCATTTCGCCTTCGGCAGCAGCGAGCCGCTTTTCGATGGTCGCCGCCGAATCCGTGCCGCGCCCTTCCAGACGATCGCGCAGCTCTTCCATCGACGGCGGATTGATGAAGATGTCGACGTAGCCGATTTTCATCGGATCGGTGTTGGGAAGCTTGCGGACGTAGTCGCGCACTTTGGCCGCGCCCTGAACGTCGATGTCGAGAATCATCGAATTCCCCTCGGCGAGCACTTCCTCGATGGGAGACTTCAGGGTTCCGTAGTAGTTGTCGTGAACCTTGGCGTATTCGATGAACGCGCCTTCCTTGATAAGCGCCTCGAATCGCTCCTTGGTCTTGAAGTGGTAGTCGATTCCGTCCTCTTCCTCGCCGCGCGGCGCACGAGTCGTGCAGGAGATGGAATAGACGATGTCGCAGTACTCCTGCAAAAGCATGTCGATCAGCGTCGACTTCCCGCACCCCGAAGGCGCGGACATTACGATAAATAGCGGTTTCGTTTTCATAGCGCGGCGTAGATTTTGTCGGGTTCCATCATCCGTCCCTTGCCCTTGACTCCGCAGGCGAGCTCGCCGTCGCCCGGCTCGATTACCTTCACGCCTCGCTTCACGAGCGCGGCGATGTTCTCCTGGGTTACGGGGCTTTCCCACATTCCCGTGTTCATCGCGGGCGCGACGACGATGGGCGCTTTAGTCGCGAGGAGAACCGAGGAGAGCAAATCGTCCGCAAGTCCATAGCGCATCTTCGCGATAATGTTCGCCGTCGCCGGCGCGACGACGACGAGGTCGGCGGCTTCGGCGAGCGAGATGTGCTCGGGCTTCCAAGAAACCGGCGGCGCGAACTGATCGATGTAGACGGGGTTTCTGGAAAGCGTCTGGAAGGTGAGCGGCGCGACGAACTTCGTCGCCGATTCGGTCATCACTACCGTTACTTCGTCGCCGCCCTTAACAAAAAGGCGAATTAGTTCGCACGCCTTGTAGGCGGCGATAGAACCGGTAACTCCCAAGAGTATCTTGCGCATTTTACTTCCTCCCGTTGTCGATTAAATAGGCGATCGCGTGGGCTTCCTCGACTTTCGGAAATCCCCTTTCGCGATATGGCTCCGGCGTCGCTTCCTCGGCGTAGACGAAGACGACCTTGCCGGGATAGGTGGACGCCTCCAAGATTCCCATTTCGTACGACTCCTCGCAAGCGGCGATGGCCGTGTAAGGCGCGTGGTTTTTGGTGAGAATCGAAAAGTGGCCGGGCGTCGCATTATGGACCGAGTTGGAAAAGCCCGCGGGCGACATCTCCCCTTCCTCGCGGAATTGCTCCATGAGCTTTAAGGTCGTTCCGATTTCGCCCCAGCGACTCGCGAAGACTACCGGCACTTCCTCGCCGTGGGGATAGACCTTCCAGGCGACGGCAATCGCCGCCTTTTCGATTGAGGTAAGCCTCCGCCGTTCCATCGGCGGCAAAAAGCTTAAATCGGGTTTGGGCGAAGTTTCGCTTTCGCGCCACTCCGCCCTTGCAATTACCCTTAAATCCTCAATCGTCACTATTCAAGCGTTACATCCCGAGGATGCGACGCTTCTGATCCTTGCGGATTTCCTGCTCATCCGTCCAGATGATTTCGCCCGTACGCAAATCCTTCAAGTTCAGGTTGAACTTGTAGTAGCGGTCGGTCGACTTGGTAAAGGTAATGTTAAAGAGGTTCTCCGACGCATCCTCGATCTCCTGGCGCATCTCGGAAAGCTCGCCATATAGATGCATCTGCGCCGCCGACTGTTGACCGGCGCGAACCGCCTTGTTCTGATCGACGAGTCCATTCAGCGCCTGGTCGTTCATCATCTTAAGATCGGTCGCCGAAGTCGACGAATCCACGAAACGGAAGAGGCGCGAGCGGATGAGCTTGGTACGAATCGACGAGGTAATCAGATTCATATCAATGTGCATCGTCGAACGATTCTTGATCCCCGAAATGTCCAACACCGGACGATTCCCGCCGACTTCCCTGATGAACTCCGAATCCGCCAACATCGAGTCTACCATCTTCTCGACCGTCCGCCGCACGTCTTGGGGTTCGAGCGCCGAGCTGAACGCCTGACGATCGAGCTGGGTTTCGCGCGCCGTAGTCGCACAACCGCTGAGCAAGGCCGCCGCCGCAAGGCCAAATATCAATTTAATCTTCATGATTTTCGTTCCTTTCTTAATTACCTTATTAGAAGAGCTTCGGCTTGGAGTTGTCGGTTAGGCGAATGACGAGTTTCGCCTTTACCCCGCGCGCATCCGGCGCGATGCCGGTAAACGTGCAAGTATCGTAGCCGTCCAACACCATCGTGCGATAGGACTTGCCTTCCGCGTCCAGCTCTTCGCCTTCCGCGTTCATCCAGACCATCCGCCCCTGAATCGAGAGCCGATCGTCGGTCGTGGATTCGAGCGTTATCGTCGCCTTTTTAAGCATCCCGACGTCGTTATACGTGACCTTCGTGACCTTAAGCTTGTTCGCCAAGCGCTGCGAGTTCTCCAAAACCGAAGCGTCGCCCGTTTCCGTGTCAATGGAAACTCGCGTTCCCGCGGTATCCACACAACCTACGAGCCCGGCTACGAGCACAATGGCAACCATCAGTTTATTCATTTTCGCTAACTCCTTTATTTATTGGAAATTGTAGCACATTGGGCCTTGAGTCCGCTACCATAATCTGCGAGCCACAAAAGCTTCGTCTCGCCGGCAACGAGCGAAATCGGCACGACCGTAGTGACTCCGCCCACATCGACCGCCAATTGGTAGTCGCCCGCTTCCATTTGCTCGTCGCACCACACATACTGCGCATCGGGCAATGTTACCCACGAGCGCGTATCGGCCTTGCGCGAGGCAACGAGAATGAGATTGACGATTCCCGCCGCCAGCTTGACGTTCTTATTGTTGCTCGACCTTCCAACCGCCTCAATCCCGACGTTCACGGCCGCGCGCGTCACATTTCGCGTCACAATCCCCGGCATCTTCTCGCTGAGCCCCTTCGCGGCCAGCGCCCGAACATTCAGCCCCATCGCCGCGCTCTTCATTCCGCTCGCCCCCGCAATCGAAATGGAACGCGGAACATAGGCGCCGACTTTTAGGTATGTCGGAATGTCAATCGACGTTAGCGCGTAAATCTTAAGCGGTATTTTAAGCGCGGCACGACGCGGAACTAAGCCATCTTCGAAAATCACGGCCAGCTTCGCGCGATTCGCCGCCGGCGTCCGCTCGCTCGTGTCGGCGCGGCGCATATCCGCTTCAAAGAAAGGATTGCCCGCGCCCGTAGTTCCCGCTCGACGATACGATTGGCTCGCCGCCTCATTGTCGCCATCCGCCTCGAATAGCAGCCCCGTTAGCCACCATAATACGGGATTCTCCCAAGAGTTGCGCGTATTCGCAATCATCTCGTTCAGCGCGGACGACTGCTCGTCGACGATGCGATTAACCTCGCCGCGGTTCTTTTCTTCCGCCGAATCGGCTTGGCGCTGTAAATCCGCGCCATATTCATCCGCGAGCTTGTCTTGGACATAGCACGAAAGTCGCGCGTCCACGAGCGCGTCTTCGCGCTTGCCGTTTACGAGCTGCGCCAAAATCCCATACTCCAAGGCGAGATTGATTTCGTACGGCGACAAGTAATATTCCATCGACCAATCGTCAAACAAGGTCGCGGCCATCGCAGTCCCCGCGACATCTCCGAGCTTGATAACCGGGTCTTTCTCGCTGTGGTCAATCGCGCCATCAATCGCCTTGCGGAAGCAAACCTCGGCCAAGGTATTGCTCCCCGTGAGCATCCCGATTCGACCCGCCTCGACCATCGCAAGCCGCTCGGAAGTTCCGTCATTGGACAGATCTTCCGTCCACTTCAGCGCCGCCGTAGCGTCTCCGCGTTGCAGCGCGGTAACTGCCTCGGCCGCGTTTTGGTCGTAAGAAAGGCACCCCGCCAGCAAAAGCGGGAGTGCCACTACAACTACTAAGCGCCGCGACAAATCAGTCCGTCAATTTAATTGTGCGGGGAAGCGTACCCGAGGAAACGTCACGCCAATTGGTAGTATCGACATTGACCTTGACCCCGCGCTGGAAGGCTGCGTCACTATAGCGCTTAGCTACATCGGCGCGGAGCGCCTCCGCCGTGCCCCACTTCGCAAGCCCCGCATCGCTCATCTCCAGGGCGATATCCAAGGTCGTACCCTCCTGGAAGTTAACCGTAGCCGTGTAAGACTGCATCCACTGACGGGAGACCTTGAGCTGATGGAGACCGGGCGCGACCTTGAATACACCAGGCGCCGTGCCAATTACCGCGCCATCGACTTCAATCGTCGCACCACCGACGACCTTGCGAAGCTCGGCCAAGAGCTCGCCCTTAATGCCCTTGGTCTGCGACTCCAGTTCCGTGACTACGCGATCGATCGAGGTCGTAATTTGCACCGATACGAGCGCGGCGTTATTCGCCGTCGGAGCACGCCAACGCATCGCGTTATTCGCCACATCCTCCGTCACATCCCCTACCCAACGATCAAAGAGAATGTTGTAGTAGTTCATCGGATCGTCGCCCGGCTCGTCCAACACGGGGAACGTATTCGTCCAATTCGGCACCGACCCTACCGAACGACCGGCCGCGTCCATAATCTTCGTCGTCATCCGCAGGGTAAATACCGTATTGCGCTGGCCTTCAAGCGTACGATTCATGGAGCTCGCGCCAATCACCGAAGCGGCGATAATGTAGTCGCAGCCGATCATCTTCGCAATGTTCGGCGCACTGCCGCCCGAGAAGATGCCGGAGTAGAGCTCGCGCTTCTCTTCTTCGGTCGTTACCTTGTAGCGACGGAACGTATCGACGACCTGGGCAGAATCGCAAACCTCGATTCCCTCAACCGCCGCCAACGATGCCGCGAGCCGATCGCGAATACCGTCGATCTCGTCATCCATCCCCGGAACTCGCGTCCGGTTTTGAACGAAAATCGCGACTTTCTTAATTGGCGCCGACGTTTCCGCGTTAGGCTCCATCGGCACTTCTTGCGCCAACGCAACCATTGACGCCAACGCGACCACTGAACTGATGAGTTTTTTCATAGTATCTCCTTAATTAAAAATAGCAATTGATTACCGGCACAAACGGATAGGTGTTTGAACGGATTACGTTCACCAAGCCAATTTGCACTCCACAAGCGTTGCGCGTTACGTTAACGAGCCCAATTTGCAAGCCCCGCATCCGGTAAGTGGTGTTGACGATGCCAATCTCAAGCCCGTCCATTTCCGAAGAATCGTTCCAAAGGCCAATGTCGAGGCCCTTAACGTCCCAATTCCCCCAAGGTAACGCAGCGGGACCCGCGAGCGAGAGCCGAACAGGCGTCCAAACTTGCGCAAAACCGCAAGGCTCGCTCCGAATAATCCCGAGCGAGGCTTCCGTAGCCAAGGAAGTAAGGCTCAGTAAGACGACAATTGCAAAAACGAGTTTTTTCATTTATTCCTCCTTTAGGATTATTATACCACAAAACTTCCGTCTTGTGGCTTACTCAATCGGCCCACCCGAAACAATCTTGATACCGGACATTTTACGCGCTTCTCAAGTTGAATATCATTGCGGCATGTTGCTAAATATTTGCCCTGGCAAATCTTCACTCCTTTTGCCAAACTTTGAAACGTGTGTTATCGGACCAGCTGGATCGTTTAACATAATCCTTGGATCTATAAAACAAATCCTTCCGGTATCCGCTTCAATCACAGTGTTTCGCCCCGGTTGCAAGTCAGATATGAAGTAATCTGAGTTGTAAAACCTAAGCTTAATGCCAGTATCAGCACTATCCGTGCTATCCGTTGAGCCAATTTCGTCTTCATCACCAGAATATTCGACCAACCCCACGCCAAGCGCCGCAACTGCATCACGTATCTGCGTTACTGTTGGCTTCACCGGATATCCATTCTTAAGTGCAATTTCAACACGACGCTGTCTCAACACTAAATAGTATTTCTCGTCATTAGATTCGTAAATCGTTTCAAGCGTATAGCGTTCATGGGGAAAGAGATAATTATGATAGACAATATTTGCAAGCGGAGCTAAATAACCAGAAAGTATCGATGGCTTCATAGGACGCAATTTATTAACAAAACCATCTCCGCTATCGCAGACAATGCTTTCCTGCCCACGATCGGCATAGCGCCCAATTTCTCCAATCAATCCATCAAACGTCGATGGAAGCGGCTGCGACAGACTTTTTAGAAACCTATGCGGCGTCGACGCTCCGCCAGACGCTGACGACGACCCGCTTGGCATTGTTCCAAAGACGGATTCGGCAAGCTCTCGTTCCGCACGAAGTATTGCAAGCCAAAGAAATCTGTCGGCAATGTCCGAACTGCCGCTTTGTTCTTGTGCAGTGAAACGCCAAATCCGTTCACTTCCGTTAATAATGGCCGTGACGAGTTCATCATCTGTCATCTTGCTAAAGGAAGTATATCACTTGCACTTGACTATCGTCAACCACCCACCTTGTGATAAAAAAGGTCCGACTCTTTTTATCACAACTCGCGCTCAACAGAATCGGACGTCATTGCACACCTAACTCGGCTAGCCATTTGGCGACCTTGCGAAAGGTCCTTTCGCGCTCTTTGGCCGTATCGATGGCGCATTCCCAAATGACGATTAGATTCCAGCCGAGTTCCGCCCACTCCTTTTCATGCCGCCGATCCCGCGCCACATTCGCCTTGAATTTCGCCCGCCAAAACGCCGTATTGGTCTTCGGCATCGTCGCGCTCTTGCATCCTTCGTGTCGATGCCAAAAACAACCGCGAATCTCGATCAACGTCCTTATTTTCGGAATCGCAATGTCGGGATGCCCGGGCACGCGATTGTACTGGCAGCGAAACCGCCAGCCGTTCGCATACAACCACTTCCTTACGACAAGCTCCGGTATCGTATCGGTGCTGTGCACCGACCTCATTATCCTCGACCGCTCCTCTTTGCTCACCCTATCCATTGAACATATACCAGCACAACCATTTTTCTTTCAATGTGGTCGGTCATCGTTGCGGTAGCGTTTAGCAAGACGTGCTTCGAGCGTTTTGGTGTCAATTGCGCGGACTTCCCAAACGAGATATTCTTCATTAAGCTTCGCTCCGGTATTAAAAGCAAACGGACAACTGGGATAACGACCCTTTACCATTCTCGCTTGCATAGACTCAACAAAACGCTGCACAAGAAGATTGATTGGAGGATGCCACGCAACTGAAATCAAAGTTATGCGTTCCGGAGCAGGTTTCCCAAGCTTATCCCAATCGCTCTTTTGCAGAATAAACAGATTGTTCTCGTACGCCCACTTAAGACTTTTCTCCGCCTCTTTCAGTTCAACGCTGATATAGCGATCCGGGTCCAAATAACGCCGTGCGGCCTCGGCATCAAGATTTAAACGATGCCCATTGCGCATTTCGGCGTCATCATATTCAGGAATCGTCAACGCCTCAACATGTTTCTGCATCGCGATAAAAGCGTCCTTCTCCTGCTTATAGATCTCGAACGCCCGATACGTGTAGTTCTCCCAGCGGGTGATGCGGTCGCAGAGGTGCTTGGCGACTCCGGACAAGAACCCCATGATCTTCTCCGAGGAATCATTGGATGGCGACATTGTGAACGCACCGAGCCCCGGCAGGATCTCTCCGCTTTCACGGTCGATCTTGACCTCCGTTCCCGGATAGAGCACATACGCGCCACCGGTCTTGCGGATCGCATCCCGATAGGTGTGCATCTTCAGAATGTCCACCCGCTTTACATCGCGCTTCAGCTGTGTATCTTCCGCAGCAATACTCTCATCCGCATCCGTCTCCTCATCCTTGCCAATCTGTGACAGGGACGACGCGAGATCCTTTGCCTTGTACTTGGCATCGAAATGGACATAGGTAATCAGATCGTTTTCGGCCGCCTCTTTGGGATCCAAACCCATCGGCCGAAACGCCAATGTATAATCCGGTCGCATCGGCAACGTCCAGCTCATTGCCTTACCTTTGGCGGAGAATGTCCGGTTGTAGCAGAACTCCACGGCGAGCCGACGATACCGGGCTCCCTGCCGCCCCGAATCGAAAGTGCCATCCAAGGTGATTGCGCATCCTTCCTTCAGCTTCAGCGAGAGTCCGTCCGCTCCCTTGCCGATCATCTTCGCCGCGACTTCCTCCGTCTTCACGGCGAACAACTTGCCCACGATCTTCAACAAGCGGAAGAAGCACCAATATTCGTACAACGCGGACATCTTACGCTGGTTCACCGCATAGACATCCTCGCCATTCTTCCACACGAGCTGCGTTCCCGCCTGGAATTGCAACCACTTCTTCAGCACCTCACGATAGCCCTCGCGTCGCTGCAACACGACGCTACCCGTCGGCATGTTCAGGAGCGGCCCCACCTGCTTGAAGAACTCATGTCCAGTCCAGCGAGTCAGCATACGCACGGCCGCGTCAAGGTCGACCTCAACAGCCATGGCGGTTCCGATTTTGCCGCGCTCGGCAAGGATTCGGCGGAAGGACCTCAGCCGATCCAGGAAGAAGTTCAGCGCATACTTGATGAAGCGATTTTCCGGCGTGTCCACGCTTTCGACGCGGCGCGTCGTAATAATGCGTTCCGGGATGTCTTTCAAGCCCGGATAACGTCCCCGCAAATGATCCGGCAGGACCATCCTCCGCGGATTGCTGGCGATCTGCCGCAGCTCCGCTCGGCCGAACCGCGCCATGCGCCGCACATCCATCTCGCTTTCGACATCCACGAGCTGCGTCTGCGGACGCTCAACGATCTGCCGCACCGCCAAGTCAAAGTCAGAGTTGCCGACAAGCCCCAAGAGAAAGAAGAAACGCTGGATGTCATTCTTCGCTGCCGCATGGGGATCCACCTTCACCAGCCCCTGCACACAGCTTGAGCACTGCATCTGCAAGTCGGCAATGTCCTCGGTGAGCTGCCGCAGCAGATCCTGATAGTCCTTCTTGTAACTGACGACCTCGCTGGCCACCTCCACACCCAAGGACAGCTCCGGCGTTTCAAATCCCTCAAGATACAGCCGTCCATACCCAACCGCCGTGCCCGGCGCGATGCTGCCGTGCCGCGCCGCCTTTCGCACAAAGGAACTCTTCGTAGACAGCTTGGCGGCATTGGCCTTGTCCTCGACGATGAAATGATAATACCGCCCCTCGATCAGCGGCAGGAACGCCCCATCCTGATCCGCAGCGCCAAACTCATCCCCTTCTACATAAATTCGCACCTTGCTCTTTGGAAACACCGCAGAGTAGCGCGACTCCTCCTTGTCGAATATCCAAAGCATTGCAGCTTGATCACGCTTCCGCGAAGCTGGTGAATCCGTTCTTCTCGACGCGCTCTTTCATCCGGCAGAGCTTTTCGTAGGTGAGCTTGTAGATGACCTTCACCTCCGGCTCGGCGTCGGGATCGTTGACGACGGGAATCTTCTTTGACGCCTTGCCGATCAGCGCATCCAGGACCGGGCCAAGGCGATTGAGCGAACCATGCAGCTTCGGCAGAAGCTTCTGCAGAATCGCCGCGTCAATCGCCGCATTCAGCACCTTGGCCTTCTCCGTGCCGGCGGGCATCTGATCGTACCCCGCCGCGTCCAGATAGTAGGCGACAAAGGTGACGATCTCCATCGCGGAACGATAGCCGAACTCCGCGCCCAGCTTCGACAGTTCGGGGAAGAACGCACCCAGTGCCTCCCTCACGACCTTGAGCTCGTCCTCGCCCGGCTTCTTGCACTTGCGCTCCAACGCAATCCGCAGGAACGCCTCCGCATACTTGGCCCCCTTCCCGGCAATCGCGACAAGATTTGGACAAGTCGGGCTGGACAGGAAGTCCGTCATCTCTTTGGCGCTCACGCGGAACTCAATCACCTGGGCGCGATCCAGCACCTTCGGGGAGAACATGTAGGTCGTCTCATCCACGTTCATTGTGCCGATGACAAACAGGTTCCGCGGGAACTTCAGCCGCTGCGGAACTGGAGTGCCATCATCCGCGACACGATCCTTGCCGTCATACAGGCGAATCTCCTCTTCGCTCTCCATCGTGGACAGGAAGTCGGCAAAGTACCGCTCGACGTGGCTGAGGTTCATCTCGTCGAGGATCAGGAAGAACGGCAGATTGGGATTGTCCCGCGCATCCAGCATCAGCTTCAGAACACCCGTATCCGGCAAGACATACTTTTCCGGATCAAGCGCATTCGGATATCCCAGCAACTTCTCATTGTTGGTCCAGTCCGCACCAACAGGAACGATAAGAGTCGTTCGCAAGGGAGTAACTACAAAAGGATTACGCCTTGACAACACATCACGTGCAATATGAGCCAAAATAGCGTCAGACCCATGCATATAATTGTCGTCTACAGTGTCAATTTGCTGAATCTCCCTCCGTGGGATTTTGGACTCAACATCCCACTGATCTGGGTGCTCTTTGAAATGAACCAGCCATTGATGGACCGCGTTCTTGGAAACCGTCCGAAGTTTGCCCACCTCATGTACCATTATTTTATAATCTAACTGATCAATATCAAAAACACTATAGGCGCCATCCTTAAATTGCTCCCCAGGCAAAAGTTCCTCCCCTAGTTTCACCTGCCCTGAAATCCAATTCGTAAACACCTGCGCCAATTTTGTCTTGCCCGATCCGGACAATCCCGTCAAAACAAGAAAAGGCTTAGCTAAAAGTCCAGCGACAAGCCGCAAAATAAGCGCCCTATCATACTTCAACCCGGAATCTGCGGAAACATTGCCAATCATCGCCACTAAACCAGCCAACGATTGAATCGCATCCTGCTTGACTCGGGGCGCAATCGTCGAAATGCCGTTCTTCACAAGGGCAAAGTAATGCGGAAATGTCGCCGCAATCAGTTCACGTGGTGCATCCTTTAATATCTCTACAATTCCGGTAGACATGCTCCCCATATAATCAAAGTAAGCGACATTGTCTATACTTTTTACCGGACACTCTGACATCCTCTCCCCATTGTCAGCGACATACCTCACAAAGTCAACAATAGGCTTTGTCTCAATTAACTTAATCGCCCCACGACCAATATCTTTTCGCTGCGTAAGAAGACCTGTCTCTCTTAAGGCATTGTACCAAATGTCCCAGTATGTTCCTGGATTCCCATTCCCCGCATCATTGACATGCAAACAGAAATCATCGGTAATATCATCGTACTTTTCTACTGTTAGCAGCTTATCAAATGCCTGCGGAAAGAGATATGCATGATCAGGGTTCTGATCATACAGCTTTATCAAGACCTTAGCAAAAACAACAAACGGCTTTACTTTAACCCGCACATCATTCGCCCCTCGTTTAGACAAGGCGACAAGCACAGCTTCGGCCCAATTGATCTTATTCTCAATAAGAGTCCGTCCCAGATCTGACGGGTTCTTATCGCCAGCCAAGAAGCCCCAGTCCTGCAGAGTATTTGGTGCCGCCGCAGGATTGGCCTGTGCAGCATTTAACTCCGGGTGCATAAGCAAATTAATGACATTCTCAAATGTCATATTGGTATTTCTCGCAATCAGCCAATCTGCCATTTCACACCTCCCGATTGAAAAATTGTTTCATGATTTCTTTAACCAAAGCCTTCAGCACTGGTACCGCAATCGAATTCCCAGCCTGCCGATAGGCCACATTGGGCTCCACCACAATATTAAAATCTTCAAACCCCATCAGACGTAGACATTCTTCTGGCATCAATTTTCGAACAACAACATCTTTCCCCTCGAATTCCTTCTGCAGACTTTCATTGGACCCCTTATATTGAGTAACAAAGACCTTATTAGTCGACAACCTGTGCTCGGGTTTGGCAACCTCCATTCGAAAATCACCAGACCAATTGAACTGCTGTACCGCTGTTTGACAACCGATCACATCCCGATTAATACGCGCTTTATTCTTACTGCGATTAACCTCCGTTGTCCATTCATATCCTTTTTTGGGCAAGTAGTATTCTATGGGCACCTGGTCTGAGGGGGTCAGGTAATCCGTCGCTTTCGCCGTCAATTTGATCTTTTGAGGATACTTAAAGGGTTTCTTCCCCAGTGAACGCTTCACACCAACAACAAACAATCGTTTCCGCATCTGCGGGAGCCCATAATCGCAAGCATTCAATATTTCCGGTTTGGCGATATCATAATCAAGCGAATCAAACACTTCTTGGATAACCTCCCATGTATGTCCCTTATCATGCACTGTTAAGCCCTTCACATTTTCAAAAATAAAAACTTTGGGCTGTACCTCCTTAATCATCCGCGCATACTCATAAAACAAGGTACCCCTTGCATCTTCAAGTCCCAACTTAAGACCATACGTTGAAAAACTCTGACAAGGGCTCCCCCCCACAAGAATGTCTACCTGATCCTTATACTTTGTTCCATCCATAAACCGAACATCGTTGTGCCACCGTTCCAGCGTAATAGCATAATTCGCAAAATATGAAGCCATAACATGATTCGCTTTCCCGGTTCTTTCATATAATCCATCCACATGCTCTTCGGCCTCTTCACGAGACATCCCTTTAGTCTGTCTCTTTAGCTCCTTATGCGTCAAAGGCAAGTACCGCTCCCCATTATCGCAGGCAAAGATAATTTCATGAGGTATCTTCATTTGTTTAAGCGCCTGTTCAAACGCCCCAATACCACTAAACAATGTGCCTACCCGCAAGATAGGGGGTTGCGCTGTTTTTTTCTCTATCATCTCAGGCAACTTTCGGTTTAAAGGAATTAAACTCGTCTGGAAGAACTGCAATAAACTCTCGTGCATCATCAACCGAACAGAAGTCCCTCGTCATGCCAAATTGATCGACCATATCGGCAAACCGTCTAATTCCTCCCGGTTGATTTGGGCCCGCCACTTTCTGCCGAATCTTCTGTCCGCCCTCGTCGAAATACAAGATCCTGATTGCGTTTAAAAAGGCCTGATTGTGAACAAGACCATGCCTTGCGATAATGCTCTCTAAAATATCGCCCGGCGTATTCATCTCGTGCCACAGCGGCACTTGTACTAGAGCCACATTTTCAACATTCGCATTGTACAAGTAATATGGGCTTGCTAACAAATGCCTGTGCGATTTTCCAAAAACGGTTGCCACATAACACAGTCGCGAAGCATCACCAACGTCAACAACACCTTCGTCATCTATTTTCACCAGCTGCTTCAGATAGACCATCGCGAGCCAGGTCCAAAAGCCGACATCGGTGCGGTAGTTGAGCGGGTGGTGATCCTTCATCAGCGAATGGAAGTATTCGCAGAACGCAAAGGTGGTCGGGAAAATGCGGTCGGGATCGAGATCCACCGAATCAAGTTCGGGAATCGCAATGGTCAGTTTCTCATCCGCGATCAGCGCGGATACGTCCAGGTTCCCCGTCTTCTCGATTTCCGGCAGCACCTGCCGGACACGGGCGATGCCGTCGTCATTGAACCGACGTAACTTCATTCTGAATCCTCCTTCGCGGCCGATTTCGCCTCGTCGTATTCCTCCTGCGCCTTGGCCAGTTCCTTCAACAGCCCCTCCTCCGTCGGAAGGTAGAGCTTGTACTCGGCAGCCAGAATTGTCTTATTGTCCTCCGGCAGCGACATCTTCACCAGCGAATCGTTCTTGTTCGAGCAGAGCAAGATCCCGATCGTCTTGTTCTCCTCCGGCAGCTTCTCCTTGCGGTCGTAGTAATTGACGTACATCTGCAACTGCCCAAGATCCTGATGCGTCAGCTCGCCGGTCTTCAGCTCGATCAGCACAAAGCACCTGAGGAGCCGATTGTAGAACACGAGATCAACGAAGAACTCGTCGTCCTCGATCATGATCCGACGCTGACGGGCGCTGAACAAGAATCCGTTGCCAAGCTCCATCATGTATTCCTGGAGATGGTTGATGATCGCCTGCTCCAAATCACTTTCGTAGTAATGCGCCCTGCGCTCAAGCCCCAGGAACTCGAGCCGCATTGGATCCTTGATGATCTCCGTCGGCTTTTCCGGCAAGCGCTCCTTGCGGGCAACGGCTAACACCGCCTCCTTGTCGTTGCTAAGCAACAGCCGTTCCCAAAGTTGAGAATGTATCTGACGCTCAAGTTCACGTTTGGTCCAGCAATTGTTTATCGCCTCAAGCTGGTAATATTCGCGTTTGTTGGCATCATCAAGCGAAATCAAGAGCTTATACTGCGACCAGTTCAATTGCGCACACAATGTATGCGCAATTGGATAAAGCCGGTAGAACTTCCTGCTGGACTCCAACTGACGGACTCGAAAACCACTTCCATACTCCGCTTCAAGCCGCTCCGCCAACCCCTTAATCATCCGTTCGCCATACTCGGCCCGATCCTTCCCCTGCTGCTCTTCTTCGAAAATCCTGCGCCCGAGATTCCAATACATCATCACACGATTGAAATCCACGCTTCTGACGGCATTGGCACGGGCCGCATCAATGATGGCCCTGGCATCGGTCACCAATCCCTCCAATCGGGTCGGCAAGTTAGCGCTCTTTTCGATTTCCGTCATTGTACAACTCCGTTCACCTTCTCCACCAACTTGGCATTGGCGACAAAGGCATCAATCACATTGTTAATCCAGTCGTTGATCGCCTGACGATCCCCCGCATCGTATTCCGGTGCGCCGGAAAGCCCGGGAAATTCCTCTCCCAGATTTTCCGCGGCGAATTGCTTCCAGTCACCGGCCCAGTTGCATCCCTCGCCATCATGGTGCAGGAGGAAGGTATATTCAAGGACGCTCCGCAACGCCGCAGGATAGACAAGCGCGACGAAGAAGCCCTTGCTGATCATCTGCTTCTCAAGTCTGCGATTCACGCAAAGGCGCGGATAGTCCCCCTCGAAATCCATCGCCCAGACCTGTTCCGAATTCTCCGGCAAGCTGCCGATCGGAAGAATGCAGTCCGCCGCGCCGCCCTCGGCGTTCTCGGCCCGCGTTCCAATGCCGCGCCGCGGCATGCCGAGAATCGCCTTACGCTCGTCATTCCCGACCACCTTCACACGGTAAAGAACCGCGTCGACCTCGTTGCCGAACTCATCCACCGACGTATCCGCCGGAGCCTCGAACGCCGCCACCGTGCCAAAGTCAAAGCGAATGAGGTGATTGGACCTGTAGGCCTCGATGAAAACGCGCGCCGAGGGGGCGAAATTGTACTTGTCAAACTCTATCGCCGCCCTGAACCGGTTCTCTCCACCTTGCCTGACGAGCGTGATATGAACATGATGGTTGTCGATCTCAACCCGGTTGGTATAGTTGAATGTCTCAGCCATTGTTCACCTCCGGCGTCGTCCACTTGGAGGGATCCCGATAATGATCGTCCACAACCAAGTCCCGATTGTAGTCGAATCCCTTCACCTCAATCACAAAGGACGAACTCTCCGCAGAGACCAGGGCCTCAATGACATTCGGCTCGGGGAAGCGTGTCTCAATGCCATCTGCCAGCACACGGATCGTCCCGCCCCTTTGCATACTGAAGTCATTTTTGTCATACGAGCCATTCCCGCTCAATGTCGCGTACGAAACTGCCGCGGAGAACATGAACGACCGGAAGTGCTCGGGGTCGGCGATCACCCGGAAGCAGCTCGTCCCCGCATCCTCATCCTTGTACTTCTCGAGGATATAGGGCTTGGGCAGAGGCGGCGGCGGATGCGGACGATTTGGATCCGGCTTCCGCCCGCGTTTCCGCTTGTACTTGCCCTTCCCGCCACGCTTACCACCATCGCCCGCACCATTCCCATTTCCGCTGTCACCCTGCCCGGCGGAATTCCCCGCCGGTGTGTTACCCAGCCGTTCATCGCGCGAAATCGAGAAGTAGGACTTCAAAGTCTCGAAATCATCGTCATCCTGGATGACATCGACATTCTTGACGATCTGCCGAGGAGCCCGCTTGACATAATCGATGATCGCCTGCGGATAATTGTAGAGCTTGGAGAACGACCCCGTGTTCTCGAACCACTGCGTATGCGATGGCGGCTCTGCCTCATTAAGCATGTCCGCGACCGGACCGTCCAGCAACACCACCGCCATGTAGCCGGACACTTTTTGCACACCGACATGACTGATGAAAAGGCCATGACGATAGAACCGCGGACTAACCTGTAACACCACGGAGGAACAGCGTTTCAGAATCACGCGAAACGTTGCCGTCAGCATTTCCCGTTCGCGCTTCTTATTGATGAGCATCGGCACCTCAACCACAGTCAGGGCCGCAGACGCATCCGGATTCTTGTCCAGATCTGCCCGAATCGCGGCAATCACGGACTCTTCGAATTGCGAGGACTGCCAATTCGGCTTCGTTCCCTCGTACAGCTTGAGCTTGCGGACTGATTCCGCTGGCAGCGCAAAGGCCTCAAGCACCATCTTGAACATCTCAGCAATGCGCTTGGTATCGGCGTCCGCATCCTTTTCTGCCGCCAGCCGAACAAGGAATTCGAGCATGTCGGGCACATGATCCTTGTCATAGATCGCCTCTGATCCATCGCCGTCACGCAATTCAACGCGTAGCTTGCCCGAAACCAAAGCAACCATGTAATTCTCGACAATTGATCGCTTAAGCTCATCAATATTGATGGCATCCACATAGGGAATAACCACTGAGAGCCCAGTCTCGTCCTTTCGAGTAATATTGAACCTGCGCTTAAACTCGCTGATTGCCTGCCCGTCCTTCTCCGGGGTCGCGGGAATGTTCATGTCATCGTCATCCCGTCCGCCCCACCAACCATCCGGCGTATAGCGCTTGCCGTTCGCCGTATGATATTTCAAGAGGCATTCCCCAGCAAGTATCTCTCGCGGATGATTCTTGTCAACAGATTTCTCGTTCCTGATCGAATAGGCGAAGAACGAACGGATCCGGCTGGCGATTGGAAAGACGACCTTACCAATGCCCCATTTACCAATGGAGCCAGACTCGTCCTTGGTACTCTTGTTCTCGCACTTGAGGAACTTAAAATAGGGTTCCTTCTCGTTCTCCTGAATGATATCGCCAGTCAAACCATCCGTATTGAAATCCTCAATGACAAAATAGCGGCAATCCCCCGAGATCGAATCAAGTCCACAATCCTTCGCGCTATAATGGTCAGTTGCAACATTCAGATACTCTTGATACTCAGCCACAGGAAGCTGCGCCTTCTCGCCGGAATAATAAATACGCACCACCGACTGCAGATTCTGCCCCTCGCTCTTTGACTTCTTGGCCGTCGCATCAAGGGAGTTCTGAATAGACTCACGGACAAGCGACTCGACGGTCGACCGGTTGGACGAAAAATACTCGTCCCATCCCGGATCCCGCTCCTTGTCATTCTTCCCCTTTTTATTGAAAAACCATTGCGCCATTTCGATATACATCCTCCTTACGTGAATGCCAGTTGTGCAATCTCACAACAGCTCCACATCTACGAATAGTATACCAAATTTTACTCAACAAAAACCACGACAAAAAAGCCAAATAACATAACTCAACATGGAATTTTGCACGAAAATGAACGCCTCCGGCAATTGCGGACGCACCCCAATTATCCTGTTGGTAAAAATCTTTAGACATTAACATATAGCACGCTACATAATATATGTCTACCTATAGCCGGATACATGTCGCCATATAGCTTGATAGACGTCTACCTTTATACCTTATTACCAGCAGAAATCGTAAAATAGCCCGGCTACGCAGTTCAATATGCCGCCAAGGACGAGATAATAAGCCGCCGAGCGGCTTTCCGGCTACGGCGGGTTATCGATTCTTCGTCGGCGGGTTATTGAAAATGGCTAAGGCGCGACAAAATGTCGCATCTTTGACCGAAAAGTCGACTGTTTTATGCCAAAATGCACTTTTGAAAGTGCATCCAAGCACTTGAAGATTTCCTACCATGCACTTTTCGAAGTGCATACATGCACTCGATAAAGTCCTTGTATGCACTTTCCAAAGTCTATGGTAGCACTTTCAAAAGTGCATGGGTGGACTTTCGGGCATTCGGGAACACACCCTACGATTGCATTTTACAAAATCGGCATCAAGTGCCTATTTTGTAAAACGCACCATCCAATTCCCCTACCAAGTCGCCTTCGACGATGACGCCTTACCCCGAGCTTCCGCCGCCGTCTTTCCGATGCCGACCTTGGCTCCGCCGGAGGCCGTAATCGTCTGCTTCTCGCAAGGACAATTCTTGGAAATATTCACGTACTTAACCTTTTCGCCATCCGGCGCTCGCTCGGCACCGGGAATGGCCTTTTGAATCTTCCGGCCCGCCCTCCGCGCGTTGTCGATGCGTTCCGACTTCGCGTCCTTATTGCCGCTTAGCTGTTCAAGCCGCGCCTCCATCGGCGTCATGGCGCCCGCGCCGACTCGAAGCCCTTGCGACTTCGTCCCTCTCGCCTGTGCCACAGATGTCGGGTAGCCGCCGCTAAAACTACGATGAAATGCCATAGCAGGCGTTGCCATTACCAAAATTAAAAACAATATCGTCAGCGTTTTCATATCATGCTCCTTACATGGATAAGTATATCATAAAAAGTACTCCGCGTTCGCGGGCGCCTAACGGCGCAGTTACTATTCACCTCTGTCTATCGCACCATTATTGTTGGTGCTTGAGGCTTGGCGATTTTTAAAAGCGGATCGCCATAAAGAAACTCCTGAATCGCGACCCACGCTGCCTCTTCGGCAATCTTCTCGTGGCTGTCGTGATACTTACTTAGCGCTCGCTTCCACGCCGTACCAATATTGGCGCCTTTGGCAAAGAGCTCCTCGAAGATGTAAGTCTCAATTTCCGTCGAGCTTCCATCCTCGCAATTCGCTACATTAAGCGGCGTATCCACTCCCAAGCCCTCGCGCCCATTGTGAATCCCCGCGACATCTCCCCCATTGGGATTAAGGAGCGCCGCCGCGCTTATCGACGGCGCGGCAACTAACGGCTCGCGCTCTTGCTTGCCGCCCATGGAATTTTCATCGACGATGCAATAATCGGGCTTACCCGTAAGGCAGGTCATCGGAGACAAGATGAACTTGCAAAGCTTCTTCGAGTTAAGAAACCCTTCGCGAGTAACTCCGGTATTTTGATATTCTTCCGGCTCACCGTGTGACTTCGTGAAAACCGCTTCCCAGTCGTTACCGAAGAGCGCGTCGATGTTGTAGGTCTTGAACTTCCGCTCGCCTTCTTCCGGCTCGTCCGAACTTCCTTCGCTTTCCCACTTGGGCATCCCCGCCAAAATCGATTCCTTAACCCGAGTGTGAGGATAAATCCAATTTATAAATCGCCAGCGCGCTCCCAGCTCCATATCCGAATATGGCGTAGGATGATTGGCGTCTGAAAGCGTATAATACCCTTCGCCCAAAATATCCGGCTTTTGCGCCGCCTTCACGTCTGCTAAATTGTCCAGCGTACCGCTCCCGAATACCGAAAATACTCCGACATAGCGAGAGCGTCCGGCAAATGTCGGGCTTTCCACCGCTTTGACTTTATTACCGTAAGCTGCGATCTCCTCGGGAATACTTAGCGTCTTATCGCCAATTGTCCACGGCACAAAGGGCATACGCGAAACTACCACGTCGGGCTTAAGATCCACAATCGAGCTATTCGCCGAGCTCGAAAAATACTTGGTCTCGCCCTCGATGCGCCAAGGATGCGCAAGGGTAGTTCCCCCAACCGTAAGATCCAAGCACGCATAGAACAAATCGCCGGGGACGACCAAATAGTCAAACTGCCCGGCTCTCGGCAAGGCGTAAACGCCGGGAATCGCATTAGTGAGCGACATGGTCTCGTCCGTAACAAAAGAGATTGGTCCCTTCTCCGCGTGTTCCCAATTGTTTACATTATTTTCCGCATCAATCCACGGCCCGCCGAGAACGTAATACTGCTCAACTCCATCATTTCGCCGATTCGTGCGAATGTACTTGTGAATGGACTCAGCCGCGTTAAGATATGTATCGTCCTCGGTAGTAACGCCATCTTTCACCCAACCCTTGAAGGGATAGGTGTTATAAATATCAAAGGAGTTTACTAACTTAAAGTCAATTTCCGGATGAGCGATTTTCCGCTCGTTAATATACGAGCTCCAATTATCCGTTAACGCAGGCGGTGAGATTAAAATATACTCGCCTACAATCGCAGCTATAATAAGACCTAACATACTTCGTAGCGCTCGATATTGGCGGTAACGATTTTGTCGAGCTCGGCGAGAGAGATGCCGCGGACGGCGGCGAGAAACTCGGCTATTTCGTGGATCGATGGCGAGGTAGCGGTGCGATCGGTTTCGACAAGAAGCATATCAGACGGTATCTTCTTCGCGAGCTCTCGATAGTTAACCGCATGGTCGTTCAAGATCGCCGGCCCGACGGAGATAAAGCCGTTTAACTTCGCTATCTCCGGTATGAGCCCATCCGAGCGCGAAAACCCGTGAAAGAGCATCGCGGGGATCTTCTTTGCGTAAGGCCGGACCGCGCGCACCACTTCGCCCCAACACTTCGCACCATGCAAAATCACCGGTCGCCCGAACTCGGCGGCGAGCTCAAGTTGTGAAAGAAATACTTCGCGCATCTTTTCGGAGATATCGCGCGAGCGGAGGCGATCGAGTCCAATTTCACCGACGAGCAGCTGCGGGTTCTTTTGAAGTGCCTCGCGCAAGAACTCGACGCTCTCGCACGTTTCCGCATCCCACGGATGAACGCCCATCGCATCGCGCCCAATCAGTATTTCCCTTAAGCCCGCCTCATTAGCGGAAACGTGACAATGCGCGTCGATCATTTCCCGAAGCGCAACTTAAGCGCGATCTTCACCGACTCAACCGCAATCCCCGGCGTGATCTTCGAGTATCCGGCGACGCGATCCGTAAAGACAATCGGCTTTTC
This sequence comes from Kiritimatiellia bacterium, assembly GCA_045627925.1. Taxonomy (GTDB): domain Bacteria; phylum Verrucomicrobiota; class Kiritimatiellia; order RFP12; family UBA1067; genus UBA1067. The sequence continues at coordinate 176,165 of JAZQOS010000021.1, read as the reverse complement.
CTCGATCTGCAAACCCGCCTTCCACGCGCGATGGTTCATTTCGAGTTGGAAGGAATATCCCGCGCTCGCTACCGTCTTAAAGTCGATCTTCTCGAGCGCACCGCGCGTCCACGCCTTAAAGCCGCCCGTAGGATCTTTTATTTTCATCCCGGTTACGAGGCGAATGAAAACTCCCCCCGCGCGCGAAATGAGCCGACGCTTGAACGGCCAGCCCGGAGTCGCGCCGCCTTGGACGTAGCGCGAACCGATGACGAGATCGGCGGACGAGTTTAAAAGCCGCGCGACATCCTTCGGGTCGTGCGAAAAGTCGCAGTCCATCTGGACGACTTTATCGGCGCCGAGGCAGAGCGCCTTTTGAAAGCCCGCGACATACGCGCGACCAAGCCCTTCCTTCTTCTCGCGATGCAGGACGTGAACGCGGCTATTCACATTCACCAGTTCGTCGATTACCTTCCCCGTTCCATCCGGCGAATTGTCGTCGACGAAAAGAACTTCCACGCCTTCCGTCTTAAGGACGGCTTCGGCCATCGGCCGCACGTTGTCCTTCTCGTCGTACGTCGGAATTACGACGACGTTCACGCTTCCTCCAAAAGACACGCGGCCTGAGCGACGATGCCGAGCGCGGCGCCGACGTCGTCCATCTTCTCGTTCGTCTTGCCCTTTACGGAAATTCGCGCCTCGCCAACGCCGCAAACTTCGGCGAGGCAGCGGCGAATCGCGTCCACCTTGTCGCGGAGACGCGGACGCTCGCAAATAACCGTCGCATCGATATTGGCAATCTTGTATCCCGCTTCGCGCACTTCCTTCACGACCGAGGCGAGTAACTTCATCGAGTCCGCGCCTTTCCACTTCTCGTCAGTATCGGGGAAGTGCGAACCGATGTCACCGAGCGCGGCGGCGCCGAGCAAGGCGTCGATGATCGCGTGGGCGAGGACGTCGGCGTCGGAGTGGCCCTTAAGCCCCGTCTCGCCGGGGAACTCCACGCCGCCCAAGACGAGCTTTCGCCCTTCTTCGAAACGATGCGAGTCGTAGCCGAGGCCGATTCTCATTTAAGACGAATCCTCTCGGCGAGCGCCTTCAGTTCGTCCATATTGCCCGCGTGGCTCTCGAAGGCGATCGGCTCCGAACCATAGCGCGGAACGATGTGGAAGTGGAGATGCCGGACGGTCTGGCCAGCGGCCTCGCCGTTATTTTGGAGAACGTTGAATCCGTCGCAAGGAAGCGCGGCTTTGAGATGAGCAGCGACTTTCTTTACGCGCGCAATTACTTCGCCCAAGGTTTGCTCGTCGGTATCGAGGAGCCCTTCGCTGTGGGCTTTCGGAATTACGAGCGCGTGGCCGCGCGTAAAGGGATTGATGTCGAGATAGGCGATAACGAGATCGTCTTCGTAGAGCTTGAAGCTCGGGATCTCTCCCGCCGCAATCGCGCAAAAGATGCAGTTATTTTTCATGATAAGGACTTTCGTAAATCTTCCACCGCTTTTTTCATATCGGGCTGCTTAAAAAGGTAACTACCCGCCACAAACTGGTTCGCGCCAGCTTTGTACGCCATGGGAATCGTTTCGGCGTTGCCGCCTCCGTCAATCATAATGTCGAGCGTCGGTGAAAGCTTGCGAATATAACTTACCTTCGGCAGGCACTCCGCGATAAAGGATTGACCACCATAACCCGGATGAACGGTCATCACGAGCAGCTCGTCGATTTCCCCTAAATAGGGTACGACCTTCTCCACCGGCGTTTCGGGGTTAAGGACAATCGCGTTCTTTAGCCCCAGCGCGCGAATCCGCTTAAGCTCGGTATGCAAGTCGCAATCCGCCTCGACGTGAATTTGAATAGTCTCGGAACCCGCCTTCGCGAACTTCTCGATATAGAGGTCGGGGCGATTCATCATCAGATGGACGTTGCGATAGAACTTCGGGCACGTCTTACGGCAGAAATCCACAATCGACGGGCCGAAGCTCATATTCGGCACGAAGGTAGGATCCATAATGTCGAGGTGAATCGCGTCCGCAGTCGATTTTTCGGCGCGAATAAGCTCATCCGCCAAGTGACCCAAATCGGCAGCCAGGAACGAAGGAAGGATTTCAAGTTTCATCGCACTTTAGATTATATCATTTTCATGCGAGGCGCGGCGTGCGCGAAAGAAGTTCTGTAAAATCGCCTTCGACTCCGCTTCCATCACGCCCTCGACGATTGTCGGGTGGTGGTTGATGCCGGGATGACGAAAGATATCGAAGACCGTGCCGCCGCCGCGCTTCGGATCGGAGACGCCCCAAACGACGCTCTTCACTCGCGCGAGCACAATCGCGCCCGCGCACATCGGACAAGGTTCCTTGGTAACGTAAAGCCGCGCCTTGTTAAGCCGCCAATTGCCGGTCGCCTGAAACGCCTGGGTAAGCGCGAGCATTTCGGCGTGGGCGGTAGCGTCGATGAGCCCTTCCGCCTGATTGTGGGCGCGGCCCAAAATCCGCACCGCCGAAGGCGAGACGTCCTCCGATTCCGGCTCTTCGATAATTACGCACCCCGTCGGCACTTCGCCGTCCGCCGCCGCCTTCTCGGCTTCCCGAAGCGCCATACCCATAAAGTGTTCGTCGATACTCACAGTCCGAGCACCCTTTCCGCATTAATGAAAGTAGTTTCCGCGAATTCCTCCATCGGAATTCCCTTAAGTTCCGCGAGAAAGCGACAAGTGTGAACGAGAAACGCGGGTTCGTTCGCTTCGCCGCGCTTCGGCACCGGCGCGAGATAAGGCGAGTCGGTTTCAATTAGGATTCGATCCATCGGGATTACGCGCGCGACTTCGCGCACATTCTCCGCCGCCTTGAATGTCACGATTCCCGAAATCGAAACGTAAAAGCCGAGATCGAGAAATTGCTTCGCCGCTTCCACGGTTCCCGTGTAGGAGTGGATGATGCCGCGCGAAGGAACTTTCCTTAAAAGCGCAATCGTATCCTCGTCGGCTTCGCGAGTGTGGATAACGACCGGCAAGTCGCGAGCGCGCGCGAGTTCCAGCTCTTCGTAAAAGAGCGCGAGCTGCTTTTCGCGCGTTTCGGGCGAGTAGTGGTAATCGAGTCCGATTTCGCCAATCGCCGTCGCCTCCCCGAGCGCGGGTAATTCCTTGTCGATTTGATCGCGGTCGTAGCCGAGCGCGTGAATCGGCGAAGCGAGCACGGCCGAAGCGTTAAGCGCCTCCGAGCCGCCAACCGCCATTAGCTTTTCGACCCCCGCCGCCCGAGCGCGAGCGAGCGTTGCGTCGATTACCGCGCGCTCGCAAGTCTCGAAGTGGCAATGGGTATCGAATAGCCGCATTTTATTTTAGGCGCGAACCTTGACGATCAGCTTGTGCGCCTTCTTCGGCTCGTCGGTCGTCACCGCCGGCGCGTGTGCGCAGGTAATCGGCCACGTGATGCAGAACTCGCCTTGCTTCACGACGAACCACTCGACCTTCTGCTCGTAAAGCCCGCCATCGCCCGCTTCGTCGAACGAACCCTTCGCGAGCGCGTCGAACACCGCAAGCCCAATCTTCTCGTCGGCGGCGAGCGGAACGTGAACGTCGAAATACTTGTGGTGGACTTCCGGCTTGCGATCTGCGGGAAGGACATACTGCGCCTCGACGTTGTTCACGAATACTTCGTCGCCCGCGATGTCGTTGCGCCCCGCCTTGAGCGAGGCGAAGTCTCCGCGCTTCAGGAACTCCACCGCTTTCGCAAACGCGGGGCTTAAGCTCGCGTAAGCGGAAAGGTTTTCGAGCTTGTCGATTACATAGACGTTTTCGAGTTTTTGCATTTTCTTAGAGTCCTTTCGGTGGGTTACTAATAAATTCAAGCGGTGCGCCAGTTTTCGGATTGCGGACGACGAGGCGCGAGGCGTGCAAGTGAAGACGATCTGCTTTCTTCGCGCCGTACTTCACGTCGCCCACGACCGGATGGCCGGCTTCGGAGAAGTGAACGCGAATTTGGTTTTTGCGACCCGACTTAAGCGCGACTGAGACGAGCGTCGTTCCGCGCGAAACGGAAAGCACCTTCCATTCGGTGCGAGCGAGCTTACCCTCGCGCGGAAGCGCGACGCTCCGAACCTTCATCGTCTTCGGATCGTCCTTTAGGTAGGAGACGAATTCGCCGCTTTGCTCGGTTAGCTCGCCCTCGACGCGCGCGAGATACGTCTTTTCGGTAAGCTCGTTCCATCTTTCGCGCAATGCCTCGGAGAAGTCTTCGCGCTTCGCGAAAATCATCACCCCCGAAGTATCGCGGTCGAGCCGATGAACGAGATAGACGCGCTTCGAGCTCTTGAGTTGACCCTTGCGCACATAGGCGGTAAGGAGATTCTCCGCCGTCAGCTGAGCTTCGCGCGCGGCGCGACCGACGAGCGCGGTGTGGGTCGTAAGCAGACCCTCGGGCTTGTCGATCGCAATGAGGTCGCGATCTTCGTAAAGAATTTCGAAAGGCAGGAACTTCGACTTCATCGTTCGAGGAAGCGCCCTTGGCGATGGCCGGTGAATTTTCCGTTCGAGTAGGCAATGGCGCCGTTTACGAGCACCGCTTTCACGCCGAGCGCAAAAGCGTGGGGCTTCGAATACGTCGCCGGAGAAACGAATTCGTCTTCGCGCCAGACGACGAGATCCGCCTGAAAACCCTTCGCGATTCGTCCGCGATGTTTAAGCTCGAAGCGATCGGCGACCGAAGACGTCATGCGACGCACGACCTGTTCGCGCGAAAAGCCGAGCGCGCGCAAACGCCGATAGAATTCGCACATCGTTCCGTAGGCGCGTGGGTGCGGATGGTCGAGACCGAGCGGGCCGGTCGGCGAACGGAGCGACGCGTCGGAACCGGGCAGAATCCATTCGCGCGAATAGATCTTGTCGAGGTTTTCCTCCGACATCGTGAAGAAAAAGGCACCCGTCTTGCAGCCGTCGAGTTCGAGAACGCGGGCGATGAATTCGCCAGGCGAATTGCCGGCGAGCGAAGCGATGGTCTTACCCGAATATCCGCGCGTCTCTTCGCTCCACCCGCCGCCAATCATCACCTTCGACCAGTCGGTATCGGACGCGTTAAGCTCGCGGACGATGCGCGCGCGCAAAGCGAAGTCTTTCAGCCGCGCGAGCTCGCCTTTCGCCGCGCCTTCCTGCGCCCAGTCGGGGAGAACGACGTCGAGATCGGTTCCGGCCGCGCAGTAGGGATAGCGATCGGAGCCAAGCAAAAGTCCGTCCGCAATCGCGCATTCGATTTTCTCGAGCACCGCGTCGATCTTCGGCCAGTTCTTTTCGCCGCTCGTTTTGAGGTGGGAGATTTCGGCGCGAATACCGGTCGCCTTGACGAGCGAGATAACTTCGTCGATCGCCTTTTCGATTTCGTCGCCTTCGCTACGCATGTGGGTCGCGTAAAAGCCGCCCTTTTGCGCGGCAACGCGCGCGAGCGCCAGCACCTCTTCGTTCGTCGTGTACTTGCCCGGCTGGTAAATGAGTCCTGTGGTAAATCCATAGCCGCCTTCGTCCAACGCCGTTTCGAGAAGTCGCGCCATCGCCTTCACTTCATCGGGCGAGGCGACGCGCGCGGCATAGCCCATAACCGAGGAGCGCAGCGTGTTGTGGCCGATGAACTCGACGGTGTTGATCGCGATTTTCGTCTGCGCAAGAACTTCGCGATATTCGGCGAGCGAACGCCAAACGAGCTTCTCGCCAAGCAAGGTCGCCCAATCGGACGAAAGACGCGCTTCGCCGTAGCGCGGGGCGATCGAGCCGCCGCATTGTCCGTTTAGCTCGGTGGTAATGCCTTGCGAAAGTTTGGAGGGAGCGTCCGGCTCGAGAAGGAGATAGGCGTCGGAGTGGGAATGGGCGTCGATGAAGCCGGGCGTGACTAAAAGTCCCGTCGCATCAATCGTTTCGTCGGCAACCGCTTTCGTCGCTCCGCGCTCGACCGCAACAATCTTATCGCCCTCGACGAGCACATCGCCGACGAAGCCCTTAGAGCCGGTGCCGTCGATGATTGTGCCGTTTTTAATTAGCGTCATGCGATATACTTTTCGCCACACATCGAGCAAATCGCTCCCGCGTGAACTTCGGCGTGGCAATGGGGGCAAGCGCGAACGAGCACTTCGCCGCAAAGCGCGCAATAGCGCCCGCCGACCGGATCGGCCGCTTCGCGATCGGGAAGATATAGCGTCTCGCCGTCGACTTGATAGGCGTGGTTCGAGGGGCAAGCGGGATTCGGACAATAACCACGAACTGCGGACTTAACCGGCGTCGGCTCAATCGCCGCCTTTTCCGCGAAAAGCTCCACCCCGAACTTGTCGGCGAGTTTTCTAACGACCTCGTCGCTCAATTTCGTCGGCTGACCCTGCTCGAACATCGAAAGCGCCGATTGCTTGCAGCCGACCTCTTCCGCGACCTCGACTTGTCCAAGCTTCGCCAAACGACGAGCTTCGCGGATTTTACGGCAAATATCTGGACTTATATTAATCACCAGTTGATATTATAAACTTTATTGACATTATTATCAACGGGGGTTGATATATTTGTTGATAAGTTGATTTATTTAGTACATCCGCTTAAGGATTTCGTCGGTAAGCAGATATTCTTCGCCTTTTTTATACGGAATACCGCATCTTTCAAGCTCGGCGATCACCGGGCCAGAAAGGATATTCTGGTTATCTTGAAAGAATTTCGTCAACGCATCGCGCTTTTTGGCAAGATTTCCGCTGGGTTCGTTGGCAAATAGCACAGCTTCCAAAAGCTGAGCACGACGAGTGCGTCCTTCCTTTTCGGCTTCATCGCGAGCGGCTTTAACCGCCTCAAGGACATGATCGCGCGTTTCGCCTTCGAAACGGTCGGCAATCTCCACATCGCGGTCGATGAGCGCGACCTTGTTGGAAGCGGGGGTATCGGAATTGGTCGCGAGAACGTCGCCAACCTTTTCAAGCGCCGTTTTCATTTCCGCAATCTGCGCTTTTAGCGTTCCGAGTTCGGTCGAAAGGCGCGCGTTCTCCTTCTCAAGCGCGATCATCCGCTCTTCCTGTTCCACTTTTTCGGCGGCGAGTTCCTCGACGACGGCTTTCTGCACGTCGACTTCCTCGGGCATGAAATCAGTTACTTCCATTTAGATTCTCTCCCTTGAATTCGCATCCCTCGTAGATGAACAGCCGACAGTCGATGGGGCCGTTGAAGAACGGGACGCGATTGCGATAGTAAAGATTTACGAGTTTGGAAAGCTCGGGATTGCCGGTAATGAGCGCGCCCGTCCAACCCTTGCACTTATCGTGCATGAACTCGCCGATGCGCTCGTAGACGGGAGCGAGTTCCTTCGGGTCGCCGAGGCGAATGCCGTATTCCGGATTGAAGAAAACCGCGCCCTGCTCGTCCGGAATCGGCGAGTCCGCGAAGTCGCACGCCTTGAATTCGAGATACGGCGCGACACCGGCGGCAATGGCGTTCGTGTGGGCGTTCTCCACCGCTTCCGGCGAAATGTCGGTCGCGATGATGCGCGGCAAATTCTCCGTACGCTCCTCGTCGCGCGCTTCGAGCACGAGCTCCTTCCAAATCTGCTCGGGCGACGCGCCCGCGCGTTGGCGCGGAGCGACTCGCGGAGCGCTCTCGCCGGGGATGATGCGGTCGAAACCCTTGATCGACTGGAAGGCGAAGTGGCCCTTGAGACTGCCGGGCGCCTTGTTCATCGCAATCATCGCCGCTTCGATCGCGGGCGTACCCGAGCCGCACATCGGAGAGAGAAACGGCGTCTTGCCCTTCCAGCCCATCGCCATGAGACAGGCGGCGGCAAGCGTCTCCTGCATCGGCGCGGAACCGGGAATCTTACGGTAGCCGCGCTTCGAAAGCGGCTCGCCCGAAGTATCGAGATAGATTATCGCCTCGTCCTTCTCCCAATAAACGAAAATCGCAGCTCCGATGTTTTCGCCACCGGAGTCGGGCCGACGCTGGAACTTCTCGCGCATTCGATCGGCGATCGCGTCCTTCGTGTAGAGCGAGGGAACGCGAGTATCGCGAATCGTATAGTTGTGGACGATCGAGCTTACCGAGAAGTAACCGTCGGGTTCGAGGTGGTTCTCCCAGTCGATCGACTTCACCGCCTCGTAAAGGTCCTTGATGTTGCGGCAAGTCGTCCGAAGCAGCGGAACCAGGACACGATGGGCGCAGCGAAGGCGAAGATTAAGCTTCATCACCTCGCGCATCGCGCCGCGCACGACAACCGTATTTTCCGTAACCTCGATCGGCGTAAATCCGAGATCGCGAACCTCGACATCCACCCAACGCGAAAGTTCCTTCGCGCAGGAAATGATTATCGGATAATTGCTATCGGTCCAGAGCTTCACGCAATGCGAAGCGGCATCAGCACGTAAAGGAACGGCATAGCACACTTGATAACCGCAGGAGAATGTCCGTTGTTGAGATGAATCGTGATTTCGTCGTCGTCGATCGCCTTCAACGGATCCATTACATAAGCGGGATTGAACATAATCTCGATTTTCTCGCCCGCATACTTGATCGGAACTTCGTCCTTCGCTTCGCCAATGTCACTGACGGCGGAAGTAACGACGAGTTTGCCTTCGGAGAAAATGAGCTTCGTAGAATGGGCCTCGTCCATCGTCATTACGCTCGCACGCTCGAGCGCGTTTAAAAGAAGCTGACGATCAATGGTTATCGATTCGGCGGTTTCCTTCGGAATAACCTGATTGTAATTGGGATAAACGTCGTCCATCAACTTGGAATAAATCATCGTCGTATCCAGCTTGAAGCAAACCTGAGTCTTTTGAATCATGATTGCGACATCACCTTCACCGGTAAGCGAACGCTGAAGTTCGGCAACCGCCTTTGAAGGTAGAACAATGTCCTTTTCGGCACTTTTGGGAAACTCAAGTTCATTTTCGATAAGCGCGAGACGACGACCGTCGGTAGCGACCATCGTCAATTTTTCGTCCTTAAAGCTGATTAAAACTCCCTTGAGCATACGACGAGTATCGTCTTGGCTCGCAGCATACGAGACTTTTCTCAGCATTTCTCGAAAGACGATTTGAGAAACGTTGTAGGCGTACGCCTCTTCATCCTTGGGAAGGCGGGGAAATTCCGATTCGGGCATACCTGAGAGTTTAAATTTCGCACTACCTGCCTTTATTTCCGCCTTTTCCTTGGCATCGACGGACAGTTCTACTATGCCTTCTTCTACTTTTGAAATTGAATTAAAAAGCAGTTTAACTGGAAGCGTAGTAACTCCCTGTTCTACGACTTCGCATTCGCAAATTGACTTAATCGAAATATCGAGATCGGTCGTCGTCATCTTAAGTTCCTTGCCCTTGGCCTCAAGCATGACGTTTTGAAGAATGGGCAAGGAGCCTTTTCCGGCGACGATGTTTTGAACGCTCTTAAGACCTTCGAGAAACTTAGATCTTACTATTTTCAATTTCATTTTACAGTCTCCTTCGTCGAATGTTGTAGATTGTATCAAATAATATTATTCTTATAAATAGAAAGAATTATTATTATTAGGTTTGTCGATAATTAAAGTAACTTGGTTTAAGTCCTTTATTTCAAGGTTATTCAAGGTTTTTGGTTGTCGATAAAATATCTTCATTTATTTGATTGAAGTTAATACAATTAAAGTTGTAATCAATTGTAGAGAGATTATAATCACTCCATCGAATCGGAAAGTTTATAACCGAGGGAAGAAAGAATTTCTTCGAGATCGGCTTTTAATCCGGGTTCGGTGGATAATCTTTCTTGAATTGTCTTTACTCCTGAAATGATAGTTGCATGTTGTTTATCGAAAGCCTTGGCAATTTCCTTCAATCCTTTTGAAGTGTATTTTCTTGCAATATACATTGCCAGTTGACGAGGAGTTACAATCGATTGAATTCTTTCATGCGAAAGAATGTCTTTCATGGTAACCGCAAACTTCTTTGCGCAAGTTTGCTGAATCTCTTCAATAGTAAGCTTTCTTAAGGATTGTTCCTTCTTTATAAAATCGTCAAGTAGATCCGTAAGAATCAACTTGTTGATGATTACCGAAGGATTGGCAGAAATATAGACTTCAACCGTAGCGAGCGCACCTTCCATCGCACGAACATGGCTTTTAATATTATCGGAAATGTATTCTAAAGCAAAGTCGGGAATCTTGACTTCAGAATCTTCGGCTTTTTTCTTCAGAATTGCAAGGCGCGTTTCGTAATTTGGAGATTCTATTCCCTGAAGCATTCCGCCTTCGAAACGAGAGATAAGTCGCGCCTCGATAGAAGGAGGAAGATTCTTCGGAGCCACATCGGAAGTCATGACGATTTGTTTCTTCTTGTCCTTGAGGGCATTGAAAGTATTGAAGAATTCCTCTTGAATCTCCTTGCCCTTTTGGAAGAACTGCACGTCGTCGAGAAGCAACACATCGAGTTTTCGATATTTCTCCCGAAACTTCGGAATGTTGTTGTCCTTCATGTAGTTGACGTACTCGTTAAGATATTCCTCGGCGGTAAGATAGCAAATCGCAAGCGAAGGATCGCGCCTTTTGAGTTCGTTTCCGATCGCTTGCATAAGATGGGTTTTGCCGAGACCGGTGCCGCCGTGAATGAAAAGCGGATTGCAGCCTTGTCGCCCGGGATTTTTAACTACCGCTTTCGCGGCGGAGAGCGCGAAACTGTTCGAAGGACCGCTCACGAACTTTTCGAAAGTGTAGTCGTCGTTTAGCGGCATCGTGGAAACGAAAGCGCTTGGCGTGGACGAAGTAGGCCTTTCGCCAATCGAGCTGGTAATGGAAGGAACTATAAGTGTCGGTTTCGCCGATGCATCGTAACTCACTTCGATGTTGATGTTATCCGGTGCGCCGGCAACGAGAAAACTTCCTTTGAGTTTGTTGAGATGATCGCGACGAATCAAGTCGGCGGCAAACTCGGTTGAAGTGTATATCCGAAATGAATCCCCTTCGCTGGAGACGGAAGTGATCATTCCCAAGTATCGTTCGGCTTGGCTTTTTTCCTCCGGACGCGACGACAAGGACGATAGATAAATCGCCTTTGCGCTTTCCCACAGTTGCCTGGAGGCCGTGTCTATGGTATTATTGCTCATTTGGGCAGTAATATATCATAAACTTTGCCGCGGCGATATAGAAAAGAAATTGACTGTTGCTAACTACTTATCTACAAATCGTGTAGATAAGTATACAAGTTAGACATGTCCACGCTTGATAATTATTGCCAAAATCGCGATATCAGCTGGATTTACGCCAGGTATTCTACTGGCTTGGGCCAATGTTTCCGGTAAATACTTTTTTAGTTTCTCGCGGCTTTCGAATCTAACGGCGTTGCATTTGTCATAATCGAGCCATTTGGGAATCTTGATTTTCTCATCGAGCTTGGCTCGTGTGGCGGCCTTTTGTTCCTGTTCGATGTATGGCGCATAATGACGCATAATCTTTAGTTCATTCTCCAACGCCTCAGTCCCCTTCTCATCAAGCTTAATCTTACCATCGCTTTCAAGGTATTCGCGTTCGCGTTCATGTTTGTCGAGAATCTTTGAATCGACAATACCCGCAATTCTCGCCGCTTCAAGTAGTCGATAGCGGGAGTTGTCTTGGCGCAACAAGAGACGACGTTCGGCTCGGCTGGTGAACATTCGATACGGCTCGTCCGTACCCTTGGTCACCAGATCGTCAATCATTACTCCGATATAGGCATCTTGGCGGCTTAATACTAATGGTTCTTTATTCCTTATATATAGGGCGGCATTGATGCCAGCCATAATTCCTTGTGCTGCCGCTTCTTCATACCCGGTAGTACCGTTGATTTGACCGGCGAAGAATAACCCTTTTATCCGCTTCGACTCCAAAGAATGTTTCAGCTCTCTGGCGTCAATCCCGTCATATTCAATAGCGTAGGCGTAGGCGAGAAATTCCGCTTTTTCGAGTCCGGCTACCGAATGAACCATTTTTTCTTGCACCGACTTGGGTAGCGAGCAGCTCAACCCGTTAGGATAGATGATTTTACCCTCTGAATCTTCGGGTTCGAGCATTACATGGTGTTGATTGGCCGAAAAACGGACTATTTTATCTTCAATAGACGGACAATATCGAACACCAGTTCCCTTGATTGCTCCACCATAAAGCGCTGAAAGTCCTAAATTATCCCTAATTACTGTATGAGTTTCCTCATTGGTATGGGTAAGCCAACACGGGAACTCCGGCAATGTTCCACGTGGAACAGCGTCGGTAAAATGTTCCATGTGGAACAACGGACGTGGAATTTCGCCGTCTTGGCGTTGGCAAACGGAGAAATTGCACGAACTCGCCTTGATTCTTGGTGGCGTTCCAGTCTTTAGGCGAATTAATTCAAACCCAAGATCTTTCAGGCATTCTGACAACTGATTCACTGCAGGTCTGTCGTCTCCTCCGGACTCCGTGCATTCTTTTCCAATCCAAATTCGACCAGATAGCGCAGTTCCCGAGGTAATTACGACGGCAATGGTAGAAATAGTGCCGCTTTTTTCGGTTTTAATTAGATGAAGTCCGTTTTGATTCTCCGATTGGATCGAGGTTGCAGTGTCTTCAAGCACTTGTAGGTTTTTCTCCAATTCAATCACGCGCTGCATCCGTTCAGAATACTCGCGCTTGGCGCATTGCGCGCGAGTAGCCCAAACCGCTGGCCCGCGGCTGCGATTCAATATTTTCACCTGCATTGCGGTTGCATCGGCATTTTTGCCCATTTCTCCGCCTAACGCATCAAGTTCGTAGACAAGATGGCTTTTGGCAAGTCCACCAATCGAGGGGTTGCATGGCATCTTTGCAATTGCCGATTTTTGAGAAGTAATTAGAAGGGTGGCTACGCCCATCCGTGCGGCGGCAAGCGCCGCTTCGCTACCGGCGTGTCCGCCGCCAATCACAACCAGCTCAAATTGACGTGTTAATTCCATCGCAAAGTATTATAGCAAATTATTTACACATTTGTGAACAATTATTTTATCAAGGTTATGCGACATTAAATAAAGCTGAATACCCTTAAAACCCAATAAAAACAAGGTATTTCATGCGAGTGACCTATTTGTCAATAGGAAAATTGTTAATTCGTATCGACACTTATCTATAACTTATCAACAAAGGCGAATTAAATGTAAATAAAATGCAATGCAGTTGAATTTATGGCATGGATTATGATATAATCACCTGTAGGTGAAGGTAATCTTCTTATTTATTGACGGTGTAGGGCTTAAACCTCCGGCTTCGGACAATCCGGTTAATCGCGAGGTTTGCCCGACATTGTGTAGGCTTTTCGAGCGCCACGCCAAGCCGATTGACGCCTGTCTCGGGATTGAAGGGCTTCCGCAGTCCGCCACCGGACAGGCGACGATGTTCACCGGAGTCAATTGCGCTGCGGCCATGGGTCGGCACTGCGAGGGCTTTCCCTCGCCCGCGCTTAGGGATATCATTGAGAAGGGGAATCTATTTTTGTCGCTTAAATCTCGCGGTCATAAGGTGTGCTTCGCCGATGCTTATCTCGTCGATTCCGCCGACGACCTCGCGCTTCATCGCTTCAAGTCGGTGACGACGGTAATGGCGCTGACCGCGCCGGAGACGATTCGCACGGTGGACGATCTCGTCGCAGACCGCGCGATAATGCAGGACATTACTTGCGAGACGATTCAAGATCGCTACCCCGACGTGCCGGTAATTCCGCCGCAACGCGCGGCCGAGAACCTTTTCAAGCTGGCGCGGGAAAACGATTTCACGCTCTACGAGTTTTTCCAGACCGACGTTTCCGGACATTCGATGGATTACGATCGTGCCTGCGCGGTATTGCGGATATACGACCGCTTTCTGACTTCGCTCGTTCGGTATGTGGAAGCGGCGGGGATTACGCTCGTCATGACTGCGGATCACGGCAACATCGAATCGATCTTCGAGCGCGGCCACACCCGCAACCCCGTGCCGTTCGTGGCGTTCGGGCCGAAGGAAAAGTTTTTGCGCGATCGGGTCGCCTCGCTCGCGGACGTCACCCCGGCGCTGCTCGCGGCATTCGACGAATGAGTGAAATTTTCGGATGAATGTGATATAATTCAGACTAACCCTCAAGAAAGGACAATCGATTATGGCGTGTTCATGCGATAAGAAGTGCGCGTGCGAGAAGAGCGAGTTCATCGCTCCGATGCAGGCGCTGTGGAAGGTTTACGACGGCATCGACGCGAAGGCGAACGCGGATATCGTCGCCATCGCGTGGGAGCGCGAAGACGGAAAGATCTTCCGCTACGATTTGCCGATTCCCAAGCGGCTCGATCCGCAGGCGACGAAGTTCGTTTCCTACGTCGTCGATCGCATCGCGAAGTTCATCGTCTGGTCTGCGGGCGGCTGGAAGCTCTATCTCGCCGGTCCCGACGCGGTGGTGAAGCCGGTTGCGAAGGCCTACACGAAGAACGGTACGCGCAAGTTCGACTTCAACTTCTTCTCCGATCTCTATCGTCGCCCGGTCGAGGCGGTGGTGCTGCCGTTGAAGAAGATGCCGGAGACGAACGAGAAGATGCAGTATGTGAAGACGGTGGCTGACGGCTGCCGCATCGGCTTCGACCTCGGCGCCTCGGACTTCAAGATTTCCGCGCTCAAGAACGGCAAGGTCGTCTTCTCGAAGGAGTTCCCGTGGGATCCGCGCAACAACGCCGACCCCGAGTACCACTATTCGAAACTCACCGCGGGCCTCAAGGAAGCCGCGAAGTCGCTGCCGCGCGTCGACGCGATCGGCGGTTCGACCGCGGGTACGCTCGTCGGCAAGACGATGGGCGTCGCCTCGCTCTTCCGCGCGATTCGCGAGAAGAATCCGAAGAAGTACTCGATCGCCCAGAACATGTTCCTCCGCGTCGAGAAGGACTGGGGCGTTCCCTTCGAGATTTACAACGACGGCGACGTAACCGCGCTCGCCGGTATGATCACGATGAACAAGAAGGGCATTCTCGGCGTCGCGATGGGTTCGTCGGAGGCGGTCGGCTACATTACGCCGAAGGGCGCGCTCACCGGCCGGATTACCGAACTCGCGTTCGCGCCAGTCGATTTCAACCCCTGCGCTCCGCGTGACGAGTGGTCGGGCGACGCGGGCGTCGGCTCGATGGCGTTCTCGCAGCAGGCCGTCAACTGGCTCGCCGAGAAGTACGGCTTTAAGTTCCCGAAGTCGTTGAAGCTTCCCGGGCGGCTCAAGGTCGTGCAGGCGGCGATGGTGAAGGGCGACGCGAAGGCGCTCAAGGTCTACATCCAGATCGGTCGCTTCCTCGCGCACGCGATTCCGTGGTACAACGAGTTCTACGACTACGAGAACATGATGATCCTCGGGCGCGTTACCTCGGGCCTCGGCGGCGAGGTTATCCTCGAGACGGCGAAGGCCGCCTTGAAGGATCTCTACCCCGAATGGGCCGAGAAGATCGACATCTTCATGCCCGACGAAAAGGCGCGTCGCCTCGGCCAGTCGGTTGCGGCCGCGCAGATTCCGGTCATCAAGAAGCGCTAATTTAAGCGTTTTTAATTCTCTCGTCGAAGTTATTCGACGATTGACCTAACTCCCGCTATGTGGTAAAATTAACTACATAGTGGGAGTAAAGGTATTATGAAGATGCTCAAATGTATACATTTGTTCGCGGGTCTGCTTTGCGTACTCGCTGTGGTTATGCGTGTTTCACCTCTTCACGCAGCGGTGAGCGTGATCGGCGATTCGGTTACACTAACTTGCGCCACAACCGATGATGGTAATTGTAACTATGGAGAAAATCAATCCAAGTTTTGCATCAATGAAAGCAATGAGTTGCCAGCCGGCACGATGATTAAGGTGGACAAGATTACCATCGCCCAGGCGCCGGACGGCAATGATAACGTGCAAAAGATCAAATTAACCATCGACGGCGAGGACTACATTTCGGAAACCGTGGATAAGACGCAAGGCAACTGGAATTGGGCGGGGAACAATCGCGTGAAGCGTGTCTATGTATTCTCCGACGGCCCCATAGTCGAGGTCGGAACGGCATACGATAGCGCAGTGGCGTGGTTAAATGGTTCCAATGGGAGCGTTACACCGCGTTTTTGTGCCACACAGGATACTGATCGCTTCTTTGGTGTGAGTGCTACAAATGGCAAGTATACGCCAGCATCGATTCTTGAGGGGACGATTGTTTCCGGTCCTGCATACGAGGCATTTGTCTACGAAGGATTTTTGACGACAACGTTCGTTGATACCGGTTGGACGTTTAATCTATCCAAACTTGGTGAATATGAGATTTCCGGTACAATGAGCGGTTCAAGTATCGCCAATAGGCCTGCGGCTTCCACTGGGTATTGGGTTGAGGGTCCTGATGCGAGTGGTGTAGTGAAGTTTCAAATGCAAGTTTATCAGTATGGTGGCGCTAATGATCACTATATCAAAGCGGTGGAAGTTGAGCTCAAGCAGGCCGACAATGGCACAGTGCTTATTCGCGGGGTTCGCGCAGGCAATGATGGTACTCCAACAACCGATCCCAAGGGCAGCATCAAAATTACCAATTGGAACAGCACGCTTGCCACTAGTGCAAGCGTGCAGGCATATGGTGTTAACAAGGTCGTCGTTAAGATTCCGACAGACCCACCGGCTCCGCCGATTGAGATTGACTGTGGAAGCTCGTACTTGATTAGCGAGGCAAACAAAGTGGTGGGTGACCAAATCATACTTAAGTTCGCCGATACCGGAGGTACGCTCAATGTTGATGAAGCTCCATCGCGTAAATACACCATCAAGTGCGCAGGGCCGATGGAGATTCTCGGAAAAGATTATACAATGACGCAATCCGACTTTAACAAGTTGGTGCTTACTCAAGTCGTTGGAGGACTTACGATTGATGCGAAGGGTGGACTTGAAATCAGTAACGCTATCAAGAATGCCATAAAATCTGCAACCCCCGACAAGGTTTATACTTTTATAGGCGAGGGAAATAACGGCGCGACATTGACGTTTTCGACAGGCAACGATTTCAATGTTACTCTCAATACCCACATCGTTTTTGATGGTGGCACGCATACAATGACGATTCGTAGCGAATCGGCGGGGCTTAAGTTTGGTGCGAATGCGACACCAGAAAATCCAACTCTCCGTATTACGAATAATGCGACACTGACTTTCAACGCCCGCAATATTTGCGGTTGGAGTTCTGGCGCTTCTACAGATGCTGGCATTATTCGGGTAGATAATGGATCGCATCTTAAACTTAATCCAACCAGCGGTACTCTTTATTGGGCACAGCAGATTTATCTTGAGCCAGGAGCAACGCTAACATATACCGATGGCGGAAACTTCCGTATCAATGGTGGTACGAACAACGCACCACAGATTTTTGTCCCAGAATCGCAAACGGATACGATCGCAACTCCTGCGCGTATCATCCGCTCTGGCAACAATGATTTTTGCGTAAATGGTGAAGGCACAAAGGGTATGGCAATCTCGGTTGGTGCCAACTCTAAGCTTGTTATTGAGGGTGGCATAGCATTAAACAACACCAATTGCGATGTTGTAAAGTTGGGTAATGGTATTTTGGAGGTAGTGGGTAATATCGTGAACCAAAACTTCATCGTTTCGGCTGGCAACATCGCGCTTGGTGGTACGGTGAATAAGCTGACGCTGAATACGGCAACGACGATTGAGGTTGCAGAGGGCAAGACTGCGACAATTAATGCAATTGATGGAAGTGGTGCGATTACCAAGACTGGCGCGGGCACGCTCAATCTTCCAGCTGCTTATACGCAGGCGATTACGCTTTCGGGTGGCTTGATTAATCGCACGGCTACGAATACGGTTACGATTAATGGTACTATTGATCTTGGCACGACGGAGCTTCCGCTTAGCTGGACGCTTGATACTGCTTCTACTGGCACGCTCAAGCTTCCTGTTGGCTTCCCATTCGGACAGATTGCCAAGGTGAGCACGATTCCCGCAAGCTTGACCATCAAGGATAGTGATGGCAATGCAATTGGGTCCGAGAAGTTTGAAATTGACGCAAGCGGCTACTTGGTGCTTAAGAAGTCAGAAATTACTGTTCCTTATAATGTCAATGAGCAGACGATTGTTGATGACGATTTGACCTTTGGTGAAGGTGGCTTAATTAACATTACTCATGATGGTGCGATGTTGACGGTGAATGGCGCGATTGCGCTTCCAGAGGAGAACGGCTTACCGATTACCTTCGTCTGCGAAAAGGAGTATGTGGTTGGCACGAAAGTTGCAGTTGTGAAAGCCAATAACTTCACGATTGGTGATGACAACGCGACGATTGATAACTTCAATTGCACGATTACTGGCAAGTTGCCGAAGGGTATGGAAGGTGAGTTCAAGTTGGTTGAGAGTGATGGAAAGAAAGCGATTGTATTTGAAATCACCAAGTCGTACTACACTGAGGCGGTGGAGGCGATTCTTGAAAGAGGAGCGTTGCAGGTGCGTTTCGATGCTTCGCGTGGTATCACCAAGGATGATGATGGCAATGTAAGTCGGTGGGACGATATTAGCGGCAATAATGTCTCCGCGACACCGTATGCGATTGGTGGCCAGACGGTGAAACCTGTATTTGTTTCGAACGATCTCCACGAGTATGTTGATTTCGGCGATGTCGGGTCGCGCAAGGATCTTCAGTGGTCGCGCACCTCTGGGGTTAAGACAGTTGTTATTGCGATGGACATTGCGGATGATTGGAATGCATTTATTCTTGGTGATACGTCGAATGGTTCCTTCCATCGTAAATATGATAACCCTAACATTGGTGCGTATGCGCATAATGGCGAAATAAGTGCGTACAACACGGTGCGAGATAATGGTACGGTGGTTACGGACTTCTACAATACTAAGATGCCGATTGGTTTTCGTGTAACTTCGATTACGATGAAAGACAATGCAAGCATTGGAGCTACACGCTTCACGCAAGATCGTGCGCAGGGTGCTGGTCGTACTGGTGGTAAGAAGCTTTGCGAAGTGATGCTCTTTGATAAAGTTCTTACAGCGGACGAACTCACGGCGGTTGAGAACTATCTCATTGAGAAGTGGCGCATTGGTTTCAAGAACACCGCGAACATTGTAGGCGAAATCGCGTGGAGTGAAATCCAGTGGAAAGACGGTCGATATTACGCCGGCATCGAAACCGCGCTTACCATTACCGGCGACACGGTATTGACGTTTGATACGCCAATTGGAACTCCCGATATCGAATTCATTCAAGAGTCTCCGGACTATCAGCTCGAGGTGGTTATCGAAAAGGAGAGTGGCTACGCGCCGGACGTGATGATTGAGACCGGCAAGCAACTGACATTGCGCGGAGGGACTCCTGAGGATCCGTTCGTCTATACCGGTTGGGTAATGGTTGACGATGGAGGGACGTTGGTAGTCGACGGCGGTAGCGTCGAGTGCGAATGGTTCGATGGTGAAGGAATCGTGGATGTCCGACGCGGCGAGTTCCGTTTGGGATCAATGCGCGGAGCAAAGCTTCGTTTTGCCGAGGGTACGGAGCTATTAGTAGATGCGAATTCGGCGGACGATGGCGAGGTAACGTTAATGTTCGAGAGCGGTTCCGCTTCGCCAACTGTGAGGTTTGTGGACGGTGAGGCGCGTCATGCGGTAATCGTTCCAGTTGCGGGCGGAGTGAAAATAACTTACGATCCAGTGGTGAGCGGGAAGGCCTGTCTTTACGACTGGACGTTCGACAACGGTGCTGACAAGGGCGATAATCGTCTTGCCAGCGTCGGCCGGAATACGAGTGCGCTCAGTTGGGATACTGACTACAACGCATCGAACGGGTTCATTCCCGATGAGGCGTTTACTTACGGAATCGCACTCAAAACCCAATCGACGCCGTACTCTAGCTTTACCGTCGATTATCCGACTGAGTGGACTTGTATGGTTGCCGGCGTTTTGCCGGATGTCGAAAACGGTGCGCTCATCACTTTCGGAACCCAGGGCGGTGGGCTTATTGGCCTTATCGCTGGTAGCACGGAGAATGAGGTAAAGATCGTTCGTACCACCGGCAATGCGCCGTACACGGTTTTGGCGACGATGACGGTCCCCAACGCGCGCACGACTTCGCATTGTTATGCCTTTGTCAAAACCGAGGATAAGATAGTAGTTTATCTTGACGGCGTGAAGTGGAATGAAACTGCCGTGAGCGGTGCGAATTTTGGCGCGAGTTTGCAAATTGGCTCGGTGCACGGAAATCCAGGTTCGACTGGCATTGTCCAAGTCAAGACAGCCACCAATGCTACAGCTATTCAGGCGGTTAGAATTTTCGAGGGAGTGTTGGGACCGAAATCGTTGCGAAGGTTGGCGGAGGAGTTTCCCTATCTTTCCGAAAACGGAACTTTCACCCGTACCTTCTCCTCGACGAGCGAAAATTGGGTGTCGGACGAATCTTGGGCTAAGGTCGGTTCGGGCGATAAGTTCTCCGAACCCGATATTGGAGCCGAGTTGAAAATAACTGCCGCTGCCAATACGACGGTGAAGATGAATTTTGACATCGCCAATGCGGTGTACGAAAATGTCAGCGTAAATGGTAGCGGGTCACTCACATTCGATGCCGGAGGCGAAGGCTATTTTGCGGTCAATACCGGCAAGACCGATGTCAATGTGCCGATTACCGTAAAATACGGATCGTTGACGATCGCGGCTGGTCCTACGACAATTGGCAGCTCCGGTTCGATAACCTTCGACTATTCTGCCTACCCGGTCGATACCATTCATAGTGAAGGATTTATCCCATTGACTGGTCAGATCGACGAGCAATCGCCGGGCAAGATCAAGCTGGTAAAACCCGCCGCGCTTTTGGAGCGTCGAATGGATTTGGTTTATCGTGACGACGTGTACGGAATCGAATACGGGTTTGATCGCGATCCGATCGATCTTTACTTTAAAAATCCGACCGATGCGCTTGCGCTGACGAACGAAACGGAATTGGTGGATATCGACGGCAACGTGAAGTCGCGGGTAATGAAGGACGATGCGTTGGTGATCGCCAACAACGCCACTTTCACCATCGCCACCAATGCGCTTGACGTTCAACTTTCGACGCTCAAAATCACCAACGCTACGGTTACCGTGAACATTCCTGTCGCCAATCTTAACGGGCTTGCCAAGATTATCGTCGAAGACGGCGGAACGCTGAAGTTTGATTCTGCCACCGCCGCCGATTACACTGGAGCGATTATTGTTAACGAGGGAGGCGTTTTCGATGTTAACGGTATCCCCGACTTGCTGATGGAGGTGACGCTCAACGGCGGCACGATGACCAATAGTGGTGCGAATGTAGGTGTGGATAAAAAGCAATTCCCGGCGATGAATTTTACCGCCAATTCCGTAATTGACGCGGCGCATGACTTCGGCTCGATTGCGCACGGATACGGAGCGCACACCGTGAATCTGGACGGCAATGTCGTCAAGAAGCATGGCGCCGGAAATTACTATCTCGTGAATGCCACGATTGGCGGAGGCGGCGTATTCGAGGTTGTCGAAGGTACGCTTGCCATTTCTTCCGGACTTGCCATTCCGGCGGATACTGAATTCAAGTTGACCATCGATAGCGCGGCAACCGTTACCTTCGCTAATACGGTTACCAAAAACGGCATATTCAATCTTGAAGTTGGCGGCTCGCTCTCGGCGCCGATTACTTTGGCAATTGACGAGCTGACGGTGAACGAAGGCGCGATTGTCGCCATAACCTCCACTACCGCCATTACCGCGGCCAATGCCGTGCAAAACGGCTCGTTTACCGTAGATCTTTCGCAATTGCAACTTGGCGAAACGCGCAAACAACTGCTGGCCACGCCGGGTTTGGATATCTCGCGTATTGATTTTACGGTTGATGCGTCGATTGAGAAGCGGTTGTATCGTTTGGTGTATATCGACGATGTTCTTTATGTGGAGCCGAACAATTTGACGATTGCGATTCCGAGTGTGGAGCATGCCGATGTTTCGGTTTTAGTCGACGGCGAACCGGTCGAGGTCGTTGATGAGGCGATTACGATTATTCGTGGGTCTGATGTATTCGTAAACTATGTCGCAGATATGGGTTGGCTCTTCCAGGACGAAGAAAGCCACAGCCTTGCGCAGTATTCGATTGAGTTGTCCGACGTTCAGGAGGCGCCGAATCCGTCTATTGCCGAAAGACTCGCGCCGCACATTCCGCTTCTCAAAGCGAAAGTGAGCATTGACGACGTATATTATTTGGATATTGGCGACGCGCTTGATGCGGTGCATTTTAACGAAGAGATTCGTCTTTGGACCGCAGTCGCGTTGGGCGGTGGGTATGATGTTCCCTGTGATATGGCGATAAATCTCAACGGCTTTGAAATGAGTGCGGAGGAGGTACTGTCGTTCGTCATTGACGGCGGGTATTCCCTTTATCTTTACGATGGACTATCGCACATGTTCGGTGAATTTGCCGGCGGGTCGTTGAATAACATTCGCTTCACCCTTTCCGAGGGTACAATCTACTCGTATTTGAATCTCGACTATCTTGTCGATTCCGATCGGTATGTTCGGATATACAGTTCCAAGGTTGGCTATACGTATGTTGCGGCCGAGAGCGTACCGGACTTGGTTTCTCAATTCAAACCCGGCGAAACGGAAACAATATACTTGCCATGTGACAGCGAAGCCACCTTGATACCGCTTGTCGAAAAAGTCGAGAGCCTTGGTTATGCGCTTTTTGCTACTGGGAATGAGAACGAGTTTTCGGTTGCCATTTCTCCCGACGCGGCGGTGAATGGCTCGTGGATCGCGAGCTTTGAAATCGCGAACGGCTCGGCGACAATCAAGATTCCGAAGGCGAAGGCCAATTTCTATTATGGGCTTGAATACGCCGACAATCCTGCGTTCGAGAATTCCGTGAAGAAATGGGCGAAACAAGGCGCGACCGAACTTTCCGCCGAAGCCAAGGGCGCGAACATGTTCTACCGCGTTCTCATAACCGATAAAGTTCCATAATCAAAATGAAAGGCGAAAACAAAATGAAACTCAAAGTTGTTCTGTTTGCGGTTCTCTTTTCGTTGTCGCTTTTTGCGACCGAGACGCCCAAGCGTCCCAATGTAATCTTTCTCTTGTGCGACGACCTCGGCTATGGTGACGTCGGTTATGTCCAGCGATATCGTCCGACGGGGTCGGTGCTTATTGAGACGCCGGTTATCGACAACCTCGCGGCCGAAGGCACGATCCTTACCGACCACTACTGCGCCTCGCCCGTCTGCGCACCTTCGCGCGCCTCGATTATGACGGGTAAGCTCGCCCACAGCT
Source organism: Kiritimatiellia bacterium (assembly GCA_045627925.1). Lineage (GTDB taxonomy): Bacteria > Verrucomicrobiota > Kiritimatiellia > RFP12 > UBA1067 > UBA1067. Next base: position 152,928 of record JAZQOS010000021.1, on the reverse strand, counting down.
GCTCGATGAACTGCGCCGACAAGAACATGTGCTATGACCATGCGATTCTCGAAACCGAGACGCTCGGCTCGGTCATGCGCGACGCGGGTTACGAGACCTACGCGATCGGCAAGTGGGGCATCGGCGGCGGCGGAGAAACCGAGTCGAAACTCGGTGCGAACGCAATTCCGCGTATCGCCCATCCGCTCGCTCGCGGCTTCGACCACTACTACGGATTTTTGGATCATGCGGCGGGCCATACGTATTATCACTACGACGATATCCTCAACAACTGCTACGCCGGTATCTACGAATCGAGTACCGCGAAGGATGTGCGCCCGGACGGGTTCGAGGGGAGCGAGTACGATACCAAGAACTCGGCCAACATGATCCCGGAGAACGATCCGAACTGGAAATATTGGAACGCGACGAAAACCGCCGAAGGCCGCTATTCGACCGACCTTTTTATGGCGCGGGCGATGAAATACATCGAAGATCACGTCAAGGAGAACGAAGAGGCGGGGAGCAATCGGCCGTTCTTCATGTATTTCGCCATCAACACCGTTCATGGCGCGGGCAGGAAGACAAAGACCGTGAACGGGCAGACCGTTGTTCAGAACAATACGCTTGGAGAGTACGATGCAGATATCCACATCCCCGGCGGGGAATATGTCTCGGCCATAAACACCGATGGCTCGGTCAAATGGCCATTGGATCCGATCAAAATGTCCAAGCGCAATCAGTGGGTCGATCCGCGCTACCAGAATAGGGGTCTCAACACCGTGTCGCAGCGCTACGCGACCTCGATCACGCGCATGGATACCGCGCTCGGCGATCTCGTCCAGTTCCTGAAGAACAAGGGTATCTACGAGAATACGATTATCATTTTTACCTCGGATAACGGCGCCGCGGCGGAATATGGTTACAATCCGAGTTACTTGGGCTCGACCGGAGAGTTTCGCGGACACAAGCGCGATGTCTTGGACGGCGGGCAGCGCATCCCGGCCTTCATCAGCTGGCCGGGCAATTCGGCGGCCTCGAAGAAAGTCATCTCCGAGCCCTCCATCTCGCCCGACTGGATGGGGGCGTTGAAGGAACTTATTAAAGATCCGACCCATGTACCCGTGCCGGTTTCGCAGAGAGTCGAGACAATCTACATCAGCGATGGCCAAAGCGGTCAGCAGCGCATGAAGCGCATCGGCGATATTGTAACGGTTCAGCAAAACGGCTTTGGAAACAAGGTTCAGACTTATAATATTGAAGACGATCGCCATCAAGACCATCCGCTCACGGATGAATACCTGCCGGGTTTCCGCTACCGCTTCGACGGCGATTTCGCCGATAGCGGCTTGCCTTGCACCTTCGGTTCCCCGAACGTACTTACCGCGGTTGGCGAGTCGATGGGCGAATTTGTCGCGCATGGCGATCGTCAGGCGCTTAAGATCGCGCATGGCGTGACAGGCCAGGATGACAACGCGAACGATTATACTTTAGGTCGTTTCCAGTCCGTAAAATCGTCGCTCGGCAATGGTGCGAACAATGCCGCATTCACGGCGATAGTAAACGCGAAGGTTGCGCCGGTTGACTCCGGAAAGAAAGCGGTGCTTTGGTCGTTTGGCGGGCAGACGAGCAACTTCTCGGCCCTTGCCGCCGATGCGACGAACAATAAGCTCTACTGGTACGCGAACGGTACGCTGCGCGCGGAAGTCGATGTTCACAATATGGCCGCCGATTTCCACCATTATACGGTAGTCGGCAACGGTTCAACGGTTTCGATTCTCGTTGATGGCATAACGCAAGCGTCGCTTACGGCGAACTATCCTACGACTTCCGCGAATATGTACGGACTCGGCGCACCGTCCATTGCAATGAACGGGCTGGTCGAGGCGGTTGATACGGAGATCGAGGATTTTACCGTCTATCAACAGCGAGCGCTTACTTCGAGCGAGATTGGTGCAACAATAGCTCCAGTCAGGGTTTCGGACACGCTTACGCTCAACATTCCCACTGATTGCGAGATTGCCACCGATTTTACCGGACCCGGCAAGATTATCAAACAAGGCGCGGGAGCGGTTAGGTTCACGGGTACTTTGCCGGAGGGCGGATTGGTAATCGATCTTGGCGGGGTTGAATACACTACCCCGTTCGAGGTCGCGTCCTTTCTGACGGTTCCGGATTTGTCGAAGATTAAGCTATCCAATGCAAATTGGCAAGACCGCCTGGTGGTCTATGGCAAGAGCGTGGTGGTGCTGTCGAGGAACGAGACGCTGAAACAGCCGAGGGTCATTGCGCTCAACCTGAACGCCGGGCAAGGGCGAAACGGAAGCGGGAGCGAGGACAACAAGCTTGCGGATGATGTCGATGCCGAAGTCCCCAATTGGGTGATTCCCGGGTTTGCCTGGAAACAAGTGACGGCGGCGAGTCAATCGTCGCCACAGGACCTTATTGTCTTTGACGAAAATACTCGTCAGGTTGTAACCGATCTTACGACTAAGCCCAAGGTGACTTGGAGCGCCAATAACAACTATACGGTAGGCAATGGTTCCGTCAGTGTGCTTAACGGCTACCTTGACGACGGCGGGACCCATGCACAAGTCTCGATGACGGATATTCCGTTTACTAATTACGATGCGCTTATTATTTGCGCGACGGATACGGCGAGCATGAAGTTTTCGCCGGTAACCGTCAATGACAAGCTTTACAAGGCCGATGAAAACGGCGAGGGGATTGAGTCGGCCAGCGACGGAACTTGGGGTCAAAGCCAGAATACCTCGATAGTGCTTGGCGTAAATGCATTCTTTGTGCGCGGCCTTACTTCAAGCGAACTTTCGATTGTTGGCGGTGCGAACGTCAGCAAGGTTTCGCGCGGCGGAATCTCGGCGGTGGTGCTTTTCGAGCAAACTGAATTAATAAACAGGATTACTCATCCGGTTAAAATCATTATTCGTTAAGGAATTTAAAAGAAAGGAAAAATAAACATGAAAACAATAATCAAAACGTTCTTCGCGACGATGGTCGCGCTCTTCACGACGACCGTTCTTGCCGTCGATCCAGTCGCGGTGTGGAGCGGATTCAATAATCTCGAATCGGGGACCTTTACCGCTGATATCGGCTCGCTCGTTCCCGATGCGAAGACTGGTGCCGTAACTCTAGGTTCAAATGGCATCAAGTTTGCGAATTCGGGCGATGCGTGGGCTGGGTCCACCAAGGGTTGGACGGTAGCGGTTAAGTATTCGACCTTCGCCAGCGGAACTGCGGCTGCGTTGGTTTCGCTGCAGCAAAACAGTGAGACTTCGGCTGCGGGTATCGATAAGATCGGCGCGTGGGTCAATGCGAATGGAAAGGTTCAGGGGCTTTGGCAGGCAGGATCCTATGGTACGGCAAATGGCACGCTTCCAGCGTCTGGCGTCTTTTTCGTCCGTTACAATGATGGCAATGGTACATCAGTTCACATGCAAAATAGCACTTCCTTGTATGCGGCGGGTGGCCTTAAGTCTTCAGGCAACAATTGGGGCAAGTCGTTCGCGGTCGGCTCTTTTGCCAATGGTACGAGCAATGTTGCAGCGGGTTTGACGGTCGAAGCGGTGGCGATTTTCGATTCACGTGTTTCCGATGCCGACATGGCCGCTTATGCGTTTCCAGATCCGATACCTGCCGAATACGAAACAGTCGTTTTGACGAATGATAATGGCACCGGCTCATTGGGTGGCGTTGGCACTTACCGGCCAGATGCGCTCCTTATTCCTGATTCATCGGGAATCGAGGCGGGAAAAATTGTTAAGGTGAAAAGTGTGACGTTTGTGTTGGATAGTTCGTCAGCGGCAAGCGCTGATAGCATCTCAATCAATGGTGAGCCGTCAAGCAGCAAGACGATTTCAGGAACGTGGCCCAATACCTCCTATCCGCTCGTAACTTATAATTATGGCGATGGTGTGGACATTGAAATTGGTAAGTCCGCGCCGATGGTCGCATCAGGCGATAGCCGTTGGCGACTCTTTGCGAATGTTACTGATCCGGATCGCATGTACATCGGTATGACAAACACGACTGATATGAACAAAGGATATCGTCCGGCTTACAAAATTGTCGTCGAGGTTCCCGTGACGCAGAAGGAGACGATTGGCGAAATCGTAAGCTACAACATTTACCAGTCGGCAGCTGACGGGCAGCCCGGTAAGATGGTCGACGCGCTGGCGGATCAAATCAGCGTCATCGAGGACGCCGACGGCAACGCCATCGCGATTCCGGCTGCTCAGTGGAATCAGAATTCCGGGATTGGCAGTGGTGGCTACAATACCATCAGCAACGCCAAGTTCTACAATCCTACGACCAAGACGAGTGGCACGACCGCCATTTCGATTGGCTCTCGTGCCGCAGATTCTAGCAACTACGGATATGCGGGCAAGAACGATGGCGAGGTAATCCCAGGGGAGGCGTACACTTATTTGAAGTCCTGGTTGGCAATGAAGAACACGGGCGCTGCGAATCAAACCTATGTGTCCGTTAGCGATATTGCTTACGAGAAGTACGATCTCTACATCTACTTCAACGGCAGCAAGATCAATACCCAGAGCAATACAACGCAATTCCTGCCGTTCAAGTTCGGCGCGGCCGAATCGTCCGCTACTTATTACACGGTTTCCGACGGTGCGTTGGTCGCCACGACGAACGAGACGACTCCCAAGTGGGGAGCGCGCGAGCAGACGACCGCGACGTTGTGGACCAATGCAGTGGTAATCCCCAACCAGACAAGCCCGACGATTTACTTGCAAACTTTGGGCGCTTCGGGCGGCATTGCGGCGTTCCAAATCGTCGAGAAGGTCGGCGGCAAGAAGAAGGTCGAGGTTGATTGCGGAACTGAATACTCGATGAGCGACGCGAATGCGGTTACTGGCGATACGATCACGCTCAAGTTCGCCGACGCGGGCGGAACGCTCCTTATCGACGAGGCGCCTACGCGCAAATACACGATCAAGTGCGCGGGAGCGATGGAAATTCTTGGTGACGACGATTACACAATCACCCAGACCGACTTCAACAAGCTGACGCTCTCGCAAGTGTCGGGCGGACTGACGATCGACGCTACTGGCGGGCTCGAGATGAACGACGCCATCAAGAGCGCCATCAAGGCGGCAACTGCCGACAAGACCTATACCTTCATTGGCGATGACACCAATGGCGTGACGATTGATTTCGGTAATTGGAATGGAACGTTGGGCACACACCTCGCGTTCGTTGGCGGAGCCCATACGTTCAAGTGGCAGAATGGTGGCGGCAGCGGTGGCGGAACCAAGTTCGGTACCAATGGCTCGGTTGATAATCCGACGATTTGGGTCAAGAACGGCGCGACGTTGGACTTCTACGGCAAGGATATCAGCGGCTGGCACTGCGCAGCGGATATGAACGGCGTTCTCAAGGTTGACAATGGTGCGCGGCTCAATTTGAGGGATAATGGCGGAACATTCTTCTTCAGCGCCAAGCTTTATCTTGAGCCGGGTTCGGAGACCCATGTGTTCACGACGGGACAAAATCTTCGTTTCAACGGCGGATATGATGTTAACAAGCAGCAGCTTTACGTCCCCGCGAGCGAGGGCGGGGTTGCGAAGATCGTCATCGAATCTAATGCGTCGATAAATATTGGGCAGGAGAACAATCCGAATGCGGCCGCCTTCGTCGGCGCCGGATCGACACTTCGAATCGAGGGTGCTTTTGGTGCGGTCAACAATAGCCGTGAACTCGCGAAATACGGTGAAGGTAAATTGGTGATTACCGGCAATGTTACGCCCAAACTCATTATCAACGCCGGTTCGCTCGGCCTTAACGGTACGGTTAATGATTTGACGTTTGGTGCCGAGGGCGTGCTCAATCTCGATAATGGCGCGCCGACGGTTACGGGTAGCTTGGTTACCGCTACCGAAAAGCAACTTAAGCTGGCGATTACTCCGCCCGTTCTTCACGGCATGTCGGTGATTACGCTTCCGGATGCGGCGGATAAGACGGGTTGGACGGCGTATGTGAATGGGCGCGAGGCGGAGAATGAGCTTATTGCGGAAGGCAACACCCTCAAGCTCAAGTGGAAGATTCCGCCGACGGTAGGTGAGATCGATCCCGAGGCGGATATCGAGGCGAAGCCGAGCGTCGACTACACGAAGAGCACGGTCTCTGTGAAGGTTAACTACAGTGGTTACGGTGATTATGCCGAAGGCGATATGGACTATCAGATTATCATCGGCGAGAAGACCTACAAGGGCTTTGCTTCGGGCGAGGACAACGCGAAGACCGTGACCTTTGATATCGATGGACTTGAAGGCGGCAAGATATACCGCGGCGAATTCCAGGTCATTTATGGTGAAGACTCCGAGACGGCGGCAACTGCGCCGATCGTCATTCGTCAGGGCAAGCTCATTTACGCCGAGAAGGATCCGTGGGTGAACGAAACACCCAATACGTTCAAGACAACTGGCACCTATGATCCGGCGAGCGGGGTTTCGGTCGTGGACAACATGATCCAGATTAACACCAACACGCAAGTTACCTTTACGCCGACTCCCGATCCCGATTACGTGGACAAGTGCGACAGCTCCTTCACCATCAGCATTATTGCCGATGAGGCGATTGACGCCGATAGCACCGCGATTTCGGAGGATGACAAAGACGCGCAAGCCGGCGTGCAGATTGTTGCCGATGGCAGTGATGGTGTGAAGTTCCAGTTCATTGTGGGAGACGAGTGGATAGATGGCCCAGATGCCGAGCTCAACAAGCTCTACGATGTCGCCATCTCCTTCCACTACGCAAAGGGAGATGTTGACGGTGACGAAGACAGCGTAACCTACACAGTCGGCGAATGGACGAGGTCCTATAATCGTCGCGAGAACACCGCGAACAAGGTTGAGGAGATTATCTTCTACGACGGCACCCAATTCGCCTCGCTCATCGGTACGTGCCAAATCGAAAAGGCCGATCCGGTTCCGCAGGGCCTCAAGCCCGGCGAGGAAGCGGAGATCAAGGCTGATAACGACGAGGACGCGCAGGAGCAAGCGAAGAAAATGCCCGTTCTCATTCCCGACGATGAACTCGTCGTCGCCGCGCTCGATACGGACGCGAAGAAAGATGCCTATAAGGCGCTCTTCAAAGTCATCGCGGTGAAGAAGAACGAGTCTTACACGGCCGAGGTCATGTTCGCCGATGAGGCAATTCCGACGATTAAGGAAGAAGAGGATGATATTCTCTCTGAAGTCGTGGCGGCACTCGGCTCGCTCGTGGGCGAAGAAGGCACGCTTGAAAACATTAAAGGTCAGCCTGGCCTCTACTACGGCATTGCCGCCGACGGCGAGCTCGTCAATATGGGCGAAGCTCAGCCGGAAGAGTGGAAGATTGCGGACAAGGATGGTAACATCGTTGGCCTCAAGGTCAAGAAGACCGCGAACGCGAAACAGGGCTTCTACAAGGTCATCTGCACGCCGGTGAAACCGGCTACAAAGTAAGGATAAATAATGAGCAAACGTAAAGTATCTAAGTGGATCCTGATAACGGCGATTATCGTAGTCGCCGCTATCGGAATTTATAAGTTGAAGAAAACAGTTGGAGGGAATAGTTGGAGTGGGACAAAGGATAATTCCACTGTCCAACTCCCCACTTCCACTGTCCAACTCCCACTACCTTCTCCAACTCCCACTACCCCTCAACCTCAACCTTCAACCTCAACCCCTCCGCCTCCCTCAACCCCCACCTCTCGCGGTACTTTCGTCTATACCGTCGTCGACTCCAAGGAGAAGGTCCATACCGCGTTCAAGGAAAGCGCCGATATTCGGGTCGTCGGCTTCGTCGGTCGCGCCAAGGCGATAGTCGAGGTAAGCGAGAAGGGCAAGGCCGCGCTCGAGGCGAATCCGCGCATTACTTTCGCGGGCGTTCCCGGAAAGACGTTTAACGACGTCCAGCTTCGCGCGGGCGAGCTAACGGTCGTTCCCTTGCGGACGGAAGACCTCGAACTTATCGAGCGCGTTGTCAAGGAGAATGGCGGCAAGGTCAAGGGACGGTGCGGGGTTGAGGAAAATCCCGACTTGCGCATCGTCGCCACCGACGAGACGATCGCCGCGCTGATGGAACTCCCCGAGGCGCGTTGGATAGAGAACTACGAAATGCCAGTTTTCTTCAACTACAATGGCGCACGCAAGATAGCGGTTAATGGTTGTTGGCCAACTTCGGCAGGTGATGATTGCGGAACCACGGGACTTGGACTTACCGGCGAGGGACAGCTCGTTACCACTTGCGACTCGGGTATCGACACCGGCGATATGGAGACGATGCACCCAAGTCTTAAGCCGAATCTCATCGGGTTTGCGCGGACCTATTCCGGCGAGACGCTTGCTTACGGCCGGAACAAGCACGGCACGCATACGGCGGGCTCGATTGTCGGCACTGGGGCGATGAGTTCCACGGTGCTTAAGGATTCCGCCACCCAGACGTATTATGCCGAGGGTGATCTCAGGGGCATAGCTTACGGCGCTAAGCTTTGGGCGTGGTTCGGTGGTTATTATACGGGAAGCGGGATTCTGCCGCGGGATAGTATCGGAGAGAACTTCCGTCCCACCAACCAAAAGTCCTACAACGATTATTGTGCGGCGAATGGAATCGTTGCCAATATCTTCAGCGGCTCGTATGGTGGTGGTAGCTCCGGTTCCTACACCAGCGGCAGTCGTTCGATTGACGATTACTGTTGGCGCAACCCCGATTTCCTTCCGTGTTTTGCAGCGGGAAACTACTATGGTAGTTGCAAGCTTTCCGATCCTGCTTCGGCGAAGAACACCTTGACCGTTGGCGCGAGCGAGAACGAAGCTGTCGCGGGTTATGGTTCCAAAGGTCCGACCAAGGACGAACGCATTAAACCCGATGTCGTTGCGCCTGGCTCGGTTTGTTCGTGCAATACCGTCGGTTCGGCGGATGGCCCGGTTCAGCTGACCGAAAACTATTATCGTTCTGACGCGGGAACTTCCATGTCGACTCCGCTTACCGCCGGGACATGCGCGCTTGTGCGCGAGTGGCTTGTCAAGTATCGCGGTTTCAACGAGACCAATAAAAAGCCCTCGTCCGCGCTTGTGCGGGCAATCTTGATGGGCGGCGCGATCAAACTAACAACTACCGACTCGGAAACCGGCAAGACGACAAATGTCGCCGCGAGTGCGCAGGGCGCCGGGCGCGTGAACCTCAGTTCGTCGATTGCGCCGGAGGACGGGCGCTCGGTGTACCTCGCCGACCGCATTCAATTCGGCGAGGGATGCAAGACGATCTTTACCTTTAGAATTACCGAGCCAAAGCCGTTTGATGCCCAGCTCGCCTGGGTTGATTACCCGGGAACGACTGACTCTGACCAAACCGCGCCGAAGCTCGTCAATGATCTCGATTTGGAATTGTACACATCGGATACGTCTTGTACATACGGCCGAGGTGATGACGGAGCCACCAATGAGCCCGATCAGCTGAACAATGCCGAGAAAATCCACATGGCGTTCTTGCCGCAAGGCACTTACAAACTGGTGGTTAATTGCGCGAATGTTCCTCACAGCAGCTTGGAAGGCGGCGCGGCGGCGCTCTACGTAAAAGGCGCTTTCGATCCGGATGCGGTGGAGGTGAAACGAATCGGCCCGCCAATCCTCAAGATTACCGTAAGGTAAGGAAATTATTATGTTGAAACGCCAAAGCCTGTTTCTGCTAGTAATCGCGTTCACTGCTCCCGCGCTGGCGAACTACACCTCGTCGTTTACGATGAAAGTGCGCCCCGAGTGGCCGGTGAGCGCGGGCGATGGTTGCGGCGCGACGGGGCTTGACCTTACCGGCGAGGGGCAGCTCATTACGACGTGCGATTCGGGTATCGACACCGCGAATATGGAGACGATGACACCCGACATCGCGCCGAATCTTATTGGATTTGATTTTACTTATGATGAGCGTTATGTGGCGCGAAAAGACATCAGCGGGCATGGTACGCACACGGCGGGCTCAATCGTCGGTACTGGTGCGCAGAGCGGTGGAAAATTTAAGGGTATGGCTTACCAAGCCAAGCTTTGGGCGTGGATGGGCGGCGATGCCGGTGGCGGCAGTGGTTCGTACGTTCCGTATAACATTGATGAGGCGTTTCGGCCGGAATACCAAAGCTCGTATAAGAATTGCGGTCTCGTATCCCATATTTACAGCGCCTCCTATGGCTCGGATGGAAGTAGTTATCGCGGACGGTATATGTCAGAGACAAAGAACATTGACGAATACTGTTGGAACCATCCTGACTTTCTTCCGGTTTGGGCGGCGGCGAACTCGGGCTATGATAACAACACCGGACAATACGTAAACTCGTCTATCTCTATGCAGTCTTGCGCCAAGAACGCGCTCGTAGTCGGCGCCACCAATGGAGACGGGATTGCATATTTTTCCTCGCGCGGTCCGACATTGGACGGGCGCACGAAACCAGATATTTGCGCGCCAGGTTGGGACATTATCTCGGTGCGCTCGTCTCAAGCGAGTGGTACGGGATGGGGAGCGTATGATCAGTATTACGAGTATATGGGCGGAACTTCCCAAGCAACGCCGCTTACCGCAGGCGTATGTGCGCTTATTCGCGAGTGGCTAATCAAGCATCGTGGTTTCGATGATACGGTGACGAACAAGAAGCCCACTTCCGCGCTCATAAAGGCGATTATCATGGGCGGGGCGGTTAATCTCGGCTTGGACAAGAACATACAAGGCGCGGGGCGCGTCAATCTTCGCTCGTCCATCGCGCCCGATGATAATCGCGCGGTTTATTTGAAAGACCGCATTCCTTTCGCCAAGGGCAAGCAAACCGTCTTTACCTTCACCACCAAAACCGCCGCGCCACTTAACGCCCAGCTCGTTTGGGTTGACTATCCCGGCGATGAAACTGCCGACCAAAGCGAGTCGAAGCTTATCAACGACCTTGATTTGTCGTTAGTCAAATGGAATTCTCAGGCCAATCAGCGAGATCAGTCCTTTGATATGTGCTACGGCAATGGTGGCACCGATTTCGATCGTCTCAACAACGCCGAATCGATACGGTTAACCGACCTGCCCGCCGGAACCTACAAGTTGGTGGTCGCTTCCGAGAACATTCCGTACGATAGCACCAAAGGCGGCGCGGCGGCGCTCTATTTGAAGGGCGCATTCGACGAGCGCACTGTCAGTGTCCGCGACAAGCTTGAGGACGTCCATCCGGTCAAAATAATTGTTCGCTAATGCGTAAGAAACATCTAAAAGCGGTATAGGAGAAACTATGAAAAAGACAATGCTCGCCCTGTCGGTAATTGCGCTTGGTCTCGGCGCCTTCGCCGGTGAAAAGATCGCCGAATACACTTTGCCTAATGTCAAGGCGGAGCTGGTTGAAAGTGCCGTTTGGCCGGATCGGAGTTATCTCGCCATTGATGACGGGGAATATATTTCGCCTTACGAACCTGAGGGCGCCCCGCAAATTCCGTATCGCGTACTCAAATTTGCAGTGCCCGATGGCTATCAAGTAAAGAGCGTGACGAGCGAAGGCGCGGAATGGACGACGCTACAGGAAAACGCCCGTATTCTCCCCATTCAAACTCCGACTCCCACCTTCGCTTCAACCCCCGCCGCCTTCGTCGAACTCGATCCCAAGTTTGTCTTAAATGCGCCGTATCCCGTATCTCCAGTGGAAAAGCTCGCCACCTACACGCAAAATGGAATTGACTTGGTGTCCGTCAAAGTGACGCCGTTTAGGTGGAATCCAATTAGCGGACTCTTGGAACAAGCAAGGAACTTGAAAGTCGTCGTCACGTTCTCCTCCTCCACCTCCAACCTTCAACCTAAAGGCGTAGTTAATCCCATTCTTCGGGAATGGACGCGTAAAAGCGTCGTCAATCCCAGCGATCTTCCGCCCGAGCCGATGAAGTTGATGTCGGACGATGACTCCAAGTCGATTTATCTCATCATTGCGCCGAGTGATCTTTATGACGATTGGGTGTGGTATGCGGGCGAGCGCGCGAAGAACCATCCCGATATCTCCTTTGATGTCGTAAATACCGCTGATATCTATAGAGACTATCCATATCGGAACGTCCGCCAACCCGAGAGCGGGCCGATTACGGACTTGGGCGAAGACGAGAGCCGTTATCCTTGCGAATCCATCTGGAAGTGGCTGGTTGCGTATCGCACTCAGCACCCAACGCTCCAATATGTAGTCTTAGGCGGCTTGTGGCTGGACGTGACCGATCCCGTCGTTCACTACACGCAGGAGGGCAATGAAATCGGGATTAACAACGCCGTCCCCTCGGTCAAGGTGTGTATGCGCAACCCGCTCAACCCAACCGATATGTACTACGCCTGTCTTAAGGCAGAGAGCGGAGACACTCCTCACCATTGGGACGAAAACAACAACGGCACCTATTTGGAGGGGAGTGACGGCAATACGGAGTATAGCCATTGCAGCATGGAGCCAGTAGTCGCGGTTTCGCGTATGTCGATGAAGCCGATTGTGATGGGCGATAATGTGGAGATCAATCCCGAGTTTGACGGCGGCAATCACATTCTCAACCAGCATCAACTCATCAGAAACTTCCTCTACAAAGTCAATCGCGCGGAAGGCAACGGCATCGTCGGCACGCGAATTGTGGATGGTGAAGAGGTATATGATTATGCGGAGCCCAACTTCCACGGCAACTTTAAACTCGGCATCACTTCCTCGTCGTTAAGCTACAAGGACGAGCATTTAAACAGCGGACTTATGCAGCGCGACGAGCTTTACTTTTTCGATCGTGCGCCGAATATGTACGCGCCCGAGCACACCGATGTATTTTGCGATGTTGGCCCGATGCTGCGTCGTCATGCGAGCGAACTGATTGCGACGCGCCGTCCCGTCATTGACGCGATGTCCTTCCATTCGCCGAGCACGGTCTCCGATAATGCGACGAAAGACGCTTTCAGCTCGTTCTTCGGCGCACACGATCGCGAACTCGGCACGGTTGACGGACACGGCTGGGCGGGCGGCACGGGACAGTTCAATACCGGAGTGTTTTCGGCGTGCAAGGGACTTACCAAGGTCAATGTCGTAGGCAGCTCCTGCGAAACGGGTTACCTCGATATCTACGGCAATCAGAACGGCAAGAGCGTCGCCAATCTCTGCTTGGGCGAATCGGGCTGTGCGAATCCGACGGCGACCGGCGGCGTCATCGCGTCCATGAACAATTCGCGTTTTGGCTGGAACGGCGGGCACTCGGGATCGTATCGAGGACCCGACGGACTGTCGTCGCGTCTCCATTATTATATGGTTAACGGATTGGCTAACGGCCTGAACGCCGGCGATGCGTGGCTGCAAATGGCGATTAAGTATCTTGGCCTCAGCACAAGCCATCATCGCAACTCGACCGGCGGACAGTGCTACACCGAGGAAATGCTTTTCGGCGATCCCTTGATTAAGTTCAAGGAGATTAAGAATTATACTTGGAATGGCGGGGCGAGCGGGGATTGGACTTACAATGATGCGGATGCGGTTACCTTTAATGCGGCCGCAACCGTTAACGTCGACAAGTATGACGAGGACGTTCCCTACGGGGCGATGTCGCTCGTAATCAACCAGAACGCGGGCGACACCTTTAAGTTCACGGGCGATGGCGGACTTAAGGTAATGCGCGGGGTGACGGTTTCGGGCGGCAACTTGGAAATCGGAATTTCGGGCGGTATTGGCGGCGTAGTCACTTACGATGAAAATAGCGAGGCGAATACCGCGAAGCGCGAGAATTATCTTAAATTCACCAATCCGGGCAAGGTTATTTTCAACGACCTTAGCGCGGACGCGAACTTCTTCGTAAACGGGATTAAGAACGCCTCGGAGATTGTTTTTGCGGGTGCGGGCGCCATTTTGAATACCGACCAACTTGACGCGAGCAAGCTTACCTTCCAAGGACCCGAGGGTTTCGACCCGCGCACGGCGCCCGCGAACGTCATTCGCGCGAACACCTCCAAGGCGAAGGGTGCGCTCAAGGACTTTATGCCACTTACCCTTACCAATTCTGCGCTTACTTTAGAGACCTACGATGCGTTTAATGGATACAGTGGCACTGATTTTATGATGCTTAATAACTCCATTCTTAAATACCGCATCAATCGTTGGCGAGGGCTTGCCGATCTAGATTACGAAAGAGTAAAGGGCAAACTTTATCTTAACGACTCGACCCTTGCCGTGGATTATCCGTGCAGTGTGTATTTAACCACGCCAACGATTGAAGTTACAGGCAATTCGTCCATTGAAACTACCAATGGCGGCGCGTTTAGGCTCTTCGGCACAACCGCAATTGAGCTTAAGGACAATGCGACGGTAACTATCGACGCCGAGTTCGATCTTTCGGAGAATGGATCGTTTTGGATCAAAGGCAACGGTCGGGCGATCATCGCCAACCCGAAGGGATTGGCGGGGCGAGTTTATGTTGATAATGGCGTGACGCTGGAGCTTGGCGAGCTTCCGCTTACGGACGTTACGGAACTTACCTTGGTGACGAATACGAAGGTCGTTCTCCCGCATGAAAAGGGTAATTTCTACCAGATCCTTCCTTTGTCGAGCGCGTTGAAGGTTGCGGAGGGTGCCGATGTAAAGGTTTATTCCAAAAGCGGTGACGAAGAGACTTTAATTTCCGCGGAGCTTACGCAAACGGGTAGTATTTTCGAGTCGGGCACATTATTGGAGTGGGTGGACGCGGAAGGCGTCTGGTCGCGAGATCAGAGTGCGAAGCCGTGGATTAAGAATGGGGTGAGAACTGCGTTTAACATGAGCGAGCGCGCTTACTTCCCCGATGTGAAGGATTCGTCGGGCAACTTGATTGGAGAGGCGACGGTAAGCGTCGCCGAGAAGATTGAAAGTCCCTTTACCTGCTTTGCCAACAAGGCAACCGCCTATACCTTCAATCGCTCGTCGATGGAATCGGCGCAGGACGCGACCATCACCTTCGACTCGCTCGTGATTGGCGCGGTAGCGCGGTTCAGTTTGCCGACCATTTACGGGACGCGGCTTTACGTTTCCGCAGGCGGACGCTTTACGGGAACGGAAGTAACGACGCCGCTTATTGAAGTCGACAAGGACGGCGTTTTGGCGGCGGGCACGATTGGGACTACCACTACGACGCCGACCGCAGTGAACGTTGAAAAGGGCGGCACCTTGGTGCTGACGGGCGAGAATCACTCCATGAATCTTACGCTTCGAACGGGCGCGAAGTTAAAGCCGGACGCGGAGAATCCGCTCGTGTGGAGCGATACGATTAATATCAACTGGCCCAGCGGCAAGGTCATCGTCGATGTGAGCGAGTGGGAGGCGACGAACGAGCCCGTCGTGATTATCCAAGGCATCGGTGCGGATATGGACTGGATTTCGCACCTTGAACCGTCGGAGCATACGATTTCGCTGGCGGTTGTGGATGGCGATGTTTGCCTCGTACGGTGCGATACCTACGATTCGCCGTTTACCTTGGAGTTGACGAGCGTGACGACCGATTGGGATACGGGCAACTGGTATGCCAATGGAACGAAGTTTGCGAAGAAGTGGAGCGAGAGCTATCCGAATTGGCTTGCCACGGGCGAAATTACCGTGGCGCAAGATAACGCCGAGTTGGACCTCGGGGTAGGCGCGAGCTTTGATACGCTTACCTTTAAAACGTCCTTGCAAGACGCCGGGGTGAAGTTGGTTTTGAGCGATACCGGTTCGCTTATGGCGAGAGAAGTCCATTTTGATGCGTTTGCCAAAGCGGAGATTACCAACCTTGAGCTTGGCAACGGCGTTCTTTATGCGGCGACCGATACGCGCATTCGCGGCAAGTGGTCCGGGGTGTTGGGAGCTACGAGCAACAGCAGCGTTTACATTTACGACCCGGACGAGATATTTAAACTTGATGCGGGCTTCCAGGGGACGATTTATTTCGGGGTCTCCGGAAACTTGCCGCCAGAACGGAAAAAGATCATTCAGATTGCGGGCGGCGCTACTTGGCCGCTTTCGAAAGTCACGATCGTGCCGATTGATCCCACTACCGGCGAGGTGATTGACGATTGTGAAATTACGGGCGGAGGCGAGTGGATATATCTCGTTCCGCCGCCGCCGACCGCGCACGCTCCGGCGGGCGAGACGAATTGGTCGGAACTTACTTGGGTTGCGTTTAACGGCTCTGCAGTAACGATTTTCGATTGGAACGAAGTCTATTGGGCGAAGATTATTTCCGATAGCGACGAGGCGGTGGTCGTAATGGACGCGGCGCCGACGGAGAGATTGATGGTGGGCGAAGGCAGCAAGCTCGTCTTGAAGGCGAATAACGCCATTCAACTTCCGCGCAAGTTGGAACTTGCCGGCGAGCTTACGGTTCAAGGGGCGATGTTGCCGACGCTTGACTATGTTCATGGCGCGGGCAAGCTCGTCTTGGATACGGGAGACATTACGGAGCTTCCGATTACGAGCAATGTGTTTCCGATTGACGAGAGCGTAGCGGTTGAAATTAAGGCGAATTCGACTTTGCGGCTTGCCCAAAGCGTCAACTTCACGAGCAAGACGACGAATCTCAGCGGGTTTACGGGCGCAGGGACTTTGGAGATTAAAGACATTACGGGCTCTTCGCGCCACTTCGTTATGCCAGCGCCGGCGAAGACCTTTAGCTCGGAGCTTTCGCTTGCGCTTAATACGATTCTCGAGCTTCAAGACGCTCACAAGGACGCGACGATAAATGTCCATAACTTCTCGGGTTCGGGGACCTTTGATTTCGGGAATAATAACGCGGCCGATAAGAGTAATTATGCGCTTCGCACTTTGCGGACTTGTCAGACCAAAGCGACGGAATGGTCCGGCGTTTTGCCGAAGTGGATGGGATTTAGAAATTACGGGACGGATGCGGCCGATCTCAAAATCGTGGTGACGGGTGTCGATTCTGCGTCGTTTGATCATCGCCTGATCTATTCGGGTGTTTCGCTGAATGAAGCGGTGGTCAATAATCGAGGATGCGATCACGACATTGAAATTGAAAGTACGGGATGTCTGGAACTTAACGGCTACTGGAACGGGAATATCATTAATAACGGTATTTTGATTCTCGGGCGGCATCGGGATATTAGAGGCAACACTTCTTTCCAGGGGTCGGGCAGAGTCGCGGTTATGGGCGAGAAGATTGATCTTATCGCGAATCCCGTTTTGGGCACTCAGTACTCGCTCGCGTCGGGAACGTATGGCGAAATTGACTTTAACATATCTTCGTTTGACGAGAACACGGAGATTATGCGCGTCGAGGAGGGCTTTGCGCTTCCAACTGGCCACGACCTCATCCTCGCCGCCAAAAATGGTGACGATTGCAAATGGCAGACGGTTACGAGCGAGAATATCCAAGACGGAAAGCTTGTTTGGCTTGCGGACGCAGGGCAGGACGCAGACGCAATTACCTTCGATCTCAAATCGGGGAATGACAACGACTTTAACGCGCTTATCGGCGGACGGTTCTTGGGTGGCGCGCCGCAACTTATCATCAACGGCAATGCCGACGGAACGTCCTATCTCGACGCAACCTCGCAAATCGGTCTTTTCGGCGGAACATTAGTTCTTAATAATGCGACGGTAAAGTGCGTTTCGCCGCTTAAATCGACTTTGGGCGCCAATCCCACGGGCAAGCTCGTCTTTGTCGTGGACGAGGTCATGAAGAACCAAGAGCAGGTATTGATGAAACTCGGCGCGGGCTTTACCTACGATCCGGAGAACTTCACGGTGGAAGTGGTTGGCGCGGACGGAGAGCCCACGGACGCATACTGGACTTGGACGACGCAAGACGGCGAGCTGAAGTATGTTATTGTGGATCCGACCAAGAATAATCATATGCCGCGCGGCTTTAAGTTTGATAAAAACTTGGCGGGCTGGGGCACGAATTCCACCAATCTCGGAACGCCGACCGAGGACAAGTTCGTCGAGTCGCGCGACGGCAATGCAATTACCGATCATAATCCTTGGGGAGGGGATTTTGAAATTGGCGGGAATGATTGGTCGGTTACGTGGAGCGCACGGCTTTCGCCAACGGAGAATGGACTTCACTTTACGCTTGGAGATAATCAGAAGAATAGTGGTGGATTTTCGCTGACAACGGTAGATGCTAACCACGCAGCGATTTCACGATGGATTAATGGTGGGAGAGCGACTCGTCTCATTGAGGGAGAGGTTCGTCTCGCTACGACGCGGTTTAATGCGTATGCACTTACCTATCGTAAGGGACTATACACTTTCTATATCAATGGCGTAAAAGTGGGTGAATCTATGGATGTCGAAAATGCGCCCGCATATCCTGCAAAGGTCAATTGGCAGTTCTTTACTGTTCATGGTGGTAATGTTGGTAATACTGCGTCTGGGTCAAACGGGGCGATTGATGATTGGCGGCTTTACAATGTCGCCTTGTCGGAAAATACCATTCGGGCGATTGCCGCCGAATTTCCGCCTTGGCCGGATGCGATTAATGCCGAGGGCAAAGAGATTTGGGTGGATGTGAACGATGCGTATGTGAATTTGCTCGTTGAAGGCAGCGGGATTATCCATCTCACTCATCGCAAGGGCGAGCCGAATATCGCGAAAATATCGGGCATTGCCGGAGACGCGACGATTATTCTCGAGGACGACCTCGAGCTTACGGTCGACATGTCGGCGGACAATCGCGCGCCGCTCGCGGGCCATTCGGTGGTCGTCGGCGAGAACGCGCGTTTGATTTTGCGGCAGACGAGCGATATGACGGCGGACGATCAGTCGCTGAGAGGGGTGGATCTTTCGAACATTACCGGCGCGGGCACGTTGGAGCTTAAGTCCGACAATCTCAAGTATTCGCTTAAGGTCGGCTCGTCCGTTTCCGCGTTGTCGCTTTGCGTAAACACCAAGGTGGTGCTGGATAACGGATACACGGAAAGCGCCCCGCTCGTCGTTAATAACTTGAGCGGAGCGGGAACTTTCACTTTCTCGGGTTCGGGCGCGGCGTTCGTGAATATCGTTCAAAGTAAGCGCAGCGTCTTTGCGGGAAGCTTCCCGGCTCAGGCGAGGGTGCGGATCGTCGGCAATGGCGACGAGCTCGACGGTAGCGCGGCGCTCGTCTTGAATCCCAGCGCCGCCTTGCCGCAAAATGTGGAGATTCGAACGGCGGCGAACGGCGTTTTGGCGATTGCCGACGCCGCCAATCTAAAACAGGCGACGATTGTCAATGAGGGGCTTGTCGTCTTCGAGCCGGATGCGGAAACGACGATCAATCTAAATGACCTTGTTTTTGGCGGAAGCGAGTCGCCGAACAAGATCGCGCTTTCGGGCGGCGGAGTTCTTAGTGTAGCGGCCGGAACGCAGGGCTTTGAGCTTAAGTCCAATCCAATGGGCACTTTGCAGATCAATGGCTTGATGTTGAGCAGTGTGGCGCAGTCCGTGATCATGATTCCGGCCAATTTCACCTACTCTCAGACCTTGTTCCATGTCAGTGTGCCCAATACAGACAAGAAGATTGGTCTACTTCCGGAAGACGGATACTTGAAGGTGCGTATACAGCTCTCCAAGCCAATAACGATTTTAGTGCGATAAAAAGTTGGAGGGGTACGCGACGCTCGGCGGAAGTGCCGTCAGCCTTGACGAGCTTCAACGTGACCGTGCTTTCGATGTCGCACACTCGTGGCGGACGACTTGAATCGCCTCTGGAAAGGGCAAATGTCCATATATGGACAGGTCAATCTCCTAGTATGGAGATCGCAATCTCCATACTAGGACATGGTAGGTGTCCATACATGGAGATCGCCGTGTCCATACATGGACATGGAGGGGGTCCATGCTTGGAGATTGATGTCTCCATATATGGACATGGCCGACTGCTCGGGCGGACGTTTGTTTAGGCGAAAAGTCGTACCTATCACTTTTTGGTCAATTTGGTACACCAGAAAAAGGCGTTACTACCACCAGAAACTTCCGTTAGGCAAAAAGTAGGGTGTCCCCGGCAAAGGCGTAGTGGGAAATTTTGGCCACGAGACGGCGAAAAGTGGTATAATACTCATATGCTTGTGGAAGACGCATAGCATTCGTGTTGCTTTATAGGAGAGACTATGAAAAAGACAATTCTTGCCTTGTCGGTAATTGCGCTGGGCCTTAGCGCCTTCGCCGGAGAGAAGGTTGCGGAATACACCTTGCCGAATGTCAAGGCGGAACTGGTCGAAAGTACCGCTTGGCCAGGCAAGTATATGATTAACGCCGAGGGGCTTTTACAGCCGATTGAACCACTTGGCGCACCTATGCTTCCTTATAAGACACTCACTTTCGCAATCCCTTCGGGCTATGACTTCAAGGAAGTTGTAGTTGGAGATGGAGTTGAGTGGGAAGTCCTGTCCGAGAAGGTGAAGATACTTCCTATTCAAAAGCCGATACCAGTTTCGGATAATCCCGAAAAGCCAGAATATGTCGAAGCAATAGATACGGTAACGAAACTCGTCACTGCCAAAGTCGAGAAGATTACCGCTCTTGATGTAGTTATCGTCGGCGTCACGCCATTTAGGTACGAGAATGAACGCTTGGAAAAAGCGAAAAACCTCAAGCTGTCGGTGGTCTTTACCGAAAAGCCGCGCTTGATGTCAACCCTTTCCGTCTCTCCCTCCGCCTCAACCTCCTCTCCATCAACCTCCACGCCTCTCGCTCACCCCGACTATATTGCCGCCACTCTCTCCACGCTCGTTAACCCCGAAGATGCCGCGCCCAAGGCCGAGCAATTGATGGCCGCCGCTCAAGGTACGGCAGTTGATTACCTTATGATCTCGCCGCCAGATTTGTATGATACTTGGTCGTGGTATATTGGCGAGCGCAAGAAAAACCATCCCACGCTTACTTTTGACATCATCAACACGATTGATGCTTACAACGCTTATCCGTTTAATGGTTGGAACGGCGAAACCTCTACTACCTACGCAAACCCTGCAGAATCGCTTCATGCTTATTTAACTCAGTATTCCAAAAGTCACGCACTTAAGTATGTGGTTCTTGGTGGATCGTGGTATGATGTAACAGCAGATAATAGTGAAGCACACTATTTGCAAGATGGCACGGAAATTACGCTCAATAACGCAGTTCCTTCCATTTGTATGGAGTGTCATGGCGCACGCGCCCCAACCGATTTGTTTTATGCGTGCGTTACGCGGGGAGCGGACAACAAAGGTCATCCGTGGGACTATAATGGCGATGGACGTTATATGACTCGAATTCTTGACGCTAACGGAAAAATTATCGATCACGAATCTGAGCACTGCAACTTAAGGCCAGACTTTGCGGTTTCGCGTATGACGATGAAGCCAGTAATGGTCAATGGCGTGACGATGAACCAGCATGAGATTATCACCAACTTCGTTAAGAAAGTGAATCGTGCAGAAGATCCTAAGTTTAGAGGTAACTTCAAGATGGGTCTTACTTCCTCACCTTTAAATTATACGCCACGCGATATGACCGATCCACGCTTAGTCCTTCGCGATGAGCGTGAGTTTTTTGATAATGTTCCCAATATGTATGATCCAGTCCATGGATTTGGTTTCCGTGATGATGGTCCGCTTACACGTCGTCATGCGAAAGAGATTATGGCGCCGCGTCATCCGATTATTGACGCAATGGGTTTCCATGAGCCCGATATTGTTTCGCACAATTCAACGAAGAGTTCTTTCTATAATGACTTTTATAATTACGATAAGGAAACTGGCTCCAACAATGGACACGGTTGGGCGGGTGGATCGTCCATGTTTAATTCGACGATGTTTTTAACTCAGCCAGGTCTTACCAAGATTAACGTTGTAGGTATTTCGTGCGAAACTGGTTTCCCCGATCTTTATGGGCGGAACAATGGTAAACTCGTACTCAATCTTTGCTTGGGTGAAGCAGGACTTGCGAATATCACCGAAACTGGTGGTTTTATCGCGTCTATGAATAATACGCGCGTGGGCTTAAGCTACTTCGAAACCGAGGAGCTTAATGGTAAGGGACTCTCCAACCGTATGCACTATCACATGTGCGATAACGTTGCGCAAGGTTACTGCGCAGGCGAGGCGTGGTTAAACTCGGTTAGAACTTACCTTAGCAATGGTAATTCCAACTTGCCCGTGGGACAGAAGAACATCAACGAGGGCGGTCTTTACTGTATGATGATCGAAATGCTCTATGGAGATCCCTTAATCAAGATTTCAGATAAGTTTGATTACACATGGGCTGGTGGAAGCGATGGCACATGGGATATGACGAGTCAGAATTGGACGAAGAATGGTAGCGCTTCCACCTTCTATCACGCGAATAACATCAACTTCAATGTTTCGGGCGGAGCCACAATTACGATGGTGCCTAATACGATTGAAGAGGAACTTGGGAAGACGGAGCTACCATACGGTGGCATGACGATGAACGTGACGCAGAATGCGGGAAGCACCTTTGAACTTAAAGGTACAAGTTCACTTCGTCTCATGAAAGACCTCAATGTCTCGAGCGGCACACTTAAGATTGGGGTCTCTGGAGGTGTAGGCTTGGGCAAGATTAACTTTACTAACACTGGCAATCTTGTCCTTAACAACAATAACGAAGGCCAGAAGTACTATTTCATTAATGGAGTTTCAAATGCACGGAGTATTGCTTTTCAAGGCGGTGGTGCGATTCTTGATTTAGGCGGAATCGATAATACTCTTCAAACACTTAGTTTTGAAGGGCAATCTCCAATTGTCTCAAGCAACAACGTTTTACGAACCAATCAGCAGAAGATAAAAGGCGAACTCGTTCGCTTCTTGCCGCTCACGCTTAAGAATATTGCCCTTACCCTCGAAACATACGAAGCATTTGATGGCTACGAGGGTGATACTTTGGCGACACTTAATAATTCAGTTTTGACTTTCCGCCAAAATCGTTGGCGTGGTGCAAAAGATAGTAGCGGCAATAATTATTCAGAGCGTGTGAGCGAGAAGAAGCTCGTGATGACTAACTCGACGCTCGCAGTTGATGCGACGGAAGACTTCTATCTCGATAAAGCTACCTTGGAGATGAGCGGAAATTGCAGATTTTTAACTACGAATGGTGGTAGGTTCAACTTAATTGGCACGACAACCATCTATCTCAACGAGGGTGCGGTTTGCCGGCTTGATGCGGACTTTAATGCGGGAAGTGATGATAAGCTCGTCTTTACGGGTTTAGGTCGCGTCATTGTAGGTAATGCGGATGGACTTGATGGTACGATTCGCATTGGTGAAGGCGTAACTATGGAAATGGAGAAGCTACCGCTTTCCAATCTTGAGCGCCTCGAATTTGCAAGTGGAACGACGATTGTCCTGCCATACGAGGAGGGTAACTTCTATCAAGTTGTCCCGATTGCAAGCGCAATGGTGGTGGAGGGTGAGTTTGCCGTTAAGGTCAAAGCTCAAGACGAAGGCGAGATCATTGCTGAATATACCCAAACTGGTACTATCTTCCAGTCGGGTACACTTCTTGAATGGGTGAGCGAAGACGAAGTGTGGACTTCGGAGAAGACCTTTAAGCCGTGGCGCAAGAATGGTAAAGAGGCCGCTTTTGATCCAACTGAGCGCGTCTACTTCCCCGATATTGCGGGTAGTGTAGCTACGGTGCAACTTGCGACTTCCATTGTAAGTCCGTTTACTTGCTTTGCGAACTCAACTACTAAGTACACCTTTAAGCGAGCGCAAACGGCAGTAGACGCAACCCTTACTTTCGACTCGCTCGTCATCGGTGGTTGGACGCACTTTGAGCTTCCGCTCATTTTCAATACGCGACTTTATGTTTCGGGTGGCGATGCAGAAGGTACGGAAATCATATCGCCTATCGTAGAAGTAGCAGCTGGCGGCATTTTCGAGGCGACAACATTGCGCGGAGATGGCGATAATTGGACTGAAATTACGATAAATGAGGGCGGCAAGTTGACCTTGCAAGGTTCCCACAAGATGAATCTTGTCCTCAATAAGGGCGCTTACCTTAAAGCGGAAAACGAAAAGTATCTTGAGTGGAATTCAACTACCTCAATCGTTTGGCCGGAGGACGGCTCGAAGGTGAAGATTGATGTCAGCGACTTTACCCCATCAGCAACTCCACAAGTGATTATTGGTGGCACGGGTCATCATTGGAATATGCAAGATTTGCGCAAGTTAGAAGTCGAAGGCGACACTTGTTCGCTCGCGGTTCAAGATGGTGCGCTTTGCCTTGTTAAGCGCGACGATATCGCCTCGCCCTATACAATGACTGTCAATTCGGCGAATCTTAACTGGGACGACGCCGCATGGTCGGGCAATGGCACGGCGTTTACGAAGAAGTGGAGCGAAAGTTATCTTGACTGGACGGCGGACGGTGTAATTACCGTTGCTGTGAATAACGCGACCCTCACCTTAGATAAACCAGCTCGCTTTAATACGCTTAAGTTCGTTCCTGCGGATGATACGGTCAAGAGCTTTACTTTCACGATTGCTGAGGGCGGCGAATTGAAAGTGGGCGAACTTCATCTGGAAGGATTTGAGAATGTCACTTTGAATAATGTGGAAATTGAGGAGGGCATTCTTTATTCTGCAACTGAAACTAATATTAAAGGACCTTCGAGCGGAGTGCTCGTAAGTGGTGGTAACGACAGTGTCTATATCTATGAGCCGTCGGAGAAGTGGGCGCTTGGCGAAGGAGCCCAAGGCGCTCTTTATATTGCCATCACCGAAAACGTTAAGGCCTCTCGCCAGAAAGTGCTCACAATTGACGAGGATTCGCTTTGGCCAATCGGAGGACTTGATGCGCAAGCGTTTCAACCAATTGAAGGCGGTAGGACCGAAGGGTTCTTCCTTTCACGCGAGGGAACTTTTGTCTATCTCGTTCCACCAGAAATCCACGCAACGGTGCCAGCGGGTGAAACCGATTGGACGCAGCTTTCTTGGCGTGCTTACGACGAGAGCGAAGTTGAGATTGAAAACTGGAATGACGTTTATGCTGCGCGACTGGAAGCGGCAACTGATGGGGCGACAGTTATTGTGGGTGCTTGTCCGACGACGAAACTGACTATTGGGCCAGTTAGCGGCTTGGCTACCGAGAAACTCATTTTGAAGGCAAATGATGGGGTATCGGTTAAATTGCCATCTGAGTTCACGATGAATGGTCCTGCAACTATTCAAGGCGACATTCTTCCGGTCTTTGACTATGTTACGGGATCGGGCGTTTTGTCGCTGGATACTGGCGCAAATACGACCATTACCTTGAATAGTAATGTCTCGCCAGTTGAAACGGGACATGTTGAAGTTAAGTTGGGCTCACGCCTTGTCATTCACCATACGCAATATTTCTCGTCCACGACTGCTAACTGGAGTGGACTTACGGGAGATGGCGAAGTGGAAATCGTTCAGGATGGAAACTTTAGATTTATGGTGCCAGTTAAGGCGAAGATGTTTGCCTCTACACTTTCACTCGTCTTGCACACCGAGCTTGAGATGCAGCTTGATCATAGGACAAATCCTATGGAAGTCTCAAATCTTAGCGGTGCGGGTATGATTGGCATTGGTAACATCAATGCGAACAATATCATAAGCATTGTGGGTAATGATTTTTCGCGTGTAACTGCAATGGCTGGATTGCGTGCACTTCGTACTATCCAATCGCGGGCGAGCGAGTGGAATGGCGCATTGTGTCCTGCATTTAAATTACTTGGTGCGACAATCGGGGTTAAGTTGGTGGTAGCAGGTAGTGAATCAACGCCATCGGTTAATCGGCGACTAATTTATTCTGGCACCTCGTCAAGCGCTTCTGGAGCTCATTCTGATAGTAGTCAGCCACTTGATATTGAAACGAGTGGCTGCTTAGAACTCAATGGCTATTGGAATGGAGATATTAACAACAGTGGACTTCTAATCATGGGCCGTAATGCTCGGGTCAATAGCAGCGAAAACTTAAAGGGCAATGGATATATTACCACTAATGGTGATGTGATTGATCTTACGACCTATTCAGATGTGGCCAGCAAGTATAAGCTTTATTCGGGCACGACTGGCTCAATTCGGTTTAATGTAAGTGCCTTTGATGCTAAGACGGAAATAATTCCAGTACAAAGCGGCTTTATGTTGGGTGAAGAACCTTTGACTATGGTTGCGGTTGCTCCCAATGGTGATCGTCGTTGGAAAGCGGTAACGATGGACGACATTGAAAACGGGAAACTCGTCTGGAAGACGGAGGGCGCAGACGCGCAGCCACTCGTTTTCGATCTCGAAGCGGGATCGAGCAACTTTACTACGCTCGTTGGGGATGCTTACTTAGGTGGCGTTTCGGCAATTACCTTTAACGGCAATGCGAGTGGTGACTCGTCGGTTGTGATTACCGATCAGTTCCGTCAGTTTACGGGATCGCTTATTATTACGGGCGGTGTTACGTTGTCGGGGCTTGCACCATCAATTGCGACCCTTGCCTCGAATCCTGTCGGTAAACTTATCTTCGCTTTGGGCGATGTGTCCGTTGGTTGTGATCTCATTCAAATTGCGGATGGTTTCACCTATGAGGCGGATAAATTCTTAGTCGAGGTCGTAGGCCCTAATGGCGAGACGAATCCGATGGGCGTATGGACTCAAAGCGGCAATAAGCTCATCTACAAGATTGCCAACCTTAACGATGTCACAACTGGGCTTAAGTTTGATCAGCATGTCAATAGCTGGGGAAGCCACGGGATTACCAATCTTGGGAGCTTAAACCTCGACGCTTATACCAAGACACGCAATGGTTACGGTGTAAAGGCCGAAAAGGCCAATAATAATGCCAATGACGAGCGGCGCTTCTACATTGGTCCCAATGATTGGACCTTTGCGTGGTGTGCACGTTTAGGGACGAATCAGAATGCTATGCATTTTTCATTAGGCGACAATTCGGCTGGCCTTGCGCTCACGACAGTTGATGCGAATCATGCAGCAATTAGTCGTTGGGGTGGCGGCAACAGCTTTACGTATCTCATCCAAGGCGATGTAATGGCGGCGACAGCGCGCTTCTATTCTTATGCACTTACGTATCATAAAGGTGTCTATACCTTTTATGTAGATGGTAAGAAGATTGGCGAAGCTACTGAACTTACCGGCGCTCAGCCGCTACCTGATCTTGTGAAGTGGCAATTCTTTAGTGTCTGCGGTGGTGGGGTAGGTTCTAAATCTGTGGATGGTATTTTGGACGATGTGCGGGCGTATGATTACGCGCTTCCACCAGCGGCGATTCAAGCGCTCGCAGACGAATTCCCCGCTTGGCCAGATGCGATTGAGGTCAAGGACAATGAAGTTGTTGAGCGCAACGTCAATAGTTTCGGTACGGAAGAGCTTGGCAACGATATTTATCTTTCGGGCGATGGCACGCTTCGCTTGGTTGGCATTGGCGAGGCGCGGCTTTGCCTCATCAAAGATGCGGCGAAGTTGGTGATTAGTGATGGGGTTACTGTGCGCGTTGGCATGAGCAACAACAATCCAGCGCCACTTAACGGTCATGAAGTTATCGTGGAGCATGGTGGACGACTCGTCTTTGAGCATGCGGACAATGTGACTGCGCTTGAAGAGTGCGACCTAAGTAATATTACCGGCGAAGGCACGGTTGAGTTTTTCTCGACGGCAAGTGGAAACTATATTTATCCGCCTACCAATTCGTTTGCATCCACACTCTCGTTTTGCAATAATTCAACTATCTTTATTGGACCGAGTTATAATACGGCACAAACGCCATTTAAGATTACCAATTTGAGTGGTAGTGGTGTGTTCCGTTACGATACGACAAACTCCGGCAATCGGTGGATTGAAGTGACGCAGACGGAGTATACTTTGTTTACGGGATCCTTCCCAAGGGCGAGTGGAAATCAGCCAGGCCACTTTACCCTCACTGTTACCTCGTTGGAAGAGACGGCTAATCACAAGCAGTCGCTTATGCTCGCAATAAGTAATGCGAATGGATTAGTTGAAGTGGTAGTAGACGAGAAGGGGTGTGTTGGTTTTGATCGGAGCAATGCAGTTGGTGGAGAGTATGGAGCGGAGATTGTTGACAATGGACTGGTTGTTTTTGCACCACCTTCAAATCAATCAATTTATTTGAGTAGCTTTAGCTTTAAGTCGCCAAGCACCAGCAAGGTTGCACTTAATGGTAATGGCACGCTCGTAATTAAGCTCAATAGTAGCTTTACGCTCGACTCCAATCCGGTTGGTATTATTGATGCAAGCGGAACGGAGGGTGCAACGGGAGTCTTGAAGCTCATTCACGTAGTAGACGACTTTGAGTTTTCGAAGGCGACTTTCCGTGTTGCTGGCGCGTTGCTCGATAAGGAACTTGCAGTTTCTGATGGATGGCTTTGTGCAGCGGCCAATGCAAGTGTAGGCGGTACGGCGTGGTCGACGGAGAGCGGCGAATGGACGGCGAGTGGCTTTAATAATGGAACTGGCACGACGAGCGGCAATGCGGTGAGCTTTGAAGACGCAGTTTCAACGACGAGTGGCGGACTGGTCAATGCAGTAACAGTTACCGTCAATGAAGATGTTGCTTGCTCGCAGATGAACTTTAATTCAACTTTATCGTCCTATACCTTCACGGGTTCAGGGTCGATTGACTGTGCGACCATTTCGCTTGCGGCTGGCGTAGCGCCGATTACTTTAAGTGGAGTTACGCTCGCTCAAGACACGATTGAGCTCATCGTTCCGACTTCGATCGCGGTCGGAACGCGGCTGATTACGTGGAGCACGCCCTATGAGAAAACTTTCACCAGCGCTTCGCTCAATGCCGCTGGCCTTACTCTCGAAAAGCGTGACGATGGACTTTATGTCGTCGAACAGCCGGTAGATCTTGACACTATCTTTTATCAGTTCAGCACGGAGACGCCGAACTACGATGCGACGAAACTTGCAACTTCGCCCTCGTCAATGACCATTGCCTGCTCGCTTAAGACGGCGAATGCAAAAGAGGAGCTTTGGGCGGAAAACTTGGCATGGGGAGCTACCAAAGTTAAGGTTGGACTTATGACGGGTGATACTGCCAATAAGATTAAATTCTTTATCAGTGGCAACGGTGCAACTTCGTATTATCCATCGGAAGGAGTTACCGTCCCATTTGCTAATAAGCAAACCCATACTTACATTATTACATTTGACAGTTTGAGCGGATCATATGGAAAATGGACGTTATATGTGGATGGCGTTAAAGCTGGTGAGTCGGGTGAAAAAGAACTTGCATTCCTTTTCAATAATACAGCTTGCTCTTATACGCATGCACAAACGTCAAATGAAAAAGTTTATTTACAAGATGGTCGGCTTTACTCACGCGTGTTGAACACTTCGGAAATCAAGGCCTATACGGAACTATTCCCGAAGACGCCGGTGATTCATCGCGCTCCCCGCATCATAGTCAGGTAAATAGTTGTAGTATCAAGTTGTAGTGGTAGAGTGGAATTTTAAGCCTCCTTTCTACAACTACGACTTGGAAACTGCGTAGGCGGGCTATTTTACGATCTCTGCTGGTAAAAGCCAAAAGTGGTATACCCTTTTTTGAAAAAGGGTATACCCTTTTTCGAAAACCCGTTAACGGGTAAGGGGTAAAGTGGTATACCACTTTTGGTCTTGCCCGTTAACCGATTTTGTCTTACCCGTCGGCGAGGTCGATCAAAAGGGGATAACGGGTCGAGCTTTCTACCAGCAGAGATGCTCAAAACCCCCAACGCTCAAAGTCAAAACCCCCAACGCTCAAAGTCAAAACCCCCAACAGTCAAACCTCAAACCCCCAACGACCATATCGCTACCCGCCAGCGGGAGAGAATGGTTGCGGTTTGACTGCAGTTTGGTTGCAGTTGAAAACTGCAATCTGGGGTCAAAATAGGGCTTGATTGCAGTTGAAAACTGCTATCAACTGCTATCAAACTGCTATCAAAATAGGGGTTATTTAAGTAAAATAATAATAAATATATATATTATTATTAATTATCACTTTTAATAGCAGTTACCCCCCCTCACAACGTTTTTTTGGCCTTTTTTCTGGGTGGGGGAGGGGTGTTACTGCAATCAAAATATACTGATAAACCTCGTTATCCATGCGAAAAGGAGGGTCAAGTCCTCAGTTTGCCAGAAGTTATCAACAAAAGGCGTTAACGAGCGTTAATGGCAGTCTCCAATGGAGACTCGATAGTCTCCAATAGAGACTTTGAAGTCTCCAATAGAGACTCCGGAGTCTCCAATAGAGACACTAACATAAACAAGACAAAAAAAGAAAACATAAAAAACAACAACACATCTGTATGTACTAAGTATAAGAAATTTTTGCTATAATATTTCATGTTCTCCGCGAGGGGAACCACATAGGTCATAGAACTGGCGAAGTAGATGGGAGTCGAGCCTACGGGTTCGCAAAAGTCCCGCGAAAAGCCCACCCTTGGCTGCACAATAATTTACTTGCATCACTGCAAGACAAGTCGGCTCCGAAATCTGGAAAATTTCAAATAAGACGACGTGTTTGCAGAGGTGTGCCAGCAATCTGGCCGCCTCTTCACGTTTCTTATGGGCTTTCCAGAGCCACGGAGCGACGTGGAGAGGCGTGCCGCTTTTCATGTCTGACTGTTTTGCGATATGCGCGAACGGAAAGACATGGCGAACACGAATCTATCGAAGGCGAAGAGTGCGAAGAACGACGAGTTCTATACGCAATATGCTGACATCCAAAAAGAGGTCAATGCGTACTTGGAATATGACCCGAATGTTTTTCGTGGCAAGACAGTTCTTTTGCCGTGCGACGATCCCGAGTGGAGCAACTTTACCAAGTTCTTCGCCCAAAACTTTGAACACTTTGGGCTTAAAAAACTGATCTCGACCAGCTATGCAATCGAATCAAAGAATATAAAGCAGATTTACCAACCAACCCTATTTGAAACGAAGTCTCCGCATTTTGATAAGAAGAAAACGCGCGTAAAGGGCAAGATATTCGTTCTTGATCACGACACCAACAAGAATGGGCGGATTGATATTGAGGACTTGGAGTGGAAGTATCTAAAAGGCGACGGTGATTTTCGTAGTAATGAGGTAAGGAAGCTTCGCGACGAAGCCGATATTATCGTAACTAATCCGCCGTTTTCGCTTTTCCGTGAGTTTTTGGCTTGGATTGTGGAAGCAAAGAAGGAATTCTTAATTATCGGGAATATGAACGCTATAACTTATAAAGAGGTATTTCCCTTGATTAAGGAAAATAAGTTATGGCTAGGCGAAAGTATTCATAGCGGAGATCGTGAGTTTGGCGTTCCAGATGAGTATCCGCTTTATGCAGCAGGAACGCGAGTTGATGAAAAAGGAAGTAAATTTATTCGCGTAAAAGGTGTTAGATGGTTTACCAATCTTGAGCATGGGCGGCGACATCAACCTCTTCAATTGATGAGCGAGGCTGACAACATCAAGTATTCGAAGCACAAGGAAGTGCGAAATATCGGTTATCAAAAGTATGATAATTATGATGCAATTGAGATTCCATATACCGATGCAATCCCAAGTGATTACAAGGGCGTAATGGGCGTGCCAATCTCGTTTCTTGATAAGTATTGTCCGGAGCAGTTTGAGATATTGGGAATGTGTGAGAATGAGGATTTATATGGCATGAAAACTCGGGTCTACACCTCGGCTGAGTGTAAGGCGGCGTATTTCAAGAAGTTTGGCAAGAAGGGGACGTACGACTTGAATGCTAGTGGAGTCATTACAATTGGTGAAACACAGGAGAAGGTTTATCAGCGAATATTAATTAGGAATCGGAAGCAGGCGAGGAAAGGAAAGGGCAAATGAAAACGACATTAATAACTGATTTGACAGTTGCGGATATTTGCGATGGGTTTGTGTATAACGAGCTTGAAGGCAAGGGCCTTTTTGGGTGGGGTGGTAAGCTCGTTATTCAGCCCGAGTATCAGCGCAACTATATTTATGCTGACGGCAAGAAAGATGTTGCGGTAATCGACTCCTTGCTCAAGGAATATCCGCTTGGGCTTATCTACTTCGTGAAAACGAAGGAAGGTAAGTATGAGGTATTGGATGGACAACAGCGAATTACGAGTATTGGACGATTTGTGACGAATAAGTTTGCGGTTGTCGACAGGAACGGGATGCAGCAAAACTTTGACGGGCTTGATAAGGTGCTGCAAAAGCGCATTCTCGCCGCAAAGCTCACGATTTACGTATGCGAAGGCGAAGAGCCGGAAATCAAGGAATGGTTCAAGACGATTAATATCGTCGGCGTTCCACTAAATGAGCAAGAGCTTCTGAACGCGATTTACTCGGGTCCGTTTGTGACTGCGGCAAAAGAAGAGTTCAGTAATTCCAATAACTCCAATCTCCAAAAGTGGAAGGCGTATGTAAAAGGGAACGAGAAGCGCCAGGAGATTTTGCGCGAGGCGCTTAATTGGGTGTCGAAGGGCGATATCGATGGCTATATGGCCAAGCATCGCAGGGATAAGGACATCAGGGAGCTTAAAACCTACTTCAATACGGTAATCGATTGGATAGACGGCGTGTTCGAGTGCGCCGAAGATGAAATGTGCGGACTTGAGTGGGGACGGCTTTACGAGACATATCATAAAACATCATATAACCCAAAGAAAGTTATAGAGCGCGTTAAAGCGTTGTATGCGGACGAGTGCGTGAAAAATCGGCGAGGCGTCTTTGAGTATGTTCTCGGAGGCGAAAAAGACGTAAAACTACTTGAGATTCGGGTATTTGATCCCAAAGAGGCGAAGATAGTTTATGCGAAGCAAACCGAAGATGCCAAAGCCAAGGGAATATCGAATTGTCCGCTTTGCGCGATTGGTCATGCGGCGAACAAATCGAGAATCTATAGCTTTAATGAGATGGATGCAGACCATGTAACCGCATGGTCGAAGGGCGGAGCGACCGACATCGGCAACTGCCAAATGCTTTGCAAGACCCACAATCGCGCAAAGGGAAATAAGTAAGGCGCGCTATTGCCTTTTAGAAGTTTGGTGTGGTAGAATAATGGGCGTCGAAGGCAACCCTCCGGAAGTACACAGCTGAGGCACGGAGAAGTAGCTGGAGCCCTTCCTCGCAAGAGGATCGTGCAGCCGGGATAGCAAAGCGGACCAGACACCCTTCGATTTTATTCATCTCCCGGAAGAGTCGAAAATGAGGGTGTGTCCCGGCAAAAAAGGAGGGGCCACAGTGGGGTGCGACCCCATTGAGGCGATAGGCTGGGGGCGGGGACACACCCCGAAAGTCGGAGTAATTTCTGCCGCGTTTCTGTCGGGTGGGATTAAGAGCGCATCATAGTCGGGTAAAAATGATATAATATTGATTACCATGAAAAAGATCTTAATTGCTTCGCTTGGAATTGTTTTCGCTTATCTCGCGTTCGCCGCCGCCGACTATGTCGTCATCGCGCCGAAGAACTATGTCGAGCTTTGGACGTGGTACATTGGCGAGCGCCAAAAAGCGCACCCGAATGTTACCTTCGCGGTGAAGAGTGCGGAAGAGATCTACGCAACGTATCAATATGGCGAAGGGAAGGACTATCGCAACGCGGCCGAGTCGATTAAGGCGTATATTAACGCCGCGACTCAAACGGGAACAAAATATTTTGTCTTGGGTGGGATGTGGTTTGATGTACAAGCAACGGCTGCGACAGTACAGGGAGTAACGCTGACGGTCGATAATGCAATTCCGGGAATTACCGCTTATCCAGTTAAAGCAAAAAGTAGTGCTAAGTATTTTGATCAGTATCCATCTGATCTTTATTTTGCGTGTCCTGCCAATTGGGATCCCAATAGCGATGGTGAATATTGCGGAGTGGGGGAGCTTTCAACTAAGGATTCGCTGATGCCCAAGTGCATTGTTTCGCGAATGGATTTTCGTCCAAGCGAATATGTCCAAAAGTCCGATGGCAGCATTCCTACATACGAAGAGCTTGTTCGGGCATACGTAAATAAATTGGTACGTGGCGAGAGCGCAAGTTTTGATGGCAACAATCGCTTTGCGGGGCTTTCGGGACAGGCGAAGATGACAGGCTCGATGTATGATAAGGACGGCAATCCCGATACCTATTATACGATGAATCTTCGGCTTAATACGGCTATCAAGGCGGCGCGGCCTTCTTCAATAACCTATCTTGCCAACCTTAAGAAGGACTATAAGGAAGATGACACTATTCCAATGAAAGAGTGCATCTTGGGCGAGGACTGGGAAATGTTCATGCCGTATGATCATGGAACATTAGAAGGCATAAGTTTTCTTTCAACCGGATTTTTTGGCAATAATGTTGGGCTTATTAAGTTTTTTGCTTGCAATGCACCATGCTTTGGCGGTTCGGTAAATAATTTTGATTATTCATCGGTTGCTGAAACCGCGATTTCCAATCCCAATGGTGGGGCATTGGTGGCAATTGGCAATGCTTCGTATGGACAAAGTGCGGAGACAAGCTTTGCCAAGCGTTATTGCGGAATCTCGGACGAAATGTTGGATTATACGCTTGATGCGTATGTTCGGGATGGCAAGACGGCTGGAGAAGCGTGGAAGTACGCGATCTCGACTTATGTGGGAATCATCTACGGTGCCAATCAGCAGGCGGAGATTGAAAAGCGCGGCTGCAACGTCGAAGAAGATCTCCCGTATATCCAGTCTGCCATCGTCGAGGAAATGCTTTTCGGCGATCCGCTTATCCAGCTTGGAAAGTCCCGCAAGGCACCGGTTATTACGGTAAAGTGACAAAAGTGTGCAAAGTCGCGCTTAATTTCTGACAAAAATGTGCTATAATATCTCTCGTAAGGGAGATATATGATGAAAAGGCTTGTTGAAGAAGATATTTTGGCTTGGAAAGATCGTTTAGATCGTAAGCCGTTGGTTTTAATGGGAGCGCGGCAGGTTGGCAAGACATGGCTGATGCGTGATTTTGGTCGGAAGCACTTTGCCCGTGTTCATGAATTTAACTTTGACGATACGCCGGATTTGGCATCGGTTTTCGAGGGAACCAAGGATCCATCATCCATTTTGACCCGACTTTCGGCCATTAGTGGCGCGAAGATTGACATTGCACGGGATGTGGTTATCTTCGATGAGATTCAGGAATGCGGGAATGCATTGAACTGCCTGAAGTACTTTTGCGAGAAATGCCCGCAACTGGCGATTCTTGCGGCGGGAAGTTTGCTGGGGGTTAAGTTGCGTCGAACGCGCGGTTCGCATGAGCTGCCGCAGACCTATCCGGTCGGCAAGGTCGAGCTTATGAATGTCGAACCGATTTCCTTCTCGGAATTTCTGCGAGCGAGAAACGAGTCGCTTTGGGAGTATTTCTTGTCCATTCGTGGTGTCGAGCCGATACCGGATGTGTTTCACCGCAAGCTGACGGATGAATATCGTCTTTATCTGATGGTTGGCGGCATGCCGGAGGTTGTCGCGAATTACATTGCCAACGAGGATCCGTCGCGCGTGGCGAAGTTGCAGGAGGATCTTGTCGCATTGTACGAGAACGACATCGTGAAGTACAATGGAGAAATCGACGCCGCCAAGATTCTTGTCGTTCTCAGATCGGTGGTGCCGCAACTGGCGAAGGAAAACAGCAAGTTCATCTACGGGGCGTTGCGGGAAGGGGCGCGTGGCCGCGGATACGAAGAGGCGATTGAGTGGCTGGTGTCCGCTCGGATGGTGCGGCGGATCTACAACGTCGGGGAGATAGCCTATCCTTTGGCCGCCTACGAGGTGCGCAACGCCTTCAAACTTTATCTGAACGACATCGGTATGCTGCGATCGGTGGCTGGCGTGAGCACCGAGTCGCTGGCGCTGGACAGGGATTTTCCGTTCAAGGGTCGGTTCGTCGAGAACTATGTGCTACAACAGCTATCCGGGCAAGTGGAAGGCGCGGTTCACTATTACGCGAAACGGGCGAACAGGGAGATTGATTTTGTTTTGCAGCACGATTCCGTTGCAGTACCGGTGGAAGTCAAGGCGGGGAAGGATAAAAAGTCGGCCTCGTTCAAGACATTCGTCAACACGCGGCATCCGCGTTATGCGATTCGCTTTTCGGAACGTAATTTGAAACAGGATGGTGCGTTTGTGAACATCCCGTTGTATCTCGCCTCCCGTTTTAATTACCCCCTTGCGCAAATTCACAAGTTTGTGATATAATACGCGAGTTTTCGTCTCGATATGAGGCCACTTTAGCTCAGTAGGTAGAGCACTTCCTTGGTAAGGAAGAGGTCGTCGGTTCGATTCCGATAGGTGGCTCCAGGTCGGGGCGTGGACAAAACAAGAACAACAACTCACAGGAGTACATTAGCAATGGCTAAGGAAACATTCGATCGCGGCGGTAAGCCGCACGT
Organism: Kiritimatiellia bacterium; assembly: GCA_045627925.1. Taxonomy (GTDB): domain Bacteria; phylum Verrucomicrobiota; class Kiritimatiellia; order RFP12; family UBA1067; genus UBA1067. The sequence continues at coordinate 116,632 of JAZQOS010000021.1, read as the reverse complement.
GAACGTCGGCACCATCGGCCACGTCGACCACGGTAAGACCACCCTCACGGCCGCCATCACCCACGTGCAGTCGCTCAAGGGCCTCTGCGAGGAAATCAAGTACGACCAGGTCGCCAAGGCTTCCGAGTCCGCCGGCCGTCGTGACGCGACGAAGATTCTTACGATCGCTTCGTCCCACGTCGAGTATTCGACGGCGAACCGTCACTACGCCCACGTCGACTGCCCCGGCCACGCCGACTACGTCAAGAACATGATTACCGGCGCCGCCCAGATGGATGGTGCGATTCTCGTCGTCAGCGCGGTCGACGGCCCGATGCCGCAGACCCGCGAGCACGTTCTGCTCGCTCGCCAGGTCGGCGTCCCGAAGATCGTCGTCTTCCTCAACAAGTGCGACCTCGTCGACGACAAGGAAATGCTCGACCTCGTCGAGATGGAAGTTCGCGAACTCCTTTCCAAGTACGAATACGACGGCGACAACGCCCCGGTTATCCGCGGCGCGGCTTATCCGGCGACCCAGGCGGGCGCGGCTGGCGACGATGCCTGCAAGTGCATCGACGAGCTCATGAACGCCCTCGACACCTACATCCCCGAGCCCCAGCGCGAGCTCGACAAGCCCTTCCTCATGCCGATCGAGGACATCTTCTCGATCGAAGGTCGCGGCACGGTCGTCACGGGTCGTGTGGAGCGTGGTATCGTCAAGGTCGGCGATGAAGTCGAAATCGTCGGTTTGAAGCCGACGGCCAAGACCGCCGTCACCGGCGTCGAGATGTTCCGCAAGCTTCTGGACCAGGGCCAGGCGGGCGACAACATCGGTACGCTTCTGCGCGGTACCAAGAAGGAAGAGGTCGCGCGCGGCCAGGTTCTCGCCAAGCCGGGTTCCATCACCCCGCACACCGAGTTCTCGGGTCAGGTCTACGTCCTTACCAAGGACGAGGGCGGCCGTCACACCGCGTTCATGAAGGGCTATCGTCCCCAGTTCTACATCCGCACCACGGACGTAACGGGCGACATTCAGCTCCCGGCCGGCGTCGAAATGGTTATGCCGGGCGACAACGTCGAGATCACCGTCAAGCTCATCGCTCCGGTGGCGCTCGAAGAGAAGATGCGTTTCGCGATTCGCGAGGGCGGCCGCACGGTCGGCGCCGGAACGGTCTCGAAGGTCATCAAGTAAAAAGGTAGAACCTTCTGTGAGATGCCCGGCCGGATAGGGCCGGCCGGGCTATATCTCCCAAGCAAGGTTCGAAGGGAAAAGAGAAAATGCGAGAACTCGCGATTTTGGCGTGCGGAGAGTGCAAGCGCAGGAATTACACCACGACCCGTAACAAGAAGACGACTACGGAGCGTTTGGAGAAGGTGAAATACTGCCCGGCTTGCCGCAAACGCACTGCCCACAAGGAAACCAAGTAAGTTCCTTCGACCCTTTCATTAGGGTAGTAGCACAATGGCAGTGCAGCGGTCTCCAAAACCGCCTATGGGGGTTCGATTCCCTCCTACCCTGCCAAGAGAGAAGCGAAGCGAAATCGGAGAATTAGGAAGATGGACATCGTAAAGAAAACCAAGGATTATCTGACCGGAGTCGGCGCGGAGGCGAAGCGGGTTACCTGGCCGGCGAAGCGGGAACTGTGGGAATCGACCTTGGTCGTTATCTCGTTCATTTTCATCCTGGCGGTGACTACGCTCGTGTGCGACAAGGTCATCGAGGGCTTCATTAAACTGGTGCACACGGGCGCTTGATTTTTCAGGAGCGGAAGATGGACAAGCAGTGGTTTGTTTTGCACACGCTGACGGGTCAGGAACAGAAGGCCCAGAAGTCGATTGAAGCTCGAGTCAAACTCGAGCGGATGGAAGACTACGTCGGCAAGTGCATCATCCCGACCGAGCGCGTGACCGAGAAGAAGAACGGCAAGAAGCGCACGCTCGTGAAGAAGTTCTTCCCCGGTTACGTTCTTTGCGAGCTTGCGCTCTACGATGAAGCGCGCGGAGTTGACGATAACGGACGGCGCGCGATTTACGAGCGCACCTGGCAGTTCCTTCGGGAAACGCCGGGAGTCATTGGATTTGTGGGGGGCGATCGGCCCCAGCCGCTCAAGAAGGCGGAAATCGACGCGATTCTCCTGGACAAGCCCGCGGGCGCCCCGGACGTCGCGAGACCCAAGGTGAATTTCTCCGTCGAGGAGACGGTGAAGATTGTTGACGGCGCGTTCATGGGTTTGACGGGCCAGGTCAGCATGGTGGATCCCGACAAGGGCAAACTCAAGGTCGAAGTTCAAGTCTTCGGTCGCAAGGTCCCGGTCGACGTCGAATACTGGCAGGTCGAGAAGGTCGCCATCGAGGAGACTTTCGAAAGTCTTAAGCGGTAGTCGGCAGGTTTTGCGGTCCGTTAACACCGGGAAGGATCCCCGGGAGGAGCCGCACGAAAAGGAAAGAAGGTCAAAATGGCCAAGAAGGTAACCGGAGTTGTGAAACTCCAGATCCCGGCGGGGGCGGCGAATCCCGCGCCACCGGTGGGACCGGCTCTCGGCAGCGCTGGCGTGAACATCATGCAGTTCTGCAAGGAGTTCAATGCGAAGACCGCGAAGGACGCGGGCCTCGTCATCCCCGTGATCATCACGGTCTACCAGGACCGCAGCTTCTCGCTGCAGTTCAAGTCGCCGCCGGCGTCCACGCTCCTCAAGAAGGAGGCGGGTCTCGCCAAGGGCAGCGGCGTTCCCAACAAGAACAAGGTCGGCAAGGTCACCAAGGCCCAGCTCCTCAAGATTGTGGAGATGAAGAAGGCCGATCTCAATACCAGCGATCCCGAGCAGGCGGTCAAGATGATCGCGGGCACGGCGCGCAATATGGGAATCGAGGTGGTCGAATGAGTCGTCACGGCAAGAAGTATTTCAACGCGCTGAAGAAGGCGCCCCAGAAGGGGGTTTCGATCGAGTCGGCGGTGAAGTTCGACAAGGCGAACCCCGGCGCCAAGTTCGACGAGACGGTCGATGTCTATTTCCATCTCGGCAGCGAGCTTACCAAGGGAGATACGGCGGTGCGCGGCATCGTCAAGCTCCCCAACGGCTCGGGCAAGAAGGTTCGCGTCGCGGTGTTCGCGGGCGGCGAGCAGGCGGAGGCGGCGAAGGCGGCGGGAGCCGACTACGTGGGTATGGCGGATCTCATCGAGAAGGTCGTCAAGGAGGGCTGGTGCGATTTCGACGCCGCCATCGCGACGGTCGAAGCGATGAAGGAAGTCCGCAAGTGCGCTCGCGTTCTCGGTCCGCGCGGCCTCATGCCCAACCCCAAGACCGGAACGGTTACCGACGATACGGCGACTGCGGTCAAGGAGGCGAAGGGCGGCAAGGTCGAGTTCCGCATGGACAAGACCGGCAATATGGCGGTCGTCGCCGGCAAGCGCAGTTTCGAGGAAGCGGCGCTCGCCCAGAACATCAAGGCGGTACTCTCGGCCGTTCAGGCGGCGAAGCCCGCTTCGGTCAAGGGCGTTTTCATCAAGTCGATGACGATTGCCTCCACTATGGGCGTCGGCGTCCCGGTGGTCGTGTCCGACAGCGCGGAATAAGGAAAGAGGTGATATCATGAGAATTGAAAAGATTGCCATTCTTGATGAAGTCATCGCCCGCGTCAAGGACTCGGACTACTGCTTCATCGTCAACTACGGCGGCGTCGGCGTCGCGCAGATGGCGAAGCTTCGCGCGGATCTCCGTGCGTGCGAGAGCCGTTTGCTCGTCGTGAAGAACTCCTACCTCGCGAAGGTCGCGAAGGAGAAGGGTTGGAGCGACGAGGTGAACGCGATGTTCTCCGGTCCGACTGCGGTCGTCACCGGCAGGGGTGAGCCCACTGCGGTCGCGAAGGCCGTGATGGAATTCGTCAAGGCCTCCGCCGGACGGGCTTCGGTCAAGGGCGCGGACTACGACAACAAGATCGTGGACGCGAGCATGGTCGAGGCACTCTCGAAGATTCCCGGCAAGAACGAGCTCCGGGCGACGTTGCTTATGCTCCTCAAGGAGCCGGCGACTCGTCTCGCGCGCGTCCTCTCCGAGAAGGCGAAGAAGGGAACCGCCGAGCCGGCAGGCGAGACAGCCGCAGGCAGCGACGCGGCCCCCGCAGCGGAAGCTCCCGCTCCCGCGCAAGCGTAAACAAATTTCCAACGTATGAAACACGACGTTGGTTGAACTAAAAAGGAAACAAGAAAATGACTAACGAAGAAATCATCAAGGAACTCTCGGGCAAGACCGTTCTCGAGATCAACGAACTCGTCAAGGCGCTCGAGGAAGCGTGGGGCGTTTCCCCCGCCGCTGCCGTCGCCGTCGCGGGTCCTGCCGCCGGTGGCGGTGCCGCCGAGGAAAAGACCCAGTTCGACGTCATCCTCGCGGATGCGGGTGCGAACAAGATCGCGGTCATCAAGGAAGTCCGCGCAATCACGGGTCTCGGCCTCAAGGATGCCAAGGACATGGTCGATGGCGCTCCCAAGAAGGTCAAAGAAGGCGCTTCCAAGGAAGACGCTCAGAAGATCAAGGAGCAGCTCGAAAAGGCCGGCGCCAAGGTCGAAATCAAGTAATTTCCTCTCGAGATTACTTCAAAGCGGGAGTCGACGGTTTCGTCGGCTCCTTGCTTTTTTGGTATAATACGGCGGATGGCGAAAACCAATTACCACACCCATACCGTCTGGTGCGACGGCGACGCCTCGGTAGCGGCGATGATCGAGGGCGCGATTGCGCGCGGCTTCTCGAAGCTCGGGTTTTCCTCGCACTCGGACATGCTGAAGGATCCGGCGGCGTATCGCGAGGAAGTGCGCGCTTGTTCCGGGAAGTACGCGAACGCAATCAAGGTCTTTTGCGGCGTTGAGGCGGAGTACGCGAAGGACTTCGACCGCGCGGGCTACGACTACGTCATCGGCTCGGTGCATTACGTCGAAGCGGCCGACGGCGCGCGCGTTTCGGTGGACGCTTCGCCGGAGGAGCTGGCGGAGGGAATCGCGAAGCATTTCGGCGGTAACGCCCGCTCGTTTGTCGAGCGCTACTTCGAGCGGGAGCGCGAGATGCTTTCGGCGTTCGATTTCGATATCGCGGGCCACCTCGACCTCGTTCGCAAGTTCAATCGCGCCGCGCCTTATTTCGACGAAAACGCCGCTTGGTATCTGAAGGAGCTCGACCGTACGGCCGAGGCGGCGAGCGGGAAGCTCGTCGAGGTCAACACCGGCGCCATCGCGCGCGGTTGGATCGACGACGCCTATCCTTCGCGGGCGTTTCGCGATCGCCTGCGCGAGGCGGGAGCGAAGTTCGTCCTTTCCTCCGACGCCCACTCCGTCAGCGGTCTGGACGTCGCTTTCGACCGCTTCGCCCGCGCCGAGGAATGGTGCGAGCCGGATTTCGCGAAGATATAAGATTAAGGAAGGTAACGCGATGAAGAAACTCATGACTGCAAGCATAGTGCTTATGGGAGCGCTTTCGACTTTCGCCGCCGGACCCGTCGGACCGCAGGGACCGGCTGCCGTAAAAACCGCGAAAGCGGAAGTGGTGAACGAAAGCGAGCCCTTCGTCGCCGTTGGGCGGCTCGTTGGCTCGCATGAAGTGCGGATTTCGGCGCGAGTCGTCGGTACCTTGTGGGAGCGCAACGGCGAAGAGGGCAAAAGCGTCAAGAAGGGCGACGTTCTCTATCGCATCGAGGACACGATCTACAAGGCCAATCTGAAGACGGCGAAGGCTGCGGAGGCAGAGCTTGCCGCCAAGTTGCGGCTCGCCGAGATCGAGGCGGAGCGTTATTCCGTCGGCGAGGCGAAGGGCGGCGTTTCCAAAAGCGAGCGCGACAAGGTAATCCTTGCGCGCGATGTTGCGCGGGCGGAACTCGAAGCGGCGCAGGCGAAGGTCGCGCTTTGTGAGAACGATCTTTCCTATTGTACGATTACGAGTCCCATCGACGGCGTTCTCGGCAAGTACGAGTACGACGTCGGCAACAATGTGGGGCCGGAGAGCGGAACCTTGCGCGACGTTATTTGCAACGACCCGATCGACGTAGTCGTCGCGATTCCCGAGCCGCGCCTTTTTTGGGCGTTCGAGAAGCGCAATGTCAGGAAGAACGCGCACGTTCGAATGCTTCGTTCGGACGGGCGCGAGTGCGATGTCGAGCTGAAGCTTCACGCGAAGGACAACAAGATCGACTCCGCGACCGGAACGATGACGGTGCGCTTCCGCTGCGACAACCACGACGGATCGCTCAACCCCGGCGCCTATGTGAAATTGCTGATGACCGCGTATTACGACGAGCCGCGGCTGTTCGTGCCGCTTTCGGCGGTGGTGTTCGAGGGCGATGCGCGTTACGTCTACGTCGTCGATGGCGGCAAGGCCGCGAAGCGCAAGGTGACGCTCGGCGAACAGGTCGGCGACCGGTTGATGGTTGAGTCGGGGCTCTCGGCCGAGGATTCGTTCGTCGTCGCCGGCGTCCACAAGCTGCGCGATGGAGCGTCGGTGAAGGAGATCGAGTAAAATGCTTTCGCTGCTTTTTATTCGTCGGCCGAAAACGGCGGCGGTGATTTCAATTGCGCTCTTTTTAGCGGGAGTTCTTTGCGCGTTCAGGTTGCCGCTTTCGGAATATCCGACGGTGGCGCCGCCCCAAATCGAAGTTTCGACGTTTTACGCCGGTGCTTCCGCGGACGAAATCGCGAATACCGTGGCCGCGCCGATCGAGTCGCAAATCAATTCGGTCGAAGATCTTATCTACTTCGATTCCAAGTCCGATAATTCCGGAAACTACACGCTGACCGTGACCTTCAAGCCGGGCGCCGACGAAAATATGGCGCTGGTGAACGTCAATAACGCCGTGAAACTCGTCGAGCCGAAGTTACCGGCCGAGGTCAAGGCGAACGGAGTTACGGTAGCGAAGAAGTCGCCCGACATGCTTTGCGCGATCGCGCTTTATTCGACGAACACCAAGCATTCGGCGGTGGAGCTTTCGACCTTCGCCGACCTTCGCATCAAGGACACCTTGACGCGCATCGACGGCGTCGGTTCGGTGGGAATCTTCGGCGAAGCCAAGCGCTCGATGCGCTGCTGGCTCGATCCGGAGATGATGCGGGCGATGGGCATTTCGATCGACGAGGTCAAGCGGGCGATTGCGAGCCAGAATCTGCAAGCCGCCGCCGGCGCGGTCGGCACCGAGGGCGCGGGCGAGATGTTGCAATACAAGATTCTCGCCGATGGGCGGCTCAAGACCGCGGAGGAATTCGGCAATATCGTCGTGCGCAATTCCGCCGACGGCATGCGACAAGTGCGCCTGCATGACATCGCACGCATCGAACTCGGCTCCGAGCACTACAACAACACCTTCAAGTTCAACGGCCACACCGGGGTCATGGTGGCGATTTTCATGCTCAACCACGGCAACGCGCTTAACATCTTCGATCAGGCGATGGAAGTTATGAAGAGCGTCGAACCGGCGATGGACGAGGGTATGCAATGGGCGGTCGCCTTCGACACGACGGCGTTCGTACGCGCTTCGATGGAGGAAATCGTCGAGACGCTACTGGAGACGTTCTTGCTGGTCGTACTCATCACCTGGATCTTTTTGCAGAGTTGGCGCGCGACGCTGGTGCCGATGGTGGCGATACCGGTTTCGCTCATGGGAACCTTCCTCTTTCTTTCGCTTTGCGGAATTTCGATCAACACGCTTTCGATGTTCGCGCTTATTCTGGTCATCGGTTCGGTGGTCGACGATGCGATTTGCGTTACCGAATCGTGTATGGCCAAGCTTGATCAAGGCCTGACGGCGATGGACGCGGCGATATCGACGATGAAGGAGATTTCGGGCGCGCTTGTCGCAACCACGCTCGTCGTCGTGGCGGTGTACGCGCCAATCGGCTTCGCACAGGGAATGGTCGGCACGATTTATCTGCAGTTCTCGATTACGATGTGCGTTGCGCTCTGCCTTTCGACGGTTTGCGCGCTCACGCTTTCTTGCGCGATGGGGGCGAGGGTGCTCGCGAAGCCGCCGACGCCCAAAGGATTTTTCAAGGTCTTTAACCTCGTATTCGATCGCTTCCGCGATTTTGCGACCGGTTGCTCGAAGGCGATGATCAAGGCGATGCCGATAACGGTGGCGGTGTTCGTCGCCATTGTCGCGGCGGCGGTGTGGCTTTTCAAGTCGATACCGACCGAGTTTATCGCGAACGAAGACAAGGGACTTATGTTCGTCGAGGTAACACTGCCGCCAGGCACGGTAATCTCCCGCACCAGCGAAGTCATCGACGAACTCGCGCGACGGATTTCCGCGATGGACGAGGTGAAGAGCGTGGGCGCGGTTTGCGGGCGGTCGATGACCTCGGGCGCGGGCGAGAATCTCGGCTTTTTGCCGACGATGCTGAAGCCGTGGAACGAACGCCCGGGCGAGGAGCACAGCGTCTTCGCCGTCCAGAAGCGGATAATGGCGCTCGCAGCGGGAATCGCCGAGGCGAAGGTAATGGTGCTTGTGCCGCCGCCAATTGCCGGTCTGGGGAATGCGGGCGGCGTCAGTTTCCTCTTGCAGGCGGCGAACGGCCAGTCCTACGCCGAACTGGCGCGCGCTTCGCAAGAACTTGCGGGACGGCTTGTGAATTCGGGCAAGGTGCTTTACGCCTTCCCTACCTTCGAAGCGTCGACGCCGCTTATCAAGTTTAGGCTCGATCGTCAGCTCGCCGAGCAGATGGGCGTAAAGGTCTCCGACGTTTTCACCGCCTTGCAGGGACAGCTCGGCTCCTATTACGTCAACGACTTCAACTTGGACGGCAAGAACTACCAGGTCAACATTCAGGCCGACCTCGAGAATCGCGCCACCGTCAACCAGCTCGCGAATCTTCACGTCACCGGTGCGAAAGGGGCGCAAGTACCGATTCTTTCGATTGGCAATTTCGACTGGACGGTCGGCCCGCGTCAGGTGGAGCGCTTCAATCTTTTCACCTCCGCGTTCTTCCAGTCGCAACCCGCGCGGGGAACGAGCTCGGGCGAACTGATGCGCGAAATCGAGCGTCAGGTCAAGGAGATGGGCCCCGAGTGGCAGGTCGCGTTCACCGACCTCTCTTTCCAAGAGCGCCAAAACGAGGGCGAGATCGCCTGGATGTTGATCTTATCGGTGTTGATGGCCTATCTCTTTCTGGTCGGCCAATACGAAAGCTGGACGGTGCCGGTGCCGGTGATGCTGTGCGTAATTGTTTCGCTCTTCGGCGGGCTTCTCGGAATCAAGCTTTCGGGCGTTGCGATGAACATCTATTGCCAGCTTGGAGTCTTGATGCTAATTGGTATAACCGCCAAATCCGCAATTCTCATCGCCGAATACGCGATGCAGAAGGAAGAGCAGGGAGTGGGGCTTGTAGACGCGGCGGTCGACGGGATGAAGCAACGCTTTCGTTCGGTGCAAATGACGGCGATTTCGTTCGTAATCGGCGTGTTGCCGCTTCTCACCGCAACTGGCGCGGGCGCAAACGCGCGCCATGCGGTGGGCGTCGCTACTTTCTACGGCATGCTTACGGCGACATTGATCGGCATGCTCTTCGTGCCGCCGCTTTACGTACTTTTTCGGCGCTTCGTCGGCAAGCGCCGTTCGTCGACTTGATCGAGGTCGTCTATCGCGACGCGGATTTGATCGCGGTCGTGAAGCCGGCGGGAATGGCGACCCATCCCTCGCCCGGTCACGAGTCGGGGACGCTGACCGACGAGGTGAAAAAGCTCTTTCCCGAAATCGCCGCCGTCGGTTCGGCGGAACGCCCGGGCGTCGTTCATCGGCTGGACGCGGAGACGAGCGGCATTATGGTGCTCGCGCGGACGCAGGCGGCGTATCTTAAATTGCGCGAGTTTTTCGAGCGGCACGACCGCGTGGAAAAGACCTATCTCGCCGTGACGCATGGCGCGCCGAAACCCAAAAAAGGAGTTATCGACGAGCTAATCGACGGCAGGCGCGCGATTACCCGATGGGAAGTGCTGGGCAGAAGCGGCGACACCGCGCTCGTGGAATTCAAGATCGAGACCGGTCGCACCCATCAAATTCGCATTCACGCCAAGCGTCTCGGCCATCCGATCGTCGGCGATCGACTCTACGGCGACGCGGCGACGAAGCGTCGCGCCAAGCGCTTGCTCTTGCACGCGGTCTCGCTCGCCTTGCCGCATCCGATTACGGGAAAGCGCATGGAATTTACCGCCGAAGTCCCCGCAGATATCGTCTATTTGGTATAATACCCTCTGAATATGGCGAGGGAAAATTACGGAGACGCGAGCATCAAGACGCTCGATCCGGTGACGCATATCCGCACGCGTCCCGGCATGTACGTCGGCGAGCCGGGCACGGGCGCGATGTACCACGATTGCGTTTACATCCTGATGAAGGAAGTGATCGACAACTCGGTGGACGAGTTCGTGATGGGCGAGGGCAAGCGCATCGAGGTGAAGGTCAACTACGACACCGGAGAGACGAGCGTACGCGACTACGGCCGCGGAATTCCGCTCGGCAAGGTCGTCGACTGCGTAAGCCAGATGAACACCGGCGGCAAGTTCGACACCGCCGCCTTCCAGTTCTCGGCGGGTATGAACGGCGTCGGCACCAAGGCGGTGAACGCGCTCTCGGAGTTTTTCGAGGTAAGGTCGTTCCGCGAAGGCGAGTTTTCGGAAGCGTACTTCGAGGAAGGGCGGCTTAAATCCAAGAAGCGCGGCAAGCAAAAGAGCGCCGAGCGTTCGGGAACGTTCATTCGCTACAAGCCCGACGCCAAGGTCTTGAAGAAGTTCAAGGTTCGCGAAGAACACGTCGTTCGGCGAATGAAGATGTACTGCTACGTGAACGCGGGGCTGACGATCGACTTGAACGGACAGGAAATCTGCTCCGAGCACGGGCTCGCCGATCTCATCGCCGACGAAGCGCAATTCGAGAAGCTCTACGCGCCGTTCCACATCAAGACCAAGAACCTCGAAATCATCTTCACCCACACCAACCGCTTCGGCGAAGAGTACCACTCGTTCGTCAACGGCCAGTACACCACCGACGGCGGCACGCACCTGACCGCGTTCAAGGAAGCGCTCACCAAGGCGCTCAACGAGTACGATTCGAAGAAGAAGTTAGACGGCGACGACATTCGCGACGGGCTCATCGGTGCGGTCAGTCTTCGAATTATGAACCCCGTCTTCGAGGGTCAGACCAAGATCAAGTTCGTGATGAACGACATCAAGGCCGATCTCGTGAGCGAGATGAAGAAGGAGATTCTTTCCGTTCTCCACCGCTCGCCCTCGGAAACCGACAAGCTCATCGCGAAGATCGAGGAAACCGGCAAGATTCGCAGTCAGCTCAACACCATCAAGAAGCAGGCGCGCGAGCGCACGCAGGCGACGAGCGTGCGCGTGCCGCAGCTGAAGGACTGCAAGAACCATCTGCGGCTCGACAAGGTGAACAAGAAAACCGGCAAGGCCGAAGGCGAGGAGACGATGATCTTCCTTACCGAAGGCCAGTCGGCGGGCGGTACCTTGGGTAATGCGCGCGACGCGATGAACCAGGCGGTCTTCTTTTTGCGCGGCAAGTGTCTCAACACCTGCGGGCTCAACAAGGACGTCCTCTACAAGAACGAGGAATTCTTCAACCTCATCAAGTCGCTCGATATCGAAGACACCGTGGACAACTTGCGCTACGGCAAAATCGTCTTCGCGACCGATGCCGATGTCGACGGACTTCACATTCGAATGCTCCTGACGACGTTCTTCATGCGCTTTTATCGCCAACTCGTCGCCGACGGGCGCATCTACATTCTGGAGACGCCGCTATTTCGCGTTCGCAACAAGAAGGAGCAGCATTACTGTTTTTCGGAAGCGGAACGTGAGGCGGCGATCAAGGCGTGCGGGCGCGGCTGCGAAATCACCCGCTTCAAGGGTCTCGGCGAATTGAACGCGAAGGAGTTCAAGGATTTCATCGGCAAGGACATGCGCCTTACGCCAGTTACCTGCACCGACGACGTGGACGTCGAGAAGACGATCAAGTTCTACATGGGCGCGAACACGCCGGAGCGCAAGGACTACATCATGGATTCGCTTGTCTGCGACTCCAGCGACTTCTAAAGGATTTTTTTGAGCCATGGCCAAGAAAGAAAACCAACCGCCGAGTCTTTTCGACAATCTCGATTTGTTTGCGCCGAAAGCGGTTGAAAAGGGAACGAAGGCGGAGAAAAAAGGCGAAGCGCCGAAAGCGGCGAGCGCCCCGACCAAGGGGCTGACCGGCTCGGGTCCGATGCGCGAACTGTACGATTACAACTTTCGTCAGTACTCGGCGTACGTAATTTGCGATCGCGCGATTCCGGCGGTGGAGGACGGGCTTAAGCCGGTGCAACGCCGCATCATGCATTCCCTTTGGGAAAAGGACGATGGCCGTTACACCAAGGTCGCGAACATCGTCGGCCACGCGATGCAGTACCATCCCCACGGCGACGCCTCGATCGGCGACGCGCTTTGCGTTTTGGCGAACAAGCTTTGGGGCGAGGGCAAGGGCTATCTCATCGACGGGCAGGGTAACTACGGTTCGCTCTACACCGGAATGAAGCACGCCGCGACGCGCTATATCGAGTGTCGGCTCACGGAGCTGGCGCGGAAGGAAGTTTTTAACGCGAAGACGACCGAGTTTGTGCCGAACTACGACGGGCGCAAGGAGGAGCCGGTCTACCTGCCGGCGAAGATTCCGCTTTTGCTGATGCTGGGCGCGGACGGAATCGCGGTGGGGCTTTCGACTTCGATTCTGCCGCACAACTTCATCGAGCTTCTGGAGGCGGAGATCGACGCCATCCAAAAGAAGCCCTTTACCCTTTACCCCGACTTCCAGCTCGGCGGCATTATGGACGCGAGCGAATACGAGGACGGCCTCGGGAAGGTGAAGATTCGGGCGAAGATCGACGCGAGCGAGAAGGGCAAGCTCGTCATCACCGAACTCCCCTGGGGCGAGACCACCGATTCGCTCGCCGAGTCCATCGAGGATGCGATCAAGAAGAAAAAAGTGCAGGTTCGGAAGATTCACGACCTAACGAGCGATCAGGTGCGGATCGAGCTCGAATTGCAGGCGGGAGCGAGCGCCGAGAAGACGATGACCGCGCTCTACGCCTTCACCAATTGCGAGAAGTCGATCGCGTCGCGGCCGGTGGTGTTGGACGGCGGTCGGCCGAAGCTGATGAGAGTTAGCGAGATTCTGAAGAAGAACGCGGAACGGCTGACCGCGCTCACCAAGCGCGAGTTGGAAATTCGTCTTGAGGAGCTCGACGACCTCTTTCACGCGCGTACGCTCGATCGCATCTTCATCGAGGAGCGGATCTACAAGCGCATCGAGAAGGAAAAGACGATGGAGGGGATCCAATCGACGGTGAAGGACGGCTTCAAGCCCTTCCGCAAGGAACTCCGCCGAGACGTCACGAACGACGACGTGGAACGGCTTTTGAAATTGCAGATTCGGCGCATTTCGCAATTCGACATCGACAAGAACCGCGAAGAGATCAAGGCGATCAAGGCGGAGGAGAAGGAGGTCGGCGACAATCTCGTCCACCTTCGCGCTTTCGTCGTGAAGTATCTGAAGGGGCTGGTGAAGGAATACGCGAAGAAGTATCCGCGCATGACGACAATCGCCAAGAGCGCCTTCAAGGAGGTCGACGTCAAGGCGATTACCGCGAGCGAGCTCACCATCAAGTGGGACAAGGAAAACGGCTTCGTCGGTTCGGGTCTTCGCGGCGGCGACGAGCTTTTCAAATGCTCTTCGCTCGACGAGCTTATCTTCATCTGGAAGGACGGCCGCTTCAAGAAGATGCAGCCCGACGAAAAAATATTCGTCGACAAGGATTTGATGACGGTGCTCCGCTACGATCAGGAGAAGGAGCGCGACACCCGCTCGTTCACGCTCGTTTACGAAGAGGGTTCCTACGGCTTCAGTTACATCAAGCGCTTCACCTTCGGCGGCCTCATCCGCAACAAGGAATACCACCTCGCGCCCGCGAAAGGCAAGACGAAGATCCTGTTTTTGCAGGAAGGTTGCCCCGAGACGCTGTACGTTCGCTACAAACCCGCCAAGGGCCAGAAGATTCACCAACAGCACTTTCTGCCGTTGGAGAAGGTCGACCGCACCAATCTCGAAACCGGCAAACCCGAAAAGCGCGAAGTCGTGGAAATCCGCGGCGCGGGCACGAAGGGCAAGCAGCTTTCGACGAAACCGATTGCGCGCGTCGCTTCGGCGAAGGGCGCATGGTGGGACGAGTCCGAGCCGCCCTCAAAGGGCGTTTTGGATTAGCGCCCACTTGGGATACGGCGTTCGAATTTCCACTGGGTCGCTCGACCGAGGGTGCTTGAACGCCGCCGCGAGCGCGTGCAGACAGTGGCCGGTTTGGTTTTCGATGGCGAACGCGCCGTAAAGTCGGTCGTTCACAATGTGCATTCCGGCGAGCGCGAGCTGGGCGCGGATTTGGTGGGTAACGCCGGTGAAGATCGTAACTTCCAATAACGTGCGTTCCTCGTTTTCGACCGTGGTGTGTGCGATCGGTTCGAAAGCGGTGACGGCGTGGAGCGGCTTTAGCTTCGCCGTTTGCGATTGCGTAAGCCGATTGCGGCGAAAGTCGATCATTCGACAGAAAGGCAGCGTCGGATCGTGGACGAGATCGTTTTCGAGCGTGCCGCCTACGGCTACCGAACCTTCGACGAGCGCGAGGTAGGTTTTCTTCACGGTCTGCGCCGCGAATTGCGCGCGCAAAGCGGCGAACGTCTCGGTCGAGCGAGCGACGAGCACGAGCCCCGAGGTGTCGGCGTCGATGCGGTGGAGCGCACCGGCCATCAGCGGTTGGTCGCCGAGCGGTCGGCATTCGGGATATTTCGCGACCACGCGGTTCATCAGCGTTCCCGTTTCGCGGCAGTCGAGCGGCTGCACCGGCAAGGCGGCGGGTTTGTTGAAAGCGAGGATGGAGCCGTCTTCGAACACGCACTCGAGCGCACCCGATTCCGGCGCGACGAGATTGTCCTTCGCTTCGAGCAGGGAGGCGATCTCGATCGCTTCGCCGCCCTTGAGCTTCAGGCCTTTTGCCGCTCTACGACCGTTCACCAACACCGAACCTTCCTCGATCGCCAGCTTCACGAACGAGCGGGTGGTGGTTTTGAATGCGTCAAGAAGGGCGGCATCCAGCCGGACGCCGCCCTCGCTCGCCGTAATGGATTTACGCTCAATCATATTGATTCATCATCGATGGCGCGATCGGGGCGATGCCCTCCCATCCCTGATTCGACGCCCACGGCAAATCCGTATCCTCGGCGGTGTCCGCAATACAACCGCCGAGCGCCAGCAAACCGAGCGTCAGCAACAAAAGCTTAGTCGGCGAAGAGGACGTCATTGGGCGCGAGCTTGTCCTGTTCCCAAGCGCCGAGGATGTCGCAAACGACAAAGCGCTTGCCCTTGACTTCCTGACGCAGACGGATGCGACCGACGAACTCGCCGGCCTCGCCGTTGTAACCGGGACGCTTTACCCCGAGTTCGATCATCGGGAGCGGCTGGTTGAGCTCTTCGCCCTTAAGCTCCTTCATCGCCTCTTCGGTGAATTCGACGACCGCGAACATGTTCTCGTTGTCGGCTTCGACGATACGACCCTTGTCGCCGGCGGGGAGCGAAGCGGTCATGCCCGCGACCACGGCCTCGTCGCCGCGCGTCTTAACCGCCCACTTCTTCACCATTTCCTTGAGCTGTTCGACGAGCTTCTGCTGCTTGGCGATCTCCTCCTTCGCGGCCTCGGTCTCGTCCTTGGCGACGGCGACCTCGTCCTTAAGCGAGGTAATCTCGGTATTGAGTTCGTCGATCTGGGCCTTGGCGCGGGTAAGCTGGTCTTCAAGCTCGGCCTTTTCGCTTTCGAGCGCGGCAATCTTGGCCTTCTGCTCCTCGATCGTCACCTTGTCCTGGCGACCATCGGGCTTGAGCTGGTTGATTTCGCCGACCAGCGTTTCAAGCTTGCCGCGAAGTTCGGTAAGCGCGGCGCGGGTCGAATTAAGGCGCGCTTGCTGGTTTTTGGCGCCGTTGAAGAGGTTTTCGAGCATATTGTACTCGTCGCTACCGCGAACCTGGGGTTGGTTGCCGTCCATATAGGGTTTGCCCTCGGCGTCGAGGACGTAGACCCGGCGGAGCTTGTCGCGCTGGCCTTCCCAGTTGAAGGTATCGAGGTTCGCCTTTTCGAGCGCGGCCTGATAGTCGTCGAGGACGTTCTCCATCTCCGGCGAATCGACGATCTTCGCTTCGACGGGCGAGGCATCGCGATTAACGCTCATCGAATCCTTTCCGGGATCGGCGGATTCGATTGTCTTCGCGATCTTAACCAAGTAGTCTTCCTGCAGGCGATTGCGGTCGGTTAGCTCGGCCCGCTTGGAGTTGAGCTGGATTTCGAAAAACAGTGCGGCGCCGGCGAGCACCAAAAACACGTAAACGAGAACGTGCAGAGCTTTATTCATGGTTTTTTAAACACCTTTCGACTTACTGTGGAGAATGATACACAATTTCTTGGACTTTTGCAAGGGGATTTTTGATACAATATGGCGCAATGAGCTTTGAAATCATCTGCGAGGACAAGCGCACCAAGGCGCGTCGGGGACGGCTGAAAACCGCCCACGGCGTGGTCGAGACGCCGGTTTTCATGGATGTCGGGACCTTGGGAACGGTCAAGGCGCTGGAAATCCGCGACTTAAAGGAGACCGAGGCGCAAGTCGTTTTGGGGAATACCTACCACCTCATGCTTCGGCCCGGCGCGGAAGTGATCGAAAAAGCCGGCGGGCTTCACTCCTTTATGCGATGGGACGGGCCGATCCTCACCGATTCCGGCGGTTTTCAGGTATTTTCCCTCGCCAAGCTCCGCAAGCTCACGGAGGAAGGGTGTCTTTTCAATTCCCATCTCGACGGGCACGAGTTCTTTTTGGGGCCGAAGGAATCGATGGCGATGCAAAAGACGCTCGGCTCGGATATCGCGATGGTTTTCGACGAATGCCTGCCCTATCCTTGCGATCGCGAGCGCGCGGAAAAATCGGTGGAGCAGACGATTCGCTGGGCACTCGCCTCTAAAAACCAGCCCCATGCCGAAGGCCAGCAGGTTTTCGGAATCGTGCAAGGCGGGGTTTATGACGACTTGCGCAAACATTGCGCCGAGGAGCTCGTCAAAATCGGCTTTGACGGCTATGCGATCGGCGGCGTGTCGGTCGGCGAGCCCGAAGCGTGCATGTACCAGGCGGTCGAGGCGAGCGTTCCGTATCTGCCGAAGGACGCGCCGCGCTACGTTATGGGGCTTGGCGTCATGCACCAGATGGCGGAGTGCGTCGCGCGCGGCGTCGATATGTTCGATTGCGTAATCCCGACGCGCATCGCCCGGCACGGCACGGCGATCACTCGCAAGGGCAACGTCGCGATCAAGGCGGCGAAGTGGACGTTCGATCAAAGTCCGGTCGAGGAAGGGTGCGATTGCTATTGCTGTCGGAACTTCACCCGCTCCTACGTGCGCCATCTTCTAAGTTGCGACGAGATTTTGGGGCTTCGGCTCCTGACGATTCACAACGTGCGCGCGCTTAACCGCTTCATGGCGGAGATGCGGGCGGCGATTGAAAGCGGCGATTTCTACGATTGGAAAGAACAAGTAAGAAAGGACACTACCCAAGATGAATAACGCAATCATGCTCTGCGACGCCACGGCCGGCGAAACCGCCGCCCAACCGCAACCTGCAGGAGGAGGCATGGGAATGCTCGTACCGATGCTGCTCATTCTCGCGATCTTCTACTTTATGATGATCCGTCCGCAGCAGCGCAAGGAAAAGGAACGTCGGAAGATGATCGACGAGCTTCGCGCCGGCGCGAAGATCGTTTTCGCGGGCGGGCTCATGGGCACGATTCAGGAAGCGACGGAAAAGACTTTCAAGGTCGAAATCGCTCCTAACACCGTGATCGAGATCGCGCGCAGTTCGGTTACATCGGTCGTTACCGATAACGCACCCAAGGCGTAAAAGCAAGTGTTCGAGCGCGGCAAGTACGGCGTCGAATACAATCCGAGGACGGCGGACGAGGAGTCGCGCGGTCTTGGTTGGGTAATCGTCGTCGTTCTGGTCGTCGCGCTCGCGTGGCTTACCTGGTCGCTTTTACGGCGACCCGACGCGCCCGAGGACGCGGGGAACGAGATTGTCGGGGAAGGTGTTGACGCGACCAATGCCGTAAGTACGGTCGTTTCCGCCGAACCGCCGCCTCCGCCGGTAGCCGGGCGTTCGACGCTGTCAAAGCGCCCCGCCAAAGTTCGCAATCTTCTTTTGCGGCTCGAAGAAGCCGAGAAGCAGCGCGACGTGGAAATGGCGGTGACGACGATCGAGCAGCTTCGTTCGTTGCCGGGCTCGCCGGCGGCGGATCTCGACGATGCGCTCGCGCGACGGCTCGGCTCGCTCAACCTCAAGCGGCTTTATGAACTTAAGAGTCGGCAATGGGTGGAGACGGTTGTCGTCAAGTCGGGCGATTCCGCTTCGCGCATCGCCGCCGAACACGGCTCGACCCTCGCCTCGCTTGCGAAGTTGAATGGCGGTAAGATTGATCGCATTCTCGTCGGGCAGAAGTTGGACGTTATGAACCATCCGCGTTTTCGGCTTATCGTCCATCGCCGTGCGCGCACGGCCGATCTTCATTTGAACGGCAAGTTCTTCCGTCGCTATGATCTCAAGGTGGAGCCGGTCAAGGTTTCCGGCGCGTACGAACTTCCGGAATCGAAACGCGCGTTTTTGGCCAACGAGTTCGGCTTTGCGCCGAGTGATCGCGAAGAGCTGGAAATTTTGCTTCCCGTCGGGACGGCGGTGCTCGTATCGGAGATGTGAGATGCGGATAACCGGAGGCGAGGCGGGAGGCAGAACATTGCTCGTTCCGAAGGACGGAGAGCTTCGCCCCACCCAAGATCGCGTGCGCGAGGCGCTTTTCAACATTCTCGCGCCGGAAATCGCGGACGCTGAGTTTCTCGATCTTTTCGCCGGCTCGGGCTCGGTCGGGATCGAGGCGCTCTCGCGCGGCGCGAAGCGCGCGACGTTCGTCGAGTCCGATCGCCGCCACGCGGACACGCTGAAGCGCAATCTCGAAACCTTGGGCGAAACCGCTCGCGCCGAGGTCGTCGTGCGCGACGCCTATCGGTGGATTGAGAGCTATTCGGGCGAAGGCTGGACGATGGTTTTCGCCGATCCGCCGTATGCGCTCGGCGAAAAGGCGGGCTACGCGAAGATGCTCTCGACACTGGCCGAGCGAGGAGTTACGAGGAAAGAGGGTCTCTTTATCGCCGAGATGACTTCGGCGCAAGAAGCCGAAAGCGCGGACGGTTGGGAAATGTTGCGCGACCGCGTCTACGGCAAGACCCGTATTGTGATTTGGAGGAGAAAGAAATGAAAGTACTTGGAAAGACGGTAAGCGTTCCCATGTCTTACGATCCATCGGTTTTGGATGCGTTCGCGAACAAGCATCCTTCGCGCGACTACTGGGTTACCTTTACCGCGCCGGAATTCACGACGCTTTGCCCGAAGACGGGCCAGCCCGATTTCGCGACGCTGACGATACGCTATATTCCGGCGAAGAAGCTCGTCGAATCGAAGTCGCTGAAGCTCTACCTCTTCGGCTTTCGTAATCACGGAGATTTCCACGAGGATGTCGTGAACATTATTTACAACGACATTTGGAAACTCCTGAAGCCAAAATATCTCGAAGTCTACGGCAAGTTCGCTCCGCGCGGAGGAATCTCGATTGATCCGTTCGTGAACGGCGGCGCGAATGCGAAAATGAAAGCTCTTGCCGCGAAGCGGTTCGCGGAGTGGAAAGGCGTTAGAGATTAAGTGCGCGTTTGGGGCATAACCGGCACCAACGGCAAGACGACTTCCGTTTGGATCGCCGCCGAGTTCATCGGCGCGGTAAGGAAGTGTGGCTATATTACGACGGTCGAGGTCTTTGACGGCGAGAAGCGCTTTTCGACGGGCTATACGACCCCGCCGCTCGCGGAGCTGAAGAAGATTTTCGCGGCGATGGAGAAAAACGGCTGCGAAGATTGCGTAATGGAAGTTTCCTCCCACGCGATCCACCAGCAGCGCACGGGAGACACGGTTTTCGCGGGCGGTGCGTTCACCAATCTTTCCGAGGACCATCTCGATTACCACAAGACGATGGAAGAATACTTCCGCGTCAAGCTCTCGTTCGCCGAGCGCATGGCGCGGCCTTCGCCCTCGCCGGATATGGGCCGCAAGGACTTTCCGCCGTTCGTCGTCTGTCTCGACGGCGGCTACGGCAAGGAGATGCTGGAGGCGGTCGGGAAGCTGGCGCTGAATGCTTTGCCGATTACGGAAAAGCGGCCGCGTTTCAATCTGGATGCTCTAAAACTTGTTGGTGCGTACAATCGCTCGAACGTGCTCGTCGCCGCGACGCTTGCCGAAGCCGCCGGAGTCCCGCACGAAACCATCGAGCGGATAATTCCGACATTGACGCCGAAGTGGGGACGGCTCGAAGAGGTGAAGATTAAAGGCGAAGGGAGGAGACCTCGTGTCTTTGTCGATTTCGCGCATACGCCCGACGGACTTGAAAAGGTGCTGACGGCGGCGCGGGAGTTCACTAAGGGTCGGCTTTGGGTGGTTTTCGGCGCGGGCGGCGATCGCGACGCGATGAAGCGGCCGCTGATGGGCGAAGTGTGCGCACGTCTTGCGGATCGGCTCGTTGTTACGAGCGACAATCCGCGAAGCGAGGATCCGCTTAAGATCATCGAAGCGATAATGGAAGGCGTCTCCGACAAGAGCAAGGCGACGGTTTTGCCCGATAGGCGAGAGGCAATATATTATGCGCTAAAAAACGCGCAAGCGGACGATGTCATTATCGTCGCCGGCAAGGGTCACGAACGGACGCAAGAGATAAAAGGCGAAAAGCTTCCCTTTTCCGATTGCGAAGTAATCGCTTCGTTTTCGGGTAGGGTGTGATTTAGGGTCGGTTTCACTCCCCTTGCGCCCGCGAGAATAAAAAGTTGGAGAGGTAGTGGAGTGGCAACCGCTTGAAGGTAAGAGTGCTGCGCGAATTATCTTGAGGAATACGGCTATTGTATTTAGAAATGTATTTTCAAAGTATATTTCAAAGAAGTAAGTGTTATGTGCAAAATTTGCACAAAACCAAAGCAAAGGTGAGGGGAGCGTGGGGAAGTAATGTATCAGTGAAAATAGAAAATACATATCAGTAAAAATACAAAAACCATATCAGTCACTTGCTTTTGACAACTGCGTTTTAGTATAATATTTACCAATAGAGGTGATATTATGGTTAAAAAAGGATATCTTAATCGGCTCGTTGACAAAAGACTGGATTTTTACCTTTCAACTTTCGGTGCCGTTTGTGTCGAAGGACCTAAATGGTGCGGAAAGACTTGGACTTGTACCATGCACGCGAAGAGCGAATTTCTTGTTGGAAGTCCGGCGGGAAATTTTGCGAATCGTCAGCTAGCCAGGTTGGATGTTAATCGTGCGCTGGATGGAGAGACGCCGCATCTGATCGACGAGTGGCAAGAGGTGCCAGCAATTTGGGATGCGGTTCGTGCTTCGGTTGACGAACGAACTGAATCTGGTCGGTATTTGCTGACGGGATCCGCCACGCCACAGCGCAAAGGGGTGTTGCATTCGGGAACCGGTCGTATCGCACGGCTGGCGATGCATCCGATGTCGCTTCAGGAGTATGGACGTTCGGCGGGAGTCGTTTCGTTAAAGGATGTGTGCGCAGGAAAAGATATCGGCGTCGAGTCGATTCCGTCCCCAGAACTTGAGGAGCTTATTGAGTTGGTTATGCGAGGCGGTTGGCCAGGCGGCATCGGAAAAAGTTCGGCACAGGCCTTATTGATACCAAAGGATTACATTGAAAATGTTATTGACATTGATATGGTGAAGATGGACGAGGTCGAAAGGGATCCGGTGAAGGTGCGCAAGTGTCTACGCTCACTCGCCCGTAATGAATCGACAACTGCGAGTACGAATACGATACGCAATGACATCGCCGAATTTGACGATGCGATGTTGAGTATCAATACGGTTACAGATTATATTGCCGCGTTCAATCGACTGTTTCTGCTCCGCGATACGAAGCCATTTTCGACTTTTCTCCGCTCGCCGACGCGCATCAAGCAATCGGCAAAGCGGCGGTTTTGCGATCCGTCGCTTGCCGCCGCGCTCCTGAAGGCGACTCCGAAGCATCTGTTACGCGATCTTCGCACGTTTGGATTGTTGTTTGAGTCGCTGGTCATGCGTGATTTGGAGATCTACGCCGAGGCTATGGAGGGTGAGCTTTATCATTATCAGGATTATGATGGGGATGAGTTTGATGCCGTAATCCAGACGCCAGACAACGGGTGGTCTGCGTTTGAGATTAAGCTTGATCCTGGACAAGTGGACGAAGCCGCAATGTCGCTTGTGCGGATTGCATCCAAATTCAAGCACAATCCTCCAACATCGCTCGGTGTCATTGTCGGCAAGAGTGGTATCGCCTATCGTCGCAAGGAGGATGGTGTCTACGTTGTGCCAATCACGGCATTGAGAGCGTAATGCTTGCTCATTCGGGGGCACACCCCAAAAAGTCGGAATGCAATTTTAAGTATTAGATAACCTTTTTCGGCAATAGGCGATTGATAAGCTCGTTTAAGCGATAGGGTAGGATAGAGAGTATCCAAGTGGCGAGACGCATTGGCCACGGGAAGGCGATTAGCCCGATATTGCGCTCGGCGCGAGCGAGAATTGTTTTCGCCGCCTTGTCCGCTTCCATGAAAAACGGCATGGGACAGGTGTTTTTATCGGTTATGCGGCTTCTGACGAAGCCGGGGCAGACGACGCTTACCTTGATGCCGAGCGGAGCGAGCGCGCCGCGCAAGGCGAGTCCCCAAGTTTTTACGCAAGCTTTAGTCGCGGAATAGCTCGGGCACGACTTCAAAGGGCCGTAGCCCGCAATCGAGGCGGTGAGGATAAGCTGGCCGCGCTTGCGCTCCTTAAAGCATTCGATGGTCGGCAAGGCGGTATTGACGACTCCGCCGACGTTGATAGAAAAGGTGCGGCGCGTATTTTCGGAGTTTTCTTCGCCGGTGGAAACGCCAGCGTTGGCGAAAACGCGGTCGAGCGGCGCGAGCGCGTCCGCTTCGGCGATCCAAGCGGCGGTGGCGCCGGAGTCGGCGACGTCGAGGACGCGAGAGTGGACGGTTGCGCCGAGCTTGCGGCAGCTGGCGGCGACCGCCTCGAGACGCTCTAAATTGCGACCGCAGATAAACAAGGTATCGCCGCGCTTTGCGCATTCGAGGGCGAGTGCTTCACCAATTCCCGAACTGGCTCCGGTAATCAAAGTATTCATACTTTAAATTATACCAAAATACCCACTTGCGCGGGGAGTGCGATTTGTGGTATAATACGCGTCACTTTTCGGAACACGGGGTTGTGGCGCAATTGGTTAGCGCACTGGACTGTCGATCCGGGGGTTGCGGGTTCGAGCCCCGTCGACCCCGCCAGTACGGAAAGAATGCTGCGATTGCCTCGTGGTGTAATGGTAGCACCGCAGATTCTGATTCTGCTTGTTGGGGTTCGAGTCCCTGCGAGGCAACCATAAGTTACGCTCAAAGGTGAGAACGACTAAGGTGTGACATATTGTCGCACTTATAGTGCTTTTGGGCTATCAACGAGCGTTTGCAAACGTCCGCCCTAGCAGTCGGTCATGTCCATATATGGAGACATTAATCTCCATGTATGGAGAGGGTGCATGTCCATGTATGGACACGCCGATCTCCATGTATGGACACCTACCATGTCCATGTATGGACATTGCGATCTCCATACTTGGAGATTTACATGTCCATGTATGGAGATTCGCCCTTGTCACCAGTGACGTTCTCGCTTGATTTTTCCACAATTGAGTGATATAATTTCGTTTACCTAGGGAAGGGTTATTTTGATGAAAAAGCACAGTTATATTCGCGCTGCGCTCAGCGTGGCGATTGTGGGAGTGTCGGCGCTTGCCGCCAATATCGCACTGGCGGCGGCGGATCCGGTGGCGGTGTGGAGCGGAGATTTTGACGATCCCAACATTGTCATTCAAAATGGTTGGACTCTCAACACCGAGGGCTGCTACGTTGCGCACGATGGTTCGTATGTCATGGTTGATAGTAAACCATTATCGATTTACCACATTCCGGCAGTGACCGAGACGTATGTTTCGGCGATAGTAGAGATTAATGGAATATCAGAAACTGGCGTATTAGTGGATTTCGGAAGACAAGAAGGACCAGAGGATGCAGGATGGGCTGAAAAACTCAATGGTTATAAAAATTCTGATATGATGGGTGTAATGTTAGATGGATCTTTGCCGTTTGGTGTGTGGGACGGAGGCAAGAGAGCTAATGAACCAGTGCTACAGCAGCAATTTCCGGATTTGTTGGAAACACATCGTGTGGTTGTGCGGTTTAAGCCTGGGGCGAATTCCGGTGTTTACATGTATGTCGATGGAACGAAAATCTTCACCGCCGACTCTGACCTTAAGGCGTCGATGGACGTAAAACGCATTAACATTGGCGGGTTTTGGCATAATGGGTCGATGTTGATGGACGGAATGCAAATTTCAAAGGTGGCGATATTTGCCGGAAACGAAACCGATGATGAACTTTTGTCCTATAAATTTCCCGAACCACCGAAGCGTACCGATCAGGTGATCAATATCAATGTTTTTCAAGACGGGACGGCGATTACCCAAGCGCAAACCACCTTGGCTTCGGATTCGGTTCAGATTCCGGAGGATGGCTGGATAACCGTTGGCCAACCCTCTTCCGGAACGGCTACCGCCAGTTCAACGACGGCATATAGCTTACTTGACGAGTCCACGGTTACTTTGGGGGATCCGATTAGCATTACGGTTTATTCCCAAGCTGGATTGAATTGGGCGTATTGGGATCGTGGCGATACGCCAGCGATGGCGGACCCGGCCTGTGCGTATATGACTTGCTGGGCTTCGAATCGCGACCGCTCGTGCATTCCAGGATCGTTCAAAGTGGAGAATATTCCCTATGACAATTACGAGGTAATTCTTTACTTTCAAGGCGGAACCAAGCAGACGACCGGCGATTATGGTACGCCTACCGTTGAAGGCCAAACGCCAACCGGGTTCGATCCGATTCGCGTTACAAGCGGCAATTCCAAATACAATTCCCAGCATTATTACAAGCCGGACGAAACGGGGGTGCTTTCCGTCGATACCGGTCTTTCCGCGTCGGAGGAAGTTAAGGCGAGCGACGTCATTACGCTATCAAGCATGTGGGGTAAACGTTGTCAGGCGACCGCCGCCTATGGCGTCAATGCGGTTAGGATCGAAAATTGCACGGGAACGTTCGAGATTCACTATTGGGCCCGTACTTCGGGTATTGCGGCGATGCAGATCATTGATCGCTCGTCGTCCAAAACCGAAGCTACATTGCGAGAAGACAAGACCTGGTCGCAACTTTGGGCTGGACGCGAAGAGCCGGGCGAGGGAACCTCGGCGCAGATCAATGTCGAGGGAAATCCGACGTTGACCTTGGACAAGCTTCCGGAATGCGATGTCATTTATTTTAAGGGCGAAGGCGATGTTGTGATTGTTTCGAGTAGCAAGGAACGGCTCG
The DNA here is from genome assembly GCA_045627925.1 of Kiritimatiellia bacterium. Lineage (GTDB taxonomy): Bacteria > Verrucomicrobiota > Kiritimatiellia > RFP12 > UBA1067 > UBA1067. Next base: position 91,005 of record JAZQOS010000021.1, on the reverse strand, counting down.
CCGATGCGATTTCGTTGTTCAAGGGCGTTCAGCTTTCCGGGTCGATAGTGCTCGAGTTCAACGTCAAGAGTGGCTATGCGGCGACGGAGGAATTGCGGAATGCAATTAAGAGTGCCGGAAACAAGTTGCGCTTCGTGTTCAAGGGCGCAGGTGAAAACGGGGTTACGATAGACTATGATACCACCGTGTTAAACATTGCTTTTGCCACACATATTGTTTTTGATGGCGGTAAGCATGCTATAAAAGCTCGTTGGCATGACGCAAATAATTCTGGCGGTAAATTTGGATTAAATGCGACTGCAGATAATCCAACAATTCGGGTTGCTGGTGGCGCGTATTTGACTTTTAATGTAAAAGACCTGTGTGGTTGGGTTTCGGGAGGGTCGAATGCCAATGGCATTATTCGAGTTGATGAGGGTGCGACAGCGGAGATTATTCCAACTAATGGAACCTGTTATTGGGCTCAACAGATTTATTTGGAGCCGGGGGCGACTTTGGCGATTAACGATAATGGAACGAATTTTCGAGTTAATGGTGGAACTGGTAGCGGCGCTACAGCTCAATTTTATGTTCCAGATAATGTAAGCGATATGACAGATAAGCCGGCAATCATTAAGCAGCTTGGAACGGGAGGATTGTATGTTAATGGCGAAGGTACGCCGAATATGTCTTTTTACGTTGGTGCCAATTCGCGCTTAATTTTGGACACGGCGCTTGGCTCTGATCATAGTGGCAATCAAGTTACCAAATATGGCGCGGGAATTTTGGAGGCGAGCGATGGCAAGCTTACGGATATTCCGACTTGGCAATTGATGGGCGGAACGTTGGTGTATGACGGCGAACTCGCAACCGTTAATCTTAATAGCGCCACGCTTGTCGGAAACGAAATGGTTGCAATTTCCGACACTTTGCATGTCGCGGGGGGCGATTCCACGGCAAAGAATGTGATGTTCTTCGGGACGACATTTAATTTTGGCAACAGTAATACGAAACTTATTGCGGATAATTTCGTGTACAGTCCGGCGGGAGATGTCGCTTCGGAAGGCAATGGGGTGGTTGTGGCTAAGGATTTGACGATTAACAAGGATACGGGCTTGCCGAGCGCAGTCGGGCTTGATGTTACTTCGGATGATGGGATTTTGCGGCTTGTGGCGACCGAGTGGGAGACTGGACGGAAGCTCTGTGGCGGAACATTGTCCGCGCCGAACGGAAAGGTGAAGCGCACGATTTACCTCGGCGACAAGGCGTACAAGACCAAGGTGCTTTTCGATACCGGCGCGAAGACGATCAAGGTGTTCAAACCAGGGCTCCTCTTCTTCGTGCAGTAACGATTTAAATGAAAGGAAAACAATGAATACATTACATAAATTCTTCGTGGGCGCAGTTGCGCTGACGCTTGGCGCGAGTGTTGTTTGGGCAGAAGAAATAAATTGGGCTGGTGATTATGCTGAGAAACAGACGCTCATGCCAGGCCCGCTCGTCACCAATAACTTCGCTAATGCGAACTTCAAGGGTGGTTTGGAGCTTTCTGCTGGCGAATACATAATTAAGAACGACGGCAAGGATTCTGTTAATACGGCAGCGTTCGTCTCGGCGGCTGGCGCAAGCATCACTTTCATTGGCAAGGGTAAGTTCGAGATTACAGGAGCAGATATAACCGAACCGATTTTCACAGCTCAAGATCTCTATATCACCAAGGGCACTTTCGCGATTAATGTATCGAGCGCGATTGAGAAGGCCGCGGCGGTTTCGCTTTCAGGCAACTTCGGGCTTTCGGGCGAGGGCACGCTCACGATGTCGCTTGCTGGCACGCAGCCGTATGGCATTGAATTGACTAATAAGAAGATGAAAGCAGACTTCGCGGGCGGAACCTTCACGGCGACGCTGGGCGGCACGGATGCGTCGGCGTTCAAGTTCAAGGGATCGGACGCGGTCACGCTTTCGGGTGGCACGATGGAGGTTGCGATTGAAGGGACGGGCGCGAAAGTGCTGAATGGCGGCACCATCGTGTTCGAGGATGGCTATGTTTGCAACATCGAAGGCGATAAAGACGCAATCGACGCAACGGTCTTCGAAGCCGGTAAGACGCTTACCGTAAATGGCGGAGTGTTTGATATTTCCGTCCCCGGTGCGGGTTCACAGATCTTCACGACTGCGGACGATCATACTGAGAAAGATTTGACCTTGACGATCAACGGTGGAACCTTCAACTTGCTCGCGGGTGACGATTGCGTCAAGTCGGCGGGTAATGACGCGGCTACCAATCCTGAATCGGAGAATACGGCGCGCAATGTCGTCATCTCTGGCGGTAACTTCTACGGTGTCTCGCTCGGTAACGACGTTATCGACTCGAATGGTAATATTATCATCACGGGCGGCAATATCCTTGCCTATACGACGGCGGTAGAGGACGATGGCAATGGTTCGACTGGTCTTGATGTGAATGAGGGATATGCAATTACGATTACCGGCGGCAACGTAATTGCCATCGGCGGACCTAATTCCAGCTTCTATAGTGAAAGCGATGCTTATACCACAGAGAAGCTGAGCGCGGCAACTTACAGCGAGCGGTTTTTGGGTATTACCGGAAGTATGAATGACATAGAAACGCATGTCTGGGCGAAACTCCCTGCGCTTGATGCCGAGACGATTTCGCTTTTTGCCTATACTCGCGGGATTGATAAATCTACTCTTCCGACGATTTCCTCTACAGCGCCAAGCTCCGAATATGCCACGGACTTTCACGATCTCTATCTCGACATTCCTGTTGAGGCGGGAAAATTGGTTATCACCAAGGTTTGCGCACGTTGCCAGCCAAATGTTCCCGAGGCGAAAGATCTTGGTTGGATTGTGATGGAAAATGTCGGAAACGCCCCACTTGAACTTTCGGAGCACAAGATTCTTTGTACGAATCGCGGTAAGAGCCTAAAAGTTTCGGAAGCGTTTATTTTGCCGGTGGGTACGCTTGAGGTTGGAGAAACGTTCAAGGTTTGGACGAGCGAGTCGCCCGTCGAGGCGCTGCCGGACGATGCTACGCCGCTCTACGCAAAGAAGATCAATCAGAAGAAGTATCCGATGATTCAGCTTTATAAAGGGGGTACGGTCACGCAGACGGTATTAGTGCCGGTTGATCTCGCGGATGAAGCTGTTCATAATGTGGCGACCGATCGTCGTCCGACGATCAGCCCGCTTTACGGCGTAAAGGACGCGCCCGATCCGTGGCAGGCGTTTGATCAGGCGAAGATCGGCGAGAACTATACGGTGACGCTGCCGATTCTTCCTGCCGATATGAGCGAGGCGGCCGAGGATCAAATCGCAGAGGCGCATCTTATCTATCAGATTGGCTTCGGGCTGGTTCAGACGAATGAGACGGCAATGACGAAGAGCGCGGAGAAGGATAAGATGAACGGCTGGGTTTACACGGGAACGATCCCCGGCTCGGCGTTCACTACTGCTGGCGAGCTTGTTCGCTTCGCGGTCGCGATTACCGACAATGACGGTCGCACTTTCCGTGCGCCAAGCTTCCAAAATAAGGATGATGGCTACGAATGGTACGGTACGATTGTCGAGCCAGCCGAGGGCATGACGGATGCGAAGGTGCAGACGTTCTATCTTTTCGCGGATAACGCGTCGCTTGGCGAGATGGACAAGGATGTCGATAGCCAGAACAAGTCGGTCGTTCCTTACAATGCCCGCGTCGGCATCTACGATGCACTGACGGGACTCTACTACGACAACGTCCGCATCGACCTTCGCGGCAACACGACGGCACGCTTCCCGAAGAAGGCGCACGGGCTCAGGTTCTCGAAGGCGCAGCCGCTTTCGTGCACCGATCCGGTCACGGGAACGGTGTTTGAAGAAATCCGCAAGACCTCGTTCGTTGCGGACTACATGGACCCCGCGTACATTCGTCAGTCGCTCTCCTTCTGGGTGTTCCGCGAGGCGGGGGCAAAAGCGCCGTATGACTATCCGGTGAAGCTCAATCTGAACGGCGAGTTCTATCAGCTCGCTTGGAACTCGAACCGCTTCACGGATGAACTTATCGAAGACGTGTACGGACTCGATCCGCTCGGCTATGGATTTAAGAATTGCGGCACGATTCAGCCGGGACATCGCTCGTCGATTACGACGGAGAAGAAGACGCCGGATGATGGCGTCGAAGTTGGAGATGTTGCGCTCGCCAAGTTGTATGAGTTTGAGAACTCCCTGCCTGACCGTGCGAACTATGAGACGATGATCGATGATGGTGAGAATAACGCGACGTACAACGAGGTCGTCGTTAAGACCTTCGATCTTCCGGCGTGGCTCAACTATATGGCGATGACGCGCATTACGTCCGAGACGGACGATACGTGGGCGAACATTTCGCTTTATTACGATATCAACAATACGGGCACGTGGATGCCGCTCGCCTATGACTGCCACCTTTCGTTTGGCGCATTCTTCTGCCATGACGCGAAGGAGGGCGTGAGAGCCGATGCGGACTACTTCAAGTCCCATCCGTTCTACGGTGGTTGGCGTGTACCGGCCCACAACAAGGGCACGGAAGAAGGCGGCTGGGGTGGTGCACACATGGGTATGGGCGGCGGCTCGGCGAGCAATAGCGGGCTTGAGTCCATCTATCAGAGCCCGAAGTTCCGTCGTCTATATCTCAGGCGTCTCCGTACGCTCATGGACGAGATTCTCGAAGCGCCCGGCACGGCACGGGAAGACTCGAAGATCGGCGCGTATATCAAACTCATCACCGACGCGACGGCAGACCTCGCAGCGGCGGATCGCGCGAAGTGGCCGTTTGAAGGTACGTTTGATGGTAAGAGTTTCAACTTCCAAAATGAGTCGATGAACTGCTGGCCGACTGTCGCGTCGATGACGCCGACGATGGGTATCGACGATCTTTGGAACAACTACATCGTGCCGCGCCGCGTTCATCTTTTCGAGACACACTCTGTTCACAATACTGCGAAGGGCGTTGGCTACAACAATCGTCTCTCCGCCGGCATCCCCGACAAGCAAAGTGATATGTCGGTACTCAAGAAGAATATCACCGTTACGTATGATAGTCTTCTTCAGGCGGTGGTTATTAAGAACGCGAATGAGGAAACCATCGATCTTTCGGGAGCGGTACTTACCGGGCCAGTTGAGATGACGCTTCCGGCGGGCACGATTCTCGACCAGAAGATTGAAGGAGTCGAGGGCGAGCTTTACATAACGGCTGATCGCAAGGCGACGATTGAGGCGATGACGGTAACGGATCAAGTCGTCGTCGGCAATGGCGCGGCGGGTAAGGGAATGCCAGAGCTTAAAGTGGGTGGAATGTCAATTATGCGGCACGCACCCATGATTTTAGTAAGGTAAGGAGGAAGAGATGAATATATTCCGGAACCTTCTCGTCGGCGCGCTCGCGCTGGCGCTCGGTGGGAATGTCGCGCATGCGGCGAGTGCGTTTGGTCGCAATTGGACAAATGTATTTGTCGGTACGCACAGCGCAAGTTGGGAGTTAGACTCCAATTGGGAGAATTACAAGAATCCCAAGGCGCCTCAAGCTACGCCGTATACGAATGAATCATCGTATGAATCGTGTTTGCTGGACGGAAACAATATTGCGTTAGCGGCGGGAAACGATGGCTATAAAAGTGTATCGCTCTCGCAAATGGAAGGGCTGGATGCCCAAATTGGAATTGCGAACCACGTAAAACTCACGATTGATACATTGGTTAGGTTGCAGAAGGACAAGGCATCGGTTTGTCAATTTTATGTTGATGATACTTCAAAGTTGATTGTAAATGGATGGGGATCGGGATCAATGGAATGTCCGACGGAATTCCATGTTGACGCTCCAGAAGGTATTGTTTTCGCGAGCCTTAATCAGCCTAGTGGAAAATATAATCAATGGACATGCTACTTGGGTGAAAAGGGATCGATAAAAGTCAATGGCTCGGTTGGAAACGCCATAAACGTTAGATTCTCAAGTGTAAAGGTCTCCGTGTCGAATCCTAAAGCAACGACACGAAAGGTATCCTCGCGCACCTTGCTTTCATATGGAGGGAAGAGCGCAAGTTTTTATCTGAATGCAACAGTTGCTACCGATGTCAACGGAACCGCAATGACGCACAAGGACTCAAATGCTGATGTCAGTACGAGCGATCCAATTGGAACATATTGCGTATCCGACAGTGGTAGCGCAATCGTCATCAAGTGGGTCGAGGGCAATGCCCAAGGTGGAGGCGATCCAGTAGTAGACCCTTCTGCGGCTAAAGGTATTATTGCGATTAACTTTAATTCATCTGCAAAGCAGATTAATCAACAAGGGCAAGTTATTTATTCTGGTGATGAAAAAAATCGAATTACAGGAAGCGATTCTGGCGCATTGGATTATACGATCCCGGTAGCGGCGTGGCTTCAGGTAGAAGATAAAAACGGAGCGGAAACGGCGAATGTCTACGACGTTGCATCGCAAACAGTTGATGCCTCTCGCGCGGCGACCGTCAAGTGGACCTCGGCGAATGTCTGGTCATATAAGGATATGACGGCGAAGATTTTGAATGGTTATCTTGATGATAGCAATGACGGAGCGGCGGTAACAGTTTCCAATATTCCGTTCGCCAAGTACGACGTCATCTTCTACGCGGCGACGGACGCGGGAAATAAGAAGTTTGGTGCGCCAGAGATCAATGGGAAACGCTACACTTATGCAAGTGGCGAAACGGTCGAAGGGGATTCTACTTGGGGAACGTCGCAATCGTCAACTGCAGCTTACGGCACAAATGCCTTGCGGGTGAATGGACTTTCCGGCAATCTCACTGTCAAGGGATATGGAAATAACAACGCAGGATATCGTGGATGTATTGCGGCGATTGTGATTGTTGATGGCACGGAGGGACCAAGTGAGTATGTTTTTGAGAATACGGACTGCACGGCGATTGATAGTAAAGGGGTGGGCAACTACAAGCCAGTGTCAATGACGATTCCAGCTTCGAGCGATTTACCAGCTGGCACTAAGTTGCGCATCAAGAGTGTGACCTTTGCACAAGAATCAGGAAATACTTGGAACAAGAGTGCCGAGTTTGTGACACTTAATAGTGTTTCATCTAATAGTCGTAACAACAACAATCAGAAACTTGAGGCGTGGTCGCTCGGTGATAAGATTGAATATACTTTTTCTGAAGATGCAATCATCACAGTTGGCGAATTAGCGACGATGGGAACAGTTCAGGGCAGCGGAGCAGGAGACACGCTTCGCATTCGCCTCTTCAAGACGACTGATCCAAAGTATAGTTATGTTACGCTCAATACCTCAACGGAGGCGTGGAGAGCGGCCTATAAGATTGTTGCAGAAAAATATGTTGAGCCTGAACCAACGCGTGAGCCGACGACAATCTATTGGAAGGGCGGGGATGGCACGATCGATGGTGCGACGGTGTTTGAAGATGGCGAGGGTAACGATGTTAAGTACATAAGCGGTGATGAGATCATAATTGATGGCGATTGCGCGGTTATGCTCGCGCGAGCAGTTGGGACATTGCGCGTCAAGAATGGCGCGGTCTTGCAGATTGCCAGTGCGGGTAATGTGACGACAGAGCTCTCTATCGATGAGGGCGGCACCTTTGACGTGAATGGCGTCCCGAACATAACATATCCAATTGTCCTCAATGGTGGTACGCTCGCCAATTATGGTACGGCCGTTGGCGACGGCAAGGCTCAATTTTGGAATCTGGAAGTTGCCGCCGATTCGTTCATCGATGCACAGAGCGATTTCGGTACGATTGCGAGCAAATATGGTTCGCAGGAATTCAAGCTTGGCGGAAATAAGCTCACCAAGCTCGGCGCGGGCAAGTTCTTTATTGCCGAGGCGACATTTACGGGCGGCGGTACGCTCGACATTCAAGAGGGCGCAATCGTTCTTCGGAACGGGACAACGCTCCCGAACAATCTCACGGTTAAAGTTGGCCCGAATGGCGAGACGATTTCCGGCGGGACTGGTTTCGCGATTAAGAGCGGGAAGATTACCTTTGACATTAGTGAAGCGTTAAAGTCGGCAGCTAATGAGATTACGCTTTTAAATGCAAAGACTACAGTGACGGCGGAGAAGTTCGCACTCGTCGACGGCACGGACGAAAACTGGGAAATCCAGATCGATGAAACCTCGGTCAAGGCCATCAACACTTACACGCTTCTCACCATTGGCGACAAGGCATATCCGACGCTCAAAATGGCGTTTGCGAATATTCAAGCGGATGGTGCGGTTTTGAAGATTGTCGATGCAACGCGACTTTCATACATAAATGGTAAGCTGATCTTGGACAGCGAAGAAGTTGATCTCACGCAATATGCGGTCGAGCTTGCCGAAGGCGAAGATGGCGCGATTACCGTTTCGCGGCTTATGGAAGGCGGAGCGCTGACCATTGCCGAGATTTGTCCTAAACCGACGGCGAAGGATCCAAACGGCGTTGAAGCCGGTTGGGTGGAGCTGGTCAACATCGGAACGGGCTGGGCGGAACTCTCTGAATACTCGTTCGGACGATTCAATCGTGGCAAGGAGATGAAAGCTAAGAAGCTGCTTGCGTTGCCGGCGCGCGTGGTGGCACCTGGCGGCAAGGTGCGCTTCTATACGACTGAAGGATACGTTGAAGGTGATGACCTTATGTTCACCGAGCCGAAGATGACGGCAGACGCGACGGCGGAGATTAAAGGCGTACTCGTCTATCCGGCGAAGGTCAATCCAAAGAAGTATCCGATGGTTACGCTTGCGAAGGGTGGCGAGACGATTTGTTCGGTGGTTATTCCCTGTGATACTCCGGACGATGCGACGATTATCGTCGAGCCGTTGGACGAGACGGTGCTGGGCGGAGCGACGCGCCATTATCTTAAGGTCGGCTCCAAGTTGGCGGCAATTGGCCCAGAGGTAGGTCCGCTCTATGGCGTGGAGCATATCTTCTCGGACATCAATGCGGCCCAGCCGGCGATACCGGGCGAAGATTATGTGGTGACGTTCGATGTGAATCCGATCTATGGAGGAGGTGAAAAGGACGCGATTGAGGATGTCTATCTCGTCTATCGCACGGATCTCGACGATGCGACGCGCAAAGAAGTCGAGATGACGAAGGGCGAGGTCGTTTCGGGACATGGTCAGCAGTGGACGGTAGCGATTCCTTCCACCGATTTCCCCGAGGCGGGTCATCTCATCCAATGGAAGGCGAAGATCATTGATGTGGCCGGCAATGTTTGGTATGCGCCGCAGTTCCTCGGACCGGACGATGGCTACGAGTGGTACGGAACGATCGTCGAGCCGACGAAAGATCAGCTTTCGGAAACGCTCACCACCTTCCATCTTTTCGCTGATGCGGAGACGGCGGACGACAAGAATGCGCAAAACCGCAACATGAAGGTGATGAACATCGACTACGACGAGTTCATGAGCAATAAGAACTATGACGACCTTCGCACGCGCCATCCTTATGGTGGACGCATTGTAATCTATGATTCCTCCACGAGCCAGTATTACGACAATGTGCGCATTGACTTGCGCGGCAACAGCTCGAAGGGCTTCAATAAGAAGAGCCACGGCTTGAGGTTCGGCAAAACGCATCCGCTTTCAACGTTTGATTGCGTATCGGGCGAGACGCGCGAGATTCGCAAGTCGAGCTTTATTGCGGAATTTGGCGATCCGAGCTTCCTCAGACAGATGACGGCGTTTTGGCTTTTCAACAAGCATGGCAGTCCCGCGCCATTCCATTATCCGGCTCGTCTCAACCTGAACGGCGAGTTCTATCAGCTTGGCTTCCATTCCGAGCGCTTCACCGACGAGCTCATCGAGGATTGCTACAGACTTGATCCGCTCGGCTACGGCTATAAGAACATCGGCTCGTTCGGCAATGGTACTACGGCTGGTGGTATCGAGAAGAAGACGCCGGATGATGGCAATGAGGCCGACCTTTCGGTGTTGAACGCATTTTGCAGTACCTTGCCGACGGCAATAGTTACCAGCGATGCAGATAAAGCGAAATATACGAAGGTCGTGGTTGAGAAGATGGATCTTCCCGCTTGGATTAACTATATGGCGCTCACCAAGATTACCCAAGAGTGCGATGATGTGTGGGCGAACCTCTCGGGCTACTACGACAATCCGCAGCTTATTGACGGCATCCGGTCGGGATCGACGGGTACCTGGCGTCCGCTCGCCTACGATATGCAGCTTACCTTCGGACAGTGGCATCATGCGGACTATAGTTCGTTCTATGGGCTTATGTCCAATCAGGATTGGTTTAAGTCGCATCCGTTTTATGGTGGCTATGTGGTTCGCGCACATAGGGGTGAGAAAGGCGATGCGTATGGCAATCAGAACCGCGCCTACGAGGCGATCTTCCAGAGCGAGAAATTCCGCCGCCTCTTCCTCCGGCGCGTAAGAACGCTGATGGATGAGGAGCTTGGCGCGCCCGATACGACGGGCGAGGAGACTTGGCAGACGAGCACCATCAACTTCCTCGTGCAGATGCGCAAGATGGCGGGAATGATGAGCGTTGAGGCCGAAAAGGATCATGCGCAGTGGGGTTATTGCAACGGTGCGAGCAATGTCAACGTGTGGGGCAATAATTATCCGAAGACGATTGAGGAGGCGATGGCGGATATTTGGGATAACTACATTGTCCCGCGCCGCGTCCATCTCTACGAAACGCACGCCGCCGAAGGACACGCCGCCGAACAGATTGGCTACGGCGAGAAGTTGATTGCTGGCATCCCGGAGGCGCAGACGGCGGTTAAGGAGCTGAAGGCGGGCTTTTCCGCGGAATACGATGAGACGCTTGGCGCGGTAGTTATTCGCAGCGCGAACGACGAGGCGATTGATCTTTCCAATTGGAAGCTTTCAGGTCCGGTCAACCTGACGCTTCCCGAAGGCACGGTAATTGATATGGCGGTTGACGGCGTGCCGGGCGAGGTGTATGTGGCGGTGGATCGTCGCGCGACGATAGCGGCATTCGGCGACAATCTTCTTGATCAGGTGATTGTTGCCAACGGTACGGCGGGAGGCGCCGAGGAAATTGGGCTGGTGGCATCCGACGGAACTGATGTTCTGGCCGTGGAGAAGAGCGAGCAGGAGAAGTATCTGCGGCTTTGGGGCTTCGCGGGTGCGCCGGACGGTGCGGAAGGAACGGATGCAAACGAATTCATCGTCTTCACGAACCTCAACCAAGAAGCTACGCTTGATGCGAGCGGTGCGCATATTCAGTTTGAGAAGTATGGTGCAACGCCGGAGGGCCGTTGCAGTTTTGATCTTCCAGCGGGAACGATTATTGAGGCGGGCGGTTGGGTGCGCTTTAATCAGGCGGACGTGCCGTGGACGAAGATTACGGACGGCTTCCAGGAAATCGTCCTCACCGACGCGAAGGGCATCGAGATTGAGCACTTCAGCAATCTTGATCAGGTGGCGATCATCGGCGCGAAGGGGAGCGGCAAGATGGCCGTCCACAATCTTGAGACGGACGAGTGGCATGCGATTCTCATTACCGAAGCACCGGGTTACGAACCTCCGCCTCCACCTCCGCCGGTCGATCTCAATTGGGCGAACACGAATGTGACGGAGAAGATTACGCTCGCGCCGGGCTATACCTACAACTTTGCGAATGCGAACTTCTTGGGTGGACTTGAACTTCCCGCTGGCGAATATACGATTAAGAACGATGGATCGACTTCGGTCAATACGGCTGCGTTTGTCTCGGGTGCAGGTGCGTCGATTACCTTTGTAGGCAAGGGACGCTTTGAACTTACAGGTGAGAACATCACCGAGCCGCTCTTTACCGCGAAAGATCTTTATATCACCAAGGGAACGTTTGCGATTGATGTCGCGGTTCCAGATTCTACCAACAAGGTTGCTGCGGTTTCTCTCTCTGGTAATTTCGGCCTTTCAGGTGATGGCAAACTCGATATGACTTTAGCTGGCAATCAGCCCTACGGCATTGAACTTATAAACAAGAAGATGTCCGCCGACTTCGAAGCTGGTGCGTTTACGGCGACGCTTGGTGGTAAGAAGGCGAGCGCATTCAAGTTTAAGGGTTCGGACGCGGTCACGCTTTCGGGCGGCACGATGGATGTTTCGATTGAGGGTACGGGCGCGAAGGTCCTGAATGGCGGCACAATCGTCTTCGAGGACGGCTATGTCTGCAACGTTGAGGGCGGTAAAGACGCAATTGATGCGACGGTCTTTGAGTCTGGAAAGATGCTTACCGTGAACGGCGGAACATTCGATATCTCCGTTCCCGGTGCGGGTTCGCAGATCTTCACGACGACGGACGATCCCAGCGAGAAGGATTTGACACTCACGATCAACGGCGGCACGTTCAACTTGCTCGCGGGTGATGATTGCGTGAAGTCGGCGGGTAACGACGCGGTTAACGACCCTAAGTCGGTAAATACGGCGCGCAATGTCGTTATCACGGGCGGAAACTTCTATGGCGTTTCGCTTGGAAACGATGTTATCGACTCGAATGGCGATATCATCATCACGGGAGGAAACATTCTTGCCTATACGACGGCGGTTGAGGACGATGACAATGGCTCGACTGGACTTGACGTGAACGTTGGCCGCACGATTACCGTCGAGGGCGGCAACGTAATCGCAATTGGCGGACCGAATTCGTCGTTCCACTACGAAGGCGGTCTCGCTTATACGGCGGATGGAGTTTTGGCAACGGATTGGAGCGATAAATTCGTTGAGCTGGACGGCAAGGCGGGCAAGTTTAATACACGCGTTTGGGCGAAGATTCCTGAGCTGGACGTCGATAAGATATCGCTTTTCTTCTTTACGCCGGGTATTGATCCGGCCAAGCTGCCAACGGCGACGACGGAGCCGCCGAGCGAAGAGTTCGCGACTGGATTCCACGATCTTTACATCGATGACGTGCCGCCGGGTGAACTGGTAATCACCAAGATTTGCGCGCGTTGTCAGCCAAATGTTCCCGAGGCGAAAGATCTCGGTTGGATTCTCCTTGAGAATGTGGGCGGAAAGCCGCTTGAACTTTCGGATTACAAGGTCTACTGCGTGAATCGAGGCAAGAAGCTGAAACTGGAAGAGGCGTTCACCTTGTCGGTGGGCACGCTTGGCGTTGGTGAAACATTCAAGGTTTGGACGAGCGAGTCGCCAGTTGAGGTGTTGCCTGCCGAAGCAACGCCGCTCTACGCAAAGAAGATCAACCAGAAGAAGTATCCAATGGTTCGGCTCTACAAGGCCGGTGCCGTTCAGCAGACCGTGCTCGTGCCGGTCGATCTCGCGGACGAGGTCATCTACGATGCGGCGGCAGATCGTCGCCCGACGATCAGCCCGCTTTATGGCATTAAGGACGCGCCCGATCCATGGCAGGCGTTCAATCAGGCGAAGATCGGCGAGGACTATACGGTGACGCTGCCGATTCTTCCGGCCGATATGAGCGAGGCGGCCGAGGATCAAATCGCAGAGGTCAAGCTTATCTATCAGATTGGCTTCGGGCTGGTTCAGACGAACGAGACGGCGATGACGAAGTGCGCGACGAAGGATAAGATGAACGGCTGGGTTTATACGGGAACGATTCCTGGCGCGGCGTTCACTACTGCTGGCGAGCTTGTCCGCTTCGCCGTCGCAATTACCGACAAGGCGGGTCGCGAGTTTCGTGCGCCAAGTTTCCAAAATCCCGATGACGGCTACGAGTGGTACGGTACGATTGTCGAGCCAGCCGAGGGTATGACGGATGCGAAGGTGCAGACGTTCTATCTCTTCGCGGATGACGCATCGCTTAAGCAGATGGATGTCGATGTCGATAAACAGGACAAGTCGGTCGTTCCCTACAACGCGCGCGTCGGCATCTACGATGCACTGACGGGACTCTACTACGACAACGTCCGCATCGATTTGAGAGGCAACACGACGGCGCGTTTCCCGAAGAAGTCGCACGGTCTCAGGTTCTCCAAGGCGCAGCCGCTTTCGTGCACGGATCCGGTAACAGGAACGGTGTTCGAGGAAATCCGCAAGACCTCGTTCGTTGCGGACTACATGGACCCCGCCTACATTCGTCAGTCGCTTTCGTTCTGGCTCTTCCGTGAGGCGGGAGCAAAAGCGCCGTATGACTATCCGGTGAAGCTCAACCTGAACGGCGAGTTTTATCAGCTCGCTTGGAACTCTAACCGCTTCACGGATGAACTCATTGAAGATGTTTATGGGCTTGATCCGCTCGGCTATGCGTTCAAGAATTGCGGCACCATCCAGCCCGGCCATAACTCGTCCATTACGACCGAAAAGAAGACACCAGACGACGAGAACGAGAGCGATATTGAAGTCGAGAAGGCATTTGAGAATACTCTTCCTGGGAATAGAAATGACGAACAAATGACGGCGGAGAATGAAGACGCGAAGTATACACAGAACGTCGTCAATATTTTCGATCTTCCAGCGTGGCTCAACTATATGGCGATGACGCGCATCACGTCCGAGACGGACGATACGTGGTCCAATATCTCGCTCTACTATGACGTTAACGGGACCGGCACCTGGATGCCGCTCGCATACGACTGCCACCTCTCCTTCGGCGCGTTCTTCTGTCATGATGGTAAGAACGGTATCCGTGCGGATGTGGATTTCTTCAAGTCGCATCCGTTCTACGGTGGACGTCGCGTGCAGGCGCATAGCTATTCGTTTGACGGATCGGTTCAGGGCTATGGGTCAAACGGTGGACTTGAGTCCATTTATCAGAGCCCGAAGTTCCGTCGTCTCTATCTCCGGCGTCTCCGTACGCTGATGGATGAGATTCTCGAAGCGCCTGGTACGGCGCGTGAGAACTCGAAGCTTTGGGGTTACATCGCGACGATTACCAACGCGACGGCTGAACTCGCAGCAGTGGACCGCAAGAAGTGGCCGCTTTCGGGTATCTACAACTTCCAGAACGACTCAATGAACTGCTGGCCGAATGTCGCATCGATGACGCCGACGATGGGCATTGAAGATCTTTGGAACAATTATGTCGAACCGCGTCGCGTTCATCTTTTCGAGACACACTCCATCCACAACACGGAGAAGGGCGTCGGTTACAATAATCGCCTCTCCGCCGGCATCCCCGACAAGCAGAGCGAACTCGTGGCATTTGGCGGGTTGGTTACGGCCAAGTACGATGCGACGCTTAGGGCCGTCGTTATCCGCAACGAGGCGGCGGAAACGCTCGATGTCTCGGGTTGGACGCTGAAGGGTCCCGTCGAGATGACGCTTCCGGCGGGCACGATTCTCGATCAGAAGATCGGCGATAAGGCGGGCGAACTTTACGTAACGGCGGACCGCAAGGCGACGGTCGCGGCGATGGAGGTGGCGGATCAGGTAGTCGTCGGTAATGGTACGGTCGGCGAAGGTGCGATTACGCTTACGGCGGCGAATGGCACGTCGCTCGTTCCGTATGTTCCCGTGCCAGTTGAAGTGCGTCTTGTTGCGACGAAACCGAATGACACATTGCCGGAAATCTGGATGAGCCAGTTCACGGACTTCCCAGCTAACGTCACGCTCATTCTCGCTGGTGAAGGGGAGAACGGGTTTACGTATTCTAATGGCGAAAACGTTACCTTTGATAATCTCCACCTCGTCTTCGAGAGCGGTACGCACAGCTTCACGCGAATCAATAATGATGGAGGCACGCAGTTCGCGAGTGGGGCGACGCCGGAGAATCCGACGATCCTCGTTAAGAGCGGCGCGACGTTGACGATTACCGCGAAGGATCTTTCGGGTTGGAACTGTGCGGTCGACACGACAGGCGTAATCCGCGTCAATGACGGCGGTACGCTCAATCTCGTCAACAATGACACATCGACATTCTTCTTCAGCCAGCAACTCTATCTTGATGCCGGCGCGCAAGTTAATGTGACGATGAGCGTGAACGAGAAGTTCCGCGTGAATGGTGGCATCAATCGCGCGACGCCGCAGATATACATGCCGCCGAGCGACGATGGTACGGCAACGATTACGATGACCGATGGACGTCCGTTCTATGTCGGTCGCGATAACTATCCAAATTGCGCAATCTTCGTCGGCGAGGGTTCGACGCTCGTTATCGATGGCGATGTAGTGGGTATTCTCAAGAGCGACACGACGCGCGAGCTCGTCAAGTACGGAACGGGCAAGCTCAAGATCACGGGCAACATCACAACTGTTGAATATACCGAAGCGGACAAGCCCACACTTTGCAAAGTGGACGGGCATCCGGCGGGCTCCTTCGAGGACGCACTTGTCTTCCTCTCGGCGGAGGGATCGACATTCGAGATTGTCGATACCGAGCGTATGAGTTTTGAGAATGGTGTGTTGACCGTTGACGGCAAAACCGTCGATCTCGATGCGAAGAAACTTACGCTGGAGGAAAAGGACGGTGCGCTCGTGCTCGCGCCGGCGATGGCCGAGCAAGGCGCGGCATTGTACATTACCGAAATTATGCCGAAGCCGACGGATGCGCAGAATCGCGGAACGCTCGAAGGCATGGACCCGAACGGACTCGAGTCCGGCTGGGTAGAACTTCGCAACGATGGAGATAAGTGGGTCGACTTGAAGGATTATCGCTTTGTTCGCGTGAATCGCAAGAAGGCGACGAAGCCGGAGGAGGTCAACAACTTCCCGAGTATGCTTGTTGCGCCACACTCTTTCGCGGTGTTTTATACATCTGAGCGCTATTCGAATAGTGCGGATCAAACGGTAAGCGCATTTGAGACCGGAACTTTTGACGGACAGCCGATGATTCTGCCGCCGAAACTTCACGGAATGATGGTCTGGGGCGACAAGGTGAACCCGAAGAAGTCACCGTTCGTGAGACTTTATTATGTGCCGGGCGGAGATCTCGACAACGCCGAAGTAATCGACACGGTGATTGTTCCGAGTGATCTTCCGGAAGGAGCATCCATCATCGTTGGGCGTCCAGAAGAAGGAAAGTCCACCGCGCGGTGGATTTGTGAAGCACCGACGCGTGGGGCGGAAAATCCATCTACCGATGGGCTCGTTCGCATTGGTCCGAATGTGGGGCCCCTCTACGAGGGCAAGAAGCAGAAGAAGCATGATAGCGACAACGAATTCGCGCGTAACGCGCCTCCGGCGAACCCCGACGAGGATTACGTTGTAACCTTCTCCGCAAACCCGGTTTTGGCGCCGACTAAAGACATTGGAACGGTTTATCGCGATGAAGACAAGCTCGCGAGTATCGTGATGGTGGTGAGGACCGATCTTGATGATAATACGCTTACGGAAATACCCGTTGATTTCGCGACGAAGGACGGCTCGGACACGACGGATTGGGGCGATACTTATACGGCGACGATTCCCAAGTCCAAGTTCCCAGCTCGTGGTCATCTCATTCAGTGGAAATTTAAGCTCGTCGACAAGGCGGGCAGTGAATGGACGAGCCCAAGCTATCATAATCCCGATGATGGCTACGAGTGGTACGGTACAATCGTCGAGCCGACGGAAGAGCAAGTTTCCAAGAACCTCACGACTTGGCATATGTTTGCGGATACGGCGTCGATTCAGCAGATGGATGTCGATTCTGACAAGCAGGATCGCACGATTGTCCCGAATAACGCACGTGTCGCGATTTACGATGCCTCGACTTCGAACTACTACGATTACGTACGCATCGACCTCAGAGGCAACACGAGCGCGAGCTTCTACAAGAAGTCGCACGGGCTTCGGTTTGCCAAGGCGCATCCGCTTACGACCTACGATTGCGTCTCTGGCAAAGATGTGGAAGAGATTCGCAAGTCGTCGCTCATCGCCGAGTGGGCCGACCCGACCTTCATGCGGCAGATGGCGAGCTTCTGGCTTCTCAACCGAAACGGCTCGCCTGCGCCGTTCGACTTCCCGGTCAGGTGCAATCTGAACGGTGAATTCTTCCAGCTTGCGTTCCATTCCGAGCGCTTTACGGATGAACTCATCGAGGATGTGTATGGGTTCGACAAGTTCGGCTACAGCTACAAGGAAGCGGCGACCTGGAACGGTAGCCGTGGAGAAAAGAAGACGCCGGATGACGAAAACGAAAGCGATCGTTCGGTGCTCCAGAACTTCACGAAATTGTTGCCGGGCAAGGTTGTTGAAACCGATGCCGATCACGCAAAATACTCGAAGGTTGCGGCGGAGAATATGGATCTTGCGGCGTGGTTTAACTACATGGCATTGACGCGCATCACGCAGGAGACGGACGATATCTGGGCGAATATCGGCGCCTATCTCGACGATCCGGCGATGATCGAAGGGCATCGCGGCACGGGCACGTGGCGTCCATTGGCCTACGACATGAACCTTTCGTTTGGACAGTGGTATAAGCAGGTCACGCATACGGGACTTATGGCGGACGAGGACTGGTTCAAGTGCCATCCGTTCTACGGCGGTCACGCGATTCGCGCGTATAAGAACGATACAATGCAAGCTTTCGAGGGCAATCCGAATAACGCCTACGAGGCGATTTACCAGAATGAAAAGTTCCGTCGTCTCTATCTCAGGCGTTTGAGAACGCTTATGGACAAGGAGCTTGGCGCACCGAACGCCGAAGAGACGCTTGAAAATTCGACGATCCCGTTCATCGTCTTTATGCGCGAGATGAAGGGTTTGATTGCCGCCGATGCCGCGCTTGATCGCCAGAAGTGGGGATATGGTTCGGGAACTATTATCAGCGTGTGGCCCGTGTTTCCGACGACATTGGAGGCGGGTCTTGAAGATTTGTGGACGAATTATGTTGTTCCGCGCCGCGAACATCTTTATGTTACGCACTCCATTGATGCGGAGAATGTCGGCTACGGTTCGACTTTTGCGGCGGGCATTCCGCATGCGCAAAGCGCAATCGCGGATCTGCGAGCGGGCATCACCGCCGAATACGACGAGGCAATTGGCGCAATCGTTATCAAGAACGCCAACGAAGAGACAATTGATCTTTCCGGCTGGGAGCTTTCAGGTCCTGTTTCGATGACGATTCCGGCGGGAACGATTCTTGATCAGACGATTAATGGTGTCGCGGGCGAGGTGTATGTGACGGCGGATCGTCGTGCGACGATTGCGGCGATGACAATCACCGACCAAGTTGTCGTTGGTAATGGCAAGGCGGGTAAGGGTGATGCGAAGATTACGCTTACTGCCGCAGATGGTACGAAGGTCATCTTCGAGCCCTCGCCTGCGTACAACTTCCTTCGTCTCCACTCCTTCGATGGCATTACGCCGACGCCTGATGGTGATACGGACGAGTGGATTACACTGACGAACTTGTCGAACGAAGTCGCGCTTGATCTTGCGGGTGTGAAGGTCGTCTTTCTCAAGGACGGCGACCCGCTCGCGGACGCGAAGTGCGTGGTGACGTTTGAAGCTGGCACGACGCTTGCGGCAAGTGAATCGTTGACACTCAAACAAGGTGATTATAAGTGGAAGAAGATTACGAATGGCAAGTTAAACTTCTATCTTACCGATGCCGATGGTATGCCTGTTCAGTCCCTCTATATTAACCAAAAGGATGCCGCTTACAAGAATTACTACGGCGAGGGTGGCCCTGGCGGCGCATTCTACCTTCAAGCGACGACTTTCGCGCAAGATAGTGAGACCTTTATCGAGGTCGCATATCCGGCAACCGAGATTGACGTAAAGCCGGGCGAGCCGGCGGAAGTCAAGGCGGAGAGCGCGGAGGCGGCCATTGCGCAGGCGAAGCTCGTTGTCGAAGTTCCAGAGAAAGTCAAGGAGCTTATTGACGAGAACGATTACAAGACGTACTTCAAGTTGGCGGCGAAGGAAATCGCGGCCGGCAAGTATGAAGTTTCGGCGGTACTGAATTCCGAGACTGTACCCAAACCGGAAATCGGCGCGATAGACGACGAGGCGGAACCGCTAATCGTTGAAGAAGGAGACGGGGGTACTATTGTCGCCGTTGGTATCGTCAACGCCAAGATTGGGCTTTGGTATGGCTTTGAAGCGACTGGCGACTTGAAGGTGGACTTCGAGAACGATTGCCCATCGTTCAAGTTGGCTACGGATCCGACCGAGAAACTCGTGCTTGAGAGCAGTCCGCGTGAAGGCGCTTCCGCGTTCTTCCGGACGAAGATAAGCGAGATTAAGCCGGAGCCGCCTAATAGTGACGAATGATAAACTAAAAGTGATGAAGAAAGTAATTATTACATTAGGGGCGCTATTGCCGATGGCGCTGTTGGGCGCGTCGAGCGTTGATCTTACTGCATCTGCCAAAGGTGTTATCGAGCGGTTTGTAAAGTCCGCTAATCCTGCAGCGGAAAGCCGAGTTGAGCTTAAGCTTAAAGAGGGCGGCAAAGTCGACACCTATTCGACTAAGGTTTCGGCGGGCAAGCTTTTGGTTACGGGCAATTCGCCGATTGCGCTTTGTCGTGGCTTTTATTCGGCCTTGAAGGCGCAAAAGAAGGGCGTTTCCAGCTGGGCGGGCAATCGCTTTGCCGACGAGCCGTGGAGTAAGGATGCGGAAGTTAGCGGCTCTACGCCTTTTGATTATCGCTATTACTTTAATGTGGTAACTTACGGCTATACGATGCCGTATTGGACGTGGGAGCGGTGGAGTCAGGAAATCGATTACATGGCGCTTCATGGCATTAACGCTCCCCTGACGCTTGTCGCTCAAGAGGCAATCACCGCGCGCGTTTTTAAGAAGCTGGGTCTTTCGGAAGACGAGATTCAGGCGTACTTTGTTGGTCCTGCCCATCTTCCTTGGATGCGAATGGGAAATATCTCGGGCTTGGACAGCCCCATGCCCAAGGCGTGGCACGAAGATCAGATTAAATTGCAGCACAAGATTCTCGCTCGGATGCGCTCGTTGGGTATGAAACCGATTTGCCCCGGCTTTGCGGGATTTGTGCCGCCGGGGCTTAAGAAAATCTATCCCGATCTCGAGCTTATCGAAACGAAGTGGTGCGGTGGAAGGTTCCACAACTGGATGGTGATGCCCAATCATTCGGTCTTCGAGAAAATCGGCACGATGTTCATCAAGGAGTGGGAAAAGGAATTCGGCAAGTGCGACTTGTATCTCATTGATAGCTTTAATGAGATGGAAACTCCATTCCCGCCCAAGGGATCGGCCGAGCGATATCAGCTCATGAACGAATATGGCGAAAAGGTTTACAAGTCGATTGCCAATGCGAATCCGGATGCGATTTGGGTAATGCAGGGATGGATGTTTGGTTTTCAGCGTGGCGTTTGGGATCCCGAAACCTTGGCCGCGCTTTTGAAGAAAGTGCCCGACGACAAGATGCTTCTTATTGACGAGGCGGTTGACTACAATCGCCATTGGTGGCACTCCTCGCCCAATTGGGATTTCCACAAGGGTTTTTACAATAAGCTGTGGATTTATAGCGTAATTCCCAATATGGGCGGAAAGTGCGGACTTACGGGAGTATTGGATTTTTATGCCAACGGTCATATTGATGCGCTAAACTCTGCCAATAAGGGGCGGTTGGTCGGGCATGGAATGGCGCCGGAGGGGATTGAGAATAATCAAGTGGTTTACGAGATTATGGCAGATTCCGCTTGGCGCACTGAAAAGGCGGATACGGATGTGCTACTTAGAAATTACTCGTGGGCGCGGTATGGCGCGGACGATCCGGCGATCGGTGAATTTTGGTCGCTTATGCGAAAGTCGGTCTACGGATCGTTTACCGATCACCCGCGCTATAATTGGCAAATGGGCCCCGGCGGCGCGGGCAAGGGTTCAATCAATACTCGGCCGGAGTTCTTCGAGGCCATTGAGAAGTTCGCCTCGGTTGCGGACAAGTTTTCGGACTCGCCGCTTTATCGGGCCGATCTTATCGAATATACCGCCGCGTATCTTGGCGCAACCGTGGAAAACCTGATTGTCGCCAGCGAAAAGGCGTTTAGCGAGGGCAACGAAGAGGCGGCCAAGGAATATGAGGTGCGGATTGAAAAGTTGATGCTCGCGATGGACAAGCTTCTCGAATCGCATCCGCACTTTTCCATGCAACGTTGGATTGATTTTGCGCGCTCGCATGGTAATGGCGACGAAAAGCTCGCCGATTACTACGAGAAGAACGCGCGGCGCATCGTGACGATTTGGGGTCCGCCGGTTGACGACTATGCGGCGAAGATCTGGTCGGGACTTATTCGCGATTATTACCTCCAACGGCGCAAACTTTACAACTGCGCGCGCTTCGATCCGTCCAAGCATGTAGATCGTGGAGCATGGGAGCGCAAATGGGTTGAAGAAACCAAGGGCCTTTCGGAAGTCAAGCCCTATGGCGATCCCGTGAAAGCGGCGGTAAAGTTAATCGCCGAAGCGAAGAAAATGGGCAAGGCCAATGTCGGCAACTCCAAGACCAAGACGATTGGATCGTGGTCGCCAGGCAGGGTGACTAAGAGTTGGAGCGAGATAAAGTATCCGGTCGAAGCGAGCGATCTTAGGTCGGCGCGCGCGGTGCGGCTTGCTTATACGCGTGGCGCGGAGCGACTTGAAATTGATTCGATTAAGATCGAGATGGACGGTAAGGTGGTGGCGAAGAGCAAGCGCGGCGGATTCGCGGGTACGCCATCTAAGGAAAATGTACTTGTCTATAAGATAAACGACCCGACAATCGGCAATAACGGATGTAATATTATTGTTAAAGTGCGCGCGCTTAATAGCGGCGAGAGCTATGGCAATATCGAACTTATATTGAAGGATTAAGGAGTAAACATGAACGGAAAGATAGCTATCCTTGCAATCGGCGGGGCGTTGTCGTTAACGGCACGAGCCGAGTATCCGGCATCGAATTGCCTTTGGTACGCCCAACCCGCGGTGATCAACGACGCCGCAGTACCGTGGGCGTCCGGGAAAACGCCATGCGGTAACTACGGTGGCGGCGGACAGGACGAGCTCGGCAATAACTCGGCGCGTTATTGCGCGCCCAACGCGCTCGCCATGAAATGCAAGGATCCTTGGGAAGCGCAGTCCCTGCCAATCGGCAATGGACGAGTCGGTGGCACGATCTTTGGCGGCGACAGGCGCGATCGCATCAACTTGAACGAGGTTTCGCTTTGGACGGGCGGGCCGAACCTTCCGGGAAACGGCGGCGGATACTCCTATGGCCCGCGTTCGGGTGAGAACGAGTTCGGTTCATTCCAGCCGTTCGGCAACTTCTTCGCCGAATTCGAACTTAAGGAACCGTCCGCCAAGACCGCGATGTATTCGCGCGCACTCAGTCTTAAAAGCGGCGTCGCAATCGTCGATTTCTCGAACGGCGGCGTGCATCACACCCGCGAAGCGTTCGTAAGCCATCCCGACGATGTGCTCGTATACTCCGCGAAAGTGGACAAGCCGGGTGCGCTCAGCGTTTGCTTCGGGATTACGCCTTGTCACGACACAACCTTTTCCGTTCTCGGCAAGGACACGATCGTCATGCGCGGCAAGCTCGCGAACGGCGAGGTCTTCGAAGGTCGGATGATGGTTCGCGCCGATGGCGGCAAGCTTTCGATTGTCGGTGGCGAGCGCGAGGTCAAGGTCGATTACGAGGGCAATGGCGACGGCACGCGTCCGAAGTTCGAGGGCAAGGGTATTCCGTTCATCAAGGTGCTTGGCGCGAATTCGGCGGAAGCGTACATTACGCTTGCGACCGACTACAAGGAGGACTTCAAGGCGAATTGGAAGGGTGAGGATCCGGCGAAGCGCAACGAAAGGGTGCTCGCGGGAGTCGCGAAGAAGAAATACGCGGCCATCAAGCGCGCCCATATCGACGACCATGCCGCGCTTTACGACCGCATGTCGCTTTCCTTCGGCAAGACGAGCGCGGAAATCGCGAAGCTGCCGACCGATCTTCGAATCGCCAAGTATCGCGAGACGCAGAACGATCTCGAGTTGGAGGCGCTTGTCTATCAATACGGACGATATGTCCTCATCGCAGGTTCGCGGCCGGGCAATCTGCCGCTTACGCTGCAGGGAATCTGGAACGACAAGGTGCACGCGCCGTGGGCGTGCGACTACCACAACAACATCAACCTCCAGATGTGCTACTGGGGCGCGGAAGTCGCGAACCTTTCGGAGTGCCACCTGACCTTCATCGATTTCATGAAGGCGATGGAAGAGCCTTTGCACAACATGACCCAAAAGGCGTTCGGCGCGGACAAGAAGGGCTGGACAACGCGCATTTCCCAGAATATCTGGGGCGCGGGCGGTTGGGTGAAGTGGAACCCGCCGGTGAATGCGTGGTACGCGCTTCACGTGTGGGATCATTATCTCTTTACCCGCGACAAGGAGTATCTGCGCACCACCGGCTATCCAATCATGAAGTCGATTTGCGAGTTCTGGGAGACCTCGCTCAAGGAGATCGGCGCCGAGGGCAAGGGTCTCAAGACCGACGGCGGCAGTCGCGACCTCACGGCGGCGGATCATCCCGAGCTTAAGGAGATCAAGGCGGGTTCGCTCGTCTCGCCCAACGGCTGGTCGCACGAGCAAGGCCCGGTCGAGGACGGTTGCATGCACGATCAGCAGCTCATTTGGGAACTCTTCGACAACACCGCCAAGGCCGCGAAGATTCTGAAGGTCGATGGCGAATGGGCGAAGGGGATTCTCGAAAAGCGAGATCGACTCGTCGGCAATCGCATCGCCAAGGGCGGATATTTGCAGGAATGGATCGTCGATCGGCCCAATATGGTCAGCGGCCATCGCCATACTTCGCATCTAATCGGCGTCTATCCGGGTAGCACCATCAGCAAGATGAAGACGCCGGAGTTCGCCGCCGCGGCCGCGAAGTCGCTGGAATTGCGCGGAACGACCGGTGACTGCCGTCGGAGCTGGACGTGGCCTTGGCGCACCGCGCTGTGGGCGCGTCTTGGAAACACCGACGCCGCCTATGAAATGGTGCAGAGCTACATTCGCTACAACTTGCTCGACAACATGTTCGGCAACCATCCGCCGATGCAGATGGACGGAACCTACGGCATGACGGGCGGCATGAGCGAAATGCTGATTCAGTCCCACGCCGGACGAATCGAACTTTTGCCCGCGCTGCCTTCCGCCTGGAAGGACGGCTACGTGAAGGGCATCCGTTCGCGCGGCAACATCACGGTGGACATGGAGTGGAAGAACGGCAAGATCACCTCTTACACGCTCTCCACCTCCTCGCCGAACCCGAAGCCGGTTACGGTCGTCGTGAACGGCGAGACGAAGAAGATAACGCCGACGGTTATAAAGTGAGTTTGACAATTATGCTATAATTTATCGCAATCTATGGGAGTAAAGTACCGTAAGGAATTTTTTGATCGCGAATATACCGCGCGCGAAGCGTATTCTCGGACTTGGCAGTACGCGAAAAAGTACAAATTCCGCATCTTCGTCGGCGTTATTTGCGGTATGCTCACGGCGGGAACGCTCCTGCCGATTTTCAGCGTCGTTCAGCCGGCGCTCGAAAAAGTGAGTCACAACGAAAAGGTCGAGGCGTTCAAATCGGAATTTGCGGTCGAGCAAAGCGCGATTGACGAAGCCAAGGCCGCGGGAATGCCGAGCTGGTATCCGAAGGCGAAGAAGCTCGCCGACAAGTTCGGGATTCCGCTCGAAGACGAGGAAGGGGCGATGGGCGGCGCGCTCGTGCTGATGGCGGTAATCGGAATTCCGCTCGTCGCCTTTTTGCGTCTTCTGTTCGTCTTCCTCAATCAATATTGCCTTACTTGGGCGGCGACGCGAGTGGTGGCGGATCTTCGAACGGATTTACTCAAGAAGGTCCAAGAACAATCGCTCGAATTCCACGGTCGGGTCGACGTTGGCCAACTTATGTCGCGCGCGACCACCGATCCGCAAATCATGCAAACCGTGATCCATCGAATGCTGGAGGAGCTTTGCCGAGCGCCGTTCGAGATTCTCGTCTCGGTCGGTTTCATAATCTGGTTCGCGATTGAAAACCACATGATGCCGACGTTGGGCGTAATCGTAATCGGAATGCCGGCTTTTATGCTGCCGGTAATCGGACTCGGAAAGTTGATTCGCAAGTGGTCGCGGCGCACGTTGGAGAAAAACTCGGTCGTCGGCTCGCGAATCCACGAAATTCTGACCGGCATTCGCGTAGTCAAGGCCTACAACACCGAGAAGTTCGAAAACGAAAAATACTACGAGGTCAATCGGACGCTCTTTAAAACGACGATGCGCGCGACGCGCTGGGGCTTGCTGGTCGGGCCGATGGTGGAGACGATTGGAATTCTCCTTATTTGCGCGTTTCTCGTGTGGTGTTTCGCGACCAGAGTTACGCTTGCGAATGTGATTCCCATGCTCGCTCCGCTCTTGCTGATCTACAAGCCGATCAAGCAGATGGCCGGTTTGCAAGTTTCGATCGAAACGGCGCAGGCGAGTTTGCAGCGCATTTGGTCGCTGATGGACGTCGATATGAAGTTGCCGGAGAAGCCGGACGCGAAATCGAAGCCGACTTTTGAGGACAAAATCGTCTTCGAAAACGTCTCCTTCCGCTATAGCAACGCCGATCGCGACGCGGTAAGGAACGCGTCGTTTGAAATCGGTCGCGGAAAGATGGTCGCGGTCGTGGGCGGCACGGGTTCGGGGAAGACCACGCTTTCCGGACTTTTGGCGCGGTTCTTCGATCCGGCGAACGGGAAAGTGACGATGGACGGAACCGATCTCAAGGATCTTCGCATCGACTCCTTGCGCGCGCTCGTCGGTTCGGTGCAACAGGAGACGATTCTCTTTAACGACACCATCGAGGAGAACATCAAATACGGTTCGCCCGCCGCCACCCACGAAGACGTGGTCGCCGCCGCGAAGCTCGCCAATGCCCACGAATTCATCGTCGCCCAGCCCGACGGCTACGCGCGGCTCGTCGGCGAAAAGGGCTTCGCGCTCTCCGGCGGCGAGCGTCAGCGCATTGCGATTGCGCGGGCGATTCTTCGCAATCCGCCGATTCTCGTTCTCGACGAGGCGACGAGCGCACTCGATACGGTAACCGAAAAGCTGGTGCAGGACGCGCTCGTCAAGCTTATGGCGAATCGCACGGTCTTTGCAATCGCCCATCGTCTCTCGACGATTCGCGACGCCGATCTCATTCTCGTTATGCAAGAAGGCGAGATCGTCGAGCGTGGAACCCATGCGGAGCTTTACTCCCGAGGCGGCGTTTATCGCAAACTCTGCGATATGCAAAAAACGAGCGCTTGAGCGATGAAGGAAATCGCGATTTTGATGGCGGCGGGGCTAGGGCAACGGATGAGGCCGTTGACCGAGTCGACCGCCAAACCGCTTTTAAAAGTCGGCGACAAGGCGCTCGTCGAGACGGTAATTGACGCCTTGCGGGAGCGCGGGGTTTCCGAAATCTACATCGTCGTCGGTTACAAAAAGGAACAGTTCGCGGCGTTAGCCGAAAAGTATCCTTGCGTTCGGCTGGTGGAGAACGCGGATTATGCCGTTAAAAACAACATCAATTCCATCGCGGTAGCGGCGAAGGAAATGGCGAGCGCGGATTGCTTTGTTTGCGAGGCCGATCTTTTCGTGTCCGATCGGAAGCTTCTTTGCCGCAAGCTCGAGAAGTCGGGTTATTTCGGCAAAATGGTCAAGGGCCACAGCGACGACTGGGTTTTCGGCGTCGAGCGCGGACGGATTGTGCGCGTCGGCAAGGGCGGCGACGATTGCTATAACATGGTCGGCGTTTCGTATTTCAAACAGGGTGACGCGAAGAAAATCGCCGAGGCGGTTTGCGAGGCCGTGAAAAAGCCGGATGCCTCGCGGCTCTTTTGGGACGAAGTCGTCGACGGGCTCTGCCGGGAAAATCTCGATCTCGTCGTGCACGAGGTGGGTGCGGACGAAATCGTGGAGTGCGACACCGTTCGGGAACTCGAAGAATTGAGGGCGAAGGTCGGCTAAATATGGAAACGCTCGTCGGATTTTTCGCGTGGTTGATGGAGTGGTGCCATTCGTGGTGGCCGAACTACTGGGCGAATATCGTCGTCTTTACCTTCCTGACCAAGATCTTGCAGTTTCCGGTTTCGCTTTGGTGTCAGGTGAACTCCCTCAAGATGGTCTCGCTTATGCCCGAGACCAACCGCATCAAGATGGAGCGTTACGGCGACAAGGACGCGATTGGCGAAGCGACGGCGGCGCTTTTCAAGCGCGAGAAGTACCATCCGATGCTTTCGCTCGTGCCGCTGGCGATTCAAATCGTGATTCTGATGGCGTTCGTGAAGGTGATTTACGGTATCGGCGACAAGCTGACGACGCCGGGTGCGGCGAAGCCGCTCATCGCCTGCGTTCCCTGGACGGACGGCGGAGTCGCGTGGCTGATGCCGCTTTTCGCGGGTGCGGCGGCGTGGTTGCTCGGCTACAGCCAAAATATCTTCAACCCGCTTCAGCACGAGCAGACGCGGACGGAACAAATCGTCACCAACGGAATTTCGATTTGCATTTCGCTCTTTCTCGGGTGCTTCGTTGCGACGGGCGTAGGGCTTTACTGGGCAACGAGCAATCTCTTTTCCATTCTCGTCCAGCTTTGCGAAAACCTTTGCATTCCGCCGAAAAAGCACGTGGACTACCCCGCCTTGCGCCGCTCGCAAGCGGAGCTCAGGCGCTTCGAGTCGTCGCTCGCCGCGGCGAAGACGGTTTCGTCCGAAGCGCGCAAACGCGAGAAGGCGGATTACCGACGCTTTTTCAAAGTCGCCAACAAGCACCTCGTTTTCTACGCCGAAGGCGGCGGATACTATAAGTACTTCCAGTCGGTAATCGAATATCTGCTTGCGCACTCGAACGTTACGATTCACTACGTTACCAACGACCCCGCCGACGCGATTTTACGCTCGGAGAATCCGCGTCTGCGCGGCTACTACATCGGCAAGGTACGGATCATTCCGCTGATGATGAAGATGGATGCGGACATGGTCGTTATGACGACGCCCGATCTCGACACCTATCAGCTCAAGCGCTCTTATGTCCGCAAGGACGTCGAATACGTCTATCTCGACCACGGCCCGACTTCGGTGCATATGTGCTATCGCAAGGGCGCGTTCGACGCTTTCGATACGATTATGGCGAACGGGCCCTTTCAAGTCGCCGAGCATCGCGCGACCGAGAAGCTCTACGGCCTTAAGGAAAAACGCATGGTCGAGTCGGGCTATCCGCTTTTGGACACGCTCCTTAACGCGGACGGTTCGCCGCGCGGCGAGTCGTCGCAAAATTCGAAAAAGCGGATAATGATCGCCAACTCCCACCAGCCGGACAACATCTTCGACAGCTGCCTCGACTCGCTCGTTTCCGCGCTTTTGGCGCCGGATCGCGAAATCGTGATTCGCCCGCATCCGCAATACGTTCGGCGCAATCCCGCGAAGATGGAGGCGATTGTCGCGCGTTACGCGAATACGAGCGGCGTTGTTCTGGAAACCGATTTCTCCCGGCCTTCGACGATGGACAAGTCCGACGTCCTCGTAACCGACTGGTCGGGAATCGCCTACGAGTTCGCCTTCAAGACGCGCCGTCCGGTTCTGTTCGTCGACACGCCGATGAAGGTCGTGAATCCCGAATGGAAGCGCATCGGCATTACGCCGACCGACATCTCCTTCCGAAGCGAGGTCGGAGTCGCGGTGAAGCCGTCGGACGGCGAGGCGGCGTCGCGCGCCGTAGACGAGATGCTGGCGAATCCGGACAAGTTCGCGAGCCGGATCGACGCGCTGCTCAAAGCCAATTTCTACAACCCCGGACGCGCGGGCGAGGTCGCGGGCGCATACATTCTCGACTCGCTCATCGCCAAAAGGAAAGGAACGAAAAAGTGATATTCGCATACGTGGATCCCTCGGTGATGTCCTACACCGTGCAGGCGATCGCCGGCGTCGCCATTGCGCTTGGCGTCGTGTTCGGCGTTTTCTGGCGCAAGCTCAAGAAGGGCGCGAACAAGGCGCTCGGTCGGGACGAGAACGCCGGTAAGGAAATCGAGGACGAAATCGTCAGGAAGTGAAAAACGCCTTCGCCGCCAATTTGGAGTATCTTGCGCTGAGAGTGGTCTCGGGCGCGGTGAACGCCTTGTCCTATCGCGCGGCGATGCGCTTGGCGAAGTGCCTCGCGCTTTTCGCTTCGCGCGTGTTGCGCGTCAAGCGTCGGCGCACGTTGGAGCGCATCCGCTCGGTCTTTCCCGACAAAAGCGAACGCGAGTGCGCTTTCATCGCCGAGCGCTCGCTCGTCAATATGTTTTGGACGGTGGTCGAGATGATTCGCGCGCCGCAGCTCGATCGCGCGTGGATGGACGAATACGTCGAGGACGGCGAACTTTATCGTCAGAAGCTGCAGGCGCTGGTGGACGAGGGCAAGGGCGTCGTCATCATGGTTCCCCATTCCGCGAATTGGTATATGGCGGCGTGGTCGATGGCGAAGTACGGCCTTAAGCTCTTCGCGCTCGCCGCTCGGCAGCGCAATCCCAAGTTCGATGCGTGGATGAATCGGCAGTACGGCGACATTGAAGTCCTCGACCGCGACAATCGCGACACGGTGCGCGTTATCGAGGAAAAGCTCGCCTCGGGTCGCGCGTTCGCGATTTTGCCCGATCTGCGCGTCCGCAAACCGGACGTCGAAGCGGACTTTTTCGGCGGCAAAGCGAACGTCTCGCGCGCGGGCGCGCTCTTCGCGGTCAAGTGCGGCGCGCCGATCGTCGTTGCGATTATGAGCCGCAAAAACGGCAAGCACGTTTTCAATCACCTCGCGACCCTTCGGCCCGATCCGAACGCGACCGACCGCAACGCCGAAGCGCGTCGGCTTACCGGCGAGGCGCTGAAACTTTTGTCCGACGCGATTATGCGCGGACCCGAGAACTGGTTTTGGTATAATAAGCGGTGGATCCTCGAACCTCCGGAAAAACGAAAGGAACGGTCATGAACTACGCCCAAGCGGAAAAGATGTTAACTTCGTGCGGTCAGGAGCACGTACTCGCCTACTGGAAAAAGCTTTCCAAGCGCGATCAGGCGGAGCTTTTGCGCCAAATCGCGACCATCGAGCCGAAGAACGTCAAGCTTTGTCAGGATGCGCTCGCCGCAGGCGGCGACGTTCCCGATTCCTCGAAGGGCAAGGCGCCGAAAGTCGCCTGCCTCAAGGGTGCGGCGCTTACGAAAGCCGTCAAGGCGGGCGAGAAAGAACTCTCCGCCGGTCGCGTCGCCGTTTTGCTGGTCGCGGGCGGTCAGGGCTCGCGCCTCGGCTACGACGGGCCGAAGGGTTGCTATTCGATTGGACCGGTAAGCGGCAAGCCGCTCTTTTACTTCCACGCCCGCAAGATTCTCGCGCGCTCGCTTAAATACGGCGCGTCGCTGCCGTTCTACGTGATGACGAGCGAGGCGAATAACGCGGCGACCGTGAAGTGCTTTAAGGACAACGATTACTTCGGACTGAATCCGAAGGACGTCTTTTTCTTCACTCAGGGCATGTGGCCGGGAATGACCAAGGAAGGCAAGATCATCCTCGATAAGCCCGGCCACGTCTTCATGTCGCCCGACGGCCATGGCGGACTTTTGGCGGCGCTCAAGCGCTCGGGTGCGCTCGCCGATATGAAGAAGCGGGGAATCAAGTCGGTCTTTTTCTTCCAGGTCGACAATCCGCTCGTCGAAATCGCCGATCCCGCGTTCGTCGGCTACCACGTCCTCAACCGTTCGGAATACTCGCTCAAACTCTGCGCGAAGCGCGATCCTTTCGAGAAGGTTGGAATGCCCATGCAGTTCGGCAAGACCTTCCGCATGGTCGAGTACACGGAAATGACGAAGGAGCAGTGCCTGCGCAAGCAGGGCGGAAAACTCTACTTCCTCTACGGCTCGCCGGCGATTCACGTCTTCGACCGCGCGTTTCTGGAGCGCGAGGCCTCGAAGACGATGCCGCTCCATCTCGCGTTCAAGAAGATTCCGACCGTGGTAAACGGCAAGGTCGTAAAGCCCTCGGAGCCGAACGGCTACAAGTTCGAAAAGTTCATCTTCGACATTCTCCCGAACGCCAAACGCGCCGCTTTCCTCGCTTTTGAGCAAAAGGACGAGTTTTCGCCGGTTAAGAATGCCGAAGGCAACGATTCGCCCGCAACTTGCAAGGCGGATATGAAATCGAAATGGGCGAAGGCGCTCGCCGAAGCGGGCGTTATGATCGACCCCGCCGCCAACTTCGAAATCGACCCCGCAAAATTCTTTGTCAGATTCTGACGAGTTAATTCCCTAACCTGATGTAAGCCAAATCAGGCAGAAAGGAAAAAACGATGAAAAAGGCAATAATCGCGGTGGCGATGGCAGTAATGGCGGTAGGAGCGTTCGCGCGTCCGCACGGTGGATTTCACGGCAGAGGACATTTCCGTCCGGCGCCCATCCACCACCATTACCATCATAGCGGCTGGGGACGCGGCGGAAGGTATTTCTGGCCGGGATTCGTCGGCGGGGTGGTCGGCGGAATCGTCTACGATTCCTTGGTTACCCCTAATGTCGTCGTGACCCAGCCGGTTGTTACCCAACCTGTCGTCACTCAGCCGGTGATCGTCAAGGAAACCGTGATTCAGCAGCCCCAGCAAGTATGGGTCGAAGGGCGCTACGTCGAAAGGGTCGATGCCAACGGCAAGACCGTTCGCGTTTGGGAGCCCGGCCACTACGAGCAGCGTTAAGCGAGCGCGGTTTTGGCGGCGATTGGATGCGGCTTATCGTAGCACTCGAACAGCCGATCGGTGAATCGGCGGTCGGGTGCGCGAGTAAAGGCGCTTACGAGCGGCACGATTGCGAAGCCGGCGAGCATTGCGATCGCGCCGCAGTTAATCGGCGACTGGAGGATTTTCGGTAGCGACTCGCGCGCGAGCATATCGACGATCATCAGCCCCGAGCCGAAGACGAACGACGCCCAGCACGCGGCCTTGGTCGTGCCCTTCCAATAAAGCGAGTAGAGGAACGGCGCGAGGAAGCTGCCCGCGAGCGCGCCCCACGAAATGCCCATCAGCTGCGCGATGAAGGTAACTGAGCTTTTGTGCTGAACGAGCGCGAGCGCCGCCGAAATCGCGATGAAGACGACGACGAAGAAGCGAATCGTCAGAACTTCGGCTTTCGGCTTCAGGTTCTTTAGAAGCGAACCTTTGATAAAGTCGCTCGTCAGCGTCGAGCTGGAGGTAATGACGAGCGAGGAGAGGGTCGACATCGAGGCCGACAAAACGAGAATTACGGTAAGCGCGATCAGTCCCGGGCCGAGGTTCGAGAGCATCGCCGGAATAATCGCGTCGAAGCCGTCTTTCGCGACGTCTACCTTGTCCGCGAAAAGTCGGCCGAAGCCGCCGAGGAAGTAGCACCCGCCCGCGATTACGAACGCGAAGAGCGTGGAGATGATCGTGCCTTTGCGAATCGCCTCTTCGTTCTTGATCGCGTAGAACTTCTGGATCATCTGCGGAAGACCCCAAGTTCCGAGCGAGGTCAGGATCACGACGAAAAGG
This sequence comes from Kiritimatiellia bacterium, assembly GCA_045627925.1. Classification (GTDB taxonomy): domain Bacteria; phylum Verrucomicrobiota; class Kiritimatiellia; order RFP12; family UBA1067; genus UBA1067. The sequence goes on along the minus strand of JAZQOS010000021.1, from coordinate 57,642 downwards.
AGATTCAGGGGATCCGGCCCGAAGAACGACGCGAAAACGCCGGGCGTGGAAGCGACCGCGCCGTCGCTAACTCGCGCGAGCGAATCGAGCGCCGCCATAAATCCGCCCTTGGACGCGATTACCGCCGCGATTACCGCGACGAGCCCGACCAGCATGATGATGCCCTGGATGAAGTCGTTAATCGCGGTTGCGAGATAGCCGCCCGCGATTACGTAAATCGCGGTAAGTACGGACATGAGGACGATGCAAAGCGAATAGTCGATGGAAAACGCCATCCCGAAGAGGCGCGAAAGTCCGTTGTAGAGCGAGGCGGTGTAGGGGACGAGAAAGACGAAGATAATCGCCGAGGCGACGAGCTTTAGGGCGCGCGAATCGAAGCGCTTGCCGAAGAACTCCGGCATTGTGGAAGAGTCGAGGTGTTGGGTCAGAAGTCGTGTACGGCGACCGAGCACCGTCCAAGCGAGCAGCGAGCCGATAAGCGCGTTGCCGATGCCCGCCCAAGTGGCGGCGATGCCGTATTTCCAGCCGAATTGGCCGGCGTAGCCGACGAAAACCACCGCCGAGAAGTAGCTGGTACCGTAGGCGAAGGCGGTGAGCCACGCGCCGACCGAGCGTCCGCCGAGGACGAAGCCGGATACCGACGAGGCGCTGCGGCGACACTTAAAGCCGATGTAGAGGAGGACGGCGAAATAGGCGAAGAGTAGTAGAAGCTTCACGGGTGCGATTCCTTTTTTTAGTGCGCGTATTATATCATAAGTGGAAAAAAGGAGGGAGTGCTCGCGATTGACCTTGCGAGGATGAAGTGCTTGTGATATAATCAATTCCATTAATAAAACAACAACCAAAAAGAAAGGAAAGTAAAATGGCGAAGTGGGTTTGCCCCGTGTGCGGGTATGTGTATGAAGGCGATGCGGCTCCGGAGAAGTGCCCTCAGTGCGGAGTTCCGGGCGCGAAGTTCAAGAAGGAAGAGCCGGGCAAGGCGGGTTATGCGTGCGAGCACGTGATCGGCGACGGCAAGGTCCCGGACGCGGAAGTTACGCAGGGCCTCAAGGACCATTTCAACGGCGAGTGCTGCGAAGTGGGGATGTACCTCGCGATGTCGCGCCAGGCCGACCGCGAGGGCTATCCCGAAATCGCCGAGGCGTTCAAGCGCTATGCGTTCGAGGAAGCGGAGCACGCCTCCAAGTTCGCGGAACTGCTCGGCGAAGTCGTTACGAACTCGACGAAGAAGAATCTCGAAATGCGCAAGGACGCCGAAGCGGGCGCCTGCGCGGCCAAGCTTGCAATCGCTACTCGCGCGAAGGAACTCGGCTATGACGCGATCCACGACACCGTCCACGAGATGGCGAAGGACGAAGCGCGTCACGGCGCCGGCTTCACCGGCCTCTACAATCGCTACTTCAAGTAAACCGATTGGGTAGAGAAAGGAAAAGAGGAGTAGGGTCGCCCCTACTCCTCTTTTTTGCGCATAGATAATTCGCGGACTTGAACATCGGCAAGGGCTATGGTAGAATAACCGAGGATATGCGGAAAGCATTTTGCACGATTGGATTGATTTGCGGCCTTGCCGCAAGCGTATTGGCCGACGACAAGCCGATCTATCTCATGGTCGCGCCCAACGATCTTTACGATTCGCTTTCATGGTATATCGGCGAGCGCGCAAAGAACCATCCCGAAGTCGAATTCGCCATCGTCAATACCAAGACGGAAATCTACGATATTGCAACTTACGATTATCGGCAGAAGGGTACGTCGAAATGCCGCAATGCGGCGGAATCTATTCATAAATATCTTCGCCAATACTACAAGAACCATCCCAATTTGAAGTACGTGGTGTTGGGTGGCGCGTGGTACGATGCGGTGAACTTTCGCGGGATGAATCCGGTCTACTTTCGCAATGACGATACGGAAGTCACGCTCGACAATGCAATCCCGGGAATTTTCTGTCCCTTCCTCTCTACCTTCGGCGGCAATTATGCGACCGACATGTTTTACGGCTGTCTCAAAGAGAAGGGGACTTATCCTTGGGATGCAAATGCGAACGGACAGTACATGGACGAAGAGGAGTGCCGCGAAAAGCAGGTGGATGTAGTTCCCAGTGTAGCGGTCGCGCGGCTTTCGTTCATTCCGCGTCCCGAGATCAAGGACGCAAGCGGGCGGATGCTGAATCAGCACGAGATGATCACGAACTATCTCCACAAGCTTGAGCGCGCGGAGGCCGACGACTTCTCGGGACGTTCGAAGTACGGCGCGGAAGGCAGTTGGGTCAACGGTTCTCAGCCCAACAACGCCAATGACATGGATCGTCAGGAATTCGAATTCTACGACTTTGCGCCGAATATGGGCGATCCGCGCTCCGCGAAGACGCACGGCGACGAAGAGGCGTTGAGCCGTCGCGATCTCAAGAATATCGCCGCCAAGCATCCGGTTCTTCAATGCAAAACGCTTAACGATTCGGCGAAGACCGCGCGCGGCTTGGACTATTCGAGCGTTTCGGACGATTTCTTCAATTCCGATATGGATTATGCGTGGGTCTATTCGCATGGCTGGGCGATGGGCGGATCCTATTTCAGCGCGAGCGCTTACACTTCGCACAAGGGACTACTTAAATTCCTCAACGGCTGCGTCCCTTGCGATACGGGCATGATCGACTACTACGAGAAGGCGAATGGCAAGACCTATCTCCATTGGTGCCTCGGCTCGTCGGGGCTGATGAGCCCGAACGCCGGCTTTTTGGCTTCCATCAACAATACGCGCTATGGTGTGGATGGGGATAACGCGAGCAATGGCCTAAAGACCGCCATTGACCGACACTTCGCCCATAACCATGAAACCGCGGGCGAAGCGTGGTTGAACGCAATCTTGGATCAGCACAACAAACACTTCGCCCATGCGTCGTGGATGGTTCAGCGCAACTACGCCGTCGCCATCTTCCACGGCGATCCGCTCGTCAGGATTCTGGACGAGGAAGATGTCACGATTGCGGACGAAACTTGGAACGCTTTGCAGGTCGTCAAGGACGCGACGATTTCGACCGCGCGTTTGGCGGTTCCGCAAGCAGTCGCGATGATGTCGGCGACATTGACGGCGAAAGGCGACTTCACGCTCACGAGCGAGCACGAATTTCGCGTGATGAATACGCTTGCCGCGCCTGCGGGGTATGCGCTTACTCTCAACGCGCCGGGCGGCGTCGGCAAGGGAATCGAGTTCGCGGAAGCGAACGAAAAGAATATTCTTACCCTAAACACTCCCGCCTACTTTTATTTGGGCGGGCTTAAGAACGCGAAGGAACTTGCGCTTACGGGCGAAGGCGCGGTTGTCGAAGCGGACAATCTTCAGAATGTCGAATCCCTTTCGTTCATTGGCTCGAACCGCTCGGGTGCGCCGAACATTCTCCGCAGCCGCGCGAAAAAAGGCGCGCTTAAGAACTATCCGAATCTCGCGCTTAAATCGACGGCGCTGGAGCTGCAGACGTGGGAGCCGTTCGATGGCGCTACCGAGCCGCTTTGCCTTACGCTTGATGATGCGGATTTGATTGTCGGGCAGAATCCCTATTGGGGGCTTTCGGGTTATGGGCAGACGCTTTCCGGCGCGATGACCTTGGCGAATGGTTCCAAGCTCAAGGTCAGGTACACCAACGAAGCCGTTTTGGATTCGCTCGTCATCACCTCGACCGGCGACGGCAATCGCTTTGAGTCGGCGGACGGCGGTGTTTTCGGACTCAAGGGAACGACGACCATTACGCTTGACCCCGGTACGACCTTTACGATGGTTGCGGAGTTTAAGGATTCGGGCAGCGGCAAGCTGGTCTTCCGCTCGCCCCAAGCGACGGCGGCAAATCCCGCCAAGGTCGATTTCTCCCGCTCCACCATCGCGGGTGCGATTGAGCTGGGGGATAATGTCAAGTTGGCCGATCCGGAAGTCATTACGCTTTTGCCGGACATATACGAACTCAGTGCCGAGGAGATTCCCGCTGGCGCGAAGTACTACTTCCCGAATCAGCCGGAAAATCCCCTTGTGGTGCCGGTTTTGGGTGGACTGAAACTCGGGCCTTCGTTTTTCGCCAACAGCGAAACGCAATATATCTTTTACGATAATAGCTATACGGAAGACAAGGCGGCGTCGATTACCTCCGATGCTTTCGCGATTGTCGGCGATACGCAATTCTGGCTGCCGCTTAATCTCAATAAGCTCGTCATCACCGGCGACTTTGGTTGCTCGGACGTTTTGACATGCCCGGATGTGGTCGTCGAACGTGGCGGCAAGTTCCGTCTTGAGGGCGAGCCAGAGGCGAATATCGTCCTGCGCGACGGCGCGGTTCTCAAAGCGGCCATTGACGATTGGGAGGAATGCCCAGTCTCGATGACATGGCATCTGGGCACAACGCTCACATGGGAGGGCGAGGTCTTTATCGACGCATCCGAAATCAAGAGATTCCTCTCGGACGAGCCAATGACGATTATTGGAGGCGACGCCCATCGGTGGACGGCGGCGGAACTCGCGGACTTCACGGTGCTCGATAAGGAGGTTGTCCTGCGCATCGGCGAAGACGGCTCTTTGCAACTGGCCGCGCCCACCGGGCTCCGGAAAGGGCCTTACACACGGACGATCTCCACCTCGACCGCCGCTTGGGATACGGCGGATTGGGACGGCTTTACGGAAAAGTGGTCCGAGTCCGATCTCGATATGACTGCGTCCGCAAACGTGACCATCGCGGGCGACACCACGCTTTCGGTCGATACGCCGATTGCGCTTAAGTTGGTCGCTTTCACGGGTGAAGGCAATCTCGTACTGGAAGGGAATGAGGTTGGCGCGTTGGAGGTTGTTGACGTTGACTTTACGGCCTTGACGGGCGAAGTCGCGCTTAGGGATTTGGAGGTTGTGGGGACGATCCACGCGTCGTCAAACATGACCATAAGGACGGTTAAGAACGCGACTATGGTGATGCATGCGGGCGATGTGCTCACTATTGAAGATCCGCTTGATTGTTCGCTGGGCTTCAGTTCTTTGTCGCAGGGCGTTGTTTATTTGCGCAATACATTGCTTAAGGCGAACAAGAATGAACTTTTCCACATGGATGATGCGCCGATGAGCGGCTTCGAATTCGTTGCCGTGAATGAGAGCGGAGCGGTCGATACGGCGGTGGAAATCTATTATGACGAAGCCGCGCATCTGATTTGCTCGCGTCCTTTGGGAGGACTTTCCGCAGCAATAACGGGCGGAACGGCCTCTTTCGCCGCGCTCAATTGGAAGAACATCGCGAACGAGTCCGTGACAATCCCGGACTGGAACTCGGTCGAGGAGGCGAAGCTCACGGTCTCGGGCAATGCGACGATTGCCCTTAATGCCGCGCCGAAGGTGAAGTTGACGATTGAAGGATCTGGCACCTTGACCGTTAAGGCGGTTGCGGAATCGAACTTCGTGTTGCCTTCGACGCTCGTCGTAGATGGAGTTAAACTCGTGGTTGTCGGCGATATTCTGCCGCGACTTGACGCGGTTTCGGGAACGGGCTCCGTTACCCTCGATACGGGTGCGCGGACGGAGTATCCGCTTGCCGAAGTCGCATCGCCCGCCAAGAATATTGCGCAGGGCATTACGATCAACGACGGCTCGGAATTCGCCGTCGTCTTCTCGCGGAACCTGAATTTCTGGAATGCGTCGAATTGGGGCGGGCTCAAAGGCGACGGCAAGCTCGTCTTCGCGTCCGACAACGGCACCAAGTATCGCATCTTCCCGCCGAACAACACCTGGTCGCAGTCGCTTTCGTTTGCGGCGTATGTGGAACTTCTCTATCCGTTCCATGGCAGCGGCTCGTCGTATGAAGCGCCGACTTACACCTATCGCTTCAAGAATCTCGAAGGTACCGCGCAAATCGGTATCGAACCGGGCGACAATGCGAGTTGGGCGAAAGTGGTTTACGAGATCACCCAGACGAAAACGACGGAGTGGTCGGGAATTGGCGAATACTTGCGGTTTTCTTCGACGGGCATGGGAACCTTCCACGAATACCTTCTTAAAGGAAACTCTTCGGTCAATGCACGGCTTATCTATACGGGGCAATGTCCGACGGGCCAGCCCATTTTCAGCGGTACGACGACTTGGCCGGAGTGGGCGGCATCGTGGAACCATACCTTTACGGTGGATCGAACCGGCGTACTTGAACTTAACGGTCGTTGGACGGGAACGCTGGTGAATGAAGGGCTCGTTATCCTCGGACCGAATGCGGAGCTTACGATGGCGAATGGATCGACGTCTCCGTTAAGCGGGCGAGTCGCGGGAATGGTGAATCTTATGGAGAGCGCGAAGGTCAAGTTTGATGCGACAATGCGCTACGACGTCGGCGAGGCGGGCGAAATTCGCTTCTCGGTAAACGATCTTCACATTCCTAAATCGGCCATCTGCCCGGTGACGGGAACGTTGAAGCGCAAGGCGGTGAAATTGGTCGCCGTGGATCCAGACGGCAATACTGCGGAGCGCATGGTAATGCCGGCGGATATAAGCAACAACTACCTCAACTGGCGCGGCCCGGCCAAGAAGACGAAGGTTATATTCAAGTAAAAAAGTTGAACTCCAACTAATTTCTCCAACTAATTACTCGCCGTTATCGAGGTAGACGCGACGCTCGGCGGAAGTGCCGCCCGACTTGACGAGCTTCAACGTGACCGTGCTTTCGGTGTCGCACACTCGTGGCGGACGACTTGAATCGCCTCTGGAAAGGGCAAATGTCCATATATGGACAGGTAAATCTCCTAGTATGGACTTCGCAATCTCCATACTAGGACATGGCATGGGTCCATACATGGAGATCGCCGTGTCCATACATGGACATGGAGGGGGTCCATACATGGAGATTGACGTCTCCATATATGGACATGGCCGACCGCTCGGGCGGACGTTTGCAAGCGGTTGGGAGTCGAATTGTTGGCATTCGCGCGGTGTAATAATTTTTGCTATAATACTTTCTGTTCCTCGCGAGGGGAGCGTATAGGTCATAGAATTGGCGAAGTGTAGATTTGTCTATGTCTGCAAAAAGGAAGCTTGAAAATGTCAATGACAGAGATTGTTAAGGTGTTCGGAGAGCGTAAAATTCGCTCGATTTGGGATGATGTTGCCGAAAATTGGTATTTTTCAGTCGTTGATGTTGTATCGGTGCTGACTGAAAGCGCAGACCCGCGTAATTATTGGAAAGTACTCAAAAACCGCCTGAAAAAAGAAGGGAACGAGTCGGTTACAAATTGTAACCAACTGAGATTAAGGGCCGCAGATGGAAAGTTATATAAAACGGATGTGGCAACCGCCGAGCAGATGTTCCGGCTTATCCAATCCATCCCCTCGCCCAAGGCGGAGCCGTTCAAGATGTGGATGGCGCATGTTGCCGCCGAGCGGTTGGATCAGATGCAAGATCCAGAACTTTCAATTCAGCAGGCGTTGGCAGATTATCGGCGGTTGGGATATTCTGAACGATGGATTGCCCGCCACTCAACGCAGCGGATACAGGGGCGCTCGATGTCGACGAGGAACCGACAAAATTGCCAGAAAAATGAATCAGTGCGACTTTACGATCTCCGCTGGTAAAAAGGTCTAAGGGTAGACGGGTAAGGGGTAAAACCGTTAACCCTTTTTCGAAAAAGGGTTAACCCCTAAGCCCAAAAGGTGTATACACCTCGAGGTTTTAGTGGTCTTCCTCGAGCGCGCTACCAGAATACGCCCTTATCCCTTACCCGTTAACGGGTAGCGCTTTCTACCAACAGTGGTTTAGCGATTGAGCAGAAGGCATGCTTTTGCGTGTCATTAAAATTGACTTATTGACAAAATTGTCAATAAAAGGCGTTAACGAGCGTTAATGGCAGTCTCCAATGGAGACTCGACAGTCTCCAATAGAGACACTAACATAAACAAGACATAAAAATACAACACATGTATTGTTGTTAACGTCTATTACGCTATATGTTAACGCTTAGAGCTTTTTACCAGCAGAGGCATCGTTCGAAGCGGGCAAAAAGGAGGGTGTGTCCCCGGCAAAGCCTTTCCGCGCTCGAGCTCCGAAATATGGGGATAATTGACTTTGGGTGGAATAAAGCGTATAATTCAAGGTGAAACTTGTGCCATAGGCACAGTAAGGAGCACTTATGAAGAAACAATTCGCAATCGCGCTTGTCGCGCTTGGTATCGTTCAATTCGCTTTCGGTGAAGTTAAGACAGTCTCTTACACTTTGCCCGACGACTACACCAAGGCCCAGATCGTCGAAAGCAATAAGCCGGGATATTCGCTTATCCAATATCCTGGCGTGGACTATCCAGTCGATGAAGTCGGCGCGCCGATGCTACCGGACGATTCCGTTACCTTCGCAGTACCGAAGAACGGTAAGCTGCTCGATTGCGAATTCGAGGCCGAGTGGGTGACGATTGGCGAGGACGTGCGGCTCATACCGATTCAAGAGCCAGTTTCGAAGATGGTCAAAAATCCGCCGTTCACGCCGCCGAACGATGCGCTTTACGGAACCGTTTCGCCCAAGAAACAAGTCGAGTCGTTGGGCGTGCAGATCGCGTCGGGAGTGGAAATTTTGCCAGTGCGCTTCATCCCGTTCCGCTATACGAACGGTAAGCTCGAAGCGGCCAAAAGCTTCACGATTAAGGCGACGTTCCTCGTTCCTGAGCAGATGATGTCGCTTTCCACATCCAAGGGGAACGGCTACGCCAAGGATCTTGTCGATCAGGTGAAGGGCTCCGTTGTCAACCCCGAGGAAATCAAGGAAGAGAAGGCGCCGCAGAAGATGAGCCTTTTCTCGCTTACGGACGATCCAAACCCCGATTTCGACGCGATCAAGGACGCCGCCGGTGATTCCGAACAGCCCGATTACATCGTGATTGCGCCGAACAAGTATTATTCGCTTTGGGTTAAGTATGTCGAAGCTCGCAAGGCCGCGCATCCGGAAATGAAGTTCCGTTGCGATAATTTCAACACGATTTTGGCGGCGTTTCCCGTTAACACCGATGACTCGACGAAAGGATATTACGCGCGTAACGACGCCGAACGACTCCATGCCTATATTCGTCAGGAAGCGGCGAAGGGCACTCATTATTTCGTGCTCGCGGGCGCGTTCTACGACGCCCACGGATATCCGGAAGGCGGTGTCGTCCGCACTACCAAGCGAGACATCACCATCACCGCGCCGGATGTGTGGTACACGATTGGCCCCGAAACCGGCATTCCGGGTATCTACACGATTCCAAGCTCGCAGAAATCCTTCAACCTCGGTCAGGCGCCGATTCCGACGGATGCCTTCTACGCATGCTGCGATTTGAAAGGCGCAAAATATCCTTGGGACGCAGGTAGCGAAAATGGCGCCATTACCGAGGGTGACGGAATCTACGCCAATGAGCATTCCGATATCATCGACCTCATTCCCGACGTGGTCGTCACGCGTATCGCTTTCAAGCTTGCGAATAACGACGATCCAAGCGCGAGCGGACGCACTTATGAGCAGACATTTAACAACTATCTTGCCAAGGTTCAGCGCGTCGAGCAGGCCAACTTCCCCGGTCGTCGGCGTTATGCGGTCGCCGCTGGCGCCCTCGGCAGCAATTCGCCGGACATGACGAGCGGCAGCACGCATCGCTTCGACATCGAGTATTACACGGGCGGCTACAATATGTACGACATTCGCCACCCCTCGAAGTGGGTCGACACCGAATATACGATGACGTGGCTTATGCGCGACCGTATGGTGCGCGGACTTCCTTCGGCCGAAGTCGGAATCGCGAGCGAAACGAACTGGAAGGTGGGGCTGACGGAATTCGATCAAGGTGCGAACTATTTGCGCGACCACGACTGGGATCTCATCACCGTCGATAGCCACGGCTCGCAGTCGGGTCTCAGCAGCAAGGTCTTCTACGGCAAGGTCTCCCAGACGATGAAAGGTCTTATCCGTTCATTCATCGCCGGTCGCCCGTGCCTTACCGGATACCCCGACTATCGCGAGGAGACTCACCACTACGCCAAGGCGTGCCACTGCGATATGCTTCTTGAAAACCCGACGGGCGGCGCGGTTTTCGCGGTCGGCTCCGCACGCGAGGGTTGGTATTCGAATGCGACGGCGAATATCGACGACGGCGACAACTACAACTCGAAGCTCGACAACCTCAGCATCAAGGCCTACTTCATTAACCATCTTTCGCCCGGCGATTCGTGGCTCTATATGATGCGGAACTTCCAGAATCAGCTTGGATCGTGGGGTGCGCGGCGTTGGAGCTGGGTGTGCCCGATTGCCTACGGCGATCCGTTGCCGTTCAATTACGCGCTCGAAGATTATACTTGGGCTGGCGAGACCACGGGCGAAGTAAACTGGAACCTCACCGACTCCTTGTGGACAACCAATGGCGTCCTTTGCGTTTACGACCATGCGAACACCGCGATTGTCGAGGCGACCGGCAATCTTACGATGAACGTCGGCACGAACGAACTGGCGGCACTGGCGCTCGACGTAACTCAGCCGTCGGATGCGGCTTTTAAGCTTACGGGCGACGAAAGCGGACGGCTTCGTCTCGGCACCGACCTCAAGTTGAACGCAGGTACATTCGTCGCTGCGGTCGAGGGTGGCGTCGGCCACGAGGGCTTGCAGTTTACCGAAGCAAAGGGCAATGTGCGCTTCGAGGGCAACAAGAAGTTTTATCTCGGTAAGGTGAAGAATGTCGATACCGTTACTTTCGCGGGTTCGAATGGACTTCTCGATTTCCGCAAGGGCAAGGCGACAACCAACGATCCCTCGGATAACAACGAGGAGTGGATCGACGTCGACCATCTCGTATTCGAAGGCAGTGGCGTTGATGTGAACACGCACAACGTCTTGCGCGGTACATTAGAGGGAGCGCTTGCGAAATACCTGCCGCTTTCAATCGAAAACTTCGAGCTTCAACTCGAAACCTTCAACGCCTTCAAGAACGCAACCGCCGAGAAGTTGATGACCGTCAAGAACGGACGCGTAATCGTGCACACGAACCCGAATTACGGCAAGTCGCGCGCGCAGACGTTTGAGGCGTTCGTCTTGCCGGTGGAGCTCGACAATGGCGAAATTCGCGTCGATCGCACGCATGACTTCTCGTTCGGTTCGGAGACCTCGCCAGGGCTCGAACTTTCAGTCAAAGGCAATTCCAAACTTTCGCGGAGCAACAATGCTTCGCTTGGACTTTACGGTGTTACCAAGGTTATGCTTGATGACGAGGCCAATCTCGAAATCAACGTCGAGATCGTGGACTTCGGAAATGGCGGATTTGAATTTTCCGGCAATGGCAAGGTGAAGATTGTGGGCATGAATTCGCTCGCCGGCGAGGTTACGGTCAGAGCCGGCACGACCGTCGAATTCGCAAATCTGCCGCTCGCCAAGGTGACGAAGCTTACGCTGGAAGAGGGGGCGAAGGTGATTCTCCCGAAGAGCGACAACAACACCTATCAGATTACTCCGCTCATCGGTGCGCAACTTGATAATCAGGGCGCCGTGTTTTACAACGGAGCACTCGAAAATCCGATTGTCGGAACTACGACGGTAACCGGATCTTTCTTCGATCCAGATACGATCTTGACATGGAACGGACCGAATGGCGGCGATTGGTCGGCGACGGAGCAGAACTGGCTCAAGGGAGGGACGGCTTCGGCCTTCACCGGCAATATCGGCACTTATTTCCCGGATAACGGAAACTGCACGATTAATGTGGTTGGCGACCAGAATTCGCTTGTCGGCTCGTTCGCAAACGCGAATAGCGCCTATGTCTTCAATCCGAATGACGCCACGTCAAAGCTTAATTTCCAAGGGCTTTCCATCGGCGGCGACGTGACTTTTAATTTGCCAGTCAGTAGCTCCGGCGCATTGCACGTAATGGGCGGCAAGACGGAGGTTAATACCGACGCGAAGTCGCCGGCGATGAATACGCGCGAAATTCACATTTACGATGGCGCGGAATACGGCGCGAGCTCGACGGGCTTTATCATCGACAAGATTAGTTATATTCGCATCTACTTCCTCGCCCAACGCAACTCGGCCAATGTGCCGCACGAGGGCGTGAAGATTGATGAAATCTCCTTCTCGAACGTTGACGCGAACGGCAATATCACCTCGCGACTGCTTTCGAACAATGTCAAAAGTGTTTCGTCTTCGGTTTCGACATCGAACCTCGGTCGGCTTTACGATGGAAGTTATAACGCTTCGAGTTCCACTGGCGGTAATGATGGCTATAGCGTTTATTTCTACGGGAGTGCAGCGGTGATGGCGGGCGAGGGATTGTATGTTACCTTCGAGCTCAGGGAGCCGAGGCCCGTATTCGATCGTTTCGGTGTTTTTTCATCGAAGACGTACAATGCGGAAACCGGGAGTTCGTGGGATGGTTATCGGCCGACTTCCTTCCGCGTGGATGTGTCGGCTGATGGCATTAACTGGACCACGGTCGCCCGCACCAGCAACAGCAACTCCGGCTTTTGGTATGGCGGCTGGGTCGGTGGCGACGAGAAGAGCGGCGAAGCAGCGCTTCGCGCGGGCTCGTCCGGCGAACAACCGGCATCGGTGGAAGTGCGCGAAGGCGGAACGCTCTTGGCCGAGGGCAAGATTCGCGCCAACATCGAGGCGGCGAGCGGTTCGATTTTGAAGGCGGTTAACGGGAAGTCGCTCGAATGCGCGGAAAATACGGTTTGGTCGTTTGGCGAAGAGCCGGTAATCGTCGATGTGAGCGACCTTACGCTCACTTCTACGCCGCAGCCGATTGTGAGCGGCGGCAACCTCGACTTCTACTCGCTTTACAACTTCAAGCCGAATAATGAAAATGCGTCGCTTCGCTACCGCGACGGAGTTATCTCGGTGGTAAAAGGCGATGGACTTGTCGCGCCGTATCTGCGCACCTTCGCAGGCACGGAGAACGAGAAGTGGGACACCGACGATTGGCGCGTCATCGATTACGACGAAAACGGCGAAATCAAGTACGACGAGAACAGCGAGGTCGTAACCAAGCCGTTTGGCGGCAAGTGGAGCGAGAAGTCGCTGGACGAGAACGTTGACATCGCGCTTGATATGAGCGCCGACGCAGTTGTTACCGTGGACGCCGATGTCATCTGCGATACCTTGCGGGCGACGGACTTGAAATACGTTGGCGGATACAAACTCAAGCTCGTAGACGACGGTACGCATACGATTAACGCGAAGACGCTCGATTTTTCCGATTTCACCGGCGAGGTCGATTACGGCCTTAACTGCGGAGATGCACACGTTATCGCGGGCACGATGACGCGGCTTTCCGGAAACGGAAGGGGAGTCCTTACGGTCGATACCATGAATACGGTGATTCTTTCCGCGCCGTGGGATGGAACTATCGAGGGCAACGGTACGATTGTGCTCGACCCGGGCGAGGGAAATAGCTGGGACGATATGCGCATTTTTGCGCTGAACCGCAACTTGACGGTTGAACTTATGAGCGGCACGATGACGATTCCCGAGGGGACTTCAATTGCCGTGAACCGTATTTCGTGTGGCAGTGGCGCGAAGATTGTAACGACGCCAACGTCGGAGAGCTGGGTGCTTTCCAACAAGACGCTCGAAATTCGCGAAGGCGGAGAACTTATCTTTAACATCAATAGTGCGGATTGGGGAACGAACGTCTCGTTCAACAAAATCAGTGGTAGCGGTTCGATTGTTTATGAAAACAAGACCGGTAGTGCGCTGACGACGCTTGGGAGAAAGATTCCTGGCACAATGACAGTTGTAATGCGCGATGGCGTCTATAACTTAACAAGTTCTTCGGAATTGGAGGTCGCGCTTAACGCCGCGCGAATCGTTGTCTCCGAAGGCGCTGAGTTCTCGGCAGATTCCGTCGGCAATACCGATGGACAGTACAAGTATTTGCGGATGAAGTTCTTGAATTCAGGAAAGACATTGAAAATTGCAGAGATTGGTGTAAGGCGAAATAATCAGTTCCAGAGTCTCAAGAATTCAACTGTTACTTGCAATGTTTCTGGGTCTTCAAATCTTGGTTATTTAGTGGATAATCCTAATACTGATTTCTTTAATGAGATGTGGAATGGAGCAGCAGCAACTATCCCTGGTAATGCTACAATAACCATAGAACTTAAATCTCCATTATCAATGTTCTCTAACTACTCAATGGGTATTGGCCCCCAAGCCAATTGTCCCACCAGTTGGGATATGGAGGTGTCGGAAGATGGAGTGAACTATGTGCTCGTCTCTTCGGTTCGGAATACGACCGCCTCGGGCCAGTGGAATTGGATGGGCGGCGGAAATAGCGGAGCATTCCGAGCTTCCAAGCCAGCGGATTTGACGATTGCTGCGGGCGGTGCACTTTTGGCAAAGGGCAATCTTGAAACGATTGTTAAGTTTGAAGATGGTGCAATTATTAAGCCAACCGCCGGTGAGACGATGACGCTCGTTGGCAACTCCAACCTTATTCTCCCTGAATCGGGCACGGTAACGATTGATGTTCGTGGCGCAGTTAGCGCAGGTGTGGGCGAGACCGTTGACCTTATTAGTGGCAAGAAATTTACCGAAGATGATTTGAAGAAGTTCACGGTTCTTGCCGATAAAACTGGTTATCGGCTCGTCCTTGGTGAGGATGGTTCACTTAAACTTACTCGCACACACTTCGCCCCCAGGATTATCGTGAAATGATAGCGTGGCGATGAGCCGATTGACCGCAGTTAGTTGGAGTGGTGTGTTGACCATTATCAACTAAAAGTGTTATAATGCACTCGAAAGGGCGATACCAATGGGAGATTTCTTTGCGAGAGAAGATTGGCGCATAGCCATTCATAGGGCCGAAGAAGGTGGGTATTGGGGTGAAATACCCGCTATGCCCGGTTGTGCCTCGGAAGGTGAGACGGTCGAAGAATGTCGCGCAAATGTCATCGAAGCCGCTCAAGGATGCCTTGAGGCATATATTTCAATGGCAATCGAACGGCTTTCCGAGAAAAAATCCGTTGGTGACGAATTGGTGCATGCATGAAACCGCTGACAGCGCAGGAGGTTGAGCGTCTGCTATCGGCCAACGGCTATGTCTTGCACCGAATTCGAGGTAGTCATTACATTTGGAAGAATCTCGCGTTGAATCGAAGCATTCCAGTTCCTCATCATGGAAATGCGCCGTTGAAGCAAGGCACATTACAGGCTATTTTCAGCGGAGCAGGATTGCCAAAGCCGCAACGATAGAAGGAGAAATATGAAAAAAGAAGTTTTTGGTCTTGTGCTCGCGTCTATCGCGGGCACCTCGCTTGCGGATGCGGCTAAGGAATATCATTATACGCTCATTTCTCCGCCTGCATACACCAGTGATTGGCAAGCGTATATTGAGATGCGTGCAGAGCAACGTCCTGATGTAGAGTTTAGACTCGTGAACGCTGCTGATATTTACGCCGCTTATCCGTTCGACCCGGCGGCGAGCGAGGGCGAGGTGCGTAATCCCGCGGAATCCATTCACAAGTGGATTCGCAATCAAATGAATGGCATAACCAACGCGGACGAGCGAAAGAAATATTATTTCGTTCTTGGCGGGTCATGGGCAGATGCACAGGCAATTACGTCAATTGAGGATGCGCGACTGCAAACCAAAATTCCCAATGTTTTCACTCAGCCACGGAAGGCCGGAAGTGTCAACCTCGCCAATGACGACCCCGAACATCCGGTTTCGGATATGTTTTACGCCTGCTTGGATGTGAAAGAGGGCAAATGGCCGTGGGATTCCAATGGTAACGGTAAGTATGTTGACTCGGGAGAGTTGGGTAACGACGCTAATGACTTTTACGCGGATGTCATTATTGCGCGTATCCCGATTGAAAAGCATCCATCCGCCACGCCAAAGGAGGTAATCGCCGCGTTCAAGGCGAAGGTTGCTCGAGTCGAATCCGACGACTTTGGCGGAACATATCACTTCGCATCGGCTGGCGGTCAGGTCAGGACGACCTATAATATTACCAATGGCCGCACCATGCGGGAGGAGCGCGAGTTTTACGACGGAGGAATCAACATGTTCGATCCGCGTCATGGCGGCAAGTGGATTGATGCGGAAGAGCTGCCGCGTAATACGGTAAAGAATATGATTGCGCCACGCCGTCCGATTCTCGAGGGCAATCCGCTTTTTGTTTACGGGTGGGGAGCGGACCATGCCACTATCGAAGAAGCGGCCGCTCATTATTTTGCCCATGATCGTGAAGCAGTTGAATATCGTGACCACGGCTCGGCTGCGGATCTTTACTGCAAGTACATCAATGTAAACAACTACCTTAAGGCAAGTGGTATAACGAAGATTGTGTTTTCGGGTTTTTCATGCATGACGGGACATATTGACGGCGGGGGCATGACGCTTGCCGAAGCCGAAATCGAGTCGCTAAACGGCGGCACGGTCGCCAGCGTTCACAATTCGCGTTATGGCTTCGGTACGAATAATGTGTCGATTGATGACGACGGCCTTTCGAGCTCGCTCCAGTACTATATGAAGCAAGGGGTTTTTGAAAAGGATATGGATATCGGATCGGCTTGGTTGGATGCGCGTCAGAGGTATTGCGGCAATACCGGAACAACTGCTCGCTTTTGCATGGTCGAGCAGATTCTTTATGGCGATCCGCTAATGAAGATATCAATCGCCATTCCCGAGACGACCTTGAACGAGACGGAGATTGCGGTCGATGAAGACACGGGTTATACGACGCTTAACGTGAAGGGCGGGACGTCAATTACCGGCGACAACATCTTTAAGGTAATGACCAAGCTTAATGTAACGGATGGCTCGACGCTTCGCTTCGCGGCGAACGGCGGCGTTGGCGGGGAGGGCGTCAATTTCGCCGGCGGGAGTGGCGTTCTTACCGTCGCTTCGCCAACTAAGGCCTATATGATTCAGCCGACGGGTGCAAGCGAAGTCGCGCTTGCGGGTAATGGCACGACACTAGACTTCGACACCGCAGCGCCGAAGTTCTCGACGCTAACTCTGGTTGGCGAAGGAAATACTATGTGCGAAGGCAATATTCTGCGTGGACGCACGGAAGGGCAGCTCAAGGACTTTTTGCCTCTTGCAGTTGAGAATACTTGCGTTGCGCTGGGAACGGTCAATGCGTTTAAGGACGCCAACCTCGAGAGCGGTTTTGCGACGGTTGAGAACGGCGGGCTCGGAATTACCTTTAACCCCAATTACGGACTTGCCAATTGCTGGGAATACTTTTCGGGTTCGATTGCGCTCGACAATGGTACGCTTTATGTTGATCGGACAACGACGGCCGGCTTTGGCCGTCCCGATGGTTCCGGGCTTGAAGTTGGCGTGAGCGGTGACTCGTCGGTGGAAACGGTGAATGGTGGCAAGGCGACGCTTTTTGGCACGACGACGTTTACCTTGGAAAACGAGGCAAACCTTGTTTTCAATGCGTCAATGGTTGCCGACGAAACGACGGAAGGTAAAATTGTCATCGAGGGCGGAAGCACGTCGGTTGAAACGGATATTAGCATTGCCGGGGAAGTTACGGTTAATTCGGGAACGCTAATCTTAAACGAAATACCGCTTCGCAATGTTACGAAACTTACGATTGACGGTAATTCGAAGTTAGTGATTCCGCCAAGCGCCGAAGGGTTTTACAATATTCTTTCAATGAGCGGGGCGGTCCTTGATCTTGAAGAGGGAGCGCAAGTTTTTGAATTAGGCGGTGATACGCCAGTTGAAGGACGGGCGACATCCGGCGCGTTCTTTGATATTTCGAAGTTTATCGTTTGGAATCAGGCGTCGGGCGATTGGACGGATACTCAAAGCGGGAACGGCAAGTATTATTTCCCGGATATTGAGAACGCAGAGGAAGTTACGGTTAATTTGCCTAATGCGCTTTCGTGCGCTTTTGTGGCGTTTGGCAATCAGCACTCGGTTTATCGCTTTACCGGCGAGCCGCTTACTATCGGCAGCGCGGCACTTTCCGAGGATGTTATATTTGAGAACGAGGTGAACGCGCCAAACGGAATGATGGTGTCGGGAGGCGATGTTGCGCTTAATTCGGTGAGCGTTCCACGACTTGATATCCAGAATGGTGCGGTTTTTGCGGCCGACGAAATTATTAACAAGATCGAGACGATTAAAGGAGTTCGCTTCTATCCAATCAGGACGAATAGCGATGGTAACATTGTTTCAATTTTGGAATTGCGATTCAATACTTCCGCCGGATCGCTATTGCCCAAAGGTGCCAGCGCCAATCTCAAAGTCTCATATCCTTCGAGCTTGGGGTCTGTTTCGAATGAGGGATATTTGCGCGATGGTGATGCGAGTGGACTTAGCGGTTCATTTACCGGTTCGGATAGTCATTGTACCATTACGGCGAACGATAGCGATATTTTGTCCAAGGAGCAGTTCTATCTTGAGTATGTGTTTAGCGAACCTCAACCAATGCCGACGAGTTATGGCCTTGCGGCATCCGCGGCCACTTCTCCGCACAACACCGAAAGCTTAACCGATTTTAGGGTTGATGTGAGCCCAGATGGAGTCAATTGGGTGACGGTAAGCAGGGTCTCGGGCAGAGCGGTTCCAGCTGCTGGCACTGGCGAGATGTGGTATGGTAATAGTTCGACTGCTTTTGGCCTTGCATTTTCCAAGGCGGAAGTTTTGGTTGCGGAGGAAGGAACATTGGTTGCGCAAGGAAATGCTACGGCTAATATCACTTTGGCGGCCGATTCGATTTTGAAGGCGACGGATGGTAAGTCGCTGACTCTTGCAAGCGGCTCGAAAGTTACGCTTCCCGATACCGGTAAGGTAAAGATTGATGCAAATGGTTTGGATTCTGAAAATCGCGCGCCAATTGAGGTAATCAAGGGCGTTGTCTTTACCCAAGACGATCTAGCAAAGTTTGAGGTCGTTGGACGAAGTAGACGGTTGGTTTTGAGCGAGAATGGTGAACTTCAGCTTGTTCGCTTTAACCGTGCACCAATGATTACCGTAAGGTAAGACGCGCTTGTGAGGTGCGCTTACTTGACACGGCGCACCTCGCCCCGAGAATCATCGTCAAGTAAGGAATTGGAAATATGAAACGGCTCTTATTCGCAACACTGGTCTTGGGCGTTAGCGCGTTTGCCTTTGGCGATACGCTCGCCATTACGCTTCCCGGAGATTTCTCGCAAGCGCAAATCGTCGAGAGCAAATACGCCGGCTATTCGGCGATTGTCTATCCGGGGCTCGATTCGGCGGTGGAGCCGATTGGCGCGCCCAACTTGCCGGAAACGTTCGTTACCTTTACCGTGCCGAAGGGCGGCAAGTTGCTTGGTTGCGAGTTCGAAGCCGAATGGGCGACGATTGGCGAGGGGGTGAAGATTGAGCCGGTGCAGGAGCCGCATTTGACGACGACTGTCAATCCGCCGTTCACGCCGCCCGACGAAGCGCTTTACGCCGAAGCGTGGCCGCGCGCCAACATCACTCCGCTCGCCGTCCAATCTCGTGCAGGCGTGAAGGTGTTGCAAGTAAAGGTAACGCCGTTCCGTTACGCGAACGGCAAGGTCGAGGCGGCGAAGCGGTTTACCGTCAAGGCGAATTTTCTCGTGCCGATGCAGACGATGGCGGTAGCCGAAAGCGAGCACGTGGATTACGTAAAGGACGACCCGAATCAGCCGGATTACATCCTCATCGCGCCGAACATGTACATCTCGATTTGGGAGGATTACGTCGCCGCGCGCGCAGCCGATCACCCGGAAATGGTTTTCGCCTGCGTCAACTTCAAGGATATTCTCGCCGACTTTCCCGTCAACACGACCGATTCGACTTTAGGGTATTACGCGCGTAACGACGCGGAGCGGCTTCACGCCTACATCAGTCGGGAAGCGAAGAAGGGTACGCACTACTTCGTGCTCGCGGGTGCGTTTTACGACGCGCACGGCTGTCCGGCGAACGGTAAGCCGACGACTTCGCGCAAGAATATTACCATCACCACTCCCGAGAAACAATACGTCGCCGGGCCCGATAACGCGCTGCCGGGCATTTATACGATCCCCAGGAGCGATACGCACTTCGGTTCGTCGGATTCGCCGGTTCCTTCCGATGTCTTCTACGCCTGTTGTGACATACCCGAGGGCTCGAAGTATCCGTGGGATGCCGGTAGCAATACCGAACAGAACTCCGAAGGCGACGGAATCTACGCCAACGAGCCGGACGGTTGGATCGACCTTATGCCGGATGTGGTCGTGACGCGAATTCCGATCAAGTGCGATTGTGATTGGCGAAGCGACGTTTATACGCTAACTTACGCGAAGACGGTCGAGAACTATCTCGCCAAGGTTCGTCGAGTCGACACTCCGACTTTCGACGGGCGACGCAAGTTCGTCGGCGTCGCGGAAAAAGTCGGCGGTTATCCGGCGCTTTCCCACAATCTGGTTTTTCGCAACGAAATGGAGTTTTACACCGGCGCGATGAACCTCTACGACACCGCTCACGGTCCGACTTGGACGGACTCGGAGTATCCGACTTCGCTCATTATGCGCGAGCTGATGGGAAAGTACTCGCCAATTACGCATAACGAGATGGTGACCGATACGACTTGGTCGGGTAAATTCGCCAATCACGAGTCGGCGATCAATTCGTTGCACAGTCAGGATTGGGAACTTGTTTTCGCCGATGGTCACGGTTCGCAAGCGGGTATGGCGAATCATAGCTTTATGAACGAGAGCTCGCAGAACATGTCCGCGCTCATGCGTGCGTTCATCGCCATCGGGCCTTGCCTTACCGGATGTCCGGATTGGACCGGAAACTCCAACGCGAGCGGCTACATCAAGGCGTGTAACTGCGATTCGCTCATTGAAAACCCGAATGGCGGCGCGGTCTTCACCGTCGGCAACACGCGTACGACTTGGGGCGGAAGCGCCATGAGCGGCTTGCCCGGCGGCGACGGACTTTGCATTGGCTTGGAGATGCTCTATATGCGCGGATATTTGGGCGAAACGAGTTGGGGCGAGCCGTACGGGGCGCAGCGCGGACCGGGCGACGCGTGGCTCTACATGTTGCAGAATTATACGAATCATCGGAACTGGGGAACCGGTCGCTGGTGCTGGGCGTGTCCGATGGCCTACGGCGATCCATTGCCCGAGCCCTATGCGCTCGAGGACTACGTTTGGGTGGGAGCGACCACGGGCGAGGCGAACTGGAATCTCACCGACTCCTTGTGGACAACCAATGGCTTCCCTTGCGTTTACGACCATGCGAACACCGCGTCGATTGCACCGACCGGTGATCTTACGATGAACGTCGGCGCGAACAAAATCGCGGCGCTGAAGCTCGTCGTCGAGCAGCCCGTTGGCGCGACCTTCAAGTTGACGGGCGAGGGAGTGGCGCGCTTCACGACCGACATTCTGGTTAATCGTGGAAATGTGACGTTTGCCACGGGCGGCGGCGTCGGCCACAACGGACTTGAGTTCACCGAAGAAAAGGGCAATGTTCGCTTCGAGGGCGACCAGAAGTTCTACATCGCGAAGATGACGAACGTCGGAACGGTGACGATGGCGGGCTCGAACGCGATTCTCGATTTTTATTCGGACAAGGCGGGGGCGTGGCTCGACTTCGACAATCTCGCTTTCGAGGTTCCGCAAGGCGGCCACCTCACTGGCAATGTTCTTAGAAGCAATACCGCGGGCGCGCTTGCGCGATTTCTGCCGTTTTCGGTAGTCGATATGGATCTTCGGCTCGAAACTTTCAACGCCTTCAAGGATGCAACCGCCGAAACCTTCGGCACGATTGAAAACGGGCGGCTTGAAATCGGCATCAATCCCAACATCGGTCTGAGCGAGGAGAAGAGTTTCGAGGCGCTTGAATTGCCACTGGCGCTCAATAACGGCGAATTGCGCGTCGAGCGGACGCAGACTTTTAGCTTTGGCACTTCGGCGACATCGGAGCTGGCGCTTTCGGTTTCGGGGAATTCCAAGCTCTCGACGATCAATCAGGGCGCAATCGCGCTTAAGGGTACGACAACGGTCGATCTCGCCGCCGATTCGGTCTTGACGATTGACGCCACGCTCGTCGATCGCGATCAGGGCAAGCTCGTTTTCACCGGTTCGGGCAAGGTGCTCGTCAAGAACGCGAACGCTCTCGCGGGCGAGGTGGAAATCGGGCCCGAGATTACGGTGGAATTCGCCGCGCTGCCGCTTCCGAATGTCAAGAAGCTTGTGTTTGACGCCGGCACCAAGGTGATCCTCCCGAAGAATGCGACCGGCACTTACCAGATCACTCCGCTCGTCGGTGCGAAATTGATCGACAACGGTGCGAGCTTCTACGTCGGCAATCTCGATACGCCGGTCAGCGGCGTCGCCGGCGAGGACGGCTCCTTCTTCGATACCGCGAAGGTGCTTACTTGGAATGGCGCGGATGGCGCGGTTTGGTCAACGGAGGCGCAGAACTGGAAGCAGGGAGAAACGACGAGGGCGTTTACCGACGGTCTGGGCGTTTATTTCCCCGAGAAGGGCGAAAATCTCGGCATTGCCGTTTCGGGTATGCGGACGGTGATGTTCGGTTCGTTTGCGAACACGGAATCGACCTATACTTTCACCAAGGCCGATGATGCGGCGTCGCTCGTCCTCAATAGCTTGAATTCGGGAGGATTCCTCGACTTCAAGCTCCCCGTACACGTGCCGGGTGCGACGCATGTCATGGGCGGCAAACTGGAAATCAACGACGACAACGCGGCGCTCGCGCTCAACACGAGCGAGGTGCGGGTTTACGACGGCGCGACTTTCGGCACGAGTTCGCTTGCCAATCGCTTCGACAAGATTCGTTTTATCCGCTTCTATTTCCTCGAGCAAAGCGACTCCGGCAAGGCGGGCAGTCGCGATGGAGCCGGATACTATGGCGTCAGCATGGAGGAAATTCGCTTCTCCGCCAATGGTTCGGAAGTTATTCGCGGAAACATCAAGAGCTCTTCCGCTTCCGTCGGATATCGCAATGGCAATGTAGGTATGTTGTTTAACGGAGCTGCCAACACCAACGCGTCAAGAGGTCTTTACGATACCTGTTGTATGCTTTCGGCCACGCCGGAGGATATGGCTGCGCGCAAGGTTTACATTACCATTGAACTTAATACGCCGAGCGATATGTTCGACCGTTACGGCATTTATGCTTCTTGTCGCAAGGCAGGCGATACCCTTGCCAACTGGTGGACACCGAGGAGTTGGGAAGTGCAAGTTTCCTACGATGGCTCCGTCTGGACCACGGTTTCGACGGTAAGCGGCCAAGCGCCCAATACGGCGGCAGGCGGCGGGTGGATTAACAACAACAACCAGAATTTTGGCGCCTCGCTCGCCAAGGTTCCTGTATCCGCGCTTGGGGTTCGCTCGGGCGGTACGCTCTTGGCCGAGGGAGCAATCGAGGCGGCGATCACCCTCGACGACGGCGCCATCATCAAGGCGGTCGAGGGCAAGGCGATGAACTGCTTGGAGAAGACGGAGGTGAACTTCCCCGAAAACCCGATTGCGCTCGACACGAGCGCGCTTACGCTCGGGGACGAGCCGCAAACGATAATCGTCAAGTCCGACTTCACCTTTGCCGATCTCTATCGTTTTAAACCGTTGGACGCTTTTGCCTCACTTCGATATCTTGAGGGAGGGAAAATTGCGGTCGTTTCCGGCGACAACATGGGCGGACCGTATGTGCTGGCGTTTGGCGGAGAGGTGAATTGGGATACCGCCGAATGGAAGTACACGCAGGACGGCGAGCTGGTCGCGTTTGACGGCAAGTGGAGCGAAAAGCGGTTGGAGGCGGCCGTCGACGTCAAGCTCGATCCGAGCGAGAACACGATTCTTACCGTGGACGCCGACGTTGTCTGCGATAGATTGATGGCGGACGACAGCAAGGTGCTAAGCGGCAGCGACATCACCTTCGTGAGCGACGGCGAACATACCATCGACGCGCAGACGCTCGACTTCTCCGGCTTCCCCGGTAGCGTGGTTTACGAACTCGCTTGCGGCAAGGCGCACGTTATCGCCGGTACTTATACGCGACTTATGAAGAGCGGCACGGGCATACTGACCGTGGAAAGCGGCAATACCGCCGTTCTTTCCGAGCCGTGGGGCGGAACCATCGAGGGCAACGGCACGGTCGTCATCGACCCGGGCGCGGGCAAGACGGTGGACAGCGCGATTCTCGCCTGTAACTCCGAAGCGACCATTCGACTGGCGAGCGGATCGATGACGATTCCCGCGAATGCGAGCGTGACGGTGGCGAAGCTCGTTTGCGAAGGTGGCGCGACGATTGTGACCGTGCCGACGGCGAGCGGATGGGCGCTCAGGAACAAGTCCGTGGAGATTCAGGCGGGCGGGCGGTTGGAAATCTCCGTAGATAATGACGGATGGACGACCAATCTCGACTACTCGAAGATCGGCGGCGGCGGTACCATCGTCTATGCGAACGATTCCGGGTCTCCGGTTACGACCTTGCCGGCGCTGGCGACGGTTTCGACATTGAAGTTCGCCATTGGGCGCGGTAATTTCGATGTGGGGGTGGTGAGTGTGCCCGGGATTACAATCGAAAGCGGCGCGACCTTCAGCGCAACTTCGCTCGCCGATAGTTCTAAGATTCGGTATGTTAGAATCTACTTCCTCAAGACTTCAAGTGGGAATAAAGTTCATCTCTCGCGTCTTCGTTTCTCGCGGAATGGGGAGAATCTAAATAGTGTCTTTGCCAGGGCGTCGATTACTAGCTCGTCGGGGACAACGCAAGGTGGATCCATAGGGATTTCCGATTGGTTATCATCCGGCGATCCAAGTTGGATAGAAGTTTCGCTTGGGATTGATCAAGGGAGTTCGCTTTCTATGTCTGTCGCAGACATGGCAAATCGTAAGCTGTATGTTACGATTGACTTCAAGAACAATCCAATTGATATGTTCACGGACTATAGATTCACTTCGGCGGATACGAATTGGGGTGGGTTGCCCGTTGACTGGGATGTGGAGGTTTCGACAGACGGCAATGAATTCGTGAATGTTGCGTCCGTACGTGGTAGCTCGACAAGCGGTAATTATGGTGGCACGGCTTCGCGCGTCGCGCCGCTTACGGTCGAGGCGGGCGGTGCGCTTTTGGCGAAGGGCTCTATTACGGCGAAGATTTCGCTTGCGGAAGGCGCGATTATCAAGGCGGTTTCGGGCGAAACGTTGACGTTGGGCCATGATGCGGACTTTATCTTCCCCAAAACCGGTACGATTAAGATTGATTTGAGCGGCGTGGAACTTGAACGCGGCAATTCGATCGTGCTCATTACCGGCAAGACCTTTACCGAGGATGACCTGGCGCGCTTTGAGCCTATCAACTTGCCGAAGGGTTGCAGCTTGAAGATCGGTGAAGGCGGTGCGCTTACTCTTCGTAGTCCGGCGCGCCTCGCCCCGAGAATCATCGTCAAGTAAGACGCGCTTGCGAAGTGCGCACCTTGACCCATCGCGGGTATTGTAGTATAATTTCATCATCATGAGATTAGAGCTTGCGTTGGTTTTTTCGCTAATCGCGGCGGGTTCGGTTTTCGCCGAGACCGCGGCGGAGGAACCGCAGGAGGACCCCGAACTCGAACGTGAAATCGCCTATGTGGAGGCGTTGGTGGATTCGGGGTACCCCGATCTCGCCTCTCCCGTAATCGAGGCGACGAAGAAGCGTTGGCCGGAGGCGGACGTTCGCTTTTTCGCGATTGAGATTCGTTCGCTACTCGCGCTGAACAAGTTCGAGGAGGCCGAGAAGAAGATCGGCGCCTTGCCCGACCGCAACAGCACGAAGTATTGGGCGGCGCGGCTCGAATTCGCCAATCGCTACAATTTCGTCGGCAAGAAGGACGAGTGCAAGAAAATCTACGACGAGTTCTTCAAGAAGTTCGCGAGCCCCAAGAAGGAGCTGCGCGTATTTTATATCAACGCCTGTTTCGCCTGGGGCCAGATTCTCTGCGGCGACCAGCGTTTCGCCGACGCGGTGAAGGTCTACGAGGGGCTCCTTAATCTCAAGCCGGAGTTGGAAACGCAGCAGTGGTGCATGATGGGGTGCGAGACGGTGGAACTTCAGCTCAAGCTCGCGAGCGAGGTCGCCGACCAGAAGAAGCGCGCTCCCTATCTCGATTCGGCGGAGAAGATCGTCGACAAGATTTTGAAGCATCCCGAGCAGTCGGTCTATTTCGGCCGCGCGGTCAATATGAAGTCGCACATCGAGCTTTTGCGCGGACGGCTCGACCGGGCGATGGGATATCTCGAGGACTACCTACCGCAGCTCGGCGAATTGCACGAGTCCATCGCCGCCATCGACCCCGACGGGCGCAAGGGCATGCTCCGGCTTTCGCCGATGCCGCAGTGCCGCTATCTTTTGGCGCGGCTTATGTGGGACGAAGCGCTCGCCGAGTCCAAAAAACCGAAGAAGGACGACGAGAAGATCAAGTCGCTCATGTTCGGCGAGAAGCTCGCGAACGGCAAGCGCAACGGTCAGGGCGCCTACAACCACTCGCTCAACGTCTTCTTGCGCTATCCCGAGTCCACTTGGGCGGCGAACGCGGGCGAACTCGCCGACGAAATCAAGGCGTTCGCCGAGAAGACCTACGGCGCGAAGATCACTTCGCAGGTCACGCCCGAGATGATCGCCAAGGTTCGCGCGATGCAGTTCAAGGTCGCGTCCGACCGCTTCTCCGAGGGCGATTTCGAGGGCGCGATCAAGGAAGGGTACGATGTTCTTTCGCGCTATCCCGAATGCCCCGAGTCGATCGGCGGAATTGAGAACCTTATTTACGCCCACTTGGAGCAGATTCTGAAATTCAAGCTCGCCAAGAAGGGCGGCGAGCGGCTTGAGGAGCTGCGCGCCGACGCCGACGTAATCGAAGGGTATCTCTCGGAGCGGTTCGCGGGCGCGAAGCGGCTCATGATGCTGGCGGCGGGCGATGCGCTTTTGAGAGTAGCGGCGCGCGAAAAGGATCTTCAGGAGATGGCGCGGTGCGACCGCTTGCGCAAGGCGTTCGTCGTCAACTACCGCAAGCATGCGACGGCGGCGCAGACCGCGGCGGGCTTGGCGGGCGAGGCGCAGCGCGAGAAGCGCTACGACGACGCGATTGCGCTGTGGAAGTTAGTCGGCGAATACTACTCGAATTCGGTCTACTACGCGACGAGCTTCGCGCAGCTTTCGGAGTGCTACAACAAGCTCGGCGATCGCGCCGAGGCGATCGCGGCGATGAACCGCTACGTCGAACTCGAGACCAACCCGCGCCACCGCATTCAGGCGCAGATGTCGCTCGCCCAGCTCTACAAGGACGACGGCCTCGACATTCTCGCGGCGGCTTCAACTAATGAAACGGCGGAGGCGATCGAGGCGGCGGAGAAGCGCGGCACGGCGCAAATCATCCGCGCGGTCAAGCAATTCAACGACTTCTCGGGCAAGGCGGCGGAAATGGCCAAGGACGCTTCGCTTTCCCAGGAAGAGGCGAAGAAGTTCGTCGAACTCGCCGAGGGCGCGAAGTTCCTCGCGGGCGAGTGCTGGAGTCGGATGAACCGGCCCGAGTCCAAGCTCGAGATGTATCGCAAGCAGGCGGCGAAGAGCTTCGAGGAATATCTCGAGGCCTATCCCGACGGCAAGTACTCGAAGCTCGGCTACGTCAAGCTCGGCACGATCTACACCGCGCTCGGCGACGTGGAGAAGTCGAAGAACGCGCTGGACGCGCTTTCGAAGCGCTTCCCCGATTCCGATGAGGCGAAGAACGCCAAGCCGCGGCTCGCGAAGAACCTGATCGAGATCGGCATGAAGAAGGAAGGCGCGGAGATTTACGCCGAGATGCTCGGTACCGACGGTGCGTATTCCGCGCTCCAGTACGAGAACGCGGGCGAGGCGCTCATCGACGCGCGCAACTGGGAGCTCGCCGGTCGCGCCTTCGACAAGGCGATCAAGCTCGCCGGCACCAATCAGCTTTCGGTCGTCGCCCGGGCGCGGCTCGGGCAGGCGAAGAGCGCGTTCAAGCAGGGTTCGCTCGCCGAGGCGCGCGAGGCGCTCGACAAGTTCCTCGGCGATAAGAAGATGGCGAAGATGATGATCGCCGCCGACGCGAACTTCCTGCTCGTCGAGGTCGCGAGCGCGCAGGGCCGCTCCGAGAAGGACGCCGTTCAGCGCGGCAAGTATTTCGGCGCGGCGATTGGCGCGATCAAGAAGGTTCGCCAGTACTGGAAGACGCGCGAACAGTGGGAGCAGGACAAGATCGATCTACTTTCCGGCGACGTGCTCATCGATCGGATGAAGGCCGAGGAGGCGATGAATCTCAAGGAAGAGGCGATGGAAACGTGCGGACGCGCGGCCTCGACCTTCCAGGCGTTCATCCAGTCGCACGGCGCGAGCGAGGAGCGTCCGCTTTCCGCGATGAGCGCGGGCGAGCTCGAGAATCTGGAGCGCGCCTACGCAACGATCGTACCGCTCTTCGCCAAGATGGGCGCGGAGCAGGCCGAGCGCGTCCTTCGCTTCGGCGGCGAATATCTCGAACAATTCCCGAACGGCAAGGCGAGAACGGAAATCGCCAACTGCATGAACCGCGCCAAGGCGGAACTGCCGGGAGCGGCTCTACCCAAGAAGGAGAATCCATAATGCGCAAATTCACGATATTGGCGCTTGTCGCGCTCGCCACGGCTTCGGCCTCGGCGGTTCAGGGGACGATTTCGACGGAGGCGAATTCCAGCACCGGCGAGATCAAGTGGCAAAGCCGGACGAAGCAATACGTCGTCTCGCTCAAGAAGGGTTCGACGATGGTCGATATCGAAATCAAGCTCGCGGACGTCGTTTCGCTCGACGTCGCCAAGCCGGCCGCGCTCGACAAGGCGATCGCCCAGGTCGAGGCGGGGCAGGGCTCGAGCGCGATCGGGGCTTTGAAGAAGATCGTCGACGATTATCGCATGCTGAAGTGGGATCGTCCGGCGGCGCGTTATCTCGCGCTCGCCTATCTCGCGACCGGCGACGCGAAGAAGGCGTACGACGTCTGTCAGGGCGTAATCGGCGACGACAAGAGCGCCGCCTACTCCGGCGAGATGGCTCCCGCCTACTGGAAGGCGCTTTTGAAACTCGGCAAGCGCACCGAACTCGATACGCTCGTCAAGAAGGCGATTTCGCAAGGCGACCGCAAGTCCTCGGCGGCGGCGTTCACGATGCGCGGAGATATGATCGTCGCGGACACCAACGGCTCGAGCGACGGACTCGAACAGGCGTTGCGCGACGGGTATATGAGGGTCGTTCTCATGTACAACGATCCGGAGTGCGCGAGCGAACGCGCCGAGGCGATGGCCAAGGCGGCGGATTGCTTCGACAAGCGCGGTCAGGCGGGTCGCGCAGAGAAGCTTCGGTCGCAGGCGAAGGCGATGTAAGATTCACAATTCACAAACGTCCACTACAAGGAAAACCAAGATGAACAAAATCAGGAAATCATTGATGGCGGCGGCGATTCTCGTCGGTACCGCGGTCGCGCCGATGGCGGCGCTCACCTCGTTCGGTCAGGAAATCACCGACGCGAACGGTAACGTCGTTTCGAGCGACGCGGCCAACACTACGCAAAAGAGCGGCGGCGGATTCTACGACATCGTCTTCGGTTCGGGCGTTGTCGGCATGCTCCTGTGGCTCGCGCTTTTCGGCGACGGCGCGTTCGCGATTTACTTCTCGATCGACTCGTCGGTTCTCATCAAGCCAGAAAAGCTCATGCCCAAGCGCCTTCTGGACGGTGTGCAGGCGGCGATGGCCGAGGGTGACGTCGTAAGGGCGATGGACGTCTGCCAGCAGAATCCGTCGGCGATGTCGTCGATCGTGATGGCGGCGTTCCAGCACATCGAAGAGGGCTTCGAGGCGATTCAGGAGGCGGTTACCGCGGCTTCCGATCTCGAGCAGGAGAAGATTCAGCAGCGGCTCAACTGGATTGCGGTTTGCGGCAACCTCGGGCCTTCGCTCGGCTTGCTCGGTACGGTGCAGGGCATGATTTTGACCTTCCAGGCGCTCGCTTCGGGCGGCGCGGGAGACGCGGCGGCGCTCGCAAGCTCGATCGGCCAGGCGCTTTGGACGACTGCGGCGGGCCTCATCGTCTCGATTCCGTCGGTGGCCGTGTTCTATTCGCTGCGCAACAAGGCCAACCGCCTCGTCCTCAAGATGACGGCGATGACCATGGAGATTCTGAACGGTCTCAGGAACGTGCAGGTCGAGGGCGGCGAGGAAGTCGCCTAAGGGATTCTGACCATGGCGAGAAAGCCACAGGAAAATCCGGCTTTGGATATGACGCCGATGATCGACGTCGTCTTCGAGCTCATCATCTTCTTCGTCGTTACGCTGGTCGAAGCGCAGAAGAAGGACGAGACGATCGAGCTCGAGGACGGACGCCACGGCATCGTGCTCACGCCGGAGGAGCTGCCGCCGACGCACATGCAAATCGACATCGCGGCGCGGGACAAGCTCGGCAGGTTGCTGCCCAAGGGCCGTATTTCGATGGGCGACCGCGAGATTACGCCCGAGGAGATCGGCCGGCGCATCAAGGAGCGCTACAAGAAGATCGGCGAATTTCCGGTTTTGATTCGCGCCGACTTCGAGGTTCAGCACCGCGCGGTCAAGCAGGTTATGGACGCCTGCACCGCGAACGGGATTTGGAAGATTTCGTTTATGGCGGTGCAGGAGGATCGAACCTCCAAGCCCGGCAATTCGGCGCGGCCTCGACTTTCGCGGCTGAAGGGGAGGTAATATGGCGAGGAAACCCCAGGAAAATCCGGCTTTGGATATGACGCCGATGATCGACGTCGTTTTCGAGCTCATCATCTTCTTCGTCGTTACGATCAAGACCGAGGACATGCTCTCGAAGCTGAACGCCAACCGGCCCGCGCCGGCGACGAACAGCGAATCGCAACCGAGCGATATCACGGTCACGATCGAAATCGGCACCAACGGCCGCAACGCGAACGGACTCGTTCTTTATAACCGCAAGCCGGTGAAGCGCGCGGAGCTCGACCAGAACTTGCGCGAGATCGCGCTTACTTCCAAGAAGACGCCGATCATCGTCAAGTGCACGGAGAACTCTCCGCACAAGGCGTTGGTGGACGTTCTCGACAGCTGCTACCAGAACGGGCTCTACAGCGTCAGCATCTTCACGCTTTAAGGAATCGGCGTCATGGCGGACGGCATCATCGATATCGACGAACTTTCCGAGCAGTACGAAGAGCACGGATTCTTCCGGCGAATCGGCGATATGCTCGCCGGATTCAAGCAGCCGAAGGATTCGCGCGACTACAAGCTCGCGCTTATAGAGCTGCAGCGACTCAAGGCGCCGATCATCGCGATCGTCGCGCCGATTCTCGGAGTAATCGTTCTTATCGTGGTGACGGCGGTTTCGGCGCAACAGCGTGAGCACATCGAAGTCGAAATCTCCAACATCGAGGACAAGGTCGAGGATCTTGACGAGCCAGAGCCGGAGCCCGAGGAAATCGACATGACCGAGGACGTCGACGTCACGGTCGACGTCGTAACTCCCGACATCGTCAACCCCGCGCCGCCGAGTCCTGATCCGGGCGGCGAGCCGGACAAGGTCGCGCAAACTCCGAGCCCGGTGGTGATGCGGGCTATGAATGGAGCGCCGTTCCGCGGCATCGGCGACGGCACGGAAGGCGGATTCGGTACGCTCATCAAGGGCGGGCAGAACGTCGACGGGTGCCTCATCGGCGTACTCGTCGACTTGAAGCGCGACGGCGAGGGCAATCCGCGCACGCCTTCGTATTGGAACGACGTAAGCTCGGCGGTGGCGAAGGATTTCTCGCCGGAGTCGCTGGCGAACTTTTACGTGGTTCCCAAGAAAGTGGCGTTGACTCACGTCTTCATTCCGATGCAGGACGCGGGCAACGGCCCGAAGGCGTTCGGCGCCGGCGATCAGATGAAGCCGAAGGAATGGTTCGCCTACTATACCGGCGAAATCAAGGCGACCGAAAAGGCGCGTTACCGTTTCGCGGGATTCTTCGACGACTGCATCATGGTCAGAATCGACGGCAAGACGGTTTTCGAGTGCGTCTGCGACCACATGCCCGGCAAGAGCGGATCCAACAAGAGCCCGATGTCGGGGTGGGGGCCGAGCGACCAGTCGGTAATCGGCGAGTGGCGAGGTCCGCGGGATCGCGATCGACTCGTCGTCGGCGACTGGTTCGCGGTCGAGCCGGGCAAGAAGTTCAAGATGGATTTGGTAATCGGCGAACGTCCGGGCGGAATCATCGGCGGGCTATTGCTCATCCAGAAGGAAGGCGAGGAATATCCGAAGGACGGCAATCGGCCGATTCTGCCGATTTTCGCCTCGCGTCCGCTTTCGGTGAACGAAAAGGATCGCATCGGCAAAAACTCCTACAAGATCGGCGTTGATTCGCCGCGATTCAATTCGCGCGGCAACTCCAAGGCCAAGGAAAAGATGGTCAAGGACGACGTCTCCGTCGGAGTGGACATCTAAAACGTTATGGCGGACGGTATTATCGATATTGACGAACTTTCCGAGCAGTACGAAGAGCACGGGTTCTTCCGGCGAATCGGCGATATGCTCGCCGGATTCAAACAGCCGAAGGATTCGCGCGACTACAAGCTCGCGCTTATAGAGCTGCAACGGCTCAAGGCGCCGATTATCGCGATCGTCGCGCCGATTCTCGGAGTAATCGTCCTTATCGTGGTGACGGCGGTCTCGGCGCAACAGCGCGAGCACATCGAAGTCGAAATCTCCAACATCGAGGAGAAGGCCGAGGAGCTTGAAGAGCCGGAACCGGAGCCCGAGGAAATCGACATGACCGAGGACGTCGACGTCACGGTCGACGTCGTAACTCCCGATATCGTCAATCCCGCGCCGCCGAGCCCCGATCCGGGCGGCGAGCCGGACAAGGTCGCGCAAACGCCGAGCCCGGTAACGATGGCGGCGGTTGCAGGCGCGAAGTTTCGCGGTATCGGCGACGGTACGGAAGGCGGATTCGGTACGCTCATCAAGGGCGGGCAGAACGTCGACGGGTGCCTTATCGGCGTACTCGTCGACTTGAAGCGCGACGGCGAGGGCAACCGCAACGATTATAGCGGCAGCAAGTCGTGGGAATTTCTCAAGGGCATCGCCGCCGGCGGATTTTCCGCCGAGGCGCTTGCGAAGTTTTACGTCCCCAACAAGAAGGTCGCGCTTACCAAGGTATTGATCGATCCTTCGACCAGCGCCGACGACGGCCCCAAGGCGTTCGGCGCGAACGATTTCGGCGGCTCCGGATGGATGGCGTATTACACTGGCGAACTCAAGCCGACTGAGAAGGCGCGCTATCGCTTCGCTGGTTACTTCGACGAGTTTATGGTCGTTAAAATCAACGGCAAGGTGGTTCTCGAGGCGTCGTGGGGGCACGGGCCGCAGGATCGCCGTGGCTCGGGTTCGGCCAGCGCCGCTTCGGGACGGATTACCGGTTGGGCGCCGCATGACTCCGAGCTGGTCGGAAAGTGGGCGAGCCCGCAGCACAATTCCTGGCTTGTCGTCGGCGATTGGTTCGACGCCGATCCGAGCAAGATCTTGAAGATGGAACTGGCACTTGGCGAAACGCAAGGCGGAAAGTGCGGCGGATGCTTGCTTATTCAGAAGGAAGGCGAGGAATATCCAAAAGACGGCGGCCGTCCGATTCTGCCGATTTTCGCCTCGCGTCCGCTCTCGGTGAACGAAAAAGATCGCATCGGAAAGAATTCGTTCAAGTTCGGTGTCGATTCGCCGCGATTCAATTCGCGCGGCAGCGCCAAGGCCAAGGAAAAGATGGTCAAGGACGACGTCTCCGTCGGAGTGGACATTTGAAACGGCGGTGGACGATTTTCGCGTTGGCGACGGCGCTTGTCGTCGCGGGCAATTCCTTCGGCGACGAGCTTTTCGCCGAAGGGGTGAAACTCGTCGGCGGGAGAATCTTGCCCGAATTGGTAAAAAAGTGCGATCGCATCGACGACGAATTCGTAACGGCGACCGGCAAGGAGGCGTGGGACGACGTCATGCGCTGTCTTAACGGCAAAATCGGGCCGGTGAACCACCACCACACGAGCGAAAGCGGCACCACCGCCAAAGTTTCGACCGCGTTCGGGACGACTTGGAACGGTCCCGCGAATCTCGGACCCAAGGTGTTTCCGCCGCGCGGCAAGTACGTCACCGACCGGCCGAAGAACTTCGTTCCGGGTTTTAAGAAGATTACGGCGGCGGCGCGCGCGGGCGACGCCATGGCTTGCGGCGAGGTCGCGAGCGCGATTTTCGTCAAGGCGATTACGAGCGAGAAGTACGACGCGAAGAAGATGTTCGAGTATTTCCGCGCCGCCGGCATCGCCGGTTCGGCGGATGCGATTTTCATGTGCGGGGTTTGCGGCTACTACGGCATCGGCACCAAGCGCAACCGTGGCGATGCGATCAAGGCGTTCAAGATTTGGCAGGCAATGACTCACGCGGAAGTTCGCGAAGGCGGTTGGGTCCACCGCCGGCTTTCCGAATAGCGGAAAGTCGGCATCGGCTCAACGCGCTTTCGGTCGCAACGGCGATTTTCGCGCCGCTCGCGATTTTCTGCGTCTTGATTTTCGTCACCGCGAGTGGCGACGGCGAGCGGAAGGACGAAACGGAGATTTTCGTCGCGCCGGTGGAACCGCCCGTTCCGGAACTCGTCGAGCCGATGGAAATCGAACTCGACGATTCGACCTTGACGAGCGAATCGCCGGACGAAATCGAAATCGGCTTCGAGAACGCCGAGAAGGATCTGCCGGAAATTCCTTCGCCGGGCGAGGTTTTCGATTTGGAGCCGGACAAGGTCGTTCAAATTGCGAGCCCCGTGACGATGAACGCCGTCGTCGGCAAGGTTCGGCTTCGCGGGCTCGACAACGGCGAGGGCGGAGATTTCGGAATGCGAATCGGCGAAGGCGGGCGCGGTCACTATCTCGACGGCGCGCTCGTCGGACGCATCATCGACTTCAAGCGCAAACGCGACGGATCGATGCGCGAAGATTACACCGACGAGGGCTATTGGGCGGACGTAAGGAAAGTCGTCGCGGCGGATTTTTCGGAGGCGGCGATGGACGAGTATTACCGGCCGAAGAAGGAAATGGCGTTCACCCATCTGCTCATGCGCCGGCAACCCGCCGAGAACGCGCCCAAGGCGTTCGGTGTAGAGCGCGAGATGACTTCGCGCGGATGGGCGATTTATTATCGCGGCGAAATTGAACCCGGAAAGAGTTCGCGCTACCGCTTCGTCGGCTACTTCGACGATCAGCTGGTCGTGCGGATTAACCATAAGGTAGTTTTGGAGGCGAATTGGGGCGGCGGCAAGAAACCGCGTCCGCGCCGCATTACCGGTTGGACGCCGTCCGATCGCGAACATCTCGGAAAGTGGGCGGGCTTCCACGGCATCGTCAGTCCGCTCGTGCCCGGCGACTGGTTCGAAACGAAGGCGGGCGAGAAGTTTTTCATCGAGATTATGATCGGCGAGCGCGCGGGCTCGAAGGTGGGCGGGCTTCTGCTAATCGAAGAAGCGGGGGTTCAATATCCGCTCGATCACGTCGGGCGACCGATTTTCCCGATTTTCGCCTCGCGCCCGCTATCCGTCAGGGAGCAAGAATACATCGTCTCGCTCAAGTACCGCATTGGTGTTGATTCTCCGCCTTTCAACGCCGAGGGCTTTAGACGCGCGATCAGGGAAATCGTCGAAAAAGACGTACCCGTTCAAGTGGACATGGAATAGCGATTTTGATAAACTATCATCGGTGAATTGATGAATGGTTTTCCGCTATTTTTGGCGCTAAAATACTTGAAGCCGAAGCGTTCGGTCGCCTCGGTCATCACTTGCGTTTCGGTGCTCGGGGTGATGCTGGGCGTGGCGGTGGTTATCGTCGTTCGAAGCGTGATGACCGGATTCGGTGATATTTGGGAGGAGAAGATTCTCGATTTTAAGCCGCACATCTCGCTCGTGGCGCGGCAGGGAAACACGGTGCACGGCGAGGAGGCGCTCGCGAAGAAGCTCGCGAAAATTCCCGGCGTCACTTGCGTCACGCCCGAAATCGACACGCGCGTACTCCTCTCGTACAACGGCAAGGTACTCGCACCGGTCATCATCGGCGTGGACGGCGACGATTTCAAGGACGCTTATCGCGTGGGCGAGCCGGTCGCGGGCTCGTTTGAGCTCGAGGGCGATTCGCTCGTTCTCGGTTATAGCGCCGCCCGCGCGCTCGGTGCCCGCGTCGGCGACGAAATTACGGTCTATTCGCCGAAGACGCTGGTCGCCGCCGACGAGGTGTATTTGCCGGTGAAGTGGAAGGTCGTCGGGCTCTTTTCGTGCGGTCAGCACGAGTACGATTCCGGCTATGTCATCGCCTCGCTCAACAACGTGCGCGATTTGATGGGGATGGAGAAGGGCGTTTTCGCGATTCATCTCAAGACCGACGCGCCGACCGACTCGGACCGCTTCGAGGAGATTTGCGACAAGGTTCGCGAAATCGCGCCGGAGTTGCGGCCGATCACCTGGCGCGAAGCGGATCGCCAGATTTTCAACGCGCTCGCGGTCGAGAAGAACATGACGGCGCTTCTGTTGTCGCTCATTTCGCTGGTCGCGGTCTTTTGCGTAATGAACACGCTGCTCGTCCTTACGGTGCAGAAAACGCCGGAGATCGGGCTTTTGAAGGCGCTCGGCTTCAGGAAGCGCGAGATCATGAAGGTCTTTATGGTGCACGGGATGATTCAGTGCGCGTTCGGTGTCGTTCTCGGGCTTTTGGCGTCGTGGGCGATTTTGGCCAATCTGCAGAATCTCGTGGAATGGCTCGCGACGATGGGGCTCGAGGTATTCCCCGCCTCGGTGTACGGACTCGCGGCGATTCCCCATCGGCTGATCGTCTCCGATGTCGTTTGGGTAGTTTCCCTCGTATTCGTCTTCGGACTCGCGGCGTCGTTCATTCCGGCGCTCGCGGCGTCGGCGAAGGATCCGGTAAAGGCGTTGAACCAATGACCATCCTCGGTAGCATCGACTTGAAGAAACGTTTCAAGATCTCCGGCCAGCGGCCGATCGAGGTTTTGAAGGGCGTGAACTTCGCGGTGAAGTCGGGCGAGAAGGTCGCGATCATCGGACGCTCGGGCGCGGGCAAGTCCACGCTTCTCAATATTCTGGGCGGGCTCGAAAAGCCGACTTCGGGAACGGTCACCCGGCCGAAGAACATCGGTTTCGTCTTTCAGCAGTACCACCTCATGCCGGAGCTGACCGTGCTCGAGAACGTGATGTTGCCGACGATGCGCGAGGGCGGCGCTCGTGTTGACGCGATGTCGCGCGCGAAGGAGCTGCTTTCGAAGGTCGGGCTCGGCAATCGGCTCGAACACCTGCCGGCGGAGCTTTCGGGCGGCGAGATGCAGCGAGTCGCGCTTGCGCGAGCGTTGGTGACCGAGCCGGAGGTCGTGCTCGCCGACGAGCCGACCGGCAATCTCGACGCGATGACCGGCGCGGATATCCTGCGGATGCTGCAGGAACTTTCGAAGGGAACCGACGTCGCGCTCGTCATGGTCACGCACTCGCCCGAGGCGGCGGCGATTTGCGATCGGGTGTTGACGCTCGAAAACGGAATTTTGAAATAAAAGGAACAGACAAATGAGCATATTCAAAGCATACGACATTCGCGGTATCTACGGACAGGACCTCGGCGAGGGCGATTTTTACAAGATCGCGCGCGGCTATGCGCAATTCTGCGGCTTCAAGACCGGCTCGCGGGTGGTGGTGGCGCGAGACTGCCGCAAGTCGTCGGATTCGCTTTTCGCGGCGTTCGCGAAAGGTCTCGTCGACGAGGGCGTGGAAGTTCTCGACGTCGGTCTCGCTTCGACGCCGATGAGCTATTTCGCCAACGCCTCGCTCAAGGCGGACGGCTCGGTTATGATCACCGCTTCGCACAACACCAAGGAGTGGAACGGCTGCAAACTTTGCAAGGCGAATGCCGTGCCGATTTCCGGCGCGACCGGCATCAAGGACATCGAAAAGCTCGTCGGCGCGATGACCGGCGAGGAAGCGCCCGCCGGCAAGGGCAAGATAACCTCGGTCGACGTCTCCGCCGCCTATGCCGCGCACGTCGGGAAGTTCGCCCACCTGAAGCGCCCGTTGCATCTCGCGCTCGATTTCGCCAACGGCATGGGCATCGCCGAGTCGGCGGCGTTCGCGAATTCGGCGATTACCTACGACGCGCTCTACGGCGAATACGACGGCGACTTCCCGAACCACGACGCGAACCCTCTGCACCACGAGACGCTGAAGGATTTGCAGGCGCTCATCAAGGCGAATCCCGGCAAGTACGCTTTCGGCGTCGCCTACGACGGCGATGCTGATCGCGCGGGCTTCATCGACGAAAAGGGCGAAATCATTCCGATGGATTTTGTCACGGCGCTGATCTCGAAGGATTTGCTCGCCGCCAATCCGGGCGCGGCGTGCTTCTACGACCTTAGGTCCAGCCGAGTTTGCGAAGAGACGATCGCCGCCGCCGGCGGACGGCCGATGATGTCGCGCGTCGGACACTCCTTCATTAAGGAACAGATGCGCCAGAACGACGCCATTTTCGCGGGCGAGCTTTCCGGCCACTACTACTTCAAGGCGAATTCGACGGCGGAGTCGAGCTCGATGGCGACGTTTGCGCTCGCGAATATCGTTTCGGCGAGCGATCGACCGCTTTCCGAACTCGTCGAGCCGCTGAAGAAGTACTTCCAGTCCGGCGAAATCAATACCAAGACCTCGACGCCGCCGGCCGAGATTCTCGCGAAGATCAAAGCGACGTATTCCACGAAGGCGAAGGTCTTCGAATTGGACGGCGTTTCGGTGGATGCGTGGGAGGCGGAGGGCTATTGGGCGAACGTGCGAATGTCCAATACCGAGCCGCTCGTCCGGCTCAATCTCGAAGGGAAAACCCAAAAGATCATGGAGGAGAAGAGAGATGAATTTCTCGCCATCATTCGCGCTTAAGACGGCGATGGCGATCGCGATGGTCGCGCTCGTCGGGTGCGGCGCGAAGGACGGACTCGCGGAATTGGAGCGCGGTCGGGCGGCGTACGCGGCGCGCGACCTCAAAAAGGCGGAGAAGTTCTTCGAGAAGAGCGTCGCTTGCGCGCCAACGCGGGTGGACGCGCTCGTCGAACTCGCTCGTGTGAAGCTCGATCTCGGGGAACTCGCTTCTGCGAAGGAGCTGGCGCAAAAGGCGGAGAAACTCGCCGAGCGCGACTCCGACGTGAGGATTCTTTCGGCGCAGATCGCCTGGCACGCGAAGGACTACGCCAAGGCGACGAAGCTTTTCCGGGGCATCGCGACCGACGCGACGCTTGAACCGGAGATTCGCGCGCAGGGTTGGACGGGCGAGGGCATCGTCGAGATGGCTTGCGATAACCGACATATCGCGCGGGTCGATTTTTTACAGGCGCTTCGCGTCAATCGTCGCGATGCCGCCGCATGGTATCACCTCGGACTTCTATATCGCGACGCCTTCGGTTATCATGACGCCGCGCTGGAGCAGCTGAACGTGTACGTAAGACTCGAGGCGGAGGCTTCACCGCGCGTTCAGAAAACCCAGCGTGCGATCATTCCCGGATTGAAGGAGACGATCGCCCGCGCGCTAACCGAACGACCGGGCGCGGGCTCGCGCGACAGCGCGAAGTGCGCCGAGGCGCTCGCGAAGGCCGAAGCCGCGTGGAAGAAGGGCGAATTCAAGACCGCGAGGTTGCGCTATCAAGACGCGCTCAAGGCGGACGCGCTCAGCTATCCGGCGGCGTTGGGGCTGGCGAAGGCATATCAGAAGACCGACGGTTCGAAGGCCGGGCAGGAAAAGGCGTTCGAGAACTACAAGCTCGCTTGCGCCTTGAGACCCAGCGCGATTTCGACATTTTTGGAGGCGGGAAAGCTCGCCGCTAAACTCGGATACCACGCGCAGGCGGTGGAAATCGGTTCGCGCGCGCTCGCCGCGAATCCGGCGTCGCTCGAAGCGCTCGATTCGCTGATCGCCGCGCTCGGCAAGACCGGCGCGAAGCGCGAAGACATCGCCGCTTATCGCGAATATCGCGAAGCAATCGCCGGAGCGCGGAAACGTTGAGCCAATGCAACTTCTGACTGCGGATTACGTACTCGTCGGCATTGCGGCGGTGATGGCGATCACCGGGCTGTTTCGGGGATTTTCGGGTACGATCGCCTTTTTCGCTGGCGTTGCCGCGCTCGCGGTTTCGGCGGCGCTCGGCTGGAAGTATTCGGCGGAATTCGTTGACGCGACTTGGGCGCGCGCGCTCGCGACGCTTGTCGTCGCCTTACTCGCGTTCGGCGTCGTGCGAATGATCGTGCGCAAGCTGGTGAACGGACTTTTGGCGCAACCGTCGGACGCGCTTTTCGGGTTTTTGCTCGGCGTCTTGTTCGGCGCTCTCGTCATCGTCGGTTGGGCGGCGAGCGGCATGTACCTCGAATACTCTAATTTGGCGACCGAGGCGGCGAAATTCCTGCGATGAACGTCGTTTGCAGCGTAGTCGTCCCGTGCTACAACGTCGAACGCTGGCTGAATCGCGCATTGGATTCGATTTTGGCCGCCCTCCCCGAAGATTCCGAAGTCATTGCGGTGGACGACGGCTCGACCGACTCGACGCTTGCGATTTTGCGCGAACGCGAACGGAAGGATTCACGAATCGCGGTAATCGGGCTCGATCACGGCGGCGTTTCGCGCGCCCGCAATCGTGCGCTCGACCGGGCGAAGGGGAAGTATCTCTTTTTCGTCGATCCCGACGACTGGGTGGAGCGGGATTTCTTTTCGACGATGATCGCGAAGCTCGAAGGCGACGCGGCGGATGTTTGCGTTTGCGCCTACGACGACACCGAGGACGGCGAAACGACCTCCGCCTTTCGTCCGCTTAGAAAGGTCTATTGTTGCCGCGACAACGCGGCAATCGTCCGCGAATACGTTTCGCGGATCTTCGGCTATTCGTTCGACGACATTCGCGAGTGGTATTCGGGAAGACCGCTTTTCGCCAATCGCGAGATGGCGGCGGTGTGGCGAATGGTCTATCGCCGCGAGCTCGTCGAGCGGAACAATGTGCGTTTCGACGAGCGAATCGAGCTTTACGAAGACGCGATGTTCAACACGGAGTATCTGCTCGTGGCGAAGTCGATGACGGCGATCGATCGTGCGAGCTATCACGTCACCTGCCGGAATTCGGGGGCGATGCGCACGGTTCCGCGTTATTCGCGGCGATACGTTACGAACAAGCTGCGGCTGTTGGAAAAGCGCGACGAGCTGAACGCGCGGCGGGGCGGAGCGCTGACTTTGCTCTACGAGGGAACGTGCGTTCTTTCGGCAATCGAGCTTTTGTCGCTCATTCTCAAGGGCAAGGCACGTTGGAACGATCTTATGCAGTGTCTGAAACGCGATTCCGTCCGCCGGGCGCTCGCGGGTTTCCCGCGCTCGTGGAAGCGTCCGCTTATCGCGCTTGCCTCGCTATTTTTGCTATACTACTCGAAGTTAGTGAAATGATGGAGAAATTTCTCGAGGATATCGCGGAAACGCTGGAAGTTCCGACCGCAAAGCCGGAGGACGACTTCCGCGCCGTGCCGATGTGGAGTTCGCTCGTCGGGTTCAGCGTGCTCGTCATGATCGAGCAACGTTATAATCGCAAGCTTGCGCTCGCGGATCTCGAAGGCGCGAAGACGGTCGCGGATCTCGCCTGTCTCGCGGGAGTCGTCGCATGAGCAAGGCGTACGTGGTTACCGGCGCGAGCTCGGGAATTGGCGAGGCCGTCGCCAAGGCGTTGATTGCCCGCGGAGATCGCGTACTCGCGGTTGCGCGTCGTGGCGAGCTTTTGCAATCGGCTTACGGACGCGATTTTTGCGCGCTCGATTTGAGCGAAGGCGGGGCCGCCGAACGTGTCGCCCGTGCGCTTGACGGCTTCGGACCGCTTGACGGTTTCGTTCATTGCGCCGGATTTTCCTCGCCGGCGCCGATCGGAATGATCGACGCGGAGGTCGCGCGGCGCATGTTGGCGGTGCACGCGGTTTTTCCGATGGAGTTCGCGGGTTTGCTGGCGAAGCGCATTCGGCACGCGTCGGATTGCGCAATCGTTCTTCTGACTTCGCTCGCGGCGCACGAGGCGACGGTCGGCAACGCGGCGTACGCGGCCGCCAAAGGCGCGGTGGAGGCGTTCGCGCTCACCGCCGCCGCCGAGTTGTCCGTACGCGGAATTCGGGTGCACGCGTTCGATCCGGGAATCGTGGACACGGACATGGTTCGCTCCACCTGGATGCGCACGATGAGCGCCGACGCCGTCGCCGAATTGATATCGAGGCACGGCGGCCTCGTCAAGCGCGAGGACGCGGCGACGAAGATAGTCGCGCTGCTGGACGGCGCGAGCAAGGAGGGGAATCGGCAATGAAGCATCTCGTCATCATCGGCGCGGGCGGTTTCGGTCGCGAAATGTTCGGCGTGGCGCGCGAGGCGATCGGCTATGGCGATACGTTCGACATCAAGGGCTATCTCGACGCGAATCCGCAGGCGCTCGACGGGTTTTCCGGTTACCCCGCGATTCTCGGCGACGTGGCGGACTACAAGATCGAGAAGGACGACGTCTTCATTACGGCGCTCGGCAGCGTGGAAAGCCGTCGGCGTTGCGCGAAGGCGATTGAGGAGAAGGGCGGCGAGTTCGTCGCCATCGTCCATCGAAGCGCGTTTATCGGTCCCAACGTTCGAGTGTCCGCCGGCTCCTTCGTTTCCAACAACGTCACGCTGACCGCGGATATCGAAGTCGGTCGTCACGCCATAATCTTCCAAAATGTCTCGATCGGGCACGATTCCGTACTCGGGGATTTCTCCCATGTTTACGCGCAATGCGCGCTCGGCGGCGGAGTGAAGCTCGGCGAGGGCGCGAGCGTCTATCCGGGGGCGGTCGTCGCGCCCAGGCGAACGATCGGCGAAGGCGCGGTGGTCGGCGCGGGTTCGACCGTAATCATCAATGTGGAGCGCGGCACGACCGTTTTCGGTTCGCCCGCCGCGCCGGTGAAATGAAAAAAGCGATGTCGATGGTCGAGAAGTTGACCGAACTCGTCGGGCGGACGAGCTCCACCTTGCCCGCCGACGTCATCAAGGCGATTGAGGCGGCGCGTCGTCGGGAAAAGCGCGGTTCCGCCGCGTCGACGATTCTCGAACTCATACTCGAAAATTGCCGCATCGCGAAGAAGGACGGCGTGCCGCTTTGTCAGGATACAGGAACGCTGACTTTCTTCGTGAGCGACAAGTTGCGCGAAACCGCGACGCCGAACGCGATCAAGCGCGCGGTCAGGGCGGCGACGAAAAAGGGGTATCTCAGGAAGAATACGATCGACGCCATAACCGGCAAGAGTCTCGACGACAACTGCGCCGAGGGCGCACCGGTCGTTCACTACGGCGACTACCGTGGCGTTACGCTGCTTATGAAAGGCGGCGGCTCGGAGAACATGTCGCGCCAATATTCGCTGCCGGACGGCGAGCTCGGCGCGGAGCGCGATCTCGCGGGGGTGGAGAAGTGCGTTCTCGACGCGGTAAAGAAGATCAAGGGCTACGGTTGCGCGCCGGGGATTCTCGGCGTTTGCATCGGCGGAGACCGGGCGACCGGTTTCGAGGTCGCGAAAAGGCAGCTTCTCCGGTCGCTTGCGGAGAAGCCGACCGCGTTCGAATCGCGGCTTTTGAAGAAGGCGAACGCGCTCGGAATCGGACCGATGGGGCTCGGCGGAAAGACCACGCTTCTCGGCGTCAAGGTCGCCTCGCGTACGCGCGTTCCGGCGAGTTATTTCGTGACCATCGCCTATATGTGCTGGGCGTGCAGGAGGGGTTCGCTGTGAAGCGTCTCGAATATCCGTTTTCCGAAAAGTCCGTCCGTGCGCTCGCGGCGGGAGACGTCGTTTCCATTTCGGGGCTGGTTCACACCGGCCGCGATAAGTTCCACAAGTTTTTCGCCGACGGAGGGATGCTTCCCGTGGATTTCCGCGACGGCGCGCTCTATCATTGCGGGCCGGTGGTCGTTGGAGACCGGGTGGTCGCGGCGGGGCCGACGACCTCGGTAAGGGAGAATTGCTACGAGCCGTCCTTCATCGCCAAAAGCGGCGTTCGCATAATCATCGGCAAGGGCGGAATGGACGAGGCCACGCTGAAAGCGATGAAAAAGCACGGTTGCGTCTACGTGCAGGCGGTCGGCGGGGCGGGCGCGCTCTACGCGAAGAGCGTGCGCAAGATCGCGGGCGTTTCGCTGTTGGAGGAATTCGGGGCCGCGGAGGCGGTTTGGAGTTTTGAGGTTGAGGATTTTCGCGGTATCGTCGCGATGGATGCGAAGGGCAAGTCGCTCTTCGATATGGTATAATTCAGCACTATGAAATGGACTAAAGCTCTCATTCAGACGCTTCGGGAAGACCCCGGAGACGCCGAAATCGATTCCCACAAGTTGCTTGTTCGCGCTTCCTTCGTGAAGAAGGTCGCGGGCGGCCTCTACGCCTATTTGCCGCTCGGGATGCGGGTACTTAACAAAATCGCGAAGATCGTCCGCGAGGAGATGGACGCGGCGGGCGCGCAGGAGATGGTGATGCCGATTCTCCAGCCCGCCGAGCTCTGGAAGACCTCGGGCCGCTGGGAGACGATGGGGCCGGGCATGTTCCGTCTCGAGGATCGCGCCTCGCACGCGGCGGCGCTTTCGCCGACCGCCGAGGAAATGGTGACCGAG
The DNA here is from genome assembly GCA_045627925.1 of Kiritimatiellia bacterium. GTDB lineage: Bacteria > Verrucomicrobiota > Kiritimatiellia > RFP12 > UBA1067 > UBA1067. The sequence goes on along the minus strand of JAZQOS010000021.1, from coordinate 12,974 downwards.
GTCATCAGGAATTCGGTCGGCTCCTACCGTCAGTTGCCGCTTACGGTTTACCAGATTCAGTGGAAGTTCCGCGACGAGATCCGTCCGCGCTTCGGGCTTATGCGCTCGAAGGAATTTCTGATGAAGGACGCGTATTCGTTCGACGTTTCGCTCGAAGCGGCGGACGCGAGTTATCTGGCGATGTTCGAGGCCTACAAGCGAGTCTTCGCGAGGTGCGGACTCAAGGCGTATCCGGTCGAGGCCGACACCGGCGACATCGGCGGCAAGTTCAGCCACGAGTTCCACGTGCTCGCCGAAGCGGGCGAGGACGGAATTGCGTTTTGCGACGCTTGCGGTTACGCGGCGAATCTCGAAAAGGCGGAGCGGAAGGTCGAGCCGTGCGCCGACGCGCCGTGCGGTCAGGTCGAAATCGTGCCGACGCCGGGAGCGAAGTCGATCGACGAGGTGGCCGCGTTCATGAAGCTTCCCGCCGAGGCCTTCGTCAAGTCGCTCGTCTATCTCGCGGACGGCAAACCGGTGATGGTTTGCGTTCCCGGCGATCGCGACGTCAACGAGGTGAAGCTGCGCCACTTCCTCGGCGCGAAGAAGGTCGAGCTCGCCGACTACGAGACCGTACTCAAGGCGACGGGCGCGAACGCGGGCAGCGTGGGGCCGGTGAAGCCGAAGGACGCGGCGCTCAAGATCGTCGCCGATCAGTCGCTCAAGGGCGCGAAGGGTCGCATCGTCGGCGCGAACAAGGACGACCACCACCTGAAGAATGTCGATCTCGAGCGCGACACTTCAATCAAGGACTTCGCCGATCTCGTCATCGTCAAGGACGGTGACGTTTGCGCGAAGTGCGGCAAGCGCCTCGTCATCAAGCGCGGCATCGAAGTCGGCCACGTCTTCAAGCTGGGCACGAAGTACACCGACGCGTTCAAGGCGGTGTACAAGACCGACGACCTCAAGGAAAAGACGATGGTCATGGGATGCTACGGCATCGGCGTTTCGCGCACGTTGCAGGCGATTGTCGAGCAAAGCCACGACAAGGACGGCGTCATTTGGCCCGCCTCGGTCGCGCCGTATCAGGTTTGCATTTGCCTATTGGATCCCGCCGACGCGGAGGTCGCGAAAGTCGCCTACGATTTGGAGGCGAAGCTGATCGCGAAGGGCGTGGACGTCATCGTCGACGATCGCGAGGAGCGGCCGGGCGTGAAGTTCAAGGACGCGGATCTGATCGGATTTCCGGTGCGCGTCGTCGTGGGTGCGAAGGGGCTCAAGGCGGGCGGCGTCGAGGTCAAGAAGCGTTCCGAGGACAAGTCGCACACCATCGTCGCGCCGGTCGCCGAGGCGCCGGACGCCATTTGCGCGGCGCTTAAATGACCTTTCTTCCGCTTTTGCTGGCGGCGCTGGTGAGCGCGCCCTGGACGGACGAGTTCGATTCGTTCGATGAGGCGCGATGGACGGATTGGGTCGCGTCCTTTCAGGGGCGCAGCTCCGGCTTTCTCTTCGCGCGCGACAACGTGCGGGTAACGAACGGGCGGCTGGAGCTCGTCGCGCGACCGCTCCGCGAGGACGAGAAGACGGTCGAGAATCTTCGGCGCGGCTTTACCGATTGGGCGACCGCCTACGTGCGTACGCGCGACAAGTTTCTTTACGGAACCTTCGAGTGTCGCGCGAAGACGATGAACTCCAAGGTGTGCAATGCGTTTTGGCTTTACGATCCCCTGTCGGACGCGCCGGAAAAGAAGTTTCGCCCCGGAGACTTCTCGGAGGAGATCGACATTTTCGAAATCTTCGGCTCGCTGCGCGACTGGTACGGCACGGTTCATTGTCTCAAAACGCCGTATTTGGAGGGCATCGTTAACGGCGGGGTGGAGACGCTACCCGAGAAGTTCCGCCGCCTCGCGCTCGACTTCGATCCGTCGGCGGATTTCCACGATTACGGATTCAAGTGGACGAAGGATCGCCTCGTCTGGCTAATCGACGGCAAGGAGGTCTTTTCGCGACCCAACGACCGCTTTCACCGTCCGCTCCACCTCGTCTTCGATTGCGAAATCATGAAGTCGTGGGTCGGCGAGCCATCGGCGGAAGAGTTGCCGCAGACGTTTACGATTGACCGCGTCAGCTATTTGCCGGAATGAAAAACTCCTACAAATGGTGGATGCTCGCGCTGCTCGGCGGCGCGTATTTCTTTCATCAGGCGGATCGCGCGCTTTTTGGAGTCTTGGTTCCCTACGTCCAGAAGGATCTCGCGCTTACCGACGTCCAGCTCGGGCACATCACGACCGCGCTATTCCTTACGATCGCCGTCGTTACCTTTTTCGCCGGTTTTCTCGGCGATCGCTTCAGCCGTAAGCGAATCATCACCTTTTCGCTGATCTTCTGGTCGCTGGCGACGATGGGCACGGGTTTCGCGGGCGGCTACGTCTCGATTCTGCTCTTGCGTTCGCTCGCAACGGGCGGCGGCGAGAGTTTTTACGGCCCGAGCGCGATGTCGCTTATCGCCGCGTACCACGAAAAAACGCGCTCGCTCGCCTTTTCGCTGCATCAGGCGGCGCTCTACATCGGGCTGATGTCGAGCGGGGTGCTGGCGCTTTGGACGCTGGGCTGGCTCGGTTCGTGGCGCGCGGTGTTCGCGGCGTTCGGCGCGGCGGGGTTGGCACTCGGAATTGCATTTATATGGCTCTTAAGGGAACCCACCTCTTCGACTTTACCTATTCCTTCGACTTCACCTTCGCCTTCCCCCTTATCCTCCTTCAAGGCTTATTTCACCAATCCGAGCGCGCTCTTGGCGACGACCGGTTTTATCGCGATTTGCTGCGTGAACAACACCTATCTCGCCTGGGCGCCCAAGCTCTTCCACGAGCGCTTCGGCGTGGACGGGGCGACGAGCGGGGCGCATGCGATGTTCTACCACCATCTAATCGCGTTCGCGGCGATTCTCGTCGGCGGGTTCGTCACCGACCGCTTCGCCGGGCGTTATCCGCGTTTTCGATTGGGTCTGCAAATCGTCACGCTCGTATTGGGTGCGCCGGCAATTCTCGCCATCGGGCTCGCCGATTCGTTCGCGGGGGCGGTGGCGATGACGGCGGCGTACGGGCTTATGCGCGGACTTTTCGAGGTCAATACTCACGCCTCGGTTTTCGACGTCATTCCCGCCGAGCACCGCGCGGCGGTCGTCGGGTTCATGTTGCTTTTGGCGATGGGCATCGGGGCGGTGTTCTCCGGCGAACTCGTCGGCTACCTCGTCTCGGCCTTCCCCGAAAACGGCTATCGACTGGTCTTCGCGGTTTCTGGCCTAACCTATCTCGTCGCCGCCGTGTGCATGGCCGTCTCCTTCCGCTTCACTTTTCGTCGCGATTTCGGGCGTAAAGCGCATACCCGAACTGTGGAATAGCCGCCGGTTTTGTGGTATAATAGCGTCCGTATCTTAAACGTACAGTACGGATTCGCTTATGGACCTCAAAACACCGCTTTACGACAAGCATCTTGAATACGGCGGGAAGATCGTGCCGTTCGCCGGCTATCTTCTGCCAGTCCAATACGGCTCCGGCGTCATCGCCGAGCACATGGCGGTTCGCGAGAAGTGCGGACTGTTCGACGTCTCCCACATGGGCGAGGTGATCTTCGAAGGGCCCGACGCCCTGAAGAACTTGAATCACATCGTCACCAACGATTACACCAAGATGGACGTCGGGCGGGTGCGCTACGGTCTTATGTGCTACGAGAACGGCGGATGCGTGGACGACTTGCTCGTCTACAAGCTTCGCGACGACAAGTATTTCGTCGTGGTGAACGCCGGTAATCGCGTCAAGGACGTGGAGTGGATTCGCGCCCATCTCGAAGGCGACGTCAAGTTCACCGACATTTCCGACACGATCGCCCAGCTCGCGTTGCAGGGCCCGAAGGCGCCGGAAATTCTGAAGAAGCTCACGGCGGCGCTCCCCGAGAAGTACTACTCCTTCCTCTCCGACTGCGAGGTCGCGGGCATCAAGGGCGCGATCATTTCGCGGACGGGTTACACCGGTTCGGAGGGTTACGAGATTTACGTCGACGCAGCGAAGGGGCCCGCGCTTTGGGACGCGCTACTCGCCGCCGGCAAGGACGAAGGGCTTATTCCCTGCGGCCTCGGCGCGCGCGACACGCTGCGGCTCGAGGCGTCGATGCCGCTTTACGGCCACGAAATGAACGAGACGATTACGCCCTTCGAGGCGGGGCTCGGGATGGGCGTTAAGATGGCCAAGGCGGATTTCATCGGCCGCGCCGCGCTCGAGGCGGCTGGCGAGCCGAAGCGCGAGCGCATCGGGCTCGAAGTTACGGGTCGCGGAATCGTGCGCGAGCATCAGGACATTTTCGTCGGCGAAAAGAAGATCGGCCACACCACGAGCGGAACCCATTGTCCCTACGCCCAAAAGGCGCTGGCGATGGCGCTCGTCGAGAAGGGATCGCTCCCGCTCGGAGCCGTCGCCGAAGTCGATGTCCGTGGTCGCCGCGTGGCGGTCAAGGCCGTTCCCATGCCGTTTTACAAGAAAGGATAATCAAAATGAACATTCCCGCTGAACTCAAGTACGTCAAGTCCCACGAATGGATTCAGGATCTCGGCGGCGGCAAAGTCCGCGTCGGCATCACCGATTTCGCGCAGCATGCGATGGGCGATATCGTGTTCGTGAATCTGCCGGAAGTCGGCGCCGAAGTCGCGGCCGGCGAGCGGATGTGCGACATCGAGAGCGTCAAGAGCGTCGAGGACGTCTTCTCGCCGGTTACCGGCAAGGTCGCGGCGGTCAACGAAGAGTTGCGCGACGCTCCGGACAAGGTCAACTCCGATCCCTACGGCGCCTGGTTCGCGGAGATCGAGGGCGTGAGCGCGACCGAGGAAACGATGGACTCGGCGGCCTACGCGAAGCTCTGCGAGTCGGAGGGCTGAAATGGGCTCGTACATTCCCGCCGGCGACGACGATCGCCGCGAGATGCTCGCGAAGTGCGGCGCGAAGTCGGTCGACGACTTCTACGGCGCCGTGCCGAGCGCGATGCGTCTTGAAAAGCTGAATCTTCCCGCGGGCGTCTCCGAAATGGAGACCGCCCGTTTCGTATCGGGTCTCGCCGACAAGAACATTGTCTTCAAAAGCGTGTTTCGCGGCGCGGGCGCCTATCGCCACTACATCCCCGCGACGGTGAAGTCGATTACCTCCAAGGAGGAATTCGTCACCGCCTACACTCCCTATCAGGCGGAGATTTCGCAGGGCATATTGCAGTCGATCTTCGAATACCAGACGATGATTTGCGATCTGACCGGAATGGACGTCGCGAACGCGTCGGTCTACGACGGAGCGACGGCGGCGGCCGAGGCGATCGCGATGTGCCGCGAGGCGAAGCGCGACCGCGCGCTCGTGGACGCGGGAATCAATCCGCGCGCGCTGGCGGTCATCGAGACCTACGCCTTCGGCAGCGGCATGAAGATCGAGAAGGTCGAGGCGAAGGATCTCGGCGCGAAGCTCGCTCCCGACGTCGCCTGCGTCTATCTGCAGCAGCCCGACTTCTTCGGCACCATCGCCGACGCGGAGGCGATCGGCAAGGCCGCGCACGCGGCGGGCGCGAAGTTCGTGATGGGGGTGAACCCGATCGCGGCCGCGATTCTCAAAAGCGCCGGCGAGTGCGGCGCGGACGTGGCGGTCGGCGAGGGTCAGCCGCTCGGAATGCCGCTTTCGTGGGGCGGGCCGTATCTCGGCTTCATGGCCGCGACGACGGCGATGATGCGCAAGCTTCCCGGACGAATCGTCGGCGAGACGGTCGACGCCGAGGGCAAGCGCGCGTTCGTCCTTACCCTGCAGGCGCGCGAGCAGCACATTCGCCGCGAAAAGGCGAGCTCCAACATCTGCTCCAACCAGAACCTCTGCGCCCTTACCGCGAGCGTCTATCTCGCGACGATGGGCAACGTGGGGCTGAAACGCGCGGCGGAAAGCTCCTATGCGAATGCCCACTACCTGAAGGACGAGCTCGGAAAACTCGGCTTCAAGCACGAGGACAAGGGCGAGTTCTTCCACGAATTCGTGACGACGACGCCGGTTCCCGCGACGGAGCTTCTGGACAAACTCGCAAACGAGGGCGTGCTCGGCGGATTCAAACTCGACGAAGGCCGGCTCCTTTGGTGCGCGACCGAACTCAACGACAAGGCGGATATCGACCGTCTCGTCCAATTGATCGGGAAGGTGGTGGCGAAATGAAATTGCTGTTCGAACGCGGGCGCGTAGGGCGCGTCCAAAGCGTACTTCCCGAGCCGACGACTCCGAAACGCGAACTGCCGGCGACCATGCGTCGTCAGCGGAAGCTGCATTTGCCGGCGCTTTCGGAAATCAACCTCTCGCGCCACTACACCGAGCTCGCCAAGCGCGTGCACGGCGTGAACTCGGGCTTCTATCCGCTCGGGTCGTGCACGATGAAGTACAATCCGAAGATCAACGAGGCCTTGTCGGCGCTTCCCGGATTCACCGAAATCCATCCGCTTCAATGCGCGCCGTCCTCGGCGGGTTGCCACGAGGTTCTCGCAACGTTGGAGAAGTGGCTTTGCGAGATTACCGGCATGGACGCGATGAACTTCACGCCCGCGGCCGGCGCGCACGGCGAATTCACGGGGCTTTTGACCATCAAGGCCTATCACGAAAGCCGCGGCGAACTCGCCCAGCGCACGAAGATCATCGTGCCCGACAGCGCCCATGGAACCAATCCCGCTTCGGCGAGGATGTGCGGCTTTACGATCGTCAACATTCCCTCCGGCGCGGACGGTTGCGTCGACTTGGAGGCGCTTAAGAAGGCGGTCGGGCCGGATACGGCGGGCCTTATGCTCACCAATCCGAACACGGTCGGAATCTTCGACAAGAACATTCTCGAAATCACGAAGATCGTCCACGCGGCGGGCGGGCTTTGCTACTACGACGGCGCGAACATGAACGCCGTTATGGGCAAGGTGCGTCCGGGCGATATGGGCTTCGACGTAATCCACCTCAACCTCCACAAGACGTTCTCCACTCCTCACGGCGGCGGCGGTCCCGGTTCGGGTCCGTGCGGCGCGAAGAAGTTCCTCGAGCCGTTCCTTAGGAAGATGCGGATGACGGCGTTCTATGGTAACTTCCTCGTCATCGTCCGCGCGCTCGCCTACGTGAAGACGCTCGGCGCGGAGGGGATCAAGGCGGCGGCGGAAGGCGCGGTCTTGAACGCCAACTACATGAAGGCGCTTTTGGAAGGCGCGTACAAGACGGCGTATCCCGGGTATTGCATGCACGAGTTCGTGCTTACCCTCGAAGCGCTCAAGCACGACAAGGGCGTTTCCGCGCTCGACGTCGCGAAGGCGCTCCTCGACCGCGGCATCCATCCGCCGACGATGTACTTCCCGCTGATCGTCCACGAAGCGCTCATGATCGAGCCGACCGAGACGGAGTCGAAGGACACGCTCGACGAGGCGGCGAAGGCGTTTCTGGAGATCCTCGCGACTGCCGATTCCGACGCGGAGAGCCTGCACGCCTCGCCCCGGCGAACCTACATTCGCCGTCCCGACGAGACGCGGGCGGCGCGTCAGCCGGTTCTCAAGTTCGCGTTCGGGGACTGAATGGCGGAACGCTTCATCGTCGAGGCGGACGGATTCGACGTCCATCACAACCAGGCGGTGGAGGAGTTCCTCTTGAGGAATCTCAAAGCGGGCGATTGCGGAGTTTATCTTTGGCGCAACGCCCGCACCGTCGTGTGCGGGCGCAATCAGGACGTGCGGCGCGAGTGTCGCGTCGAGGAGCTTGTTGCCGATGGCGGCAAGGTCGCGAAGCGGCTTTCGGGCGGCGGCGCGGTCTATCACGATCTTGGAAACCTCAACTTCTCGTTTTTCGCGACCGAAGGCGAGTACGACGTCGCGCGTCAGCTCGGCGTCGTCCAGCGCGCGCTTAAATCGTTCGGCATTATCGCCGAGAAGACGGGGCGCAACGATCTCGCGGTGGACGGACGGAAGTTCTCGGGCAACGCCTTTTTGAAGCAGGGCTTTCGTCGGCTTCATCACGGTACGATTATGCTCGAGGTCGACTCTTCGGCGCTCGAAAAATATCTGACGCCCGCGCCGATCAAGCTCGCCAAGAACGGCGTCGCCTCGGTCGTGTCGCGCACGGTCAACTTGAAGTCGATCGCGCCGACGATGACGGTCGAGGATTTGACGGCGGAATTGAAGCGGGTCTACGCCGCCGAATACGGAGCGAGTAAGCGTAAGATGTTTGGCGCGGCGGAATTGACGGAGATTGCGAAGCTGGAAAAGCGCTTCGCTTCCGACGAATGGCTTTACGCCGCGCCCGGCGAGTTTTCGGACGACGGCATCGAGGAGATTTTTACCGAAGAATGGAGGAAAGCGTGAACTGGGATTTGATTGTCATCGGCGGCGGCCCCGCCGGCTACGTGGGCGCGATCAAGGCGGCGCAACTCGGAATGAAGACGCTCGTAATCGAGCGCGACGAATTGGGCGGAACGTGCCTCAATCGCGGATGCATTCCGACCAAGGCGTATCTCCGCGCGGCGCACGTTCTCGAGGAGGCGAAGAACTGGGGCGTTCTCGGTATCGTCGGCGCGACGCCGTCCTTTGATTTCGCGGCGATGACCGCGCGCAAGGACGCGGTCGTCGCGCAGCTCAAGACGGGCATCGCGTCGCTTTTGAAGGCGAATGGCGTCGAGGTTGTGAAGGGCGAGGCGAAGATCGTCGCCAAGAACAAGGTCGCGGCCGCCGGCGCGGAATACGAGGCGAAGAACATTCTCATCGCCGCCGGCTCGAGCCCGCTTCGGCCGCCGATTCCCGGGATTGACGCGGAAGGCGTGTGGACGAGCGACGAGCTCCTTTCGGGCAAGTTCGTCAAGGAACTTGTTATCGTGGGCGGCGGCGTAATCGGGATGGAGTTCGCTTCGATGTACGCGGCGCTGGGCGCGAAGGTAACGGTAATCGAAGCGCTCGACCGAGTGCTTGCGACCGTCGATCGCGAAATCGGCCAGAATCTTTCGCTCATCCTGAAAAAGCGCGGAGTTGCGATTCGCACCGGTTGTCGTGTAAGCGCTTTCGAGCGGCGCGGCGACAAGACGGTTACGACCTTCTCCGCCAAGGAAGGCGCGAGCGAGGAGGTCGCCGCCGATGCGGTGCTCGTCGCAATCGGACGCAAGGGCAACGCGGCGGGGCTCGCCGACGAATCGGTCGGTCTTGCGGTCGAACGCGGGCAGTTCGTCGTGGACGAGAATCATCGCACTTCGGTCGAGGGAATTTGGGCGGTCGGCGACATTGCGAAAGGCGATGTGCAGCTTGCGCACGCCGCGAGCGCCTACGCGATCGCCGCAGTCGAGTTGATGGCGGGGAAGAGGGTCGAAACCGACCTGAAGCTCATTCCGGGATGCATCTTCACCGATCCCGAAATCGCGACGGTGGGGCTGACCGAGGACGAGGCGAAGGCGAATGGCCTCGCGGTAAAGAGCGCGAAGTACTTGATGAGCGGCAACGGCAAGACGATTATCGAACTCGCCGATCGCAGTTTCGTGAAGATCGTCGCCGAAGCGGAAAGCGGACGACTGCTCGGCGCCCAGCTCATGTGTCCTCACGCCTCGGATCTCGTGAACGAGCTCGCGCTCGCCGTCCGCAAGGGACTTTCGGCGGCGGACGTCGCCTCGCTCGTCCACCCCCACCCGACGCTCGGCGAGGGAGTTTTGGAGGCATGCGAAAGTTTTCTCGGGACGTCGGTACACACGATGCCGCGTCGGCGCTAAAAAAGGAGAGGTTATGGAAATTACGAAAACCGAAGCGGGCGGCGAAACGATTCTCAAGCTCAAGGGCTGTCTCGACACGGCGGCTACGCCCGATTTTGCCAAGGCAATCGACGAGGCGGCGTCGGCGAAGACGCTGGTGCTCGACATGGGCGAGCTCGAATTCATTTCGTCCTCGGCGCTGCGGCAGCTGGTCGCGACCAAGAAGCGGCGGGGCGCGGACTTCACGATTGCGCTCGTCGGGATGAACGAGGTTGTGCGCGAAGTCTTCGACGTTACCGGGCTGGACGAAGTTTTCGAAGTCCGCTAAATGTTCCGCAAGCCGAGATTCGTCATCGCCGCCGCGGCGGTTTTCTATGTCGTCGCGCTCGTCGTCGCCTGGTGGCAGGTGACATTGCGCGCGGAAAAGCGCGTCGACACGATGCTCGTCGGCGCCGAGGAGGGATTCTCCGCGGTGGTCAACGGCGAGATCGAGGCCGCGCTTCGAAACGTGGGCGGCGCGTTCATCAATTTGATCGGCGGCAAGTGCGTCGCGGTGCCGATTGAGCGGATGAAGGAACTCGCCGCGACTTTCAACGTCGACGAAATCAACATCGTCAATCGCGAGGGCATCGCCATCGGCTCCAACCTCGAAGCGGTACTCGGCTTCGACTACAAATCCGACGCGACGACGCGCGAGTTCATGTCGCTCGTCGAGTCGGACAATACCATGGTATCGCACGGCTTCCGTCCCGGCGTCGCCAATCCCGACATGGTCTGCGCCTACTACGGATTGCCGTTTCCCGAGCACGACGGCTTTCTCCAGCTCGGCACCACGGTCGACCGGCTGCGTCAGAACATGTACAGCTACACCGAGGCGGAGTCGGAGAAGATTCTGCGCGAGTGGCACTTCAGCGTCGTCGGCTGGTACGAGCGCGCCGGCATGGAAAAGGATTTCGTTCCCGGCAAGACGATTCGGCGCTGGAGCGACACGGCCGGCGAAATGGTGATTGGCCGCTATTTCCTCTACATGGGTTATCGCTACGTCGCGTACTTGCCCGAGAGCTATTGCTATGCCCAGCGTAACGGGGCGTTTGCGGTTACGGCGGCGGTATTGGCGACGTTGCTTACGCTTTTTGTGTGCGTACTATTGCGGCTTACCAAGGCCTCCGCCAAGCTGGAGCGCCTGCACGCCGAGGCCGAGCGGCGCACCGCCGAGGATCTCGCGCTCGCGAAGAAGATTCAGCTTTCCGCGTTGCCCTCGCCGAACAACGCCTTTCTCGACCGCCTGGAATTCTCGTTTGACGCCGAGACCCAGCCCGCGCGCGAAGTCGGCGGCGACTTCTACGACTTCTACGAACTTGCGGACGGACGAATCGCGTTTCTCGTCGCCGACGTTTCGGGGAAGGGCATCCCAGGCGCGATGTTCATGATGGAGACGAAGAACATCATCAAGTCGAGTCTCATGGACTCGACCGATCTCGCCGAAGCGGTGACGAAGGCTAATCGGAAGATTTGCGAGAGTAATCAGGCGGAGCTTTTCGTGACGGCGTGGATCGGCGCGGTCGATCCGAAGAGCGGAGTTTTCGAGTACGTGAACGCGGGTCACAACCGACCTTTCGTTCGTCGCGCGAACGGCGAAATCGAGAAGGTTATGGGGAAGGGCGGAAAGTTCCTCGGGATGTTCGAGCACGAAAACTACCGCGCCCACGCGATTAAGCTCGAGCGCGGCGATTTGGTCTATCTCTACACCGACGGCGTTACCGAGGCGATGAACCCGAAGGGCGAGCAGTTCGGCGAAAAGCGGCTTTGCGAGGGCTTGCGCGAGAAGCCGTTTTCGATAGACGTCGCGCTTAAGACGTTCGTCGCCGACGCGCCGCAGTCGGACGACATTACGGGGATGATGATTTATTGGAACGGCTTGTCGCCCGTTCAGTCGCGGACTTTCCCGGTCGCCGACTCTTCGCTCGCCTCGGCGGTGGAGTTCGTGCGCGGGGCGCTTTCGCTCGTCGATAAAAAACCCACGGCGGAGCTACTCAACGCCGCCGACGAAATCGTCGCCAATATCGTGAGCTATTCCGGCGCGAAGGAATTCAGAATCTCGGTCGAGAAGTGTCGCGACCGCGCACGGCTCGTATTCACCGACGACGGATGCGTCTACAATCCGCTTTCGCACGTCGACCCCGATACGAGCGCGCCCATCGAAGATCGTCCGATCGGCGGGCTGGGGCTGGTCGTCGTCAAGCGGCTCGTCGATCGCGTCCAATACGCGCGCGTCGACGGACGCAACGAGCTTACGCTAATCAAGAAGTTCCAATGGACGTGAGATTCGCGAGAATCGACGACGATCGACTCGCGGAAAAGGCGCCGACGCATTGGCGCGAAAAGGCGGCGAAAATGCGCTTCGAACGCGGACGGCGACAGGAGCTCGCCGTCGGCGGGCTGTTGGTCGAAATGACGGGGATCGCGGATCCGGCGATTGTGCTCGATGAAAATGGGAAACCGTCCTTTCGCGATCATCCCGAGATTCATTTCAGTCTTTCCCATTCGGGCGATTATGTGATGTGCGCCATCTCGGATAGTCCAATCGGCTGCGACATCGAAAAGGACGCGCCGCTCGACGAGGACGTTAAAAAGGAAGTCGGCTCGATAGCGGAGTGGACGCTGAAAGAGGCCGCCTTTAAGTGCGGTAAGCGCGCCGAAGCGCGTCTCGTCTCCGCGCCAGCAGGGTACTTTGCTGCAGTAGCGTCACGTCACGGGTGACAAGCGCGAATCTCCATATATGGACATGGCCGACTGCTCGGGCGGTTTCAATAACCCGCCATAGGCGGGCTATTTTCAATCTCCGCTGGTAAAAGCCAAAAGTGGTATACCTCTTTTGGGTTTGCCCGTTAACCGATTTTGTCTTACCCGTCGGCGAGGTCGATCGAAAGGGGATAACGGGTAGCGCTTTTTACCAACAGAGGCGTCGCTCGAAGGCGATAAGCTCGTTTCGGTCAACGCGCGGACTCATGAATCTCCGCGCTCGCAAAGATCGACCACTCTGCAAAATACGTCTCCAGGCGAAATGTGTTGAGGGTCAATCTTTACGTGCCCGAAACGACTTTTATCGCCTTCTCGCTCCGCAACTGGGCGCAAGCGCCTCGGAGCGAACCATCTCGCCTATTGGAGTAATGGATTGCGCCGAGGGCAAAGAAATATCACCCCTGGGGTAAAGAGCTCGCCGTTAAGGGGTAAGTAGGTAGGGT
>JAZQOS010000020.1:0-70158 GCA_045627925.1 Kiritimatiellia bacterium | reverse complement strand
CCTTCCAGATCTTCGGGTGCATGATAATCGTCGCGTCGAGTCCGGCGACGTCTTCGCGTCCGCGCACGGTGGATTGCCACCACGCCTGTTTGACGAAGTCGGATCGTAGCCATGTCGTTCTGTGAGCCAAGGAGTTGGATTGACCTGTTGTCTTCCTAAGACCGCTTGGCCTCCGACTTCCTTCCAGATCTTCGGGTGCATGATAATCGTCGCGTCGAGTCCGGCGACGTCTTCGCGTCCGCGCACGGTGAATTGCCACCACGCCTGTTTGACGTTGTTCTTAAGCTCGCACCCGAGCGGACCGTAATCCCAGAACCCCGGCATGCCGCCGTAGATTTCGGAGCTGTGATAGATGAAGCCGCGCCGCTTGCAAAGCGCCGAAAGCGCGTCCAACGAAGACTTGTTTTCTTCCGCCATAATGTAATTTCCTATTTGTAAAAGTTGCCCATCGAGCGCAATTTTGCGTAGCGCTTTTCGAGAAGTTCCTCCGGCTTCAAGCCCTTAAGCTCCTTGAGCGCGGCGAGAATCGCCTTCTTGACCGCAACGGCGGCGAGCCGGTGATTCTTTTGGGCGCCGCCCGTCGGTTCCTTGACGATTTCGTCGATTGCCCCAAGCTTCTTGAGATCCTTGGCCGTGATCTTGAGCGCCGCCGCCGCTTCGGGCGCCTTCGCGCCGTCGCGCCAGAGAATACCCGCGCAACCTTCGGGCGAGATAACCGAATAGACCGCGTTCTCCATCATCAAAATCCTATCTCCGACGGCGATTGCGAGCGCACCGCCCGAACCGCCCTCGCCGGTGACGACGACGACAATCGGAGTCGCGAGGCGCGAGAAGAACTCGAGCGACTTCGCAATCGCCTCCGCCTGCCCGCGTTCCTCGGCCTCGCGGCCGGGGTATGCTCCCGGGGTGTCGACGAAAGTGACGATCGGCAAATGGAACTTCTCCGCGAGTCGCGCGAGCCGCATCGCCTTGCGATAGCCGTCGGGATTCGCCATCCCGAAGTTCGCCTCCATGTTCTCCTCGACGGTGGCGCCCTTGTGGTGGCCGAGGACGAGAACCTTGGTCTTGTCGATGGTGGCAAAGCCGCCGACAAGTCCCCGGTCGTCGTTCACGAGCCGATCACCGTGCAGCTCGACGAAGTCCGAGCAGATTTCGGCGATGAAATCCTTGAAGTGCGGGCGCTTCGGATCGCGCGCAAGCTTCACACAGTCCATTGCGGTTTTCGCTGCCATCTTAGAACCCCCAGTAATCGAGCATTTTGGCGATGAACGGCTTCAAGTCCGGCCTCCGGACGATCTTGTCGATAAAGCCGTGCTTTTCGAGATATTCGGCGCTTTGGAAGTCGGCGGGAAGCTTTTGGTGAATCGTGTTTTCGATTACCCGCCGACCCGCGAAACCGATAAGCGCCTTGGGCTCGGTGATGTTGATGTCGCCGAGCATCGCGTACGACGCCGAAACGCCGCCGGTAGTCGGATCGGTCAGGACCGAGATGTACGGAAGATTCGCTTCCTTGAGCCGGGCGATCGCCGCCGAAGTCTTCGCCATCTGCATCAGCGAGAGAATGCCCTCGTGCATCCGCGCGCCGCCCGAGGCGGAAAAGAGTACGAGCGGAAGCCGCTTTTCAATCGCGCGTTCGCAAGCGCGGGCGATGCGCTCGCCGGTGCCCGTGCCGAGCGACCCGCCCATAAAGGCGAAGTCCATGACGCCCAGCATCGCCTTATGGCCCGCGATCTTGCACTCGCCCATTACAATCGACTCGGTTTCGCCGCTCTTGGCAATCGTCGCTTCGACCTTCGCCTTGTAGGGACCGGTCGCGTCGTGAAACTCCAGATGGTCGGAGTAGGAAACCGCGCGAAAAACCTCGGCGAAGGAATTCGCGTCGGCGATTTGCGCAATGCGCTCGCGCACCGCGAGCCGTCCGTGATAGTCGCACTTCGGACAAATTGCGTTGTTTTTCTTCCAAACGGATTTCTCGAAGTGGCTCTTGCACTTCGGACAAATCGCCCAAATCGCCTTGGCGGGCGGAATGGCGACTTTCTCGGTTTTCGGAACGTACCAGCTCATTCTTGACTCCTTAAAAAGGCATGAAAACGATACCGTAAATCGACGCGGGCGCGCCGTTCAGCGCCTTGAGGCCGTGCTTGACGACGGCGTTGTAGTAGGCGGTGTCGCCGGGCTTCAAGACGAATTGCTCGTTGCCGTAGACGAGTTCGACTTCGCCCGCGAGACAAATAATCAGCTCCTCGCCTTCGTGGGACGAAACGTCGTCGACGCCGTTCGCCGCGAATTCGATGCGGAAAGGATCCATGTGGCGATCGGGCTTGCCGAGGGCGAGCGAGTGGGAGGCGTAACCGAGCGCGTTGGTGCCTTCTTCCTGGACTTTCTTCGCTTCGAGATCGGCCGCGCGGGTGATAATCGGATCGGGCTTGAACTGGTCGTCCATGAACGTCCCGAGCCGCTGACCGAGCGCGCGCGAAATCTTAGTTAGCACTCCAAGCGCGGGCAGAACTTGGCCCTTCTCGATCGAGTTAATAACCTTTTCGTCGACCCCGCACTTCTGCGCGAGGTCGTAGACGCTCATTTCCAGCTTTTCGCGATAGGTGCGAATGCGCTTGCCGACGTTGGATTCCGTAATCATATTACTCCACCGATACTGCGGGCGCGAGAGCTTCGAAGTCCTTGTCGCTTCCCGCATATCCGCTCATTACCTTTTCAAGTTCCCCTTCGACGCGCTTGAACTCGTTCACGAGCCAAAATTCAAGCGTCGCCTTCTTCGCCTCGAACTTCGTCGCCAGACGAATGAAGAGCGCCCCGACGACAATCGCAATCGCCGCGTCAACCAGCTTCCTCGCCGAAAGGTCGAGATACGCCTTGTCGCGCGTCTTGACGAACGCGATGGCCTCGTCGAGCTTCGCTTGCAGCGCGTCGATTGCGGACTTCTTCGTCGAAAGCTCCTCGGAAAGTTCGATTCCCTCCAGAATGTCGGCGACGACGTCCTTGGTCATCCCGCCCGTTACGCCCGCAATCGCCGCGACGACTTGCAGCTGGGAGGTACCCTCGTAGATGGTGGCGATGCGGCTGTCGCGAAGATACCGCTCGCAGGGATAGTCCTTCATGAAGCCCGAACCGCCCAAGACGGAAATCGCGCCCTGTGCGTTGCGCATCGACATTTCCGAGCCGTAGTACTTCGCCATCGGCGTCAGCATTTTGTTGAAGTTGGCGTAGCGTTTCGCGCGCGGACGATCGCCCTTCCGGCCGAGACCGGTTTCCATGTCGACGTTCTTCGCCGCGTAATAGGCGAGCGCGCGCGAGGCCTGCAATTCGACGCTCATCGTCGAGATGAGTTCGCGAATCGCCGGGAAGTTGTCGATCGTGACTCCGAACTGCTTGCGGCTCGCGGCGTAATCGCGCGCGGCGCGGTAAGCCGCCTCGCCGATGCCCGTTCCCTGGGCGGCGATACCCATGCGCGCGCCGTTCATCAGCGCCATCACGTAGGTTATGAGTCCGCGCTTGCGCAACCCGATCAGTTTCGCCGGCGCCTCGGTAAATACCATTTCGCAAGTCGGCGAACCGTGAATACCGAGCTTGTTCTCAAGCCTACGAACCTTGACCCACGGCCCCTTTTCGACCAATAGGCAGCTCAGTCCGCGTCCATCGGAGAACTCCGGCTCCGTGCGCGCCAAGACCAACAACACTTCGCCGCAACCGTTGGTGATGAAGCGCTTGACGCCGTTCACGAACCAGTTGCCGTTCGCGTCCTGATGCGCGCTCGTCTTCACGCTCTGAAGATCGGAACCCGCGTCCGGCTCGGTGAGCACCATCGCCCCCGTCCATTCACCGGTTACGAGCTTCGGAATATAGGCCTTTTTGAGTTCTTCGTCTCCGAACATGTTGATCGTCTCGGCGATGCCCTGAAGCCCGAAAAGGTTCATGAGCGAGGCGTCGCCGCGGCTCACCACGTCGTTGCAGGCGGGAAGCACCGTGCACGGCATGTTGAGGCCTCCGAGGTAGTAGGGAATCTGCACGCCCAAAAGCCCCGTCTTGCCGAATAGCTCAATCGCGAGCTTGATGCCCGGCGCGTAGGTAACCGAGCCATCGGGATTGAGGATATTGCCCTTCAAATCCGTTTCCTCGGCGAGCGGCGCGATGCGGTTGGCCATAATCTCGCCGCAAACGTCAATCGCGCGCTTGTAGTTGTCGATCGCATCGGCGGCGTCCTTCGGCGCGAAGTCGTATTCCTTCGCGAACTTGAAGTCTTCCTCCAGGAGCGTCGCGACCTCGGTAAGGTCGAGCGCATCGAGGACGTTTTCGATATCCTTATTATCGCGGTAAAAATTGCCCATCGCGCTTATCCCTTCGCCTTGATGGCCTTGATCATCTTCGGAATGACGACGTTAAGATCGCCGACGATGCCGTAGTGGGCGACTTTGAAAATCGGCGCGTCCTTGTCGGTGTTGATGGCGATGATCTTCGCCGAGTCCTGCATTCCCGCGAGATGCTGCACCGCACCGGAAATTCCGCAGGAAATAAAAAGCGCCGGACGAACCGTAACGCCGGTCTGTCCGATTTGGCGCTCGTGTTCGCAATACCCGAGGTCCACCGCTGCGCGCGAACCGCCGACGGCGCCGCCCAAAGCCGCGGCAAGCTCGTGGAGCAACTGGAAATTCTCCTTCGAGCCGACGCCCGCGCCGCCCGCGACGATGACGCGCGAACCTTTGAGATTCACGGTCGACGCCCTACGGACGATTTCCAGAACTTCAGTCGGAATTTCCACGCCCTTCAAACGGGAATCGTGGCGCTTAAGCTCGCCCTCGAAACCCTTGCGCGGCTCGAGGGGCTTCATCACGCCCTCGCGTACCGTCGCCATCTGGGGCCAGTGGCGCGCGTTCACGATAGTCGCGATAATATTGCCGCCGAAAGCCGGACGAATCTGATGCAGGACGTTTTCGAACTTCTCGTTCGTCTTCTTGTCGAGGTATTCGCCGATTTGAAGATCGGTGCAATCCGCCGTAAGCCCGCACCGTAGCGCCGAGGCCACCGCCGGCGCGAGATCGCGCCCCATGTGCGTCGCGCCGAAGATGACGATCTGGGGCGAGCACTCCTTGATGAGCGAAACCATCGCCTCGCGATAGGCCTTGTTACGGAAGACTTCGAGCTCCTTGTCCTCGACGAGATGAACGACGTCGGCACCCGCCTCGAAAAGCTCCTTCGCCAACCCCTCCACGTCTTCGCCCAAAAGCGCCGCGCCGACTTTTACGCCCAACTTGTCCGCGAGTTCGCGCGCCTTGCCCAAAAGCTCGAACGGAACCTCGGAGAGCTTGCCCTCCTCCTGTTCGGCGAATACCCAGACTTCACCCGATCGTGTGGTCATCGACAAGCTCCTTGATAAGATGGTTGATCCCCTCGTCCGTCGGTTCGATCGCCTTGAACTCGCCGCCCGCGAGGACGACGGATTCGATCTTGTTGACGCTCGTCGGCGAACCGGCGAAGCCGCACCGCTCGTCCTCGCAGCCGATATCGGCGCAGGAAAGCGTCTCGACCTCGGCGTTCTTGTACTTCATCACCCGCCGCATTTGGTAGGGACGAAGCTCGCCGAACTTCTCGGTAACCGTAAAGAGCGCCGGCAACTTCGCCTTGCATGTCTCGATCCCCGTGCCGATGTCGCGCGTCGCAATCGCCTCGCGGCCCTTAAGCTCGAGTTTTTCGAGATAGGTAACGACCGCGCAATCGAGCTTTTCGCCGATTTGCGGCCCGACTTGGGCCGTATCGCCGTCGATCGCCTGCCGCCCGCAAAATACGAGATCGGGCGAAAACTTCTTAACCGCCTGGCTCAAAATATAACTCGTAGCGAGCGTGTCCGAACCCGCCGCCTTGCGGTCGGTAACGAGAACCGCGCGATCCGCGCCGCACATCAACGCCTCGCGAAGAACCGCCGTCGCCGCCGGAAGGCCCATGGTAATTACGGTAACCGTTCCGCCGTAGGTTTCCTTTACCCAAAGCGCCGCTTCCAGCGCGTTCTTGTCCTCGGGATTGAAAATCGCGGGCAAAGCCGCTCGGTTGATCGTGCCGTCCGCCTTCATGGCGTCGCCCGTCACCTTTTTCGTATCCGGAACCTGCTTTATGCAAACAACCGAGTTGTATCCGTTCATATATGGTGTATTATACCATATTGATGTCGGAAACGGACGAAAAACCGTGCTTTTCGCAATACTGGACGATACCGTCCGCGACCTCGGAAACCACCTTCGGATTGGTGAAAATCGCCGTCCCGACCGCAACCGCGGTCGCGCCCGCAAGCAAGAATTCGATTGCGTCCTTCGCTTCGTAGACCCCGCCCATGGCGAGGATCGGGAGTTTGGTCGCCTTATGCGCGTCGTAGACGAGCTTTACCGCCGCCGGATGAATTCCGCGGCCGGAAAGCCCGCCGGTGACGTTCGCAAGAACCGGCTTGCGCTTTTCGATGTCGATTACCATCGCGGGGATGGTGTTAATCATCGACAAGGCGTCCGCGCCGCCTTCCTCGCAAGCGCGGATGTAGGGCTTAATGTCGGGGACATTCGGCGCGAGCTTGATAATGAGCGGAAGCTTGGTAGCGCCGCGCACCGTTTCGACAACCTCTTTCAAAACGGTTGGATCTTGACCGAAGGTGTGCCCACCCTCTTTGACATTCGGGCAGCTCACATTAACCTCGATCGCGTCCACCTCCAAGCCCATTCTCCGCGCGACCTCGCCGTATTCCTCGATGGAGCCGCCCCAGATGTTGGCGATAAGCGGAACCTTGACGTTTTCGCGATACCAAGGAACGGTGTACTTTAAGAAGTGCTCGATGCCCGTACCCTGCAAGCCGATGGCGTTAACGAGCCCGCCCGCGACTTCGGCGTGGCGCGGCATTTCGTTGCCCGGCCACGGATCGAGGCGAATCCCCTTCGCCGTAATCGCGCCGAGCTTGGAATAGTCGACCGCGCCGAGATATTCCGTCCCATAACCGAAAGTTCCGCTTGCAGTGGCGATCGGCGTCGCCATCTTGAGCCCGCCTAAATTTACACTGGTGTCAATCATTGGCTAAATTATACCACGTATGTAGTTGTCAAGGGTAGGGGTAAAATTTCTTTGCCATAAAAAAGCAATGGCTTTCCAGAGCTTCCCCAACGAAGCCCTTCTGGACAAAGAAATATGTTCGAGTTGTGAACGTGAGCCGAGCCAGCGCGCCCCCAAGCGCTGGCTGGCGAGGCTCATGTTTGCAACTCGCCATAGGACGTGCCGAGCTTGCGCTCGTAGAAATCCCGCATGTCGCGATTGGGAGACGGCATTCCGCACAAAACGTACCATGCGATGGTGCTGCCACGTATAGCTGCTCCCAGCCTACTCAACCGGAAACAGCAACTATATTACCAGACATAACCCATGCCGAAGTAAATAGTCCGGCTACGAGGATTAGTGTATTCACGACAACCTTAGTGAGAATAGGCGGCCAAACCGCTTTTCATCCCGAAGTGACGCTATGCTCTTGGATGAAACCTCTTATGTAGCGCGCTAAAGCCCGCCTCGTCCACATGGGTGTATATCTGCGTCGTCCCGATATCCGCGTGGCCCAACATCTCCTGTATCGCGCGAATATCCGCGCCATGCGCAAGCATGTGCGAGGCGAAACAATGGCGAAGAACATGCGGCGAAATCCGCTCTGCGGCTATTCCCGCTTCGGCGGCGCGCTCGCGAATGATCTTAAAGACGCCCTGGCGAGTGAACTTCTTGCCGAGACGGGTCACGAAAACATGGGTCTCGGCGAGATTGCCTTTTACGAAAACACCCCGCGCCGAATCGTAATACGCCTGAAGCGCTCGCCCGGCCGAGCCGCCGATGGGCACGAGCCGCTCCTTCGAGCCCTTGCCGAATACCCGCAGCAGCTCTCCTTCGGCGACGACCGCATCCATCTTAAGCTCGCAAACTTCGCTCACCCTCAGCCCGCACCCGTACATAATCTCCAACATCGCGCGATCCCGCAAATCGCGCGGCATAAGACCCTTGATTCCATCCAAAAGATTCGCGACCTCTTCTTCGGAAAGCGTTCGCGGCAGGACAAGATCCTTCTTCGGCGCTTCCAGCAGTTCCGCCGGATTGCGCTTGATCATTCGCCGCTCGCGCAAGTACTTTAGCCACATCCTTATCGCCGCCGTGCGACGAGCGCGGGTCGAACCGCTTCGTCCGTCCTCGCGCTGGACTTCGAGAAAATCGACGATGTGTTCGCGTTCGATGTCGTCGGCGCGTCCGATTCCCCGACTCTTCAAGTAAGCGGCGAATCGCCTGAGATCGCCCGCGTACGCCTCGCAAGAGTTGCGCGCAAGCCCCTTTTCGAGCATCAACGCGCCGAGATAAAGCTCGATCTCGTCGTCGATCACAGCTTGGCGAGGAAGTCGTCGATCAACATGCGCATCTTCGGCTTCGCCGCCTCTCCCGCCGCGACCACTTCCTCGTGCGCCAACGGCGAAAGCGAAATCCCCGCCGCCAGATTGCTTACCAGCGACACGCCCGCGACCCGCATCCCGCAAGCATGGGCGAATACCGCTTCGGGAACCGTGGACATTCCGACCACGTCGGCGCCTTGCGCCCGATAAGCGCGGATTTCCGCCGGCGTCTCGTAGGCGGGGCCGATGTTGAAGGCGTAGACCCCGTCCATCGCCCGAAGACCGTGACGATTCGCGCTCGAGCGCAGCAGTTCCGCCAAATGCCGCGAATAGACCTCGGTCATGTCGGGGAAGCGCTCGCCCCACTCGGCGACATGCGCGCCGACGAGCGGGCTAAAACCGATGAGATTGATATGATCGCGAATGATCACAAAGTCTCCCGGACGCAGTGCGGGATTGATTCCACCCGAGGCGTTGGTCAAAAGAACCGTCCGCGAGCCCATCCGCCGCAGCATTTCCGTCGGCAACACCACCGACTCCCAGCCCGCGCCCTCGTAGTAATGGCGGCGTCCGCACCACGCGGCGACGAGCTTCCCGGCGCGACGATAAAGGACAAACTCCCCGACATGGCCCTTGACCGTGGACGCGCCCAGCCCCGGAATGTCGGCGTAGGAGGCGCGAAAGACGATCTCGTCCATCTCCAACGCCTCGCCCCAACCCGAACCCAGCATAATCCCGAGATCCGGCGGACGCTGAAAACAAATATCCGGAAAATAAGCCGCCGCCTGGTCAAAAGCCGCTAAATGCATGGCCAGCACCTCCATTGCGTTCCGCCGTAGGGCGAGTTGCGCGAAAGACTCGCGAAAGCTTCGATGTCGACCTTCTTCAGCTCGCCGATTTCGATTCTCGTTTTGGGCAAATCGTCCGCAATTCCTCGCACGATATCGCGCGGGAGCTTCCACCACGCCTCGGCCCACTTCTCCACTGACATTCCCTCTTCCTCGACCATTACGCCGTAGGTCACGGGAATCGCGGTCTCCAAGCCGATGATTCCGTTCGCGGAATCGCGAAAACCGAGCCGCTTGCGCTCCGCCGGGTGCGGCGCGTGGTCGGTAGCGAACATAAGTACTCCGTCCTTTACCGCGCGACGCAGTTCCGCGCGATCCTCGCGATTACCGAGCGGCGGTGCCATCTTGAAAGCGGCGTCGTCGGCTTCAATTTCCTCGCAAGCGAATAGAAGATGGTGCGGCGTCGCCTCGGCGGTAACCGGCAGACCCTCGCGTTGCGCATTGCGAACGAGCTCCACGCCCTCGGCGGTGGAAATGTGCTGAATGTGCAAGCGACAGCCGGTTTCGCGACAAATCGAAAGGTCGCGCCGAATCGCCCTCGTTTCGGTTTCGACCGAAATCGTCGGCAAGCCGAGTTTGCGCGCAAGCGGACAATCGCGAATCACGCCGCCCGCCTCAACCGCGCCGTCCATCGCGTGCTCGCAAACGACCATATTAAGATCGGCAATGCGCTGCATCGCATTTTCCATCACCTTGTCGTCGGCGACATAGGCGCCATCATCGGTGAAAAAAGCGGCTCCCGCCTCGGCGAGCGTCTCCAAGTCCGAAGGCTCCTTGCCCAAGCGACCGCGCGTAATCGCCGCCGAGGGATAGATCCTCGCGCCGCCTCGCGCCGCGAGATTGGCCTTTATCCATTTGACCGAATCGCCCGCCGGCGTCGTATTCGGCATCGTCACCACCGCCGCGAACCCACCGCGACGCGCCGCTTCGAGCCCGCTCGCGGTCGTTTCCGCCTGGGTCATGCCGGGATCGCGAAAGTGGACGTGCACGTCCACGAAACCGGGGAATTCACGTCTCTCAATGGCCGGCATGTTTATCAAGCTTCTTCGGAAAGCGGACTTTCACTCCCGCTTCCTCGATTGCATAGCGAAGATTCGCCTCCGCGAGCTGCATCGAATCGTACCGCACTTTCAGCGTTTTCGCGGCAAAATCCCATTCAAGCGAATCAAGATCCACGCCACGATAAATCGAAATCGCCTTTACGACGCTCTGGGTCGTCTGCGCGTCGGCGCGAAGATCCGGCATCTCCACTACGCAAACGCGGAAGTCCTCGCGCCGACAACCAGCGAGCGCGAGCAAAAGCGCCAATGCCACGAACTTACGCATAGGTCGAAACGTCCTTTCCCGGGCCGAACGGCGAAAGACGACGCAACTTCGCGATTATCGGCGGCAACTCTTCGAGCACGTAAGACACCTCGTCCATTGTGTTGTAGCGCGAAAGCGAGAATCGCACCGAACCGTGAACGGCGGTAAACGGCACGCCCATCGCGCGAATTACGTGACTCGGATCGAGCGAGCCCGAGGCGCACGCCGAGCCGGTGGAAATGCAAATTCCGCGATCGCTCAAATGGTAGGCAATCGCCTCGCCTTCGACGTATTCAAAACTGACGTTAAGCGTATTGGGTAGTCGATGCGCCTTATCTCCGTTAATCAGCACGTTCGGGCACTTCGCGAGAATCCCCGCCTCCAGCCGATCGCGCATCGCCGCAAGCGCTTTCGCCTCCTCCGCCATGCCCTTCCGCGCAAGCTCGCACGCCTTGGCGAGCGCGACGATGTAGGGAACGTTTTCGGTTCCCGCGCGCCGACCGCGCTCCTGGTGGCCGCCCAGCATAAACGGCTTCGCCTTAGTTCCCCTGCGGATGTAGAAAATCCCCACGCCTTTCGGCGCGTGGAACTTGTGGCCCGACATCGAAAGCATATCGACGGGAACTTTCTTCACATCCACCGGAATCTTGCCCGCGACTTGCACGGCGTCGGTATGAAAGATGGCGCCTTTTTCCTTGCAAATCTTCACCGCTTCCTCGATCGGGAAAACGACGCCGGTTTCGTTATTCGCCCACATAATCGAAACGAGCGAATTCTCCCGCACCTCGGTGCGCAATTCCTCGATGTCGAGCTGCCCCGACTTGTCCACTTTAAGCTCTACGACCTCGTGTCCCATCGCCTTGAGTCGACGACAGGGCTGCAACACCGCAGGATGTTCGACGGCGGTGGTAATGACCTTCAAGTCCTTGCCGAACCAATCGGTGACGCCACGAATCGCGGAATTGTCAGATTCGGTCGCACACGAGGTAAAGACGATTTCGTCCGGTTCGGCGTTGATGAACGCCGCCACTTCCTCGCGCGCTTTTTCCACGTATTTCGCAACCTCGCCGCCGAAAGCGTGCATCGAGCTCGGGTTGCCGTAGAACTCCCCGAAAAACGGCTTCATCGCCTCCACCGCCTCGGGCGCAACTCGCGTAGTCGCATTATTGTCGAAATAAACCGTTCTCGCCATCAGAAAAGTCCTCCGTTCACGCTGATAACCTGCCGCGTTAGATACGCGGCGCCATCAGATAAGAGATATTTAACGAGCGAGGCGACTTCTTCCGCCGTACCGAAACGACGCATAGGAATCGCCTTGCGAATTTCATCCGCAAATTCAAGATTCTCCGTCATTTCCGTTTCGATTACCCCGGGCGCGATAGCGTTCACGGTAATGCCGCGCTTGGCGAGCTCGACCGCCAGCGCCTTCGCGGCCCCGATAATCCCCGCCTTCGCCGCCGAGTAATTCACCTGCCCACGATTGCCGACGACGCCGGAAACCGACGAAATCGCGACGATCCGACCCTTGATGCGCGCAGACACCATCGGCATCACGCACGGCTTCAAAACGTTGTAGAACCCGTTCAAGTCGACGTTGATCACCTCGTCCCACTCCTTGTCATCCATCGCCGGAAAGGCATTGTCGCGATTGACGCCCGCATTGAGGACGACGCCGTAGTAGGGCCCGTGCGCGGCAATATCCTCGCCGATCGCCTTCGCCGCGGCCGCTCGATCGGCGATATCGAAGCGAAGCGTCGTCCCGAAAGATTTTACGGAATGGGTCACGACTTCGTAGCCCTCGGCGACAAGTGCGTCGGCAATCGCCTTGCCGATGCCACGGGAACTGCCGGTTACCAGTACGCGCTTCATGCGACGAGTTTCTCCAAATCGGGAATCTTCTTGATCAACCATTTGCGACAGACGTCGAGAATTTCGCTCGCGCTCGCACCGTCGCCCGCCGACTCCGAAACCGCGAGATACTCGGCGAGATCGGCGCGCGTGAGCCGGGAAAAGAGCTTCGCCATCACCGGAATGTAAGTCGTCGACATCGACAGCATGTCGATTCCCATCGCCGCCCACAACACTCCCATAATCGGATCGGCGGCGGATTCGCCGCAAACTCCGACGGGAATGCGATTGCGCTTCGCCGCCGCGATGACGTAGCGCATCAACTTCAGCACTGCGGGATTGGTCGGCTGGTAGAGGTGGGCCACCGCCTCGTTGCTGCGATCCGCCGCCATCGTGTACTGGATTAAATCGTTGGTGCCGATTGAAAGAAAGTCCACCTTTTTCGCAATCGCGTCGGCGTTGAGCGCCGCCGCCGGAACTTCAATCATCGCACCGATGCGAATGGACTTGTCGTAGGCGACGCCTTCGCGGTCGAGCTCGTGCTTCACCGCCTCAATCGCCGCCGCCGCCGCCTCGACTTCCTCCACGCACGAAATCATCGGGTTCATGACGCAAATCCGTCCGAACGCCGAAGCGCGAAGAATCGCCCTTAGTTGCGTATGGTAGACTCCGCGATTGGACAGGAGATAGCGAATCGAACGGTTGCCGAGAAACGGATTCGCCTCGCGAATCGAGATTCCCTTCACCGCCTTGTCGCCGCCGATGTCCAGCGTGCGAATGGTGATCGTGGCCTCCGGCGAGAGAGAGGTTACAAACTTCGCCGCGTCGCGATAGGCGACGAACTGTTCCTCTTCGGTCGGTTCGGACCCACGATTGAGCCAAAGATATTCGCTGCGATATAGACCAATGCCGCGCGCGCCGTGCTCCTTCAATCCGCCAATCGGCACTCCGGGGTGGACGTTCGCGAAAATGAGCACCTCGCCGCCGTCCGCGAGCGTACCCGCCGGTTTTCCGACGAGCGCCGACAAGTTGCTCGCCTTCTGCCGTTCGGCGAGCGCGCGAAATTCCCGCTCCGTCGCCTCGTCGGGCGCAATGGTAATCGCGCCGTTGGTTCCGTCCAAAAGCACCGTTTCGCCGGGCGAAACGAGTTCGGTGATTTCGCCAAGTCCGGTTACCGCCGGCAGCCCCATCGCCCGCGCCAAAAGCGCGACATGACTCGTCGGCGAACCGCCGTTGGTCGCGAATCCGAGCACGTACTCGCGCGGCATCTGCACGGTTTCGGAAGGCGTGAGATCGTCCGCGACGACAATGCTCGGCGTCTTCAACTCGCGATAGGGCGAAGAGGCGAATCCGGTAAGCGCCTTCAAAATCCGTCTCTCCACATCGTCGATATCGCGCATCCGCTCGCGGAAATACTCGTCTTTCATCTTCGCGAATTGCGCTCGCGTGCGATCCGCCGTTTTGCGAACCGCGGCCGCGGCGTTGAGCCGCTCGTCCGAGATGTAGCGTTCGATCTCGGCTTTGGTCACCGGATCTTCGACCAGCATCAAGTGACACTCGAAGACCTTGACGTCGTCCTTGCCGCCGATGCGCGATTTTAGCGTTTCGACGATTCCCTCCAGCTCCTTGCTCGTGTCGGCAATCGCCTTGCGGAATTTCGCGAGTTCCGCCGCTTCACCGCCCTCTTCGACCACATACTCCGGAAGCGGAATTTCGTCGTCCCCACGATACACGAAAACCGGACCCGCCACAAACCCCCTCGACGTGGCAAGCCCGGATAAGGTGCGCATTCTCGGACTACTGCTCATCCGGGATGTCGAACTTCCGTTCGACGAGCGCCTCCAATTCGTCCAACGCCTCCTGCGCGTCCTTGCCGCGCGCCGTGACTTTGAGCACCGTGCCGCAAACCGCCTCCAGCGTCATCAGCGCCATAATGGACTTGCCCGAGACGACGTTACCGTCCTTCTCGACGTCGATTTCCGATTCGTACCTGCTCGCAAGCTTGGCGAAGAGTCCCGCGGGACGGACGTGCATTCCGTACTTGTTCTTGAGTTCGAACTCCCGCACCAGTTTATCGGCCATTCGACTTGCCCTTTCGTTTTTCCGGAGTTTGGGCGCTTTCCTCCGCGCGGCAGCGCAGACGCTCCGAAAGCGAGCTTACCGGATCCATTCCGGAAAAGAGAAGTTTTTGCTGCATCGCCGCGGTCTCGACGAGATTTACGAGGTCGCGTCCGGCCGAAACCGGGATGATGACGTTAGGAACCTCGACGCCGAGAATCGTCTTGTAGTGGCGCGTTTGGCCCACGCGATCGAGTTCACTTTTAACGTCACTGAGCCGTTTGAAGGAAATTATGAGCTGCAGCCGCTTTTCGCCGCGTATCGCCGAGACGCCGAAGAGGCTGGGGATGTGCATGATGCCGATGCCGCGAATCTCCATATAGCCCGCGGTCGAATCCGAGGCGGAACCGAAAAGAAGATTGTTGCCCACTTCCTTGCGAATGCAGGTAAGATCGTCGGCAATCAACGCGCATCCACGCTTGATAAGGCCGAGCGCGGTCTCGCTCTTGCCGACTCCGGGGTCGCCCTCGATGAGGACGCCGAGCCCCGCGACTTCGACCATCGTCCCGTAAATCGACGTCGTCGGCGCCAAAACGCCCTCGATCACAAACGCGCTGCGGCTCGCGAAAACGCGAGTCTTGAGCGGCGTCGTCATGATGACCGCGCCCATCTCGTCGGCAATCGCAATTTCCTCCTTGCGAGGTTGCTGCCCGTTGGTGAAGACGAAGCAGAACGCCTTGCGCTCGATCAGCGCCTTGAAGCGCTTGAAGCGCGTCTTGTCGTCCAGCGAGTTCAGATACGCGGTTTCGCTCTTGCCGATCAACTGCAACCGCTTCCACGCGAAATGCTCGTAAAAGCCGGTGAGCGCGAGCCCGGGACGGCTCACGATCGGCTCCTCGACCTTGCGGTCGAGCGCCGTTTCGCCCGCGACCAGCGTCAGCTGAAGTTCCTCACGACCGGCTTCCAGGAAGTCGGCGACCGTGAGGAAACCCCGCGCATTCGCCTTGGAGGGCAGTCGCTTCATTCGTCAATTCTTGGCCGAGGCCGCGCGCTGACGGCGAACCGTGCCTTTGCGAGCCTTGACCCGCATCTTCAGAAGCTGACGCTCGGCCCGCGCCGCCGCCGCGTCGATGACGCTCTTCGCGGACTCCGAGAATTCCTTGGCGCCCACCGCCGTCTCGCCGAGGCGATTGGCGACGACTTCCGCCATGTACATGTGCTTCTTGACGTCGATGTCGATTACGATCGCCGCCTTGGTCACCTTCGGGAATCTCGCCTTCAGAAGATTCATGCGCTTTTCCGCGTATTCCTTGAGCGACTCGATCCTGACGTCGCTGTGTCTCATCGTTACTTCAATGCTCATTCTTGAGCTCCTTTCTTTTACATCCGGAAGTTCTCGCCGAGGTATTTCTCGCGCACCTCCGGGTCGTTTACCAGTTCGTCGCTGGTTCCTTCCTTCAACAGCTTGCCATTATACACCAAATACGCCCGATTTACAACACTCAATGTTTCTCGCACGTTGTGGTCGGTAATGATGATTCCAAGTCCCTTCGCCGCCAGACGGCGGACGATTTCCTGAATCTCGTTCACCGAAAGCGGATCGACGCCCGCAAACGGCTCGTCGAGCATCAGAATCGCCGGATTCCGTACGAGCGCGCGCGCGATTTCGAGCTTGCGCCGTTCGCCACCGGAAAGCGTGTAGGCCGGCTGCTTGGCCACTTTCACAAGATCGAACGGCGCGAGCAACTCCTCGGCGCGAGCGGCGCGTTCCTTGCGCGAAAGCGGCAAGGTTTCCAAAATCGCCATCACATTATCCCAAACCGAGAGCTTGCGAAAGATGCTCGCCTCCTGCGCGAGATATCCAAGACCCTTGCGAGCGCGCTTGTAGACCGGAAGACGCGTTATGTCCTCGCCGTGAAACACGACGCTTCCCGCCTCCGGCTTCACCAGCCCGACGATCATGTAGAAAGTCGTCGTCTTGCCCGCGCCATTCGGTCCGAGGATGCCGACGATCTCTCCGCAGGAGCATTTGACGTCCATGCCGCTGACGACGGTTCTGTCGCCATAAACCTTGACGAGACCTCTTGCCTCCAAATCCGCCGTCTGCGCGCGCTCCGACGCCATCGCGCTCATCGCATCCATCACCAAGTCGCTCATAATTTAAGTCCCTTTCCGCCGTCTTCGATGGAGATTTCCGAGCCGTCCACCTGAACCTGCTCGGATTCGATCCAGAATTTGATGCGTTTGCCGCGCAGCGCATCCTTGCCCTCCTCGGCGAGCGAAGCCGGCGCGTTTTCGTCGCCGTAAAGCTCGATCTCTCCAGCACCGCGCCGAAACTGCGCCATTGCACATTCGCCGTGACGCTGACGATTGGTAATCGCGACATCGCCGAGCGCGACGATACGCTCCAACTCGTTCGAGGAATTGAAGAACGCGAAGAGTCGATCGGCGTGAAGATTGTAGTCGGCGGCATAGCGAACGAACGCGCCGCCCTCGAACATCACCACGCCCTCGCCCTTGTCGAGATCGCTCCGTCGCGCGGTGATTTCCACGCCCTCCGATTGCGTTTCGGTCGTCTCCTTGTCGTTATCCCCGAAGAGCGCGTCCTCAAGACCGAAAAGCGACCAGGCGAAAACGATCAGCATTGCGAGCGTCATAGCGGCAACCCTCCGGTCTTCACATCTTTCGACTCGACCCGCGAAGCATCGAAACTGATGACGTAGTTCTCCGGCGAAGAGAAATAAACACCCTCGCCGGTGAACGAAGTCCGGTCGCGCACAATCCGCGCGCGTCCCTCGACCCAACCGCTTTTGGTGTCGCGATCAACGACGCAACTCCTGGCCTCGATGCGCGAAAGCTCCTTGCCGTCCAAATCGAGCTGGGTAATGACAACGCCATCGGCCCAAATGAGCCCTTCCTTCAGGAAGAACTGCGCCCGGTCGGCGGCAATGGAATACTTGATCGCGCCATTCGGATAGGTCTCGATCGGCACGACCATTCCCTCGGCGGATTGATCGACGCGCGCCGTGCAATTCGAATACGCCGCACGCAGCCGCTCGGCTTCGCGAGTAAGCATTTCACGTTTGCCAAGCCACGCCTCCGAGTCGAAGGCGAAGGAGGATAGGGAGGCGAAGGTGAAGATGAAAAAAAGGAATGAGTTGGAGAGAATGGTTGGAGTTGGACAGAGGTGGAGGCTGGAGGTTGAGGATTTCATGTTAATCCTCGACCGTTCGTTTGATGGCGACGAGCTTTTTCCAAAGCGATTCAACCTCGGCGAAACGAATCGCGTTCGCGGCGTCGCTCTTCGCGACCTTGGGATTCACGTGAGTTTCCATGAAAACGCCGTCCACCGCTCCGGTCGCCACCGCCGCGCGCGCGATGAGCGGCGCGAACTTGCCATCGCCGCCCGAACCCGTGCCCAACCCGCCGGGATGCTGCACGGCGTGGGTCGCGTCCATCACCACCGGATATCCCGTTTCGCGCATAATCGCCAGCGATCGCATATCCACGACGAGATTGCGATAACCGAAGGAACTGCCGCGCTCGCAAAGGACGATGCGCTTATTGCCGGTTGACTCGATCTTGCGGACGACCTGAACCATGTCCTCCGGCGCCATGAACTGGCCCTTCTTGTCGTTCACCACCGCTCCGGTTTCGCCGGCGGCGATTACGAGGTCGGTCTGGCGAGCGAGAAACGCCGGAATTTGCAAAACGTCGCACACTTCGGCGACGACCTTCGCCTGCCATGGTTCGTGAACGTCGGTAAGAACGGGAACGTCGTACTTGGCGCGAATCTCCGCGAGAATTTCAAGACCCTTGTCGAGACCGGGGCCGCGGAACGAATCGACGCTGGTGCGATTGGCCTTGTCGAAACTCGCCTTGAATATGTAAGGCACTTTCAACTTTTTCGCAAGCCGCGAAAGCTTTTCCGCGAGGTCGAGCGCCATCGCGCGCGACTCGATTACGCAAGGTCCGGCAATGAACACGAGCTTGTCCTTGCCGAACGCCACTCCTTTGTCAACGGAAACTATTTTCATACGGGAGTATTATATCAAAAATGCAACCCGTTCTGAAGCCGAACGATAAGTTCGACCGGCAGCATTTTGAAGGCGAGCGCGACCAATATCGTGCAATCGGCGTTCACGCGGCGCTGGCAACGTAATCACGATAGAAAATCGCGCCGCCGACGGCGAAATAAACGCCGACTACGTAACTCGCGCACATCGCCGCAAAAATAAGCGCCGCATCCGCAAAAAGCAAACCCGCACTTTCAGCGGTGATAGACATGTAAGTCGTCGCCATCACCGCCAGCATCAACACCAAAACGACGGTTATCGACAGCCAATACGAGCAATCCAACATAAATAGCCGCCACTTCTTGCCGCGCATCCTCGTCGTACTTTCCCGAATGCACTTCACCGCCGACCAGTCGGGATTGTCCACTTTGAAGAAGAACGCGAAGCGATAACGATAAAAAAGAACCATTGCAATCCACAGCGCGACGAAAAACGCGACTACGGCGCCCAGACCGAAGTAGACGTTGTGCGGCGACATATCAAGCGTCAAATTATCGCAACAGACCACGCCAAGGCCGAGCGGAATAACGAGCGCAAAAATCACAATCATTACAAGACAAAAATACAATGCTAAAAGCGAGAGCGGCGACTTGAAGCCGGAGAACATCGCCTTCAAGCACCCTTCGTTCGAAGAGCGCACGCAATTAGCAAAAACTCTCGCGCCGCCGTAGGCACCGATTGCATTAATCACCAAAGCGACAAACAGGAAAAGCAGTAGCGCACCAACGGTATGCATACCAAACCCACGCTCCGGACTGCCGGCAAGCGCCACTTCCGTCATCTTTTGAACGGGGCCAAGAACCAACTGTCCGACAAAACCAAATAGCAGCAACGAACCGACAATACGCCAAAACCAGCCATTGGCGCCAAAAAGCCGCGTCCACGCTTCCTTGCGAATTTCGCAGTACTTTATCTTTTCCATGACTTATTACTTGCCCTCGCTCATATTTGCGTTCTGCATCGCCTGAGACATCTGATAAGCCATAAACACGTTCACGCAAGCGGCAATCCCCTTGAACTCGTCGGCGGAAACGCGCACAATTCCGCGAAAAGCGTCCTTCTCTCGCCACCACGCTCCGGCGACCGCTCCCGCGCCTTCCTCGGGCAACGACTTGACGAGCGGCTCGATGGCCGCGCGCTCGTCGCTCTCCAGCTTCGCCAGCACCGCTGGAAGAATGGCCTTGATGGTCGAATAAAGCGAGACGACGTCCGCCTTGCAAAGAGTCTTGCCTTTCGCCTCTGGCAACGTCTTTTCGAAACGTGCTTTCGGAGTTGCTTTCGGCGATGCACCCTTGATCGAGAACGACGCGCCGCACGCGGGCGACTTGAAGCCCTTGGTCGAGGCGCTTTGCAATCCGCCCAAATCGGTCGTCAACGCCGCAAGATCGACCCCGACGATTTTCTCCGCGTCTTTTGTGATGTATTCGCAAAGCGCGGGAATATCCAGCGTATAAACCCCGTAGTTCTTGACTGGCTCTTTGACGGAAATGAACGAGGCGTCGAGACCGTGCTTTTTAAGAACGCTCTCGATTTTGTCCCACGAAATATACTCTCCGCCGACATCCGCCGCCATTAACGAAGCGGAAAGCGCTTTCGGATCAAGAGCGTTCCAAGCCGAATCCTCGATACCCTTCGTGCAAAGCGTTTCGAGCATACCGCCCTTTGTAATCTTGGCGAGCACCCGAGCATCAAGCCCCGCTTCGTTGATGCGCACTCCGATTGCAACCGACGAAATGCCTTTCGACCACATTTCAAGTTCGGCAAGTTTGCAATATTCGGGCGAATCTTTCTTCTCCTTCGCCATCTTGTCCGCGAGCGAGTCCGCAAACATCTTAATCCCTTTCGGCAATACGACCACTTTCGCCAAATCGCCGTTCATCTTGCGCGACGCCGCCTTAATCTCCTTGAGCGCTCCAAGCGCGAGCTCGCTCTTATCGCTCCAAGCAACCCACTTGCCGTCTTCCGAGAAAACGACGGCTAACGACTTTTCGTCCATCTTCACCGTAATGACGCCGTCTTTTTCGGTAGCATCGGGGTGAGTGGCGAGGAAATCCGCCTTCGACTGCGCGATTGGATAGAGCGCGGCGACCGCCACGTCGTTTTTGTCCAGTTGCGCGTTCAGCTTCTCGGGATCGGCGTAAGTGGCGAAAAGCGTGGATTCGCCGTCTCGCGCAGGGCCAAAGAGCTTGATTTGCGGCAAGGTCGAAATCGCCTGCGACGCCATAAACCCGATCATTGGATTGCCGGTCAACTCGCCAAGCTGCGTCACGCCCTTAACGAGCTCGTCAACATGTGCGATCTGAATGTTGGCGACATGTTCCCGCGCACCGAACGCGGCGAAGGATACGACTGCGAGAACCGAAACGAAGAACTGTTTCATAAACTAATTCCTTTCAACTTGGCTTTTGCCTTGTACACGATTATTATATCAAAAACACCAAATCGCACACTACTACAATCTGACAAAAATCTTGGCGCGATCCATCAAGACCAGTATCAAGAAAATGATTAGCGACTTCCCGAGCGCCAATACCGCCGGATAAAACCCGTCAACCATCGGCGCAAGTGCGTAAGCAAATGAATTCACCACCGAATCGAAACGCACGAACTCTCCGAGAAAATAGGCGAGAATCGCATTGCGGCCATAATAGCCAAGCCACATCATCCCCTTCGTCCATCCCTTTTCGTCGACCACGAAGTGGAACGCCGATAGCAGCAACAACGCATATCCGGAGCTGACGAGCGTCATCGAGGACGTCCAAAGTCGTTTTATGATCGGATGCCACGGACTCCAAGCGTAGCCAAGCAACAACGCGCTCACGCCAAACGCCGCCAACCCAAGCGTCTTTTGACGCGCGGAATGGTCTCGCCGCTTCAGCCACGAACCGGCCAACGCGCCAATGGCGACCGAGACAATGAAATTAAGCGAACTTAGTATCCATGAATTATTATAATAAGGCGAAAAATGCCAGTTGCCATTGGAGTCGTAATAGACACCATCGCGAAAACGCCCTAAAACCGCGTTATCAATCGCCTCGGCGATATTGCCGGTGTGGGTGAAATCTCCGCCCAGCGACATAACGAGCGCATAAACGACGAGACAAAAGCCGCAAACTGCGAGCATCCACCGACGCGAAAGATGTAGCACCATAATCGCAGTTACGAGATACCCAACCGCAATCGCCTGCAGCGTGTTGGTAAAGAGCCGTATGCGTAGCGGGTCGAAGGACAATAGCCCTCCCTGAATCACCATGCCAAATATCCACAAAAGACAAAAGCGACGAAGTATGCGAACGTAAACCGCGAGCTTGTCGTCCGATTGGCGATACTTGTCGAGACTAAAGGGAATCGTCACCCCGGAAATGAACAAAAAGCCCGGCATCACCATATCCCAAATCGAAAGTCCCTCCCATTGCGCATGAGTGAACGCACCCACCAGCCACTTGAGCGCAGGCGCATCTATTTCGCCGCGCATCGCCCACAGAATCGGCTGAAAACCGACCAAAACGAACATTACGAGACCTCGCATGAGGTCAATCGAAAGTATCCGCTTTGTATCCGCCGCCATATTCGCTATGCATTATATCATATATTGCGTTCAGAGGCGTCACTCGAAGACGACAAGCCGCTCGCTCGATGACGTCGATAACGCCCAAACCGTCGTCCCTCCTCTTGTGCGTCATCGCCGCCATCTATACATGCGGGCGCTGTCGCGCGGCTTACGCCGTTGCTTCGCAACCTACCCTCAGGAGGCGACACTTCGTTAGCCTCCTTCGGCGCATTGCTCGCACCATTCCGTTCCTTCGTTCCACAACCGAGCGCTAACGCGCAATTATGGCATTTCTACGGTAACCTTGAAGAAATTGTAATTCTCGGCATCGTCCTTGACTTCAGTCCAAGTGACGTCATTCAACTTCGACTTGCCGTAAACCGTATATTTTCTCAAGTAGTTGCCGCGCTCGTCCTTCAACTCCGGCGACCAACTGATAATTGGCTTGTTGTTCTCGTCGAATGTAATCGATGCCGCGAACTTGTCGTCGGGATTCGTCGGATCGGTGCCTGCGACGTAATCTTGCCAAACCAACATCGGCGCACCGCCGATTCCGGTCTTTCCAGTCGCCATCGTAAGCGCCTTGCCGAAATCACTACCGAATTTAGCCGTGAAACCAGGGAATTGTTCCGGCCAACTCTGCGGCACCGACACCGCCCCTCCTTTAATCTCCGTTAAAACCGCAACAAAATCAGTATCAATTGGTGGCGTAACATCCTCCGGCATAACACCATTAACAACATATTGAACTACCACATTGGTCGTAGTTAAATACACTCCTGCAATACCAGCATCCCAATCGTAACTCTCACCAGAATGAACAATCGCCCTACCGCACCATCCCTCTGGAAGATTAGCCGTAAATCCGCCATCCCATCCAATCGATCCACTCGGCACCGAGACAACGAGCCTACGAGGCGTACCATCAAACACATCATCTCCATAATCAGGAGCATCCCCTTTAAACTCAACCGAAAGCAAATTGGCGCAATCGCTAAACGCCCTGCTGCCAACCTTTGTTACCCTTTGCGGAATTGTTATTGATGTTAATTTGTCACAACTATTAAACGCATCATCTCCAATATTTACAACACTCGAAGGAAGTGTTACCGATGTTAACTCGCTACACCCAGCGAACATAGATTCGGTTATACTCGTTACTCCATCACAAATAATCACCTCTTTTATCGTTGTATATGCTTGTGGAAATACTGATGACAACTTCCACGCCGGTATCGTTACTTTTGTCAGTCCACTACAACCAAAAAATGTTGGCATATAATACGAAGACGTTATCACGGATGTCTTGCTTGATGATATAGTTAACTCTACAAGTCCACTGCAACCGCTAAAAGCGCTAGGCCCAATGCTCATCACACTCGATGGTATTGTTATTGACGTAAGACTTCTACAACCATCAAAAGCGCGTTCACCAATACTTGCCACACTTGATGGTATCGTTATCATCGCTAATCCACTACAACCCGCAAACTCATCACTCCCAATACTTGTCACGCCATCACAAATAATTACCTCTTTTATTCCAGCGTATGCGTCCGGAAATATCTCAAGAAAACTCGTAACGCAAGCTGGAATCGTTACTGAGGTAATTGCGTCACGACCATAAAACGCTCCATATTCAATACTCTCCACGCAATCGGGTATTATCACATCGCCATTCACACCTGAAACAAGATTTTTACCATCTTTTGAACAAAGAAGTCCGTTTATCGATGAAAAGAAAGAATTGTTTTCGTCAACACAAAATGATGCTAGCCCACTACACCAGCTAAAAGCCTCTTCTCCTATGCTCGCCACACTTGATGGTATGCTCATTGTCATTAGCCCACTGCAACCATAAAATGCGCCATAGCCAATACTACCCACACTTGATGGTATTGTTATAGACTTAAGCCCCCCACAGCAATAAAACGCACATTCGCCAATGCGCGTCACGCTCGATGGCATCGCTACCGAAGTTAACCCACTACAACCAAAAAACGCATCGTTGCCAATGCTCGTTACACCTGATGGTATCGTTACCGAGGTTAGCCCACCGCAACCATAAAATGCACGACGTCCAATGCTCGTCACAAGACAACCACCGAACATTGATGGAATTATTATTGCGCCAGTTGTTGCTCTATGAACTGCAGGAAATGTTGAGGCACCGCCCACGATAGCCGTACCATCGGCTATTGTATACGTCCAAATTATACCTGTATTTGAGTCCTCAAATATATATCCGCCAAAACGATCGCTTCCCACAAACTCCTTCCACTCACCATCATACTCTTGTGGATACCTAACATTCGCAGCATACCGCATTATTGCCGACTGATTAATGCCATCTGGGGGCAGTCCCAAAAACTCTAGGTTTTCAAGCATGTCGCAACCAAAAAACGCTGCCCATCCCATAGACATCGTTCCAGAGTATGATACTACCGAAATATTTGTCACACTTGATGGTATTGTTATAGATACAAGCCTACTATAACCACAAAACGCATATACGCCAATATCCTCAACGCAATTAGGTATTACCACCTCACCATTTACACCCGCAAAGAGTTTTGCGCCGTCCTTTGAGCAAAGCAACCCATTTCGCGATGAGAACGAAAAATTATTATCATCAACACAAAATGATGTCAGTCCCCAACAACAAATAAAAGCATTGTCTTCAATACTTGTCACACTTGATGGTATTGTTATAGACTTAAGCCCCCCACAGCAATAAAACGCATATTCGCCAATGCGCGTCACTGGACAACCACCCAATGTGGATGGAATTGTTATCGCTCCAGTAGTCTCTATTGATACTGCCGTCATAGATTCCAAGGTCCACGTCATGGCTCCCGCCGGGACTTCGGCACCTAAACTCGCCTCGCCATTGTCGATTGTGTATCTCCATTCAATGCCAGTATTTGGATCCGTCCAAGTGTCGGCAAAGGCACTAAATGATGTTAAGGCAAATAATATCGTAACAATCCTTCTCATATCTCTACTCCTTAATCTGCGCTTCAGTTATACACACTCACCACCCTCGCGCAGAAAAAGAGTGGCGTGCCTTCAAATTCATGTCTTGATTGAGGCACCGCTAAGAGCCTATGCAAAAACATAAATAGAAAGCACGCCACGTGGAATTGTCCCACGTAACGCACCTACATACCTCGCTTTTGCATTTGAAAATTAGCGGTTCTCAATCAAAACTCAGTACGCAAGTTGCGTACGTTGTCAGGATCCTTTTGGGAGTTCCCAACTCCTCTCCTCGGCTCGTTATGGACTCCGATTTTGAGGTTCTGGCTTCGACGATTTCTCGCTTCAGCCCGATAGCGGGCGCAACTGCCACCCGCCGATGTCAAAGATCAATGTGTGCCTATTATACCACACCGCCCCCACCAACGGCAAATGCAATTATTTCCAGCTAAAACCGGGGGAAGGTCGTAGCCGCCGAGCGGCTTTCCGGCTACGGCGGGTTATTGAAGCAAGAACGGCAGGTTATTGAAAACGGCTAAAGGTGCGACATATCGTCGCGGTTTGATCGAGATTTCGACTATTTCATGCCAAAATGCACTTTCGGAAGTGCATCCAAGCACTTGAAGATTTCATACCATGCACTTTTCGAAGTGCATACATGCACTCGACAAAGTCCTTGTATGCACTTCCCAAAGTCCATGGTAGCACTTTCAAAAGTGCATGGGTGGACTTTCAACTACCTTTTACGCGCAACAAGCGAATCTTTCCGATTCGCGCAAATAGATACTGTTGCCGTTAGGCAACCCGCTACGGAACGAAGGGACGGATATGTCGTTTCGGGCACTCATTTGCGCGTAGCGCCCGCTGCGGAACGAAGGGATGAAGAGCAGTTTGGCGCACCACTTAAGCGTAGCGCTCAGTTGCGGAACGAGAAGACGAGAAAAGTCGTTTCGGGCAGTAAGCGAATCTTTCCGATTCGCGCTAATAGGTACTGTTGCCGTTAGGCAACCCGCTACGGAACGAAGGTGAGCGAAGCAAAAGAGCGAGCGAAGGGATACGGCGTATTCGCCGTGGGACCCTGAGGAGCTGCTTTTGTTCGCTCACCGAAGTGACGCCATTCGCGCTTGCTCTACGCTTTGGAAGCGTATCGCCGACCAGCCGGCTTTTTCGGCAGCGGCGCAGTTCGATTCGACGTCATCGACGAAAAGTATTTCCCCGGGCGAGAGGTTAAGACGCTTTTCCATCAACCGATAAATCCTTTGTTGGGGCTTGAACATGCGCTCCAAGCCGGAAATGACGACGGCGTCGGCGAGCTCGACGAAATCCGCGTAGACTTCGCGGAAAAGCGGCGCGAAAGCAGGCGGCATGTTGGTCAAAATCCCGAGCTTAAAACCCTTCGCCTTCAGCTCCCTCATCCAATCCCTCGTCGCGAGATTGCGATAATCGGTAAGCCAGCTTTCGGCATCGACTTTCAAGAGTTCCTCGTAATCGGCGTCGGAAAACTCAATATCGTTATCGGCCCAAATAAGCGAATACATTTCCCTTAAGGTAATGAACCCGCCGTCCATAAGCCGACGATATTTCGCGTAGCCCGCCTCGACAATGGCCCAATCGATGCCATTCTTAAGGAGAAACGCCTGCACCTTTTCCGGCATCGTCCGGGTAGTCATTACCCCGCCGAAGTCGAACACGACCGCCTTCGTACGGCTCATTTCCCGGCGATCTTGACGAGCGAAAGGACGGAGCGGCTCTTAAGCGCGTTCACTCGCGCTCCGTAGCCGTCCAATTCGGCGATAACGACGACCTTCATAATCTTGCCGCCGGCCTTTTCGATTTTATCGATGCTCGCGGAGAGTTCCACGCCATCGGTAAGCACGTCGTCGACCACCACCACCTTGTCGCCCTTGAGCGCGGTGTCGTCGGAGGCGACGAGCGCTTTTTCGAACTTCGCCGCCATCGCCGAGCCCAAAATACGCCCCGATTCGCGCGGCGCGCAAACGATTCCATAATCGAGGTTTTCGAGCTCTTCGCCAATCGTCTCGAGCGCCGCCTTGAACGCGCCGACCGTCTCGAAAATCCCCGAAGTGTCAACCTTCTTGACGCCATCGACGACGGAAGCGTGCACGTACTTCGCCAGCGTCTGGTTCTCGTTCGCGAGCTTGGCGAGCATGCGAATGAGCTTTTCCGATTCCTCGGGAGTGATGACTCCGTCCGCGCGCACTTCGCTAAGGAGCTGATTAAGCTCGATCGCGCCGGGATCGCCCGCCTGGACGAACGGACGAATCATCCGCAGACAAAGCGCGGTTTCTCCGAGATCGATGCGCCCGTCGCTCATAAGGGGACGCTCGATGTACCTAAGGACGTTGACAAGCGAGGAAGTGTTGCTGTTCATAACTTCTCCATTATACCATAATCCGGCCCTTGGAAAGCGCCGCACCAATTAAAAGCAAGACCAAACCGGGAATGAGGAATACTTCGTACCTTTCGGCCACGCGCTCGGATTCCTCGTTTTGTTCCTTGACCGCGACTTGTCTTAAGAACTTCCGGTAAATCGCCCCGAGTGTCGTCTCGGCGGTGCCCGCGGTCGCGAGCGGAACGTAACGCCCCTTGCTCGCCTTGGCAATCGCCTCCAGCGCCGCCGACTCGAGTTTTACCTTCACGACCTCGCCCTTGAACTTCTGCGCCGACTTGCCGTCTTCGGAGGGAATCTCCGCCCCGCGCGTCGGGTCACCGATACCGACGGTGAAAATCGGGATTCCGCGTTTCGCGGCCAGCTCCGCGTTGGCAATCGCCTCGCCGCGCAAGTCTCCGCCATCGGAAATTACGATAATCGCATTATGGTCGTCCGCCGCCGGATCCAGCGCGTCAAGCGCGGCGCGAATCGCGCTCCCCAAATCGGTTTCGCCGCGCGGAGCGCTGTCGGGAGTAAGTTGCTCGAGCGCGCTCCGCAAAAATCCACGGTCGGTGGTGAGCGGACATATTACGACTCCCGTGCGCCGAAACGCCACAAGCGCCGCGCGGTCGCCTTCCAGAGAATCGATGAGATCGGCGACGTCGGCCTTGGCGCGTTCGAGCCGATTGGGCCGAACGTCCTCGGCGAGCATCGAGCGCGAAACGTCGATGGCGACGACGAGATTGCGCGAGCGCTCGACGTACTTCTCGGTGGTCTTGCCCCACTGCGGCCGCGCGGCCGCGAGCAAGACGAGCGCAAGTCCAACGAGAATCGCGACCGCCTGAAAGCCCCAGAGATTCGCGCCTTGCGGCATGAGCCGCGCGCGCAAGGACGGCGCGACCAGCTTTTCCAGCGACTTCTCGCGCCGCGCCTTGAGGAACGTCCAAAAGACTCCCGCGAGCGGCACCGCCGCCACCAATACGAGAAAGATGGGATTCGCGAATCTCAATGGTCGTGCATTCCTTCGCCGTGCCACGGAACGAACTCGGGAACTCGGTCAATACCGGCGGCGATTCGCTGACGAACCGCTTCGTAGACGAGAATCGTCGCCGCCGCCGAGGCGTTAAGCGAATCGGCGAGCCCGAGCATGGGAATTCTGACGCGCAATTCGGCGCCGTCCATCCACTTCGCGGTAAGCCCGTATTGCTCCGCGCCGAGCGCAATCGCGACGTTGCCGGTCAAATCGACTTCGAAGTGAAGCTTTTCCGCGTGGGGAGTCGCGGCGAGAATCTTAAAGCCGCGCGATTTTAGAAACGCGAGCGCCTCTTCGCTCGTCGCCTCCACAATCGGCACCGAGAACATCGTTCCCGTCGAGGCGCGAACGACGTTCGGGTTGTGGATGTCGGTCGTCCGGTCGCAAACGATTACCGCCGCCACTTTCGCGGCGTCGGCGCTGCGGAGAATCGTCCCCAAATTGCCCGGCTTTTCAATCGATTCGGTAACGATGACGAGCGCGTTCTCGGGAAGCTTGAGCTCCGCGAGCTTGATCGAGACGTGCGGGCCGACCATCAAAAGTCCGTCGGGGCGTTCCTTGTAGGCGATCTTCTCGAAGCACGTCCGCGTGCAAGTATAGACTTCCGCGCCCGATTTTTCGCACTCCGCGACAATCGCCGGCTCGTTCTCGTTTTTGAGATAAAGCTCGGGGCAATGGAAAATCGCACGCGGCTTGTAGCCGTTGTCCAACGCCCGCCGACATTCACGATAGCCCTCGACGATCATCTCGCCCGACTCCTCGCGCGTCGAGCAGCTGCGAAGCTTGACGACGTACTTGAGCTTGGGATTGCCGGGAGAGGTGATTTCCATTACGAATACTCGATCTTCGCCGCCGATTTAAGTTCGCCGACGAACGCGTCCATCGCCCGACCGCGCGCTTCGTGGCGCAGGAAATCCTTGATCTGGTCGTGGACGTCGACGAGCGTCAGCTTCCCGCCGCCGCGCTGATCGGCCTTGTAGATGATGTGATAGCCGAACTGGGTCGTGATGATGTCGGAAATCTCGCCCTTCTTCATCTCGAACGCCGCCTTGTCGAACTCGGGGACCATCATTCCGCGTCCGAACCAGCCGAGACTGCCGCCCTCGGCGCCGCTCGGGCAATCGGAGTTCTTCTTCGCCTCGGCCGCGAAATCCGCACCTTCCTTGACGATGCGCTCGCGAATCGCGCGAATCTTCTCGAACGCCTCGGGAGTCGCGCCCTTGACGAGGATGTGCTGGCAAAGGACTTGTTCCGGCTCGACGTATTCGGCTTGATGGGCCTCGTAGAACGCGGTGACCTCCTCCTCGGTCGGCTCGGGCACGCTGCTGCAAGCCTGCTCGACGAGCTTATTCACCTTCGCGCCCTTTTCGAGTTCCTTGCGGAAATCCGTCTCGCTGATCTTCTGGGCCGCGAGCGCCTTCTTGTAGTTCTCCTCGCCGCCGACTTGGGTCACGACCTTCGCGACTTCCGCGTCGATGTCCGCGGCGGTGACCTTGACGTCGAGTTCGTGAGACCTCTCCAAGAGGAGTCGCGCGCCAATCGCCTGCTCAAGCGCCTTTTCCTCCAGCTTCGGCAAGTTCTTCTTCACCTCGTCCATCGTCATGCCGTGGCTCATGTAGAACCGAACGAGGCGATCAAGCTCGAAACTCACCGCCTCGTCGGGAATCGCCGTACCATTGACAACCGCCTTCTTCATCGACTCTCCTTTATTACTTCATCCTCCGAAAGCGTAATATACCCCGCCGCCTTGAGCGCCTTGGCGGCGCGAGCGTTGTCGGAGAAGCGAAACACCAAAACCGCCTTCTCGCCCTTGTGGAAGGAGAAGGCGTAGCTGTATTCGATATTCACCTCCACGCCGTCCAAAACGCCCATTACCTCGGCCATCCCGCCCG
Organism: Kiritimatiellia bacterium; assembly: GCA_045627925.1. Taxonomy (GTDB): domain Bacteria; phylum Verrucomicrobiota; class Kiritimatiellia; order RFP12; family UBA1067; genus UBA1067. Next base: position 39,778 of record JAZQOS010000020.1, on the reverse strand, counting down.
GGCGATCGGGCACGCACACCGCGATCACTTCCTTCACGTTGGCGACGTGGCCGCAATCCGAAAGCACCTTCTTCGCCTTCTCGTGGTCGTCCACAATCATCCGCACGATCCCGAAGTCGCTCGTATCGGCGAGCGAGAGCGTGGCGATGTTGACTCCGGCGTCGGCGAGCGCGCGGCAAATCGCCGAAAGCTGCCCCGGCTTGTTCTCCAGAAAAATCGACAGTTGGCGAATTTCCATATACCGCCTCCCTCTCGTTTAGTTGAACATGAACTCGACGACGTCGCCGTCTTGCATCTCGTATTCCTTGCCCTCGGGACGCAAAACGCCGTGCTCGCGCGCTCCCGCCTCGCCGCCGTACTTTACGTAATCGGCGTAAGCGACGACCTGGGCGCGAATGAAGCCCTTTTCGAAATCGGTGTGGATGACGCCGGCGCACTTCGGCGCCTTCCAGCCGCGGCGGAACGTCCACGCCCGAACTTCCTTCGGCCCCGCCGTAAGAAAGCTCGCGAGTCCCAAGGTTTCGTAGGCGAGCTTGATCGTCCTGTCCAGCGACGATTCGCTCAACCCGTAGCTCTGCAAGAACTCCTTTGCCTCGGCGTCGGAAAGCCCCGCAAGATCGGCTTCCATCTGCGCGCAAATGACGACCATATTCGCGCCTTGACGGTCGGCGTAGGCCTTGAGCGCGGCGACGTGGGGATTGCCCTCGCCGGTGACGTTGTCGTCGGCGACATTGGCGCAATAAATTACCTTCTTGTCGGTAAGGAAGTGAAGCTCCTTGAGAACGTTCAAAATCGCATCGCCTTCCTTGCGCGGGAAACTCCGAACGGGGTTTCCCTCTTCGAGATGCTTCAAAAGCGCGGCGCAGGCCTCGGCCTCGGGACGCATCGGCGGCTTCGCCTGGGCTTCCTTGCGAACCTTCTCGTAGCGCTTCTGAAGCTGCTCCATGTCGGCGAGAATAAGCTCGGTTTCGATCACCTCGGCGTCGCCCACGGGATCGATCGGCGCGGACTTGTTGCCGCCCTCCTGAACGTGGATGATGTCGTCGTTCTCGAAGCACCGAACGACGTGGAGAATCGCGTCGCACTCGCGAATGTTGGCGAGGAACTTGTTGCCGAGACCCTCGCCCTTCGACGCGCCTTTGACGAGACCCGCGATGTCGGTGAAGTCGACGGTGGCGCGGATAATCTGCTCGGGCTTCGCGAGCTCGGCGAGCTTTTCGAGCCGCTCGTCGTTCACCTCCACCACCGCCGTGTTCGGCTCGATGGTGCAGAAAGGATAGTTCTCCGCCGCCGCCTGCTGCTTCTTGGTCAGCGCGTTGAACAAAGTCGATTTGCCGACGTTCGGCAAACCCACGATTCCCACCGCCAGACTCATTTGTCCTCGCCTCCCGTAAATTCCCAATCCGGATACATCTCGCGGATTGTCCGATAGTAGTATTGCGCTTCGACTACGCGATCCGCCTTGATCGCCTCTCGCATAAGCGCTTCAAGCTTCTTGATTTGCTCTTCGCGAGTCGCCGATGAAATCTCCGCCCTCAGCGCGGCGAACGCCTTTTCCGCCCTCGCGAGTTCGCGCCGACCTGCGGGCACGTTCCGGTCATCCTCTTCGGCGGGCTTTTCCGTGCGCAAGTCGTCGCCGGTAGTCATCAAATCGGAAACCGTCCGCTCCGGCGTCAGCGCTTCCTTCATCTCCTCCAGATCTCGCGTCAGCGCTTCCGCCTCCGCAATACGCGCGCCGTATTCGCTCTTAAGGGCTTCCAGTTCCGCGAGCGAATGGCGAAGCTTGAGCGTCTCGGCCTCCGCCTTGGCGCGCTCGTGCTCGCTCGCAACCGCCTCGGCTTCGGCGGTCTTTTCGCGCGCCTCCTCCGCGTCCTTAAGCGCCTTCGCCTCCTTCGCCTTCGCCTCCGCGAGGGCGCGGGCGTCGCTCGATTCCTTCGCCTTCGCCTCCGCCTCGCGCCGCGCGTCCTCGGCGATGCGAGACTTTACGGCCAAATTCTCCGCTTCCCGCGCTTTCACGGCCTTCTCCTCCTCCGCCGCCTTAATGCGCGATTTTTCGCGCTCGAGTTCGAGCTTGGCGGAAGCGCGCTTCGCTTCCTCCGCCTCCTTGAGCGCCTTCGCTTCCTTCGCCTTCGCGTTCGCCGTTTCCTCCTCGTTGGCGGCGCGCGATGCCTCGTAGGCGGCGATGTCGCGCCGGTGCGAGACGAAAACGACCGCGCCCGCGATGGCGGCGATAACCGCCAGCGCGAGCGCCAGGCCGTTCAACTTGCGCATCTTACGCTCCGAGTTGGAGACGCGCGAAACGCTTCACGGAAATCGGCGCGCCGATCTCCTTCGCGATGCCGTCGAGATACTTCTTGACGGTGAGGTCGCCGTCCGCGACGTATTCCTGCTCGATCAGGCAGAGCTGCGTGCAGAACTTCGCGGCCAAGCCCTTCTTGATGCCGACGAGCGCCTGCTCCGGCGGCAACTTGCCCTTCTGCTCCTTGAGCGCGTTGAGCTTGATCTCGAGCTCGGCGTCGATTTCCGGCTGGGGAACGTCTTCGCTCTTCACGTACTTCGGCGAGTTCGCCGCGACCTGCAAGCAGATCATGTGGGCGGCTTCGTCGAGCTTTTCGCAGGGCTTGTCGCAAGCGAGTTCCACGATGACGCCGATCTTGCCGCCCATGTGGATGTAGCCAGAGAGGCACCCCGAACCGGAAAGCTCGTAGCGCTCCGAACGGCGGATCTTCACGTTCTCGCCGGTCTTGGTAAGGAGCATCTTGTAGTCGTCGGCGAGCGTCTCGGCGATGTCCTTCCCCTCCAAGGCGACCTTGGCCGCGTTGGCGCAGAATTCCTTGTAGGCGTCGGTATTGGCGACGAAGTCGGTTTCGCAGTTGACTTCCGCGAGCGCCATCGTCTTCTTGTCGGCCGCTTCCGCGAGCGCGACGATGCCCTGCTTGGACTCCTTGTCGACGCGCTTGGCGGCGACCGCGAGACCTTTCTCGCGAAGATACTTCACCGCTTCGTCCATGTTGCCGTCGGTGGCGGCGAGCGCTTCCTTGCAAGCGCCCATGCCTGCGGCAGTGGCTTCGCGGAGTTGCTTGATCATGTCAATCGTAATCGTCATTTCAAACCCTCTTTAGTTTTTCGCTTTTCGTTTATCGTTTATCACTTTTCGCTCGGCGTAGCCGCAACCGCCTCTTCCTTCGCCGCCTCGACCGCAGCCGCCGCTTCGACGACCTTGGCCTGACGCTTCTTGGCGAGATCAGCCTTCGCCTTGGTCTCGGCCGCTTCCTTGGCCGCGCGCGCCGCCGCCTTCACGTTCGCGGCGACCGAGCCGGGCTTGCGGGTCACGGGCTTCTTGGCACCGGCAGCAGGCTTCGTCGCCGCCTTCGCCTTGCGCTCCGCCCGCGCCGCCTTCTCGGCCTCGTCACGCTGGGCGCGCTCTTGCTCGCGCTTGCGGTTTTCCTCGGCTGCCTTCGCGCCGTACTCATCGTTCGCGGCCTTGATGACCTTCGAAAATCCGTTGAGGATAAGCTCGACTCCGCGCACGCTGTCGTCGTTGCCGGGGATCACGTAATCGATCGGCTCCGGATCGGCGTTCGTGTCGACGATCGCGATGATCGGAATATTGAGACGCGAAGCTTCCTTGACCGCGTTCGCCTCCTTCACGCAGTCGATGACGACGACCGCGCCCGGATCGTTCACCATATCGGCGACGCCGGTCAGGTTCTTCTCGAGCTTGGCGAGTTCGCGACGGAGCACCGAGTTCTCCTGCTTGTGCTCGGAAAGCTCGCCGCCGTTCGCCTTCGCCGTCGCCTGCAACTGGCGCATGCGCTTGACCGAGGAACGGATGGTCTTGGAGTTGGTGAGCGTACCGCCGAGCCAGCGCTCGGTCACGTAAAACTGGTCGTTCTCGACCGCGGAGGCCTTAACCATCTCGGCGACCTGCTTCTTGGTCGCGACGAAGAGAATCTTCTTGCCGGCGAGAATCGTCTCGCGGACGAAACCGGCCGCCTCGTCCAAAAGCTGAACCGACTGGGCGAGATCGATAATGTGAATTCCGTTGCGCTTGTCGAAGATGTATCCTTTCATCTTCGGATTCCAGCGCTTGGTTTGATGGCCGAAGTGAAGCCCGGCATCAAACATGTCCTTGAGCGTAATCCCGGTGAGGGCCGAGGTAGGCATTTCCATTTTGTTCTTTCCTTATTTAATCCTTTTGTTTTTCGATTAATCCGCTTTGTCCCCGGATGGATACCGGAAATCTTTCGCTTCCATTCGTCCGACTTGGACGAATTAGCGCGTATTTTACCAAAAACCGCCTCGCAAAGTCAACCCGAGCGCTTTTATGATATAATTACCTTAAATTATGGAACGATTGACTATTCAAGTTGGCTCTTTCGAGGTGAACTCGTCGATCCTCTCGCTGGACGGCAAGGCGTGGATCGTCGACCCCGGCGACGAAGCGGAGCGCATTATCGCACTAATGGAGAAGCGCGGCCTCGTCCCCGCCGGAATCCTCCTTACCCACGCCCACTTCGACCACATCGGCGCAATCCCCGAGTTGCAAAAGCGTTTTCCCGAGCTTAGGGTCTACGTCCACCGACTCGACCGCCCGGTTCTTACCCATCCGCTCAACCGGCTGCCGCCGACTTATCCGGGAATCCCCGAGCCGAAAAACTTGCACGAGACCAAAGAGCTCGACTTTTGCGAGGTCATCGAAACGCCCGGCCATACCCCAGGCGGAGTTTGCTACTATTTCCCGTCCGAAAAGCTGCTCCTTTCCGGCGATACCCTGTTCGCGGGCTCGATCGGTCGCACGGATCTGCCGGGCGGCAGCATGTCGACGCTCTTGGATTCGCTTAAAAAACTCGTCCAATTGCCAGACGAAACACTCGTCATCCCAGGGCACGGGCCGCACACGACGATTGGCGCGGAAAAGTCGGCGAATCCCTACCTTTCGATATAAACGAAAGCAGGCGAATCGGTCTTGATCGTAAAGCGCGTCGAAGTGGTGCGGTTAAGGGTCGCGACGTAAGGCGCGGAGAACTTCACGCCCTTAAGCGGCCACTTCAGCCCCGTGGACTCCATCTTCGCCTTGGGGTTATTCGTGAAAATGGAAACGCCAGCATTCTTGCGCGAGCAGAACGTTCCCTTGCCGAAGAGAGAATAAAAGACGCCGCTTTCCGTAACAATCTTAACTCCGTATTCGAGCGCACGGAAGATGTTGCCAATCGTATGGTCTTCGCGCTTGCCGCTCGCGCCGACGATCACAAGGTCGTCCCCGAATGTCAGCTTGCAATAAAGAATCGCCTTCTCGAGATCGTTAAGATTATCGTCGGTGCATTTAACAAGTTCCGCGTCGCCGCAAGACCCCGAGGAAGAATCGAAGTCGCCTACAACCGCGTCCGGCCACCGGCCAAACGCCCGATAGAACTCCGCCGCCGCACCATCGCAAGCGACAACCCGCTTCGCCTGCTTAAGCGCAGAATACGCCTCGCCGCCCTTCGGCGGGAAATCGCCATTAGCCAGAATTACCGTTTGCATCAAACCCGAATCGCCATCACCGTTATGTCATCGGACTGCTCGGCACCGGCGACGAAACGATCCACCTCGGCGAAAAGCTTGCCGACGATTGCGGACGGCTCCTCCGTGGCGTGCGCAAGCGCGAAATCGTCGAGCCGTCCCTCGCCGAACTGGGAATGGTCGGCGCGTTCGGCCTCGGTTACGCCGTCGGTGTAGACTATCAGCGTCGAACCCGCCGAAAGCTGGGCGGACTGCAAGGTGAACGGATAGTCCTCCATAACGCCGCAAGGCAAATTGCGCTTCACCGCGAGAAACTCGACCTTGCCGTCCTTGTCGACGACTACCGGAGAATTATGCCCGCCGTTGCAATATTCGAATGCATCGGTTTTGCGGTCGAGAAGCCCGACGAAGGTCGTAACGAACATGCTCATGTCGTTGCCGTTAACCAAAATTGAATTGATGTTGCGGACAATCGCGTCGGGCTTCAAGCCCATCGTGCACGAAAGCCGAAACGCCGTCTCCGCCATAAATGAGAAGAGCGCCGCCGGAACCCCTTTCCCCGAGGCGTCGCCGACGATAAAGTAAACTTTGTCGCCCACTTCCACGAAATCGTAAAGGTCGCCGCCGACCTCGCGCGCGGGTCGAAGCCGCGCGGTAAGATAATCGGGAAACTTCCGCGGTAGAATATCCTCCTGAATCTTGCTCGCAATCGAAAGTTCGCTTGCGATGCGCTGACGCTCGACGGTGGCGCGCTGAAGCCGCGAAGAATAAAACCAGGAAAGAAGGAAGATAAGCGCAAGTCCCGCGAGCGAGAAGATGACAATCTTCACGACCAGCTCCTCGGCACCTTTTAAAATCTCCGAGACGGGACAGATGATTTCGATAATCCAGCCGTTCGCCGCATGATCGCGAATCGTGATCATCTTGTCGACTTCGCTCTGCCGGGGCGGGCGAACGAGATAGCCGTCCTTCGCGGTTTTCAAAACGGCGTAGGATTGCGGATAGGGTTTGATCGCGGCGACATAACCGCGCAACTGTTCAAGCGAGAGATCAGCGGTCAAAATCGCGTACACCTCGCCTTTCGCGTCCTTAATCGGCACGGAATAAGTGCTCATCAATATCTTACCGCCGCCCTCGTCGAAATACGGTTCCGTCCAATACCGCTCGCCGCTCTTCAATGGAACATCGTACCACTCCTGAATAAAATAGTCGTTGTCGGCGGAGCCGAGTTGCTTGAACTTAAGCGTGTCCTTTTCGTCAAGATAGCTGTAAGGCGCGAAGAAGTGGCCCTTCTTCGGGAAGTAGTTTGACTTGAAGGCGATCGCGCTACCGACAATGAACTCGTTGTTCTTCACAAGCTCGCGGGTAATGCGATACATGTAATCGGGGTCATTAAGGTGCTCGCCGACCATCCACGCCGAGTTGTTGACCGCCGATTCCACCTCGGACATCAATAGATCAATGCGCCCCGCAGTCGCGCGCACGACGCTTCGAACCGTACGCTCCGCCTCGCCGACCATCATCGACTTGGTGCTCATCGCGACGAAGATGGCAATGCCGACGAACAAGACCGCCGACAGGACGACCACATTCAAACTCATCTTGACGAAGTTCTTCATACGGCAAAGTATTATACCACAAAGGACGTGAATTATGGTATAATTCGCCTCGTTTTCCCCTTATGGGGGTGATCCGGTTTCGACGGAATGTGTTGAAGTCAGGTCGCGCGTCGAGGATTCTCGTTGGCCTCGTTAAAAAACGGGAAAAAACTGTAATTGCGAACAACGATTACGCTCTTGCCGCCTAAATAAAGGCCGCATGTCGATTAGGGGACGCCCGATAACCTAAAAGGCATAATTCATCGGACCACGCTGCAGGGAGTTCCGCCTGTTCGCTGCAGGGTGCCGAATCAAGCGGATGAATTGAGCTTAGCGCGTTTGTCCGCTTGCCCATTTCGAGATTAAAGGCAGACTACACGCGTAGACGCTTGGGTGATACCGTTTCGGACAGGGGTTCGACTCCCCTCACCTCCACCATCCTTCGCAAACAGCAAGCTGTTTGGCTACGGATGGCAGGCCAAAGGAAGGTAGATGCTGTTTGCGAAGGATGGTTGGCCATCCGAAGCGGACGAAGGATGGTGTCCTCCGTAGTCGACGAAGTCGCGTAGGAGGACTGAAAGATGAAGGATATCAGCCATGTATTACACATATCGGCTTGTAAGTGTTGATCATCCCGAGCAACACTATATTGGTTCAACCTCAGATTTGAAGCGTCGACTTGCAGAACACAATTCTGGGAAATGCTACCACACGGCTAAATATAAGCCTTGGGAAGTCGATTTCTATTGTGCGTTTACTGCAGAAGTCAAAGCGCAGGCGTTTGAGCGATATTTGAAAACTGGCTCTGGCCACGAGTTCGCCCGTCGGCATTTCTGATCAAGGTATGCTTCTAAACTGGCTCGGACATAAGTTCGACTCCATAAGTTCGGCATCTCCACCATCCTTCGGTTCCACTTCCGATTTTCAGCTTAACCGGTATAACGATGCGAGGTTTTGCAATATACAGTGGCGCAAAAAATAACGGTGTGGTATAATATAGTTAAAGTGAATCGATTATATAAATTTGCTTTTAAATTCTTAAAGGTCGTTGCGGTCGTTGTAGCGACCGCGGGTGGGCTTGTTATACTTATCATCTTCCTTGAAACGTCGGGCGCGAAGTGTTTCTATCGTTATTGTACATATCCTACGCCAGAAGCACTGATTGTAGCAGAACCATCTGCAGTGAAGAACATCAAGACGGTTGAGTTGGATGGTGCTACCTACACAATGCTCAACATGGGACCAGTGGGGTTCTTGCCGTCAGGCTCGGCTTACCTTGTCTATGACGCCAACGGCCGACTTGTTGATCGGACATTGGACGAAGGTGATGATTCCCGTTTTCAGCGCAAGTGGGGTAAATGTAAATCAATGACTCTGCTTAAAAACGCGTGTGACAGGAAAGAATCTCCTTAGCTATGAAGACCGATTTCCGGAAGTTCAGAAGACTGCGAATCGCTGCGATGGTGTTGGCTGTGATGGCTTGTGCTGGTTTCGCCTTGTGCATGACGTTCATTGGTGGCGCAATGGGAGCCGGATTCGGAATTTTATCAATGGTTGTTCTAGGTTTCTCCGGTGCGTTGTGTGAATATGCTGCCTATGACTGTCTCATCTGTCCGCATTGCGGACAGCGTGCAGTAAAATCTCATCGCGAATTTCCTGGCGACAAAGAAAACAATGCGAGATTCACGGCGATTGTAAAAGGAGAGCCTTTCGAGTGTGTGCATTGCAAGCGCATAATAGAGTCCACATAGGGTCAATGCAGAGGACTTTCGGATAAATAGGGAAAGTTCGTTTTCTTGTCTGTACGACCAGATTCGGGTAGGAAATAGGATGTCCGAAAAAAGTTCGTTTTCTTGCCAGTAGGTGTCTCGTCCAAAGTTGTCGTTAGACGAATGGCGAAGGCTGTGCTATAATACTCGCACTTAAACGGCTGTAACAGATGATGGCAAGGAAACGAACTTTTTGGCAAAATAGGGAGTCGATTTTGCGTAGATTTCGGACAGCCTTTTGTCCATCCTCACCTCCACCACAACGAACGGGAGATCGTTGAATATGAAAACTTATCGTTGCCCACGATGCGGAAGCGAAGTCACACCCAATGACATTAACGTGGCGAAGGATATTATGTTATGCCCATCGTGCGGCGAAACGTCAAGTTTCGCGGAGGTGGTGGCGAAGTCGCGTGAAGCAATGTCCGAAAATGAAGGCCTCCGTATTTTGAGCGCACCGCCGCCAAAGCATCTGAAGGTCGTTAGCGATCCAACGGATATTAGCGGACGCATCACCCTCGTTTATCGCAAGATCTCTCCAATGGCGCTCTTTTTAGTTCCGTTCACATGCGCTTGATCTTTTCAAAGGCCGGCTTCAGAACCGCAAGCGAGCCCCACGCCTTGCGAATTTTGCCGGGATCAAGGATGCGCGCATGACCGGTGAGCTTGTTGCGCTCGAGCTTCCACCCGTCATATTCGTCGATTACATCCCACCACACTCCGATATCCATTACCGGCAACTCGACGGTGATGAAATCCTGCGGCACCATAACTCCCTCGTCCATCGCCTCGCCGCCGACGATTCTCCGCAGACATTCGAGATAGAAAAGCGCGTGATGGTTGCAAATTTCCTTCACCGCTTGAATATCCGCCCACGTCCGATCGATCGGAGTTTCGGCGACGATAGTCGAGGGTACGACGTACTCGCGCACGTTTTCGAGGCGTTTGAGCGCGCCGTTAGCTCCGAAAGCCGGCGAGTTTTCGCCGCCGAGCACGGTATACACGTATCGAAGCGTCACGTCCTGCGGATTACAAATCGCCATCACCGGCAATTCGCTTCCAAGACCCGACGCCTCCACATCCGCATCCCGATACGGAATCGCCGCACCGAGCAGCACCGTCTCCCTGACTTTGAGTCCTCGGTCTCCGAGCCGTCGAGACACTCGCGCCGCAATTCTTCCGCCCAACGAATGTCCTACCAATACGAGGTTCGACCGCTCCGCGCAATCCAACGCTGCGATCTCGTCCGCAAAGCATTCCGCCGCCAAATCGGCGTTTTCGGTCGCCTTCGGCCAAACTCGATCGCCGTCCCATGCCTTGAAGACGATTTTCGATTCAGGGAAACAAGTCGCGAGCGCCGGCAAAACTCCGTCTTGCGGCTCGTTCGCCCGCATCCATCCCGGAAAATACCAGACCTCGAATGCGTTCGCCGCCATCGCCCTCAACAGGTGGCGCGAAGAATCGTCTCGACGTCGGCTTGGGTCAGCGGCTTGAAGGCGCCGAGCGTGTTGCCCTTAAGGCCAAGATTCGCCGCCAAAAGCGGAATATCCTCCGCCTTGCCGCCGAGTTCGCCGAGCTTCGACGGCATCCCCAGCGATTTGAGCCACGCCCGATAGGCGGAGATGCCCGCGCTCGCGATTTCCGCGTCGCTTCCGCCTTCGCGCACATTCCAAACTCGCTCGGCGAACCGCACAAAGCGCTTCAAGTCCGCGTCCTTGACAAAATCCATCCACGCCGGCATCACCACCGCGAGCCCCGCCCCGTGGGCGCAGTCGTAAAGCGCGGAAAGTTCGTGCTCGATGCCGTGACTCGCCCAGTCCTGCGCTCGTCCGACTCCGCAGAGGTTGTTGTGCGCCACCATTCCCGCCCACATGATGTTCGCGCGTGCGCCGTAGTCGCGCGGATCGGCGAGAACCCTTGCGCTCTCGGCGACGACCGTACGCATCACCGCTTCGCAAAGTTCGTCGGTTACAAGCACGTCCTCGGTCGGCGAAAAGTAGCGTTCGGCGGCGTGGGCGAAGATGTCGGTTAGCCCGCAAGCCGTCTGATACGGCGGCAACGAAAAGGTAAATTCCGGATCGAGAATAGCAAACACCGGTCGCAGTTTGTCACCGGTGATCGTTCGCTTTAATTTCTTCTCGCCGATGCTGATAATGCTGTTCGACGAACCCTCGCTGCCCGCGGCCGCGATCGTCAGCACCGCACCAACCGGCAACGCCGCCGGAACCGGCGTCATCGCCTTCACGTCCTTGCCGAAGGCGTGGTCGGTGAAATCGCCGTCGTAGACCGCGCCAAAGGCGATTGCCTTCGCCGAGTCGATGACGCTACCGCCGCCCACGGCGAGGATGAAGTCGATCTTTTCCCTTCGGACGATCTCGATTCCCTTCCGCACCAAGTCCTCGCGCGGATTGGGCTTTACCCCGCCAAGCGCGACATAGGGTAGATTCGCCTTTTCGAGTGCAAGCGTCACCTTGCCGTAAGCGCCGTTTTTGATCGCACTGCCGCCGCCGTAATGCAAAAGCACCTTGCTCCCGCCCGCAGCGCGAATAAGTTCGCCCGCATGAGCTTCCGCGCCCCGCCCGAATTTGAACCGAGTCGCCGATATGAATTCAAAATCGTTCATGGTTTTCCTTTCACCAAATACCCAATTTGAGATAGGGAAGAATTTGTTTCTCCAACGTGAGATCAAGATCAAAGAGCGCGTTACCGGCGAGGCCGAATTTGCGGGTGAGCCGAATTTGATCGATGACGCTTTTCGCGTCGAGTCGCGATTCGTTCGCCGTGACTCCGATGCCGACGATGGTTTTTCGCGCGTGGGTCGTCAATTTCGCGTGTCCGGCCAAGAGCTCGGCGAAAACTTTCTCGCTCGCCGTATAGTCCATCGGCACTACGTAATCGACGAGATTCATCTTTAGCCATCCGTCCCAATCCTGCCCGACCGAGCCGATGCACGCAGGGTATTTTCCGTAGACCGCCGTCGTGAGCCATTTTGGTCGCTTCACCCTCCTTCTCGCCTCGGCTACGAAGCTCGAAACCTTCTCCGCCGCGTTCGACGGCTTCACGACACCGTCGCCATAGCGCACGAAGTCGAGATGCACCCCCGCTACCGGATAGCGCGTGACAATCTCTTCAATCGCCTTAAGGACGTACGCACGCACTTCCGCGTTCGCCGGATCGAGGTATTCCGTCAGCGTCCCGTTCTCCTTTTTGAGTCGCCAACCCCGACGAGCCGCTTCCGCGAGCGTCTCCGGAGTCGCCCGCGTCGCCGAAAAGGCGAGTATCCACGCGTGAACGCGAATTCCCGTTCCCTTCGCCGCTTCAATGACCGCCTTGAGCTGGTCGCCTTCCTGCGCAAAAACACGCGAGCGCGGCAAGACGTCGCTCGGGTAATGCGCAAAGCCCGCGCCCGCGACATTGACGAAGAGATCGGTAATCCGCGCCTCCTTGAGAACCTTGATCGTCTTCGCCCAATTCCCCGGATAAAGCCCCGTGCCGCTATGATCCCAGACCGCGTGAATTTCGCCTTTCGCCGGAATCTGCTTTAGCGCGTACTCTCTTGTCTCGCGATGTTTCGCTTCCGCGCGCGCGATGTGCGACTCCAATTTCCAAAGCCGTGGGTCGATCGAACCGACGATCGCGCCCATAAGCTGCGCTTTCTTGTCCTCTTCGCCGTCGGCCAGAAGAACGTGGGTCATCCAATATCCGCCAGCGGTCGCGATCCACGCCGCTTCGTTCGAGGGCTTGCCCGTGCGATCCGACCAAGTCGCGATTACCCGCCCTTTGCCGGGTAGCGGAGAAGCGCGTTGCAGGACGGTCGAGGTCTGGAGAATCGAAGCGGGCGCGCCGGCGAGCGACTTCGGAGCGAAATCCATTCGGCTCCACTCGCCCGGATACCCCGCCGCCCGATAACCGAGTACTTTAACATCCATTAGCCGTGCGAGCTCGGGCGAAGCGGAATAAAAGACGACGAGCTTTCCTCCCCGTGCGCGAAAGGCGCTCAAAGTCGAAATCTCCCCCGCCGTCGGGCGGTCGAAGCCGACCAAAAAGGCGAGCTTTTCCGTCTTGAGCGCATCCGCCATTGAGCCGACCGATATCGTCCGCGCCTTGACGCCCTCGCCGGCGAGCCAGCGCTCAAGGTGATTCGCCAGCGAGGTGTAGTACCCCGGCTCGTGCGCCACAATCGCCACCGCCAAGAGAAGCGCGTTCATTTCGCGAGATCCGGCCTTTCCTCGCGCGTGCGCTTCGCCGCCGCCGCGCTCCGCCAAGCCTCGATCTTCGCGTGATCGCCGGAAAGGAGCACTTCGGGAACCTTCATTCCGCGAAAGCACGGCGGATGGGTGTATTGCGGAGCTTCGAGCGTCTTCATATCCGAAAAGCTCTCCGAGCTCGTCGCCGCCTTGCCACCGCCCAACACTCCCGGTAAAAGCCGGACAATCGCATCGACCATCGAAGCGGCGGCGAGCTCCCCGCCCGTCATCACGAAATCTCCGACGGAAAACTTGTCCGTGGCGAGCGTCTCCACTCGCGCGTCAAAGCCCTCGTAATGGCCGCAGAGAAAGACCAAGTGGCCGTTTTCGAGCGCGGCAAGCTCCTCGGCGTCGCGTTGGGTGAATTTCCGCGCGGCCGGAGTGGTCATGATTACGCGAGTTGCCCGCCCCAGACTTTCCACCGCCTCGAACCAGGGCTTGCACTTCATAAGCATGCCCGGGCCGCCGCCGTAGGGCTTGTCGTCCACCTTCTTCCACCGTCCCTCGCCGAATTCCCTAAGATCGACGAGATTAACGCGGCATGCGCCTTTCTTGACGGCACGCTGGACGATGGACTCCGTAAGGAAGCCCTTGAACATCTGCGGCTGAACGCTGATTACGTCGATTTCAAGCATTGCTTTTCGGTCAGTATAGCACAAAGCCCGCCAAAAAGAAAGGACGCGATTTCACTGAAATCGCGTCCTCTTCATTCACCCAATACCAGCGCCTTACTTCGCGAGCTTGCGAACCGCCTTGTGCGAGCAGAAGGTGCGCTCGGTGTAGAGCTTTGAGCGCCAGCCGTTACCGGGCTTGACGAGCTTGATCGCCTGAATCCAAGGCGAAGCGAACGGGAAGAGCTTCTCGACGCGCACGCCGTAGCTCTCGCGAGAAACCGTGAAGTTGCCCGAGACGTTCTTGCGGCCGTTGTCGATCGCGAGCACCTTGCCCTCGAAGTCCTGAACGCGGAACTTGTCGCCTTCCTTGATCTTGATGGAAACGCGAACGATATCGCCGGTCTTGAATTCGGGATACTTCTTGTCCGCGAGAGACGCGGTCTGTTCCGCGTTGATCTTGTCAATAAGCTTGATACCCATTTTCCTTCCTCCTTACGCCTTGGGCGCCTCGGCCGCGGCTTCGGCGGGTTTGGCTTCCGGCTTGGGCTGGGCCTTCACCGCGTGATGGGGTTTCAAATTGGGATTCTTCGCACGACGAATGAGCGAAGCGACCGTGGTCGAGGGCTTGGCGCCCTTCTTGAGCCACGCATCGACACGCTCGAGGTCGAGCTTGAAGTTGTTTTCCTTGATCTGGGTGTCGTACCATCCGAGGATTTCAAGGAACTTGCCGTCGCGCGGACACCGTTCATCGGCCGCGACGATACGATAGGTCGCGTGGTTGGTGCAACCCGTGCGACGCATTCTGATCTTTACCATACTCTCATTTGCTCCACTTGGATGAATGAATTTAGCGCGTAGTATACCATACCACGCCCTTTAGCGCAAGGGGAAAAAAGATAAACGAATTCCTACGGTTTTCTGACTACGATCGTTCGATTGGCGCGCGAATCGGCGATGCGACTGCGGTCGTTCACGAGCTCGATGTAGTCGGGGGTGAAGTACGTGTACTTGCGTCCCATGACCTTGCGGAAAACGCTAACTTCGACTACCCCGTCCTTTTCGCTCTTCGAGACCTTGTTCGTTAGCCAAATCTTGTTCGCGTCGTGAGGATCGGCGAAAACGAACGAATCCGGCAAATGCTCGATTATGGTATAGCCCTTCGGGAAGCGCACGACGACCTCCTCCCACGCCTCGCCCTGCGCGCTCACCGCAAACGGCGTCTTGCGAACCTTGCCGGTGAAGGCGGGAATCGTCGAAAGGAGCGATTGCGCCTGCAACGTAATCGTACCGCCGGAGACCATCGCGTAATCCGGAACCTTGCAGGCGAAACGCCGTTTGGCAGGATAGCCCTCGAGATCCGTCTCCAAGTCTCCGATTGCGCTCGCCGCCTGGGAAATCGAACCGAGCAGTGACTGGTGGAGGCGACTGCGGTCTTCGGGTAAAATCTCCGCGAAGGTCTTGCGGAACGCACCAACCGCGTGACCCCAAGTCACGGACTCGATCGAGATCTCCGCCGAACCGTCCTCCTTGATGTCGATGACCGTCTTTTCGCCGTCCATGCTGCCGAGCCTGACGTCGGGAACCGTAACGACGCCGAACTCGCACGTTTCGGGATCGAAGTAATCGCTTCCCGCGTACATGCTCGCTCCGAGCGGCGTGTATTCGTTTTCCGTGCCGAGGAAGTACTCCTTCGTCTCGCCACCAAAACCGAGGAATCCGCCTTCGCGAATCCTGACACGGCAAAGTGCGATCGAGAACGCGCGCACGTCGGGCTTCTCGAATTTCATGCGCCGTCTGACTTCGTCGGGATCGCCGCCGTTCGCCGCCGTAAGGACGACGTCCGCCTCGTAGCCCGCGCCCCGCAAAAGCGCGCACAGCGTACGCACGTAGTCGAGACGAGTGCCGTAATGCTCCTTGATTACGGTTTCGGGATCGGTAAGCTGCAATTCAAGCGGCAACTCGTACATCGCCGGCCCCGCGACCCGAACGTGCCGAGCCATCCAGTCGCGAATTTCCTTCATGTCCTTCTCGCCGCTTTCGAGCTCCGCCTCGCCGACTTTGAGGTCGATCGGCGCGAACTTGGCCCTGGTGACGATCATCTGATCGCGCCAAAGCGGCCCGAACGGCTGACCCGGCTCGTTCGCGATTTGCTTCGGATGGACGACCTCGCGTTTCCAATCGTCGATTCGAACGACGCGGCAATCCAACGGCTCGTGCGCATCGAAGCCGAAAACCGCGCAATACGGCGTCGGCGCGTTGGTTACCGAATGAACGATGGTGTAGGAGATGACGCTACCGATTTCGACCGAGGGAAGGTTGACGATTAGCGTCTTCGAGGCGGGGTAACGAGGCGCCGAAGCCGCCCAGCCGCAATCCATTACGTTCATCTCGCGATCCGAGACCTGATACACCCGTCCGTCCTTGTTGGAAACGACCGCGCTCACGACGTCCAGCGCCTCTACGCAAGGCGTGAAGGCGATCTTCAGCTCGGCGGAGCTTTTCTTGCCGTCGTAGCTCAATATCTCCTTCTCGATCGTCTCGGTCTCCTTCCACTCCTTGTCGGACTTGATGTCCACCTCGGTCTTTTCGAGCATGTAATGGACGTCGGCCTCGGCGAGCAATCCCTTGGTGAAGACGGGGCGCTTGCGCTCCGCCGCCTCGACGAGCTTGAGATTGTTCTTCAAGGTAACGTATTCCTCCGGCGAAAACTCGACCTTGGTAATCTTCAGTTTGCGCTCGGACTTGAGCGTGCGTCCCTCGACGCTGAAAGTCCGATAATAGTCGTAGCCGCCGTTCGTGACCGTGGTCGTCGGCAGCTCCTTCGCCTCGCCGACTGCGGTTCCGAGATCGATTTCGATCGTTTCGTCCAAGCCCGCGGTGGTGTCGATGTCGAGCGGAAAAACGCGCTTGTCGAGCGAAGTGTTGTCCGCGAAAAGGAAATTCGCCATGCCGAAGATGCGGCTGATGTAGGGAACCGTCAACTCGTCGCGGCTCTCTCCAAAAAGCAGCATCTCCGGAAGCTTCGCGGAAAGCCGAACGTGGATCGGAACGTCGGTATCGCGCATGTCCTCCGGCTCGATCTCGCACTTCAAAAGCTCCGCGCCCGGGGAAAGCCGCTTTACCACTCGCTCGAAGTACTTGACGCGATCCGCCGGCTTCTTGGTCACGAACGAATGGCGATAGATGGTGTCGTTGATGCCGCCGAAGAGGATGTCGTTGTCGAGAACCATCGAGCCGTCGCTCGAAAGCCGCCCCTTGGAGACGACCTTGAGCGTGTTGTGCTCGGCGCTCGGCACCGGCGAAGTGAGCAACGTCTCGCCGTCCGGACGACAGACGAGGAAGCTCTTGTCGCAAAGATACGCCGGAAAGAGATCCTTCGCGTTCTCGTTCGTCGGATCCATGAGCTCGTACTCGCGATTGCCCTTGTCGACCGCGACGACGGCGTGGTTGAAGAACGGCTGGGGAATCTCCGGGTCGTGCTTCGCGCCCGCGTGAATGAGGACGGGAAACGCCTCGAAACCGGCGAGGCGCAGCATCGCGACGAGGAGCGCGCCCTTGTCGCGACAAACGCCGTAGCGATTGTTGAAGGTAATGTCCACGTCGTGCGGCGCGAAGCCGGGCGAGGTATCCTCCATCGTAAGACCCATGTACCTGACTTCCTGCGAAACGAACTTGAAGATCGAGCGGATATCGTGGCCGAGCTCCTCCACCTTGTTGGTGATCGCCTCGTTGGTACGGGCGAGATGCGGAGCGCAAAGATCCCAATACCACTTCGAGATTTCCTGCCAGTTTTCGGCGGTGGAGACGCGCACGTGCTGAACCTGGGTCTCCATTCGCGGCATATCGGGCTCGGCGAAAATCTGCTTCGCGTTCTCGCAGACGAAGGTGTGGCGAACCGATCCGTCCGATAGCGTTTCGTGCGTTTCCCTGACGTTGCCGCGCGGATTGCGAACGGCGATCTTCTTCAGCGGAAGCTCCTTCGGAGAAAGAATGGTGTACGTCCGCTTGACGAACGGGCTCGTCCATTCCATAATCGAAATATCCGCCCACTTCCCCTCGCAACGCGGGCTGAAACTGCCGCGAGTGTACTTGAGATGCAGCGTGTCGCCGACCCTGAGACCGGGAATCGCGCAAGAAATGCGACGATCCATCGGGTCGTAGATGTTATCCTTCATCGACGAGTTGTCGGTAGTGTCGACGGTGGTCGAGGAGACGTCGATTTCGCGCTCGACTCCGTTTTCGTCAATCGCCCCGACGTAGAGAAGTTTCGCACTACCGTATCGACGCGAATAATGGAGCGTAAACGTTCCTTCCTCGCGTCGACCCTTCTCGGTCAAAATCTTCACCCAGCACTCGCAGGTCGAGTCGTACGTGCCGTCAACGCGGTAAACGAC
Organism: Kiritimatiellia bacterium; assembly: GCA_045627925.1. Classification (GTDB taxonomy): domain Bacteria; phylum Verrucomicrobiota; class Kiritimatiellia; order RFP12; family UBA1067; genus UBA1067. The sequence goes on along the minus strand of JAZQOS010000020.1, from coordinate 21,651 downwards.
GCTTTCCGTTTCGTCGACCAAAACCGAATCGGCGTCGGGGAAATCCTCGGCGGTGATTCCATCCGCGCGGGCGATGCCGGCGACGAACGCGGAAAGAAGAATTACGAGAACGACGTTGAGTTTCTTTTTCATAATCATAATTCCTGATATTATAGCAATTATGGCGGAAACAATGTTGAAATTGTTTTCACCGTCCAGCACGCTCGTTTTCGCGAAAGCGGCGAGGGCGACGAGCATCAACGCGACGGCGGTCGGCCGAAGAGCGCGGAAGACGCCCCTGACAATGCGACTTTCGCGGAAGCGATCGAGCGAACTCAAGGCGAGATAGACGAGCACCGACCCCGGCAAGACGAGGCAAAGCGAGGCGAGTACCGCGCCGCCCGCGCCGCCGAGCCGAAAGCCGAAATAGGTCGCCGCGTTCACTCCCACCGGCCCCGGCGTCATTTGGGCGAGCGCCATCACGTTGGAGAATTCCTCCGCCGAGATTTGCAAAAACGCGGCCGAAGGCCCGACGAAATCCTCGATGTACATCGGGATGAGCACGAAGCCGCCGCCCAGACAAAGAACGCCGTACTTGAGGAACACGAGAAATGCCAGCGCCGACGAGCGGAACTTTCCGCCGCCGAACTCCCAGGCGAGTCCCAAGACCATCGCCCCCAAAACCGTCGGCGCAACCCCGAAATACAGGCTCCCGAACGCCGCGAGCGCCATCACCGCGTAGGAAAAGACATCCTTCAAATTGCGTCGCCAGCCGCCGATTACCGCGGAGGCGATGATGCCCGTGAGCGCCGAACGAAGCCCGACGAAAACCGACTTCAAATACGCGTTTTCAACCGGAATTGAATCATAATAGACGGCGACGAGCGTAAAAAGCGCAATGGTCGGCAGCGCCACCGCCAAAACGGCGACCATCGCTCCAGCGATACCCGCCTTTTTTCGCCCCACATAGACCGCGGTATGCGTCGCGATAAGCCCGGGAATCATCTGAAAGACGGAGATCTCATCCGTGATCTCCCCTTCCTTCGTCCAACCCTTCTTCGTGAAAACGTCGTCGGCGACTGCGAGAATGGCGTAGCCGCCTCCGATTACCGTCAGGGCGATTTTAAGAAACTCCCAAAAAAGCTCACCGAGAACGCTCACGCGCGATATTCCGCGCAGTTCTCGGCGGTTTCCCACACCTTAACCGAAACCAAACCGACGACCGCGCCCTTAAGCTCGTCGAAAAAATACCGCGCGAGATTTTCCGCCGTCGAGCGAAAGGGAATCGCGACGGTGCGCATACCGTTTTTCTCCACGACCGAGGCGATTTCTCGTTCGCCCTCGGAAGCGGTGTTGTAAATGAAGGCGTGATCGAACTTGTCGCAGATTTTCTCCATCGCGATGCGCTTCAAATCCTTGAAGTCGATGACCATGCCCTCGGATGGCTCGTCGGCGGCGACCGAGACGTCCACTCGATAGGTGTGGCCGTGCAAATTCTTGCAAAGTCCCTGATGATTGGTGAGAACGTGCGCCGCGTCGAACTTAACGGTCTTGGTTACGGTAGTCATGGCGAATATTATACCAAGAAAGGGCGACGAAAACGACTCCGAGGACGAAAATGCCGAAAGAAATCGTCTGGGCAATGGAAAACGGCCCCACTTCCGCGCGCGGATCGCCGCGCAAATATTCTAGCGCGAAACGAATCATCGCGTAACCGACGAGATAGACTCCGGTCGTGTAACGTCGATAACGCCGATAAAGGAAGTACAGAAGCGCGAAAAGCGCAAGGAGCGCCGCCGCCTCGAAAAGCTGCGTCGGCAAAACCGCCACCGCCTTGCGACCATGCTCGAACCAGCTCGGGCTCCCCGCCGGAAACACGACCGCGCACCATGCGTTCGAATCGCGTCCGTAACAGCACCCGTAGAAAAAGCACCCGATTCGCCCGCAGGCGTGACCGAGCGGAATGACCGTGCAAAAAAGATCGGCGAGCTCGTACACTCGCTCGCGTTTCATCGCACACCACGCGAAGAACACGACGATTGCGAGTATCAGCCCGCCGTAAAAGACGAGTCCGCCGCGATCCACGCGAATAATCGCCGCCGGATTCGCCGCGAATTCCCGCGACCAATTTTCGATTACGTAGGCGGCGCGACTGCCGACGACGCCGGAAACCATTAGCGACAACAGCAAGTTCGAAAGGTCCTTGCGACCGCTCAGCTTTTCAATCAGTCTCCAGCAAAGGAGAAATCCGATCGCCATGCAAGCGCCGTAAGTCTTGATATGAACGAAACCGAGATCGACGAGATCGGGAAACATCGTTTATTCCTCCTTGCGCGGCAGCGCGAAAGCCGCCAAAAGCGCGAATACGAGCGGCAATACGACTCCGTCCGTGACGAGCGCGCGAACGACTTCGCCCGTTTCCACGCGTTCGTCGGCGGCAAGCGCCGCGACCGGTTTCAGGCCCGCGACCGGACGCGTAAGCTCCGTCGTCGCACGCGCGATCGCAAGCCCCGCCCTATCGATCTTGCTCGCGTGAAATTCGTCGGGATACTGCTCGATAACGCTCGGCCCCATCTCACCGACGACGAACACGGCAATCGCCGAAAAAAGCGCAACCGGGCGCGATAGCGCCGCCGACAGCATCGCGCCGAAGGCAAGAAGCGCGAAAAGGATCGCGACGAGCTCCAAATACGCGAAGACGAAATTCACCGCAAACGGTTCCGCCGGCATCAAGAGTTGCACATCGCGGCGAGGACGAAACATCAGCGACTTCTCGCCGCAATTCGCGAATTCCAACGTTTCGCCGAGATTACCCGCACCCGCAAGCGGAACGACGATCACGGATTTCGTAACGTTGCCCACCGTAGCTCGAAAGTCCCCGAGCGAGAGCGAGCCCTTGACGTCGTCGCTCGCGCCGATTTGCGTGGTGAAGCGCAGCCGCACGCTCGGCGAGGCACTCGCCCTAAAATCGGAAATCGGGAACTTCCATCGCGCCACGGCATTGGTCGCAATCGACTCGTAACGATCGTAGGCGCGTGCGGCGAGAATCCGCAAAAGCAGCGTTTTGGGAGCCTTCTTCACCTCTTCCGGAGTTCGCTCGTCGGCCATAAAGTGCGCGTACATCGCCTCCGCTTCGACGCGCGGCGAAGGCAGAATCGGCTCGAGAACGTGGTTCGACAGACGGCTGCAATCCACCCTCGCGCACAAGATAAGCGCGACCAACGCCAGAATCGCCGCGCCCGAAAACGCATGCGCGAGCGTTTTCGCGAGGACAATCGCGAACGCGCTCACCGGTCGCACCATCGTAAGCTGCAACCTTTTGGCAGCACGTTCCTTCGCGAGCGAGGCGGTGGCCGAGGAAAGCAAGGCGAGCGCGATCAGCAAAAACGCGCCGCCAAGACCGTAGCGCACGTAAAGTTCGCGCGCGCCGTCGAGCGTGCCGTCGCCTTTCAGAAAACGCGGCAGAACGAACAGCCACCCGATGCTCGCCACCGCAAGCATGAGCAGCGTTTTGGAGCGCACGAGCGCCTTCGCCTCAAGCGAGAAAATCCGCCAAAACGAAATCATCCGCATCCTTGACCTTCGCGAGGAAAAACTCCTCGAGACTCGTGCCCAACTCGCCGACCTTGCCCTCGGCAACCGCCTTGCCGCCGTTCAAAATCATTACCCGATCGCAAACGTCCTCGACGTCGGCGAGAAGGTGCGAAGTCATGAGAATCGTCATTCCTCCCTTCGCAAGCGCCTTGACGAGCGTCTTCACCTCGCGCGTCGAAACGGGGTCGAGACCCGAAGTCGGTTCGTCAAGAATCAGAAGTTCGGGTTTGCCGATCAAACTCGCCGCGAGCGCGATACGCCGCGCCATGCCCTTCGAGAACCCGCCCACCGGACGCTTCGCGACCTTTTCCATCCCGACCATCTTCAAAAGCGCTTGCGTGCGCTTCTTCGCCTCGCTTCGCTTGAGGTTGCAAAGCCCCGCGTAGTATTCGAGCGTTTCCTCGGCGGTTAGAAACGGATGAAGATAGCTGAGCTCGGGCAAATATCCGAGACGTTTGCGCGCGGATAGAGAGCGCGGCTTTTCGCCGAAAACAGCGATTTCGCCCGCGCTCGGTGCGACCAGTCCCAAAATCATCTTGATGGTCGTCGATTTGCCAGAGCCGTTGGGGCCCAAAAGCCCGAAGACTTCGCCGCGCTCGATCTCGAGCGAAAGCGAATCCACCGCCTGCACGACCGGCCGGAGCCAAAAGTCGCGAAAAGTCTTTTTTACGTTCTTGAGTTCGATTACCGCCATTATTCCCCGCCTTCGCCCGTGAGCGAGATTCCGATTACGACGAAAGCCACGATAGGCAAAAGCGCCGCCAAAATCGCCAGCGCGACGTACGACCAAGCGAGCGTCCCGCCCTTCGCGAGCGCATCCACCGAATAGTAGTTTCCGACAAAAGGCAAGGCGAGCGCAAGCAAGAGCGCCGAAGCCGAGGCGGCGAAATTCGGCCTGAACCTCGTCGCGAGCGCCGACGCCAGCGCCATGAACACCCACGACTGAACGACGACGAGCAAGGCGACCGGCAAATACCGCACGAGCGTTTTTGCGTCCACCGCCGCGACGCCCAGTAGGGCGAGCGCCGAAAGCCAAACGGCGAGCCGACAGGCGGAAAGGACGAAGCGACGATTGGCGAAACGGTTCAGAAGCGCGCCGACGACGAGCGGCAATAACAGCATTACAAACGCGATCGCCGCACAAGGGCCGTAAATTCGCGCAATGTCGCCGTTCGCGATTTCCCCGCCGATGCGCGCGCCCTCGACAACGACCAACGTCGTCGTGAAAACGACGAGGGCGAAACCGAGTTGGGCGAACGCGATGCCGACGAGCTTGGCCCCGAAGAATCCGCCCCGTGAAGTCGCGTGCGCAAGCGCCATCGCCATCGTCCCCGACTCGCGTTCGCGAACAAACACCCTTATCGGCAGGAAAATCGCAAACGCGAGCGAACCGAGGAACAGTGCGGAAAAGCCCGCGTCTCGCGCCATCCGCGTCGGCTCGCCGAACTGATGGTAATGAAGTAGCGGCGCCATAATCGCGAGAACGAGCGCCGAGATTAAAACGAGGAGCGACAACGGCTCGGACTCGACCTCGAGCGCTGTCGCCCTCACGATGGCAGCGAACCGCCTCACTTCGTCATCAGAAGTAGAAGGTCTGCGTGTTTTGGTAGAGATACCAGGCGACAACCCCCATCACCACGCAAGCCGCGAGCTGAACGATCGTCGAAAGCGTGTAGACCCAGGCGGGGGTGGTGTCGACGTTGAGCGCCGTCGGAACCGGCGGAATCGGCGCAGACGGAATGTCGGGAATGTCGGCGACTTCGCCCTCGCCGGCGGGCGCCGGACGCTTGACCGCGAACTTGCTCGTCGCGGGACGCGCGATCTTTAAAGTCTTCTTCTGGGTAACGCTGACCGCGGGCTCGGCGACTGGCGCTATCGCTTCGGCGCTCTGCGGCGCGAGCTTCTCGGTCGCGCCGGGGATGTTGATCGGCCGCTTGATGCGAATCGTCTTCATCGGCGCGTTCTCGTTCTTCACCGGCGCGACGCCCATCGCGTCCGAAAGCGAGATGCGGGCGGTCTTGTGCTTCGCCGCCTCCTTCTGCGCCTCGGTAAGCGCGGCATCGGCGATGATTCCCGTTTTGTGCAAAATCGCCTGCTGCGGAATCTGCTGGGTGATGCCCTTGAGCTTTTGGGTCACGCTCTTCAGGGTTTCTACCGGCTTCGGCGCCTCGACCGGAGTCGCCGCCGGTTTCGTCGGCATAATCGGCTTCGGAAGCGCGCTTGAAACCGGCGAGCCCGGCTTGCGGATGATCGGCTTGGGCGGAAGCTTCAGCCCCGCCGTCGAAAGCCCCGGTTTGGACGGGAGTTTCAAGCCCGGCCTTGCGAGCGGGCTCGCCTTAACCGTCTGCACTTTGTTCGCAATAATCGGCTTCGCGAGCGGATTCGCCTTGGGCGGTTCCGCCGCGTCGACCGGAGTCATTTCGATTTCTTCCGCCATTGCCTTCTCCTTAAACCGCCATTACCTCGGATTCCTTGGCCTTCAACTCGGCGTCGATTTTCGCGATGCCGTCGTCGGTCGCCTTCTGAATCTTGTCCAGACCCTGTTTCAGGTCGTCTTCCGAAATCTTCTTGTCCTTTTCGAGTTTCTTCACCGCGTCGTTCGCGTCGCGCCGCACGTTGCGCATCGCGACCTTCTGCGCCTCGGCCTGGGTCTTGGCGACCTTGACGATCTCCTTGCGGCGCTCCTCGTTGAGTTCGGGGACGGTGATACGCAGCACTTTTCCGTCGGTCTGCGGAGTGACGCCGATGTTGGCGGCGAGAATCGCCTTGTTCATCGCGTCGATAACCGTCGGATCGAAAGGCGTAATCTTGATCTGGCGCGGCTCCGGAGTCGAAATCGTTCCGAGATTCTTGATCGGCGTCGGCGCGCCGTAGTAATCGACCTTGATCTGATCGACCATCGCCGGCGAGGCTTTTCCGGTTCTCAAACCCGCGAACTGGCTCTTGAGCTGGTCAAAGCTCTTCTGAATCTTCGTATTCGTGTCGTTCAGTACTTCCGCAACCGTTTCCATGTTTTCTTCCTTGAACTTTTAACTCACTATCGTCCCCACCGCTTCGCCCTTGACGACGCGCTCCAACGCGTTCTTGTCGAAGAAATCGAAGACGATGATCGGGATTCCGTTGTCCATGCAAAGGGCAAACGCGGCCGAATCCATGACCTTCAAGCGCTTTTCAAGCGCGGTCTCGTACTTGAGCGAAGCGTACTTCTTCGCCTTCGGATCCTTCTTCGGGTCGGCGGTGTAGATTCCGGCCACCTTGGTCGCCTTCAAAAGCGCCGAGGCGCCGATCTCGCTCGCCCTGAGCGCGGCGGCGGAGTCGGTCGAGAAATACGGATTCCCCGTTCCGCCAGCGAAGATGCACACGCGCCCCTTCTCGAAGTGGCGAATCGCCTTGCGCTGGATGAAAGGTTCCGCAAGCTTGGGCATTTCGATTGCGGTCATGAGCCGCGTAGGAACACCGATCGACTCGAGCGCGTTCATCATCGCGAGCCCGTTGATAATCGTCGCGAGCATGCCCATCGAGTCTCCCGTCACGCGATTGACGCCCTTGTCCGCGCCGGAAAGCCCGCGGAAGATGTTGCCGCCGCCGAGAACGATGCCGATTTCGCAACCGAGCGCGTGGATTTTCTTCACCCGTTCGGCCATGAACGCGAGATTCTTCGGGTCAATGCACTCCCCAGTTGCGCGATTCCCGAGGACTTCGCCCGAAAGCTTCAGGAGAATGCGCCGATATTTGAGCTTGCGCGAGGACTTCTTCACGATTGGAATTCTACCATTTCCCGTCGTAAATGGCAATAGCCCGCTCGGCGTCAAAATCGTCCAACGCGCCGCTTAACCGACGAGGTGGACGAAAAGTCCGGAGCGAAGCTTGGGCTCGAACCAGGTGGACTTGGGCGGCATTATCGCGCCGGCGTCGGCGATTGCCATCATCTCCTCCACGGTAACCGGATTCATCGCGAAAGCGACGGCGTTCTCGCCCGAATCGACCTTCGCCGCGAGCTCATTGTCGCCCCGAATCCCGCCCATGAAGGAAATGCGCGCGTCCGTACGCGGATCGCCGATTCCCAAAATCGGCGCGAGCAAGTTATCCTGAAGATAGGATACGTCCAGCGCGGAAACGACATCACCTTTCGGAAGTTTCCAAGAAAGCGGCGTCCACTCGCCGTCCAAATACATCCGACAGTTCCGCTCGCCCCTTTCGCCCAGCGTGAACTTCTCCTTGATCCGCGCGATAAACTCTTCCTTCGTAAGCCCGTTTAGATCCTTCACGAGCCGATTGTACGCGAGAATCTTAAGCTGGCTCGCCGGAAAGATTACCGCCATGAAGTAGCGGCTCTCGCCCTCGAAGTCGCGCAGTTTCGCGTAGCGCGAAGCGGCGGCGGAACGATGGTGTCCGTCGGCGATGTAGGCGACGGGTATGCGCGCGAAAAGCTCAACGAGCTCGTCGCCCGCGCATGCCGTGGCGCTTGCGATCTCCCAAACCGTGTGGCGAATCCCGTCCGGCGCGACGAAATCGTAAAGCGGAGCCTTGCGGCAGGCGTCCTCGACGATAAGGTCGATCGCCTTGTCGTCGCGATAGGCGAGGAACGCGGGGCCGGTTTGCGCCCCCAAGGTCTCGATGTGGCGCGTGCGGTCGTCTTCCTTGTCCTTGCGCGTCTTTTCGTGTTGCTTGAGAACGCCGGCGAGATAATCCTTGGTATCGAAGGTTGCGACGATTCCGGTCTGAGCGTGCGCGCCCATCGTCTGGCGATAGGCGTAGAACTTCGGTTCCTCGTCGCGAACGAGCACCCCATCGGCAATTAAGCCATTGAGCGCCTTCTTCGCCTGCGCGTAGGCCACGTCCGACGAAGGATCGGTTCCCTCGCTTAAATCAATCTCCGGACGCGAAACGTGGAGAAAGCTCTTCGGGTTTCCCGCCGCGAGCACCTTCGCCTCCGCGGTATCAACAACATCGTACGGCACCGCTGCGACTTTTTCGGCATCCGCCGGATTCGGCCGCACGGCCGCAAACGCCCTGATTTTCATCGCCGCCCCCTCTTACGCGATCTTCCTTACCCGCAAAACGCCCGAAAGCGCCGAAAGCGCCTTTAGTGCCTCGTCGGAGATCGAAGCGGCCTCGATTAGCGTATAGCCGATCTCGCCCCGCGTTCCGTTCGCGCACTTGTCGATCTTAACGCCCGCTTTTTCGAGCTCAGCTTTAATCGCCTCCGCCGCGCTCGCGCCGTGGCAAATTGCGATTCGCCCTTCCTTGCCGACGGGGCCGAGCGTGCAAGCGGGATAGTTCACCGAATTGACGATGTTGCCGTTTTCGATAAAATCGCGCATTTCCTTCGCCGCCATAACCGCGCAATTGTCCTCGGACTCCTCGGTCGAGGCGCCGAGGTGCGGAATTACGATGCAGCCCGGCTTGCCCGCCGTCGTCGAGTTCGGGAAGTCGGAGACGTACTTGCGAACCTTGCCCTTTTCGAGCGCCGCCAGAAGATCGGCCTCGTTCACCAGAACATCACGCGCGGCGTTGATGATAATTACGCCGTCTTTCATCTTCGCGAGCGCCGCGGCGTTAACCATCCCCTTCGTCGAATCGAGCGCGGGCACGTGGATCGTGATAATATCGCAATCGCGATAAATTTCGTCCAAGTCCGCGCATCGCCTGACGCTCTTGTCGAGCGCCTGGGCGGCCGCCGGCGAAAGACACGGGTCGTAGCCGTAGACTTCCATCCCGAGCGCCAACGCCGCCGACGCGACCTTGCGACCAATCGCCCCAAGACCGATGACGCCGAGTCGCTTACCGGCGATTTCCGTACCCGCGAACGCCTTCTTCGCCTTCTCCGCGCTCTTCGCGAGCGCCGGATCGGCGGCATTCGCCTCCACCCACTTCACGCCCCCGATGATATCGCGACTCGCGATGAGCATCGCCGCGATTACCAGCTCCTTGACGCCGTTCGCGTTCGCGCCCGGGGTATTGAAAACCACGATTCCCTTCTTCGCGTAGTCGGCGTGGGGAATGTTGTTGACGCCGGCGCCCGCCCGCGCCACCGCGAGCCACTTGGGGCTGACCGCGAGCTCCTCCATCTTCGCCGACCGGACGAAAATCGCCTCGGCCTCTTCAACCTTTTCGGTGAGCTCGTAATTATTCCCGAGTTCCGCGAGCCCGCAGCTCGCAATCGGATTCAAGCACGCGTATTTCATCAGCCGTTCCTCTTTTCGAACTCGTGCATAAATTCCACCAACCGATCAACGCCCTCGACCGGGAAGGCGTTATAGAGCGTCGCGCGAATGCCGCCGACGCTGCGATGGCCCTTGAGCGAGCTCATGCCGAGCGCCTTCGCGTCCGCGATGAACTTCGCCTCCAACTCCTCGCTCGGCAGGCGGAAGGTAATGTTCATGTTCGAGCGGAATTCCTTGAGCGCCGTGCCCTTGTAGAACGCGCTTGCGTCGATGACGTCGTAGATCTTCTTCGCCTTCGCGTCGTTTTGCTTGAAAAGCGTTTCCTTGCCGATCTTCTTCACCCACTTCATCACCTCGCCGAAGACGTAAATCGCGAACGTCGGCGGGGTGTTGTAGAGCGAATTGTTGTCCACGTGGGTGCGATACTGGAGCATCGTCGGAATCGCCTCGCTGCCCTTCGCCGCGAGCTCCTTCTTGATCGCGACTACCGCCATTCCCGCAGGTCCAAGATTCTTCTGCGCGCCGGCGTAGAAGAGGTCGAACTTGGTGAAATCGCGGTCGATGCCGAGAATATCCGAGGACATATCCGCGAAAAGCGGTCCCTTTACCGCCGGAATCTCCTTGAGCTGCGCACCGGAAATCGTCTCGTTCGTGCAGATGTGGGTGTAGGCGGCGCCGTCCGAAAACTTCCACTCGTCCGCTCTCGGCATGCGCACGGGAATGTCCTTCGCGCAATCGGCGACGACGTTTACCGTCGCTCCGCGCAGCGCCGCGACCTTCTTAGCCTCCTTAAGCGCCTTGCCCGACCACGTGCCTTCGTTCGCGTAATCCGCCGTTTGACCCGCGCCGAGGAAGTTCATCGGGATCATCGCGAACTGCATACTGCCGCCGCCCTGAATGAAGAGGACCTCGTAATCGTCGCCAATTCCCGTCAGTTCCTTAAAGTTGCGAATCGCCTCGGCGTGAATCGGCTCGTAGTCCTTTCCACGGTGCGACATCTCCATAACCGACATCCCAGAACCCTTATAATCGACGAGATCGTTTTGAACCTGCTGCAAAACCTCGAGAGGCAGCGTCGCCGGGCCGGCGGAAAAGTTGTATACGCGTGACATTTGCATTCTCCTTATGGTTGATTGGTCGTATATTATACCAAAAAATCACCCCGTTAAAACACCCAGCGGCGCTGGACGATGTAGGAAACGAGAAACAGCACGATCTCGACCATAATCTTCACGAACGTAATCGAAAGCCCCATCTTGTCGAACACGGCGGAAATCGTCGCGGTAAAGGCGTAGGATAGCGTGGCGATCGCAAACGCCAATAGCGTATATCGCGTAAGCGATCCGCCGACCGAAGTCGCACCGCCGAAGACATATCGCCGATTAAACAGATAATTGAAAAGCGCCGAAATGACGCGCGCGACGACAAGCGCAATTAGAATATCGTAACGCCGCGGCAGCTTCAAAACAAGGATAATCGCGGTAAAGACCGTATTGTCCAGAAGAAATCCCGCCGCCGAAGACGCGCAGAACTTAACGAACAACCCCGCCTCTTCCTTTGAGTTCAAATGCATGCTTTCTCGCGAAGATCAGCCGATTAGCGAAATTATCTTTTTGAACGGAAGCAACCTCGCATCCACTTCCAACGCCCGATGATGGCGTAAAAGGTCCTCGGCGACCGACTGCATCGCCGGAAAGGCGGCACGCGTAAGCTGGTTCGCGTAGATGACGATATTGGCGCCGTGCTCGGCGAGCTCCCGCTCGGTAATCGCATTAAACGAGGTCGGAACGACGACAATCGGCGTAGACTTGTCCTCGGCGCGAAACTTGTCGCAAAATTCGAGAATTTCCGCCGGATCTTTCTTGCGCGAGTGAATCATGATTCCGTCCGCCCCCGCCTTCACGTAGGCGCGACAACGCTTCAGCGCGTCGTCCATCCCGCGTTCGAGGATGAGCGACTCGCAACGCGCGATAATCATAAATTCCTTCGTCCGCAAGGCGTCCTTGCCTGCGGAGATTTTCGCGCAAAAGTTCTCGATCGTATCTTGCGTCTGCTCGACTTCGGTTCCGAAAAGCGAATTCTTCTTGAGCCCCGTCTTGTCTTCGATGATGACTGCGGAAACGCCGACACGCTCCAACGTGCGGACGTTGTAGACGAAGTGCTCGGTAAGCCCGCCGGTGTCGCCGTCGAGGATAATCGGCTTCGTCGTCACCTCCATAATGTCGTCGATCGTGCGAAGACGCGACGACATGTCTACGAGCTCGATGTCGGGCTTGCCCTTCGCCGTCGAATCGCAAAGCGACGAAACCCACATCGCGTCGAACTGGTCGAGCTCGCCGTTCTCGCCGCGCACCACCGTCTTCTCGGCGATAAGCCCCGTAAGCCCCGAATGGGCCTCGATGGTCTTCACCACCGGACAAAGCCGAATAAGCTCCCGAAGGCGTTTGCGACGATACTCCGGCATCGCCAGCTTCTCGCGATCGATCTCGTCCACCTTCCGCGCCTCGGCATCGCGAGTGTAGGGAACGTCGACGATCTTTCCGCCGTAGACGGCGAGTTCGCGCTCGACGCGCTCGCGAATCGCGTATTCCGGCGCGTCGGGATTCGCCCAGTTGTCGCCGTGGACGACGTAATCGGGCTTGAGACGCTCGATTACGTCCCGATAAAGCATATCTTCCTGGACGACCACTTCTTTCACGCCGTCGATCGCCTTCACCGCCGCGATGCGTTCCTCGATCGTCGCGACCGGAAAGCGATTGTAGCGAATCGCCGCCTTGTCCGAAAGGACTCCGACCGTAACTTCGCCGAGCTTCCTCGCCTCGTTGATGATGTTGAGGTGACCTTGGTGAATCGACGCCGTGCAAAAGCAAGTATAGACTTTAGTCATGGTATACGACCTTGATGTTGTTCGCTTCGAGCGCTTCCCTCAAGACCTTGAAAAATTCCTCGATGTCGGGAACGTCGATTGCGCCAAGCGCGCACAAACGGAAAGTGCGGGCGCTGCCGACCTTGCCGGGATAGATGGTAAATCCCCGATCGTAGCAATAGTCGTGGATCTTCTCGAACGACCAGTTCGGGTCATCGGGATAGATTACCGAAATGACGAGCCCCGACTGGTATTCGCGCTTAATGAGATTCTTGAATCCAAGCTCCTTCAGACCATTGTGGAGCGCCTCGAAAACGCGCACATGGCGCGCCCACTTCGCCTGTTCGCCTTCCGCACGATATTCCCTCAGCCCCTGAATTAGCGCGTAGACCGTCTGCACCGGCGGGGTGAAGTGCATCTCGCCGGTTTTTTCGAAGCAATCGTACTGAAGGAAGAGATTGCAGTAATAGGAGCGGACCGGATAGTCCTTCGACGCTTTGATGATGTCTTCGCGCCCGACGACGAACGAAAGCCCCGTCATCGCCATAAGTCCCTTTTGGGCGCTCGCCATTAAAAAATCCACGTTGTCCTTGACGATGTCGATTGGTATCATCGCGTAGGACGAAGTCGTGTCTACGACGAACGTTGCGCCGTATCGATGCGCAATCGAGCCAATTTCGCGAATCGGGTTGAGGACGCCGGATCCGGTTTCGTGATGGGTAACGTACACGACGCCGACGTCGGGATTCGCCTTAAGCGCCTTCTCGACTTCGGCGACGTCGACCGGACGGTCGATCGGCAGCTTCAGATCGATGCGCGGCAGGTTGTAAGCCGACGCAACCTCGGCGGCGCGCGCGCTGTAGGCGCCGTTGTTCAAAACGAGAATCCGCTTCTCCGCCGGCAAAAGCGAATTCACGCAAACGTCAATGTTGACCGTTCCCGAACCGCAAAAGAGCACCGAGGTATAACGCTCGTCGCCATGGACGACCTCCACGAGATCGCGCCGAAGTTTGCGCATCAGTTCCGCAAACTCCTTTTCCCTCGGACAGATGTCGGGGACGATCTGCGCAAGCTTTACGGTATCGGTCGTCGTCGCCGGACCGGGATTTAAAAGGATATTACGCTTGATGTTCATTTCGCCAAATTTTCCATAAAAAGACTCTTGTTGTCCACGGGCTTCTCCTTCGGACGACCCAAATCCTCGCGCGCTCCCTTCGCGACCTTGATCTCGCGGAATACGGGTCCGTTCACCGTGTTGTAGCCGCACGCCTCGGCGATTTTTCCGAGGTCGATTTCGCCGCCAACCGTGGGTTGCCCGCCGACCGAATCGTGCGCCGCATTGTTCAGTACGATGTGGGTAAGATTGACGCAACCGCTTTGTCCGGCAATCGCGAGATTCCCCATTTGCATGATCGTCGCACCATCTCCGTCGAGGCAAACGACGGGACGCTTCGGCTGCGCCTTGGCGATACCGAGCGCAATCATCAGCGCATGGCCCATCGAGCCGACGGTAAGGAAGTCCCGATTGTGACCGGATTGACGGCGCTCCCTGATTTCGTAAAGTTCGCGCGAAATCATTCCCGTCGTCGAAACGACGACCGCGTTCTCCGGAAACGTCGCCACGAGCCGCTCGATTTCGCTTTCGCGCGAAACCGCTGCCACATCCGACGACCGATTCTTCAGCGAATACTCCGCGAAAAGCCCCTTGCGGACGACGAGCGCAACCGGTCGACTCTCCGACTTCGCCCGCGCAATCAACCGCGCCGTCGTCTCCAGCGCGCTATATTCGTCGTCGGACAGCGTCTCGTTCGGAATGCCCAGCGTATCCAAAAGCGAAATCGTAATTTTCCCCTGCTTTGCGTGTTGCGGCTCGTCCTTTTCTCCGGGTTCGCCGCGCCAGCCGATCAAAAGCAGCATTGGAATCGAATAAACGTCGGGATCGGCGAGCGACGCCAGGGGATTGATCGCATTGCCCTCGCCGGAATTCTGCATATAAACACAGGCGAGGCGGCTCGTCGCGAGGTAATGACCCGCCGCGAACGCCACCGCGCCGCCCTCGTTCGCGGTAATGAGATGCTCCGCCGAACAATTATCGGCAATGTACGCGCAAAACGACTTAAGCAGCGAATCGGGAACTCCACAAAACGCATCCACCCCTTCGCGCTTCAGCGTTTCCGTGAATTTTGCGACATCCAACATAATGCGGGTATTATATCAAAAAGTCTCAGCCGAGACTATGCAGACAGGCATGTATGCTGGCGAGCGAAAGCCTCGAAACGACTGCGTCGAACCAAGGCGCGAGCAGCGCGCGATAATACAGGCGGGAAAAACACGAGAACTCCGGCGAAGAAACGAGAAACTCCTTCGCTACCGCCTTGAAGTCTCGCCAGACGCCGAGCGACTCCAAAGCGGGGACTCGCGCGCCGTACTTGAAAACGTAATGAATGAGCAATTTGCGCGCTCGCGCGTAGGCGAAAACGCGCGATTCCTCGAAGCCCTTTAGCTTTTTCGCCGTCTCGAGCATCGCGAGAATGGATTTTTCGCCGTCCAATACCTGACGACGCGAGGGCGAATGAAGGACGGATCTATCGTGCTGCAAATAGCGATAAAGCGCGGCGTCGGTTCTCACGACCTTGCCGAACAGCACCATCGCCTCCGCACCGAAAAGCGTGTCTTCACCCGCGAGAAAGTCACGAAAGCGCAGCTTGGCGATCACCTCGCGCCGATAACACGTATTCCACGCCCAAAGCCAGGTAAAAAGCCGCCTAAAGCCACGCACCGCGTCTTTCGGATCGCGAAAATCGAAGCGTTCGAGCTCGCCCCGCTCGAAAGGCACGGCATCGTCAAGCGAAGTAACTTCGCGATACGAGTAATTAATCGCGTCCGGCGCTTCGGCGTCGATAATGTCGCTCAAATACCTAAGCGCCCCCGCCTCCAAGGCGTCGTCATCGTCGCAAAAAACGAGATAATCCCCTTGGGCGCGCTCGATTCCGCGATTCCGCGCCTCGCTCGCCGAAAGATTCTCGCCGACACCAATGACCAGTATTTCGCACTCGACGCCTTGCTCGCGAACGGACTTTAGCGTCAGCTCCCGAAGAGCGGCGTCGCCATGCGCGGGGATTATAACCGAAAACCTCATTCGTTTTCGTATTATACCAAATCCACGCTGCAGTATGGTATAATACCCGCCGAAGTGAGAGCGGTAGAGGCTTTCGCAAAGGAATTTACACCCCCGGGGGCGAACCTCGACGGGGCTCTTGCCTTGCCGTCGATGATCGGCGGCGCGGATGCGTTTCTCGCGCTCGCGCTCGTCGAGGACGGACTCTTGCTCGCGGTCACCCCTGGCGTTCCCTCGGCGGATCGGCTCGCGGACGACTTGCGGACAATCGGCGAGACGATGGGGCCGAAGCGACCGACGCTACTTGAATTTCCGCCGTTATTGGACGGAGACCGCTCCGCGCTCGGAACGCGCCTTAAGACAATCGCCGCCTTGCGAGCGTACGAACTAAGACCCTATCCGGCGATCGTAGTCGCGTCCTATCCCGCGCTCGCAAGTTCCATTCCCGCGCGCGGCGTCGAGCCGCTTGTCCTCGACTTGAAGAGCGGCTGCAAATTCTCCACGCTCGTCGAACGGCTCGCGAAGGTGGGCTACGGCCGCGTTCCGCAAGTTTGCGAGGAAGGCGAATTCTCGGTGCGCGGCGGCATCGTGGACGCATGGAGCCCCGGCGAGGAATTTCCGGTGCGCGGCGAGTTCTTCGGCGACGATCTCGAGTCATTGCGCAGTTTCGACCCCGCGACCCAAATCTCCATCGAACGCATCGAACGCGCGATCTTTTTGCCCGCGAAAGACGAATCGACCGACGAGCGAACCACTTTACTCGACATCCTCCCCAAGAGCGCGACCATCCTCGAGCTCGAGCACAACTCCTACAATCTCGAAGCGAAGACGCGGCGCATCGCCTATACCGGCGACCCCGCGCCCAGAGGAGTTGCGACCTACGATTTCGTCGTCTCTCCGCTCCCCGGCTTCGCGGAACTGGGCGCGGACGAATCGCACCACCCGGAAATCTTCGAGGCGGCGAAAAAGCGGCTCGAAGAGCATCTCGCGCAGGCGAAAAAGCGCGGTGAGACGGTAGTGGAAATGGACGCGCTCTCCGGCGGATTCGAAGTCGGAAAGCTCGTCGTCGTCAGCAAGGCCGATCGCGTCTTCGTCAAAAAAACCGTCCACCACGCCGATCGGCGCGTACGCGGCGCGCGCCTTTCGGACTTCGACGATCTCGAACCCGGCGAATACGTCGTCCACGTCGACTACGGAGTGGGACGATATACGGGCTCCTCGGAGATTCTCCTTGACGGCAAGCGGAGCGAAGTCTTTACCATCGAATACGCGGACGGCGGAATTCTGCACGTCCCCGCAGCCCACGCCCATCTCCTTTCGCGCTACGTCGGCGTCAAGGGCGAAGCGGTTCGCCTCCATCGACTCGACGGCAAGCGCTGGGCACGCGATAAGCAAAACGCCCAAAAGGCGGTCTGCGATCTCGCCGCCGCGCTCTTGGAGACGCAGGCGAAACGCGAAACCATCCCCGGATTCGTCTACGACGTCGAATGCGAGGGAATGGACGCGTTCGAGGCGGCGTTCCCCTACGAGGAAACCGCCGACCAGACGAGCGCAATCGCCGCGATCAAGGAAGACCTCGGCAAATCGAAGCCGATGGATCGGCTCGTTTGCGGCGACGCGGGCTACGGCAAGACCGAAGTTGCGATGCGTGCGGCCTACATCGCCGCCTTGAACGGCAAGCAAGTCGCGGTGCTCGCGCCGACCACGGTACTCGCCGAGCAACACTTCGAAACCTTTACCTCGCGCTTCGACGGCACTCCCGTTCGCATCGAGGCGGTGTCGCGCTTCCAAAGCCCGCTCACCCGCCGAGGCACCTTCAAGCGCGTCGAAAGCGGCGCCTGCGACATCGTAATTGGCACTCACGCGATTCTCTCCGAAAAGCTCCGCTTCCACGACCTCGGACTCGTAATCGTCGACGAGGAACAGCGCTTCGGCGTGCGCCACAAGGAATTTTTAAAGCGCCTGCGGGCGACCGCCGACGTCCTTACCCTTTCGGCGACGCCGATTCCGCGCACGCTGTATCTGTCGATGACAGGTGCGCGCGACCTTTCGCTCCTGCGCTCGCCGCCGCGCGAACGCGTCGCCGTCGAAACGCGCATCGTCCGCGCCTCCACCGAGATAATCAAAACCGCCGTGGAAAGCGAGATCCTGCGCGGCGGACAAGTCTACTTTCTCCACAATCGCGTCGCCACCATCGCCAAAGTCGAGAAGGAATTGCACGCACTCCTCCCTAAAGCCCGCATCGTCGTCGCCCATGGCCAGATGGACGCCAGGACGCTCGCGAAGAAAATGCGCGAATTTGAACGCGGCGACTACGACATCCTTCTTTCGACCACGATCATCGAATCGGGCATCGACATCCCGCGCGCCAACACCATTCTCGTCGACCACGCCGATCAATTCGGAATGGCCGACCTCTATCAATTGCGCGGACGCGTGGGGCGCTCGGCGAAACAGGGCTACGCCTACTTCCTGTTGCCGCCTTCGGGTATCGTCGACGAGGAAGCGCGAGAACGTCTCGCCGCGCTCAAACGCCACGGCGGACTGGGGAGCGGCTTTAATCTCGCCGTGCGCGACCTCGAATTGCGCGGCGCGGGCAACTTGCTCGGCTCTCAGCAGTCGGGCCACATCGCCGCCGTCGGCTTCGGGCTTTATTGCCAGCTGTTGAAGCGGACGATTGCGCTATTCAAGGGCGAAAAGGTCGATGAGATTATCGACGTAAAGCTCAATCTCGACTTCGTAAATCCCCGTCTCCCCTACGACTACGTCGAGGAGGACGTGCAACGGCTCTCGCTGATGAAGCGATTCGCCGAGGCGCAGGATATGAAGACCTTGCGCGCGGTGGAAACGGAAATGCGCGATCGCTTCGGTCCGCCGCCGAGCGAAGCGCGAGAATTCATCCGGGTCGCGGAATTGCGCGTCGAGTGCGCCCTAAGCGGCATTGACCGCATCGACGCCAAGGACAATCGAGCCGTCCTCTATCGAGTCGGCTCGCGAAAAATCGACGAAGTCGTCGACCTTAAGCCGGGGTCTCCGGAGTCGAAGCTGACGGAGCTTCTCCGCCTTCTTCGGCGCCATCGCACACCGAAACGCTGACCAGCGTCGCGCCGTCGGAAAGCCGCACGAGTTTCACGCCCTGGGCCATGCGGCTCTGAACGCTGAACTGGGCGACGGGACTGCGAACCATCTGCTGGTCGCTGGTAATCGAAATCACGTTCTCGTCGTCGGCGACCGCGTGGGCGGCGACGACCTCGCCGTTGCGATCGGCGCCCTTGATGCCGATCATGCCCTGACCACCGCGATTGTGGCGCGTGAAGTCTGCGAACTCGCAACGCTTGCCATAGCCGTTCGCAGTCGCGATAAAGAGCGTCTTTTCGTCGTTCACCACGTCGAAGCTGACTACGCGGTCGCCTTCCAAGAGGCGAATGCCCCTGACGCCGGTAGCCGTGCGACCCATGCGCCGAACATCGGTCGCCGCGAAGCGCATCGCCCGACCGTTCTTCGTCATCATAAGGACGTCCTCGTCCGGCTTCACGAGTCTGACGTTGACAAGTTCGTCGCCTTCGTCGATGTTAATCGCACGAATACCCGACTTGTTGACATTCTGGTAGTCGCCGAGCAAAGTCTTCTTCACCGTGCCTTCGCGCGTTGCGAAGAACACGTCGACGTCGCCCTCGAACGAGCGAATCGGCAGGAGCTGCAAAACCTGCTCGCCTTCCTGCAGGTTGAGAAGATTGACGAGCGGTCGCCCGAAACTCGTCTTCTGCGCCTCGGGAATCTCGTAGGCGCCCTTCACGAAAAGCCGCCCCGTATTGGTGAAGAACATGAGCTCGTCGTGGGTTTCGGCGACGAAGACAAGGCGAATGAAATCCTCTTCCTTCACCTGCGCACCCTTGACGCCGTGCCCGCCCCGCTTCTGCTCGCGATATTCGGTTAACGCCACGCGCTTCACGTACCCGCGATTGGAAAGCGTAATCACGCACGGCTCGTCGGGGATGAGATCCTTGACCGAAACCTCGTTCGCGTCGGCGACGAGCTCGGTGCGCCGCTTCGCGTCGTCCTTCGCGCAATAGCGCATCTTCAAGTCGGCGAGATCCTCGCGAATGAGCGCGTAGACCTTCTCGGGATCGGCGAGAATCGCCTCGTATTCGGCGATGGCGGCGAGCAGCTTCGCGAGTTCTTCTTCGAGCTTGTCACGCTCAAGCCCGGTAAGCTGGTAAAGCCGCATTTCGAGAATCGCGTTCACCTGCAAATCGGTGAAACCGAAGCGTCCTTGGAGCGCGACCTTCGCCTCCTCGCGGTTTTTCGAACCGCGAATCAGCTTCACCACCTCGTCGAGATTGTCGATTGCGAGAAGGAGGCCATCGATAATGTGCTTGCGCGCTTGCGCCTTTTTGAGCTCGAAGCGCGTACGACGGGTAATCACCTCGAAACGATGATCGACGTAGCACTTGAAGAATTCCTTCAAATTCAGAATCTTCGGCCGCCCGCCCACGATTGCGAGCATAATCGCACCGAAAGTCGTCTGGAGCGCGGTGTGCTTGTAGAGGCGATTCAAAACGACCTCGCCCATCGCGCCCTTCTTCACCTCGACGACGACGCGAATATCGTCCTTCGACTCGTCGCGAATATCCGAGATCCCCTCCACAACCTTGTCCTTCACGAGCTCGGCCATGTGCTTGATCATCTCGGTCTTGTTGACGCCGTAGGGAATCTCGGTGATGATGATACGCTCGCGACCGTTCTTCTCGATCTCGACCTCGGCCTTGCCGCGCACGGTCAGCTGGCCCTTGCCGAGTTTGTACATCGCGTTGATTCCGTTCCGCCCGCAGATCTGCGCTCCGGTCGGGAAGTCCGGCCCCTTCACGAACTGCATCAGGTCGTCGACCGTGCAATCCTCGCGATGCTGGACGTAGTAGTCGATGCCGTCGCAAAGTTCGCCGAGATTGTGGGGCGGGATGTTGGTCGCCATGCCGACCGCGATTCCGGCCGAGCCGTTCAAAAGGAGATTGGGAAGCTTGGCGGGAAGCACCGTCGGCTCTTCGAGCGTCTCGTCGTAGTTCGGCGCCATGTCGACGGTGTCTTTTTCGAGATCGCCCAAAAGCTCCTCGGTTACCCGCTGCATCCTGACCTCGGTGTAGCGCATCGCCGCCGCACCATCGCCGTCGATCGAGCCGAAGTTTCCGTGGCCATCTACGAGCGGCACTCGAAGCGAGAACGGCTGGGCCATGCGGACGATTGTCTCGTAGACCGCGGAATCGCCGTGGGGATGATATTTACCGATTACGTCGCCGACGACGCGGGCCGACTTTACGTGCTTCGTGTTCCACTCGTTGCCGAGTTTGTGCATCGCGAAAAGGCACCGCCGATGCACGGGCTTCAGTCCGTCTCGCACGTCCGGTAGCGCGCGCCCGACGATGACGCTCATGGAGTAGTCGATGTAATCCCTCGACATCTCCTCTTCGATGTTCACCTCTTCGAGAAAACCGCTCTCTGGAGCCCCCTCTACGACCTCATCGCTCATGCCTTATATTATACCAAAATCCCCGGCTTAGGTAAATCGTCTATAGCGCCGCTTCCGCACCTACTTCTTCACCAGCTACCGCGCCTGGCGCAACCTCAACTGAGCGCCAGCCCTATCGAACCAACTGGATCAGCCCCCACTGCAATCAGCATCCGCCTCGTCAGAATACCGCTCAAGAAAATGCCCAGTTCGATTATTACAACTCTTGCGAGCATTCTCAACGTCAATCTTGGCCCCTTCGAGCATCCTCTCCGTCAAGGCGAGTTCTTCCTCCGCCTCGGCGGTGCGAAAGGCGGCGACACGCTCTTTCGCCTTGGCCAGCCCTCGTTCGAGGATAAGAACGTTTTTCGATAATTGCGAAATCGCCTTTTGCATGCGTTCGCTTTCTCGCTCGTCGACAAAT
>JAZQOS010000019.1:0-6284 GCA_045627925.1 Kiritimatiellia bacterium | reverse complement strand
GAATGATATTTTCGTAGATTCTTTTTCCGCTTCTCATATGGCACCATTATACCACATTTCCCGAATCGCCATCAAGTACCATTCTAAATGATGTTTTAGATTGGTGAGTACCATTCTAAACCATCATTTACCCTAAGCTTCCTCACCATCTTCCGCCCGCCCCGGTCAATCCGAGCCGAATCTGTCTCGCTTTTCAAAAATTGTAATATCTAATGGGTCAGCAAAGAAAAGAGGAAGACCATGGGGTTCGACAAGCAAGAAGAAAGGATGCGATCACCCTCTTTACAAGTCATCTATGTTGCTTACGCCAAAACTCCAACTATCTCTCTACCCCTACCCGATAGAACGCATTGCCGGTGGGCGGAGTAGAGTCCTTTAGCGTCGTCTCGGCGCTGGTTGCAAGCGTCGGCTCGACTACCGTTTCGGCAATCGCGCCGAGTTCGGCGCCGCGAATAAGCGAATACTTAAGGCCGGGTATTGTCTTGATCGTTACCGCTACCTCGCCCTCGCCGACGACAAACGGCTCGCCCGCGTCCAATTCGCCAATCTTAGGCGTAACCACCTCCGGGTTGAGCGCAAGCGAGAATACCCCGCCCTCGCCCCATCCCATAAACGCCTCGCTCGGGACATTGTAGCCGTTCAGCTTCACCGCGACCTTCGCCTCTTCCAGCAAGCCCGTAATCGTCACCGCCTCAACGCCCTCATTCGGCGTAAAGACCCAAACACCATTCACCAATTCAATCTCTCCGCCCTCGCAGGTCGGCTTTCTGACAATCTTGACGTAATCGCTGACCTTGCCAACCGCGCCCTCAACGACCACAACCTTGGTCTCGTCCAGCGTTACGCTGCCGCCGTCTTTATGGCTGCCGCCGCCGATGCCCGCGGCGACGTCGTTGTCGTACCAGCCGCCCGTCGCCGTCACCTCTCCGCCATTGATTGTCACCATGGCGCCGTCGCCAGCGAAACCACCACCAATGCCCGCGCCGCCGTATTTGCTGCCCGTCGCCAGCACCGTGCCGCCGTTGATCGTGACCGTACCGCCCGCACCCCAGTGGCCACCGCCAATGCCAGCTCCATGGTTACCACCCCTCGCCGTCACCGTCCCGCCGTACACCGTCACCGTGCCGCCGTCTCTACGCCTGCCGTCGTCGCGCAATCCGCCGCCGATGCCCGCGCAACCTTCGCCGCCATTCGCAATCAATTCTCCCGTTCCACCGCTCTGCCCGTAGAGATTGAGACTGTTGTCCGCTTCGACCCTGATGCCGCCATTAACCGTCAACTTCGCACCGTCCGCGAGAATCAGGTTCGCAATACCGCGCACCGCGAGCTCCTCGATCACGTTCTCACCCACGACCGCATACCAATTGTCGTTGCCAATCGTTTGATTCATATCCGAATGGACTACACGGATGTTCTTCAACGTCTGCACATTGCCCGCTACATCGCAATAATCAATGCTTGCGATCGCTTTCTCAGCCGTTAGTTTAATCTCTAAATCCTCCTCGCCAACCGTCAGGATCTTCTCGTTGAAACACCAATATCCCTCGTCACAGTCGACATCAAGCGTAACCGTCATCCCCTTCAGCAGAACAAGCTGGAAGTTACTCATCGCCGTACCGTTCGTGATGGCGGGATTGGTCGTGAACTTGACGCTATTAATATGCTCGCCAAAGTCAAAGGCGACCGTGTGCATCTCCGAAACCTTGGCCGCCGCCGCCAAGCCATTGACGAACGCAACATACGGCTGACCGTCAACCTGGAAGTAATGTGTTCCATCCGGCAAATAAAGATAGAGTTTACCGTCAATCGGCACAACATCTTTCATTCCATAATTTTCCAACCCCTCGACCCGCGTCCCCTCGATGACCACGCAGGAAACGGGCTCGCCTGCCGCATTCGTCGGTCGACTCTGACTCGTCGCATTGACACTACCGCCATTAACCATCCCCGTCCCGCCCTTGCCATAGCACCCTCCGCCGATGCCCGCGCCGTAGTCACCGCCCGTTGCCACCACCGTGCCGCCAGCAATCGTGACTGCGCCGCCGTCGCGCCAATAGACGCCGCCGATGCCCGCGCCGTACACGCCGCCCGTCGCCGTCACCATGCCACCAGCGATCGTCACCATGCCACGGTTGGTTATTATCTCATCACTAACGCCAAAACCGCCGTAACCGATGCCCGCCGCGCCAAATCCGCCATTTGCCGTCACCATGCCGCCATTGACCGTCACCAAGCCGTTCTCGCCATCACTGCCGCCGCCGATGCCTGCGCCATTTATGCCGCCAGTTGCCGTCACCGTGCCGCCGTTAATCGTCACCGTGCCGCTATCGGAATAATAATCACCGCCACCGATGCCCGCACTACCAAAACCACCTGTCGCCACCAGTTCGCCCGTGCCGAAGTGTTGCCCCCAAATCGTGAGCGAATTCCCGTCCTTGACATCAATGCCCGGCCAGTAGTCGGCGCCATAGACCGTGAGCTTCGCACCATCCGTAAGAATGAGGTTCACCGAACCTTCGACCGTGATCGTGCCGCGAGTGACATTACCCCTGACAATATACCACTTGTCGTTTTCGAGGGTCGATGTCGATTCCGTCACCTCAACAATTTCGGCGGACTTAGAAAAGTCAAATGCTCCGTTGCCCTCGTTTTTGTAAAACTTCCACTCGACCGTATCATAAAGTCCTACCTCACTCGTCGCCACCTCGACGCATGGCACAAAGTCGCGCTTCGGCGTCTCACCCTCATAGATCTTAAAAGCGTAGAGCCGAAAACCTAAGTGATCTGTAGGATTACACCCACCTTCTTCATTCGCCGAGTTGATGGCGAAAATCAACATCGGCGCGAACCCTTCATAGTGATCCTCTTTACAGTTGGTTACCGTTATACCATTCGATTTTGTCCCAGCATCGTTAACCCAACTGCACGTCGGCCCCTGACAAGTCACGGTGACGGTCTCGTTGTACGGGAGGAAGTCCGACTCCACTACATTTAATTCGCCATTTGCTCGTCCGTAGCTCGGCGCATTGTTTCCCCAATGCCTCAACCATAAGAACATGCACTTTTCTTGAGAATATCCAACTCGTGACCCAAAAAGCGCCCCAAAATCCTTGGACGTGTCCGAACCATCGTCGTACAGACGGCAGACGACCTTCGTGTCCTTGTGCGGTGTATACCCCGTGTTGATGTATTGGCCGCCGCCACTCGTCGATTCAATGTAATCGACCGCCACATATCCTGGCGGCAGCGACCGGCGAAACTCGCCACTTCCGGCATTGGGATAAAACTTGTGCCCGACGAGATCCCAAAGCCCAACCCTACCAGACATTGTCTCAATGCACGGCACAAAGTCAAGCTTCAGCGAGTTGCCTTCGTAAATCTTGAAGGAGTAAAGCCGCATGGCCTGATGCCGCCACGCCGTGCCACCGTTGTTGCCGCAGAAGATATAGATGGGACCGTCGTAGGGCTTTCCATTCGTCCTGATACCGGAGGACTGCCCGTTAAGCGTCATATTGCCCGACCTTAATTCCGCTGTGATACGCTTGTTCTCAAGGTCGGTGATTTGCGCATCGGTGTAGTCGGAATTGCAGAACCAGCCATTGATTGTATTTTTGTTGTCGTAGTAACGCAGCAAAACGCCGTCCGACGAGTTGTCGGCGCTCGTCACGCCGAAGAACACCAACCAGTCTTCATATTTCGCTAACGGATTGAATTCCGTCACGATGCGCGTGTTTTCCTTCGGCTTATACCCCGTGTTGATGTACTGCCCGCCATACTTCGTCGACTCAATGTACTCTAAGGCCTGATAGTCCGTGGGCAGTAGATGCCGCATCTGCTCCGCCGTCGTTGCAGCGCCCTTGACCTCCGCACGATACACCGCCCCATCAATGCTAAACTCATATACCCCGTTCGGAAGCCACAAATACCATTTGCCATCAATCGGAACGACGCCATTCTCTCCATACCCATTCAAACCCGCCAAACTTGTCGAACTTACCGAACCTCCCAAATGTTCGCAGGTCACACAATAGACATTCTCGCCCGCGGCGTTCTTCGGCTGGTCCTGAATCGAACTCGCCTTGACGTTGCCGCCGTTGATGGTCGTCGTGCCGCCTGCGCCCCCTCTGCCGCCGCCGCCGATGCCCGCGGCGACGTCGTCGTAGTGCCTACCGCCCGTGGCCGTCACCGTGCCGCCGTTGATCGTTACCTCGCCGCCATCGCCACAACTACCTCCGCCGATGCCCGCACCGTCTTCTTCGCCACCCATCGCCGTCACTTGTCCGCCGTTGATTGTCACTGCGCCGCCATCTCCGCCATCGCCACCACCGATGCCCGCGCCATCTTTACCGCCCTGCGCTATAACGATACCACCGTTAATCGTAATCGTGCTACCTTTGCCACGACTTCCGCCGCCGATGCCGGCGGCATTTTTGCCGCCATTCGCCGTCACCGTGCCGCCATTAATCGTCACGTTGCCACCATCTGCTGCTTTGAGGCCGCCGCCGATACCTGCACCGCCGCCATTGTCAAAACTGCCGCCGAACGCGGTCAACGCACCAGCAGTCGTGCCGAAGATATTGAGCGTACATTTAGAAGAAACCATAACCCCCGCGTTAACCCCCGCGTTCCCAGCATCGCCGTGTACTGTCAACACGCCTTTGACGAGAACCAAATTCGCAACACCATCAACATTGATGTGACTGTCACGAGTGACGTTGTCTTTCACCACATACCACTTGCCATCACCGAAAGTGCCAGTATCGCCATTGACTGTTTCGTAGGCGACTAACGTGCTCACGCCGTTGTTGACGCAGAAAAGTTCTTCCGAATGCGGATCCCATTGAATGCTCTCGCCGCTTGCGTTCTGTCCAACTTCATATTTCACGTCTCCGTCATTGCCATTCTCGCCCGTCAAGCCACCCTCGCTGAACATGCCTCCCTTGCCGTAGGAAACAAATGTTGAATCCGCTGTATACTCCTGCGTCGTGTACGCATAACCTTCTGGACCATTAATGTAGAATGTCGAAGTAAGCAAATATCGTGAGGCGCCATTCCCACCATTATTGGCACCTAAGCCGCCGCTACCAAGATCACCATTCAGCCGCGCACAAACAAACGTACTCTCGTCGCTGTCGTACCACGTCACGCCGCCAGAGCCGCCACCACCGCCGCCGCCACCGCCCGCGCCGCCGCCGCCGATGTCGCTGGCCGCGCAACCTCCCGCACCACCACCGCCGCCACCGCCACCATAGCCGCCCACATAGTCGCCGTCATAGTAGGGCCACCATTCTGAGTAGGTGCCGCCCACGCCACCCTCGCCGTCCACGCCACCTTGCGCATTGACGGTGACTATGTTTTGAATCAAAACCGTGCCACAAGCGCCGCCATCGCCACCACACGAACCATTCGCACCATCCTTGCCGCTCCCGACCATCTTGGCGTCCGGCGTGTCTTCGGTGTAGTAAGACCATTTGCCGCAGATCGCCCGACCGCCCGCGCCGCCCGCGCCGCCGTTGCCGCCCTTGCCGCCGATGCCCGCGCCCGCGCCGCCACCACCGAAGCCACCATCGCCGCCCGCGCCGGAATAAACCGTTTCGTAGGAGTTGTCCACACCATAGGCATCGGCACCTTTGCCGCCGTTCGCGCCATTCGCACCTACGCCACCGGTGGCATTGAGCGTGCCAGCGCCTGTGATAGTGAGTTTCGCGCTCCCCGGCACCTCGACACCCGCGCCCGCGCCGGCCTGTCCATTCGCATCACCGCCTTTAAGCGTAACTGTGATATTCGCCGGAATCTCAAGGACAACGCTTGCTCCGTCCTCGACCTTCATCGCGCTCTCAGCCGCCGGCGCCGTGAAGTCGACATCCTCGATGAACAGGTATGTGTTGCCGTTCACGAGCGTCCGACAGCTCTCGAGGTTCGCCTGCATGACAGCAATCGTCTCCGCGCCCGCCATCATCGCGCTCATCGCGCCCGCAAAAACCATCAGCAGTTTCTTCATCTTCCCTCCTTAAAAAAATCCAGTATATTATACCAAAATAGCGTCACTTCGGGATGAAGTTTGGTGCTGATTCTCGCTAAGGTTGTCGTGGACAATGCAATTTAAAACTGGGATGGAAGGTCTAACCTCGCATCCCAGTTTTGAGCCGCCAATCCACGTCACCTATTATTTCCAGCAATTGAACTCACGAACCAATCGAGGCAAGAAAAACGCCGCCCATTGCGGAAGCGTCAGTACGCCATTCTCAAACCCGACATTACCATGCACAAGCTTAACTCCCCAC
>JAZQOS010000018.1:0-1516 GCA_045627925.1 Kiritimatiellia bacterium | reverse complement strand
TGTTCACGGAGCTTGAGGACCGCTTCGTCAAGTTCCTTGCCGCGCGCGGCACGGAGATGAAGAGCGAGTGGTACATTCCGTTCGTCGTCGACGAGCTCATCAAGGAAGGCAAGGCGGACTGCAAGGTGCTCCCGACCGATTCGTGCTGGTTTGGCGTGACATATCGCGAGGACAAGCCGTACGTGGTTTCGGAGATCGCCAAATTAGTGGATTCCGGAGAATACCCTTCGAAGCTCTTCTAGGCGATCTCCTTTCACTGATTCACTTGATTCACCTGATTGACAAATCATCAAGAAACGAAGTTTCGTTAAATTATGATTTGGCAATCAGTGAGACAGCGAATCAGTGAAACGTTGGATTTTTTCTATCCTCGCGCATGCGAGGTCTGCAGACGCCCGGTCGACAGACCCGGGCGTCATTTCTGTTCGGACTGCCTGAATCGTCTGCCGTTCACGCCGACGGATGGCTGCTGCCGCCGGTGCGGACGGGCGGCGGAGAAGCTGGACGGCGAGTTCCTCTGCGACGACTGCCGCACCTACCGTCCCTCATTCGACCGCGCGGCAAGTGCGCTCAGTTTCGAGGGCGATGCGCGCGAGGCGATGAACGCGTTCAAGTTCCGCAACCATCTCTGGCTTCGAGACGATCTCGTCGATTGGATGGAGGCGGTTGCCCGGGCGCGGTTCAAGGTCGGCGAGATCAATGTCGTCGTCGCGATGCCGTCCACATTTTGGCACCGTCTCGACCGTGGCTACAACCAGTGCGCGTACCTTGCGCGGACGCTCGCGAAACGACTGGGAAAACCGTATATTCCTTTCGCCTTGAGACGAAAGGACCGTCCGAAACGGCAAGGCGGGCTGACGGAAGAGGAGCGGCGCACGAATGTCATCGGGACGTTCGGGGTGTTGAGACCGCGGACGATTATTGGTAAGACAGTTCTAGTTGTCGATGACATCATGACGACCGGGTCGACTCTTTCCGAGTGCGCGGCGGAGCTGAAGCGGTCCGGCGCGGCAAGGGTCTGGTGCGTGACCCTCGCGCGTTCGCTGAGGAGTTGATATAATACGTCCATGCGAATTGGACTTTACGGTGGGAGCTTCAATCCCGTTCATCTGGGGCACGTCGGGATTGCCAAGAGGGCGATTGCCGATCTGGCGCTGGATAAGCTGATTGTCATTCCCGCGAATGTCTCGCCGTTCAAGGTCTCGGGCGCGGAGGCCCGCACGCCCGAGATATGGGAACGGGTGGAGATGGTGAAGGCGGCGTTTCGCGATTTGGAGAAGACAATCGTTGACTTGAGGGAAGTTGAGCGAGGCGGGGTGTCGTATGCGATTGACACGGTGAGGCAGATTGCCGCGGAGAATCCGGGGGCGGAACTTTTCTTTGTGATTGGCGAGGACTCGGCCGAGGGATTGCCGCGGTGGAAGGACATTGAGGAATTGAGGAAACTCTGCACCTTCAAGTCGTATCCGAGGGCGCCCGAGTCGTCGACGGCGATTCGGAAACTCTTTGAGGACAA
>JAZQOS010000017.1:0-55343 GCA_045627925.1 Kiritimatiellia bacterium | reverse complement strand
CCCAGCCCCCCGTTCCCGAAGAGGACCTCCCGCTTCCCCTGCCCGAACTGGAGGACTACAAGCCGACGGGAACCGGCGACCCGCCGCTGGCGAAGGCGACGGATTGGGTGAACGTCCTCGACCCCGCCACCGGCAAGAAGGGCGTTCGCGAGACGAATACGATGCCGCAGTGGGCGGGCAGCTGCTGGTACTATCTCCGCTACATCGACCCGACGAACGACAAGTCGTTCGCCGATCCGAAGCTCCTCAAGGAGTGGCTACCGGTCGATCTCTACGTGGGCGGCGCCGAACACGCGGTCTTGCATCTCCTTTACGCGCGATTCTGGCACAAAGTCCTCTTCGATCTCGGGCTCGTTCCCACGTCCGAGCCGTTCCAGCGTCTCGTCAACCAGGGAATGATTCTCGGGCTCGCCTACAAGACGAAACGCGGAGTGTTAGTCCCGATGGACAAGATCGAGTGGAAGGACTCGAAGCCGTACGGTCGCGAAGAAGGCGGCGAGCTCGAACTTTTGACCGAGTTTCCGGCCAAGATGTCGAAGTCGCTCAAGAACGTGGTCAACCCCGACGACGTTATTCGCGATTTTGGCGCGGACTCGCTTCGGCTTTACGAGATGTTCATGGGGCCTTTGCAGGCGGTGAAGCCGTGGTCGACGAAGGGCGTCGAGGGCGTTCATCGTTTTCTGAAGCGCGCCAACAAGCTGGTGACCGAGACGAAGGCGGCGGAGCGCGCGCTTTCCAAGGCGGAGGCGAAATCGCTTAACCAAATGGTTAAGAAGGTCGGCGAAGACCTCGAGGCGATGGCGTTCAACACCGCGATTTCCGCGATGATGGTCTATATCAACGAAGCGGAGGATTTTGCGAAGAAGTCGGGCGAGCTTCCGAGGGAGTATCTCGAAAAGTTCGTCCTTTGCCTCGCGCCGTTCGCGCCGCATCTCGGCGAGGAACTCTGGTCGGTTCTCGGCCATCAGGATTCGCTCGCCTACGAAAAGTGGCCCGAGTTCGATCCCGCCTCGCTCGTCGAGGACGAAGTGGAGATTCCGGTGCAGGTTCTCGGCAAGCTTCGCGGTCGCATCACCGTTCCCGTCGCTGCCACGCCGGCGGAGATGGAAGCGGCGGCTGCGTCCAACGCCGACATCGCGAAGTTCCTCGAAGGCAAGACCATCGTCAAGGTGATCGCCGTCCCGAAGCGCATGGTGAACTTCGTCGTCCGCTAATTGCCGTGCTTGCCGAAATCCTCGAATTCGCGATGCTCTTCGCGTTCGGCTTTTCATGGCCGTTCGCGATAGTCCGCACTTATCGCGCGAAACGAGTCGACGGAAAAAGCCCCGCGTTCATGGTAATCGTCATTCTCGGGTATCTTTGCGGAATCGCCGCACACCTCGTGGACGGTTCGCGGCTTTGGCTTTGCTGGGTGTATCTCGTCGATATGCTACTCGTTTCGACCGATCTCGCGCTTTACATTTGGTATTTTAAGCATACCAAGTTTTTGGAGTGTTCGGGACATTAAGTCCTATTAGTGCGACATAATGTCGCACGGCATACCGCATCATTAGTCGTTTTATCGCTGATTTCCGCGCTTATCGGGAATTGGCACGGATTTTGCTTATCTCGTTTATGTAAGGAGGTAAATCGATGAACATGAGCTATGAGCCGCCGGAGAACAACGAAAACGTCTTGGAGAAGTACGGTAGCGACTTGACCGAGCTTGCGCGAAACGGAAAGCTCGACCCGGTTATCGGGCGCGATACCGAAATTCGCGATGTAATTCGCATTCTTTCGCGAAAGACGAAGAACAATCCCGTCTTGATTGGCGAGCCGGGCGTCGGCAAGACCGCGATCGTCGAAGGCCTCGCCCAACGCATTGTGCGCGGCGACGTGCCCGAGGGGTTGCGCGACCGCATGGTCTTTTCGCTCGATATGACCGCGCTGATGGCGGGAGCGAGTTATCGCGGGCAGTTCGAGGAACGGCTTAAGGCGGTTTTGAAGAAGATCAAGGAATCAGAAGGGCGCATTATCCTCTTCATCGACGAAATCCACACCATCGTCGGCGCGGGCAAGACCGAGGGCTCCTCGGACGCGGGCAATATGCTTAAGCCCATGCTGGCGCGCGGCGAGCTCCATTGCGTCGGCGCGACCACGCTCGACGAGTATCGCAAGTACATGGAGAAGGACGCCGCGCTCGAACGCCGCTTCCAGCCGGTTACGGTCGACGCGCCGAGCGAAGAGGACGCGATTTCGATTTTGCGCGGCATCAAGGAGCGTTTCGAGAAATACCACAACGTCCACATTCGCGACGAGGCGATCGTAAGTTCGGTCGTTCTTTCCGCGCGCTACATCCAAGACCGCTTTTTGCCCGACAAGGCGATCGACCTTTTGGATGAAGCGTGCGCTCGCATTCGCACGGAAATGGATTCTTGCCCGCAGGAGCTCGACGAGATCCAGCGTCATTTGCGCCGCTTGGAGATCGAGGAGATCGCGCTCAAGAAGGAAAAGGACGACGCGTCCAAGAAGCGGCTCGAAGAACTCGTCCGCGAACTGAAAACGCTTAAGGAAAAGGCGAGTAAGATGTCCGCGCAATGGCAGGCGGAGAAGTCGGCGCTGGAAGATGTGCGGAGAGTCCGTACGCGGCTCGACGAGGAGAAGTTGCGCTACGAAACCGCGCTTACTCGCGGCGACAACGAAGCCGCCGCGCGGCTCAAATACGGCGTAATTCCCGAACTCGAAAAGAAGCTGCGCGCCCACGAGGCGGAGCTCAAGGCGAACTCGGCGAATGCGCTTTTGCGCGAGGAAGTCACCGCAGACGAAATCGCCGAGGTGGTTTCGCGCTGGTCGGGAATTCCCGTGACGCGGCTCGTGGAAGGCGAGCGCGAGAAACTCTTGCGGCTCGGCGACAAGTTGCACGAGCGCGTCATCGGCCAGAACGCCGCAGTCGAAGCGGTCGCCGACGCGGTCTTGCGAAGCCGCGCGGGCGTTAAGAATCGCCGTCGGCCGGTCGGCGCGTTCCTCTTCCTCGGCCCTACCGGCGTCGGCAAGACGGAACTCGCCAAGGCGCTCGCGGAGGAGCTTTTCGACGACGAAAACGCGATGGTGCGGCTCGATATGTCGGAGTACATGGAGAAGTTCGCGGTTTCGCGGCTCGTCGGCGCGCCGCCCGGATACGTCGGCTTCGAGGAAGGCGGCGAGCTTACGGAGGCGGTGCGGCGCAAGCAGTTCTCGGTCGTCCTCTTGGACGAAATCGAAAAGGCCCATCCCGACGTATTTAACTTGATGCTGCAGGTTTTGGACGATGGGCGGCTCACCGACAGCCACGGCCGCACGGTCTCGTTCAAGAATACCGTAATCATCATGACCTCGAACGCGCCGAAGGAGGAGCTGAAGAACATCTTTCGTCCGGAGTTTCTCAACCGGCTCGACGAGATTTTGGAGTTCAAGGGCTTGGGCGAAAAGGAGATCGAGGCAATCGTCCGCTTGCAGCTTAAGGATCTTGCGAATCGGCTCGCCGAAAGCGATCTCAAACTGGAAGTGAGCGAGAAGGCGGTGAAGGAGCTTGCGAAGAAGGGCTACGATCCCGAGTTCGGCGCGCGACCGGTGAAGCGCACCATTCAGCGGGAGTTGGAAAACCCGATTTCGAAGAACATCATCGCCGGCAAGTACCCGCCCGGCTCGGTAATCAAGATCGAGAGCCTCGCCGTGGGATGAAGGTAATTGCCGTTCGACAACTGGCGCTACGCGCAAAAAGGTAGTCAAAAGTCCACCCATGCACTTTTGAAAGTGCTACCATGGACTTTCAAAAGTGCATACAAGGACTTTGTCGAGTGCATGTATGCACTTCCGAAAGTGCATGGTATGAAATCTTCAAGTGCTTGGATGCACTTCCGAAAGTGCATTTTGGCATAAAATGGTAGACTTTTCGGTTAAAGTGCGATATTTTGCCATACCTTTAGCCGTTTTTAATAACCCGCCGTAGCCGGAAAGTCGCTCGGCAGCTTATTATCTCGCCCTCGGCGGCATGTTTGATGACGGTCGGGAGCTGAATTGTTTGCATTCGCGCGGTAGATGATTTTGTGATATAATCTAAACGTTCTCGGGGAAAATCGTGGTATCCCCGCTTGGTCTTGCAATGGGCGCAAGGAACACACCAATAAGGAGGGCAGAATATGAATAAGATCGGGAAAACGCAAGCAGGATCGCTTCTGGTCGAGGTGACGGAGGAAGAGTTTGAAAAACTAAGGTCGGATTCGAGGGCAACTGCAAACGCATTTATGGTGATGCGAATGACGGTCAAGGATTGTGTGGACTACTGTGCTGGAAAGTTCGCCAAGATTCATCCCAACAAGAAGTCCGGCATCATCAGCACCATCAAAGCGACATTCAACTTCAAGGCCGATATCACCGACGCCCAAGCCGAGCAAATCTACAAAGGTCTTCTCAACAAGAAGCTCTTCAAGGAGAGCGAAGGTCGGATTGAGTGGTGAAGAGGTTTTCAAATGGAGTGGAAAAAGATGGAAGATAGTTCCTATCAAGTTGAAGAAATAATGAAAGAGACGGCTTTGAGTCGACGGATGAAGGCATTTGCCATACTCAATTTGTTTGGGTATGGGTCGCTTTGGTTTGTCGGTGAGAATATCTGGAAGGAAAAGCTCCCGGAGTCGTATGTTCAACGGGAAGACAGGGATGTTCATCCTGCGATTTGCTTACAAGGCGGGGATGTTGAGTGTGGAATACACGTTGCCGTTCCGATGTGGTATGGCACGACCCCGCGTATGGATAAGGAAAAAGATCGCCAGCTTATAGAGACAAGGAAGCGTTATGTGTTGAAGAATTTCAATAACAACCCTGATGATGCAGAACACTTGACGATGTTTGGCAGTTTTAGGGCTGTGCCGATTGAGAAAGATCGGGTTGGTCGTGATGTAGCGTTGGCGGGGGACTTTGAGGAGGGACGCAAGCAGGTCGGCAAGCCGACTCGCGAGAGGCTTGAACATGAGCGTAAGGAGCGAAATCGGAACATGATACGGTTGAATACGGCGCGGCGCCTGAATTCTCAGGAGTTGGATGAATTGCGTCGTTTCACCCGCAAGTTCGTGTCGCTCGCATAAGGGGATGATCAATGGAATCAGATCTTTACGAATCGGCAGGTGGTGATGTTGCGTGGCGGAAGTGGTTTGAGCTCTGTTCCGTAGGACGGGTTCAAGCGGTTGATCCGAATTTGGCCAGCGGGTTGAGAAAACAGATCGAATCCGCAATGCGGGGGCAGGTGAAGAATATGGGGCTGGATTATGGTGATATTTACGGAGACGATGCCGTATCCCATTTCGATTCCTTTTTCCTTCTTGAAAGCGGACGGAAGGACAAGTCGGGTGCTAAGCCGCTCAAGCAATATTACAAGTATCGGATGTCGTTGAATGACCGTCCGCTCAAGCAGTTTGTCTGCGGAACGTTGTTCAGCGCACAATGTGGACGCATTCGGGACATTGCGCGGGATTGGGTCGCAACGGTTCGGGGGTGGAAGCCGCATTCGCTGACGCAATCGGACGGGAAACGTGTTGTTGTATGGGAATCTGCCGCGGCAACGGAAGATATCCGTGAGTCCGAAAGGACGGTTTCGTATAAGTTCGGTTCCCGCCTGGATGGTGAGGTGCTGAAAAAGTATGTGCAGGATATGCTTGTTTCCGTTGCGTCGCAACTTGGAGTGGAAAAGTCCGTGATTGCGCTCCTATTCTATGTGACAGCACAAAAGATATCGGTGGCAACGCCGACAGTTGTCAAGAAGCTGGGAGTTGAGAAATCAAGGGCCTATACGTTGAGAGACAAGTGCATGAATCTTGCAGAAGAGTTCTTTAAGGAGAAGGATATTGCGACGGATGACATCCAG
Organism: Kiritimatiellia bacterium; assembly: GCA_045627925.1. Lineage (GTDB taxonomy): Bacteria > Verrucomicrobiota > Kiritimatiellia > RFP12 > UBA1067 > UBA1067. The sequence continues at coordinate 49,468 of JAZQOS010000017.1, read as the reverse complement.
CTCGCCCGCATTCTTTTGAAGACCTGCGAGCAATGTGCTGGTGAAGAGATTGTAACCAAGCTTTGAGATTGAGAGGTGGAATGAATATGCAAAACGCGCGAGAAGGGTTCCTTGGCATCTTCCTTGAAGAGTGGAAGATGTTTATGGACGGAGCAGCGAAAGATGTTGTTGCGGCGGAAGAAAGGCGAGATGGGAACTTTGATATCCCAGTCAAAGCCGGAGAGCTTCGGATTTTTGCGGACTGTGACCGTCCGCTTACGGGTTTGTTGTACAAGCAGGTTGATGATTCGTGGATTGTAGTCCCTGTCTCGGAGTTCAGCGTTCCGGCGACGGAACAGGAGATTCTAATTGGCAAGCGAGTCTATCAGCTTTGGAACTCGTTCACGGCCTCTTCGACCTTCGTGGGGCGGAGCTGGGTCGTCGATGACATCCCGACGTCAGACATGAAAGACTTGAACGCGGCACTCCTTCATGTCATGGTTGGCGATCCGATTTCAGAGGATCTCACAAATTGTACCGGCTTGCCGATTACGTTATTGGAAGATCCTCGCTTGGAGTACGAAAGGAAGTTTGTGGCAAATGTGTCGGAGAAGGTGGGAATGCGTTTGATCGGTCCGGGTTTGGAGGAGAGTGAAAAGAATCAGTTGATTGAAATTTGGTTTGGCGGTGAAGTTGCTGCTTGTGGGATTGCCGCTGCTGATGATCAGAAGAATGCTCTGCGTGATTGTGTGATTCCAGACCTTAATGTCAATGTGCGAGTGGAAGCTGCGAACAATGAGAAGAAGATATATGTTCGTGTCTACGGAGAAGATGGCGAGCCGAGCAATCTGATAGACGGGTGGGAGATTCTGGACGCCAAATCTGATGTTTGTGGCCGCATTAAAAATGGTTTCTGTGTGCTGGAAATGACGGCAGGTGTTCCTAATCGCTTGTTTGTGAAGAAGCCCGACGTGACCAATCATGATCTTTGAGCATAAGGTTTAGCGATGAAAGTTTCAACGATGCTTGTTGAAAAATGGGCGCATGTTGCGCCTGAAAACCTTGTGTTTGTTCCACAGGGAAAGTTGACCGAATTCGCTACCAGTGGGCGATGTTCTTTTGCGACATTGCAAGTAATCATATCGGAATTGATTGTGAGATGGTGCTTGTCCCGCAGTCGTGTTGCCGATGATTGCCTTGCCTGCCTTCTCAAGACAGATTGGGAAGATTTCAAGGACTGGTATCGAATTGAATGTGTCACGAGCGTAGACAAGATTCTTCCTGCGTCGATATGGCGAGGAGTCAGTGAAATATCGAAAGCCTGCGAAGGAATGGTTCGTACTCGATTGAAAACTCTATTTTCAATTGACGGATTTATCCCAGTTGTGGAGAACAATGAAGTCGCTTCTTTTCTGCCCTTTGAATTGAGCGATTCGGATACAACGAAGTTGGTTGATGTAGATGGGATGGAACTGGGTGAATGGTCGAGTTCGATACATCTGGCACTTGAACCGACGGAGAAAGTCCTTTGTCGAGTTTTGTGTCGGGGAACTTGTGGATTGTCCGCTTTTGTTGGGAAAAGTTTTATGCTTCCGGTTCGACTTGCCTATTTGCGACGCAAGGGGCTAATTCCGGCTTACGATCGGTTGCGCATGGTCGCAACGGGAGCGTTGGGTCCTGACGGTGCTCTTTTGCCAGTGAAGGATTCGCTGAAGATTGAGGAGTTCGGTCGCTCATTCAAGGATGCAGTATTCTTCTGTCCATGGTCGGAAACCTCGGTAATGGATCCGCCTTGTGTGCGACGTCTTGATTGTAGAGACGGCCTTGATTCGTTGGCGATGGTCATATCAAGGGAACTTGAATCAGCTGGGTTGATCAATCCGGACTTAAAATATGTTCTGAAGAGAATGCCGGAAATTGAAAGGGATGTTCAATCTGAAAATCTTTCACAATGGGAAAAGATGGTTGGTCGAGTGACTGTTCTTGAACGAGCGGTTGATGAATTTCGAAATCCTGAAGAATTGTTGTTCTTGCGGATGCTTCGTGCCGCGGCTTTGCGACATGCTGGCAGATCGGACGAGGCGCGGCAAGCCACGGAATCAGCGTTTTCATTTGCTGTCGGCCGCGGATGGAAAGAACAGGCATTGCAATTGCAGATTGATTCCCTTGTCATTTCGCAGGACAATGGTGATTTTGAATCGGTCCGACAATTGGCGGAAACTCTTGCGATGCATTTTGACGGCGAAGGCAACACCGTAAATGACTTCCTCGCGATGCGTTATTTCGGAACGATGGGTCAGGCGCATGTCTGGGGGAAGATAGCAGGTGTTCCAGGATTCGCGGCGGAAGAAGGGTTGCGTTTCTTTGACCGTGCGATCAAGTCGGCGATCTCAACTGGTGATGAAACTGAGATTGCTCGGGACTACAATTATCGCCATTTGTGGTTTGCGTTTAATGACCCTGGTTCTTCGGCTGAAGAGGATGCATACCGACGGGCGTTGAATCAGATTGAGGGGAATGTTTGTAATGAAAAGGCCAAGCGTAAGAATCTTTACTATTTGCTTCGTCAAAAGTCCTTGGCCTATTTCCAGCATTGGAAACAAACGGGTGGGCTGCCGGATATGGATGACCTCGGCTCCGTCAAATTGCCGCGTTCAATTGTAGACGGTTGGCTTTGCGCTTCGAACCGGAGGTGCATCGGTGCGATCTTGGCGGCAAGCGGGGATGTTGAACGGGCTCGTGAGATGTTTGCGGATGGAGATGCGGCATTGCCGCAGTCCGATTGTTGTAATAGCCCTGTGTTGTCGTATGTTCGAATGGCATTGCTTATTCAAGCGCACGCATCGCTCGGCTCAGTGGATGAGACGGATGTGGCCAATTCGTATTTTGAGAAGGCGAAAGAACTCAATGCGGTGATGTCGCAATCGCAGCTCTTTACGGCTATGAGAATAGCCGAATGGCTTGAGGTCAAGACATGCGACCCGCGAGATTTGCCCAATGTCTACTATTGAGAGATATAAACTGAAGGAGAAGATATGGGACCGATAGGGTGTTTGTTTGGATTGGTGGCACAGATCATACACATGATTATTATGCTTGTCATGTTGCCGTTCGTACTGATCGGCTCGCTTTTCGGAGGATGGAAGAAGCACGGGTGACTGCGTGTTTATGAAAGAACTACTTGTACAACTTAAAGCTCACATGTCAACAAAGGATCCGTGGGTTCTTGTTTATGACAATCAGGGCACGTTCGACGAACGGGTTGGAGAATGTATAGTTGTTGATTCGGGACGAATTGGCCACAGTTCGCTTTTGGGTGTCCCGTTGCGACGCGAGATAACTTTTGAGGACGCGTGTAATCTAATTCCTCACTTTCAATTGCGGGTGTCGCGTGGGCATTTGTATGATTTGATTGCGCGGATTGAATGCCAGGAGAGAGGAGGGAAGAATGTCGCGTGATCAAACAAGGATCGTTTCCGGTTATGCATTCGTGCGATGCGTTCTAGACTCGTATCCAGATAACGCCGGTGATGTATTGTTGGAGGCGTCAGGTGGATGTGAGCGGGATTGGTTAGAATTTAAGGCGTCATTTTATGTTAGACCTGATGACCATGATTTTTCGAATCAAAAATTGCTGAAGAAGAAACCGGCAGGGTTGACTGATTCTGAATGGTTGAACGAAATCAATCTTGGTCGAATTGCACAGACCATTATAGCCATGCACAATTCTCGTGGCGGTGTGATTTTGATTGGTATAGCACCAGATTCTGAGCATGTTTATGTTCCGATGTCTGACAACGATCCTCATGAAATTCTCACATCTGGCACAAGAGACTTGGGCGACTATCTTGATGATGCGGTATCGCGGTTGGTAAATGTGAACCGTTACACTAAGGGTTCTACTTATGATATTCCATCGGACTTCATAAGCGTATTTGATCGAAGAATCGTGAAGTTTAAAGGGCGCCAAATTTGCGCATTGGTCGTAAAGGCGTGTCGGTTCCCTTTGCATCTGAGCACAAGAAACAAAAAAGATGGCAGTTTGGTTGCCTTTTATCGGGACTTGAATTGTAATGGTCAGAATATTGCGCTCAATGTGACGAAAGTTAAAAGCCTTGATGAATTTAGCTTGATTCGTAAGGGTGTGCTTTCCGACGACAGCTTGCGTCGGTTGTTGTCTGCAAAGAACGGGCCAGTTTTTTGCGAAAAGGAGATATGGGTTCGTTATTTGGAGGATTGGTGGACGATTCCTCTCCCGGACGACAATTTGAAGAGTGTGCCAGCTCCACCTGTCTCGTGGAATGAAGCGTGGTGTCGGTTATGGTCGTTTTCGGTTGCAGGGCGTGCGCCTCGTTCGGAGTTTTGGGCTGATGTTGGGTTTTGTTTGCTTTTCATGTTTGCTTGTTCATTTTTGAATCGCGTCTTTTGGAATTTCTGGTGGAGTCCATCATTCTTGTTCTTGCCACATTTGGCCTCATTGTTGTTGTTGCCGCCTCTGGTGAGACGTTTCCATGATATTGGATGGAGTGGTTGGTTTGTCGCTGTGATTCCGATTCTATACTATATAGACACGATATTCCCTAACGCGATGGTCATTCAATTGCTTTGCTTTAGCGCACTTGACTTAGCTTTAGTAGTGCTTGGTTGTATTCCTGGAAAATCTACGCCGACTAAATATGATGTGGTATACAATGTCAAGCGAATGGACTGGCGGTTGATTATGACCGCAGCAGTGGGGTTAACGATTTTCGGCGTGTTGAGCATGGGAAGTTGTGTTAGGCGCGGAGACCTCACACCCGACTCCGACGCTAAAGAGTATAATTTAGGGAAGTCGCCATTAATGCATACGAAAATGGATGAGATGATTTTTAATCAAGTCAAGGCATTCGGTTGTACTTATCAGGATAGATATGAGCGGGAAATTTCTCCGCTCTTTCGTAAGGGTTCATCAGATGCGGGTTACAAACATATGATTTTTCTTGCTGATGAACGGGATTCATTCAAGAAAGTTCGGGAATTGTATCGGACGGAAATCGGCACTGCGACGGCTTCGGTTGAAACTTTTGGCAAACCGGCTGAGGGCTTTGTCAAAGGCATTGACTTGATTATTCAGATTCATGACGAGATCATCAGTATTCAGGCCGAACTGATAAAGTCTGGGAAATATCATAATCAAAGAAGCAATGAGGTGGTTCAACTTCAAAAGAAGTTCAATTTGCTGGAGAAGGTCATGGATAGCTTCTTTGATTATGCTGAAGGGATGGGGTTGAAGGTTGATTAATGTGAGATGATCACCTGATATGATACTTGCAAATTAAACTTGGTTATAAACTTGGTTAAAATAAGCAGAAAGGAAAGCAAGATGAATTACGCGCAGTTGGTTCAAAAAGAGAATCCGTTTGAAGGATTGAGCGAAAGGGACGCAAAGAAGTTGGCGGTCTATTTTCATCGGTTTGCGCCTGTTCGCAAGAATACGGGGGATCTCTTCCGTCAATATGGTTATTTGCCGCCCGCACAGGGTGGGATTTGTCAGATTGATTTCAGGGAGGAAATGGAATTGATGATGGAAGTCGGGCGGGAATTGCAACGAGGTTTCTGAATGGATGTGAACCAAAACAAACAGGAGGTTAAACATGGGATTCTTCAGTAGTTTGTTCGGAGGGGGCGTTGACCACGGTGATGAGACGGTGTTCGCGTCGATTCAACGTGTCATGGTGGATGAGCTCAATACAGCGGGGTGGTTGAAGACTCCACGAACAGTCTTTCGGACGCTGGATTCGGACAATGGCTTTTTCCGCGACATCTACAAAGTGTTTGCGAACAACCAGATGTATGCGATGCTCAAATCAGAGGATCCGCACGCATATCTTATGTCGGTGGCAAGCACGTCGATGATCGCGGGAATGTGTGCTGTAGAACTGGCCCTTAATCGACGGGGGCCGCTTTATGGCGCGTATCGGCAATGCTTGCAGACCTTTATGAATGTGCCGCCGTTGGAGACTTTGCATCAGCTTTATGATGACAAGATTGGCGGGCCCAGCATTTCTGACTACGCGCTTTCCCAATTGATTGACAATAGTTGCGAGAAGGCTTTGTCGTCGGATGAGTCGTCCTATTGTGAAGGTGCACGACTTCGTGCTGTTGCCTCGGCTTTTTACGAGATGGGGCAGACGATGGGATATTTTTACAACTAAAGAGAGGAAGGATTAGAAAATGAAAAAGTCGGCATTTATCAAGTTTATGGCGTATCTCCTGCTGCTTGGTGCCATAGCTTTTGTTGAGGGGTGCGGTTCTGGTTATGAGACGGTGGACGAGAATGGCCGTGTCTACATTCAACGAAAGAGCTAGTGGAAGCGTATGCTTTTCCCACTGTAATAAACGGAGGATCGTGCAATGAGATGTTTAATGATTGGAATTGTAGCTGCAATGTGCGGTTGTGGCCCAAGTGAACCATCGCTTTCAGAGGTTGAGCGGGGCATGAAGGAAAGTTTCATTCGCCAGACTGGTAATTTTGCCGTCAGACTAACATCACATGCCAAGAAGATTGGTGCCGCCCGTTGGTCTGTTTGGTTGACCGTGGAACAAAACGGCGGCAGTCGTGCATTGCATGCGACTGCTGTTACGGATAAAAATGGCGACCTTCATTATTATGTGGACTAAGAAGGATGGGACTGAGTTGTTGATGAATAAGTCAGTGTTAGTGCTTTGTATAATTCCTTGCGTAGCTCAAGTTGGATAGAGACGATTACGCGTCAAAAAGGTAGGGTCCTGGATTAAACTGCGGATTGGATGTTTGATTTTGTCAGGGGGAGGGTCTTGATCTCGACTGAAGTTTTAATCTAACAGGATGCGAAATGAAAGAAAGAGATGTTGCTTTAAACGACCGCACAGCAGTGAATGCTTTCGTTGACGAATTTATCGCCCGAGTTTCACGCTGTTATTATGATGAATTATTGTATTTTTCATCCAAGATCCCACATCCTTTGTTGAACTTTAATAATGTCCTAATGTTAAAGAAGGGGCAGAAATACATAGCGCATACATGGCTTGATTTCCAAAAAGCTCTTGCTCATTGCATAGTTGCTCTTTGCGGGGCAAGAGATTTAATCGCGTCTTCAGTTGCGACAAACAGTGGCAAGGGGCGTGGGGTTTATGTTCAAGCATTGAAAGAACGAGTCCATTTTGTAGGGCAGGAGATGCTGGTGGGCTTTCCGCGTGTTGCATGGCTTGCTAATTGGAACGAAGGAGCGAGGGATGTGCGGGATGTTTATTTGCTGTTGGTTAAGAACGATGTTGAGGGGAGAAACGTGTGTGAAGAAGCAATGGAGTTGTTGCGTGAACGGGGCGTCTCAAACAAGGTATGTGTTATATTTGAAGAATACATTGCAGAGCGGTTGGGCCGCCCTGTCTGGGAACTGTTCTCGACCGCATTTGAGAAGATTGAAATGCGCGCCAGTCAGTTTCGCCGATTTGATTTGACGGCGAATTTTAACAGCCTGACGCGTCCTGACTTTGAGCAAGAGGTGCTTTCGGTTGTCATGGGTTTTGATTATGAAAAAGAGATAGCGGAGCTCGATCCTAAGTTCCCCAGTTCTGATCTGAAGAGATTGGTGGAAACATATTTTTCGGGAGAACGCTATCGTACTCTATTCGTGTGTGATGATGTTCGCTCTTCGCTATTAGCATCAGAATGGCTTTACAAAAATATGATCAGCAATGGATTGGAAAAGACGTTTCTAATTGCGGGGTATCTTAAATCAGTGGAACAGTTGCTGTCCTTTGTGATTCGGAATTCAAACTGTGGAGAGGGTGCAAGGATTGGTATTGCAGGGAGGACTGGGTATGTGGAGGTAGATATACAATCTGAGGAGTTTTCGCGGGCAACGCTTGGGAATCTGGCGTATTTTATGAATAGTGTGGCTAATCGTGAGATGTTTTTGTCAGGGTTGAGACCGAGGGCGATACATTCGATAAATTGCATAATCCAGCAGTGGATAAACAATGAGCGAAATGGCTATTTCCACCGACATAATCTTGATTCGACTGAGCGTGTTAATAGCATTCGACGGCGAACATACGTGTTGTATTTCCTGATTCTTGCTGCGATTCCGGTCCATTTGAATGTGACGCATGGCTCCTTGTAATGCCAGGAGTCGTTGTTTTCTCGTTAATGTGTTTGGTTTGAATGAAAGTGTGGGGCGTGAAGATGCCTTGTTGTAGGCATGGGATAGCCGTAGGGTTCTAGGGCTCTACGGGAACTATGGCGCAACGGCTGCGTAGTACGGTTCGCCGTAGTAGTCGAGGGGTAGGAGAATCGTCGTGTTGAGAACGCCGAGGGTTGAAGTGGTGGTGATGTGCTGTTGTTGTGCGTGGAAGATGGATGTACTGTGGGAGAGCGTGAGATAATCCGGATAGGACGGCATCGACCAGACATTTGTGGTGAGCGATGCTATCTTATGGATGTTCATGCGCATCAGGGAGCGGAATGCGGGCTTGCCATATTTCGAGAGGTTGAGCGAAGTGTGTTTGCTGAGCTTAACGATTGTCTTGTATGAAAAGCGGATTTATGTCTTAGGTAAAACAGCAATCTCTGACTTCAAAATCTTTGTCGGCATAATCTTTTTAGGTTGTAATTTTGTGTATTTTGCGTTTTTCGTAATAAACAGCAAAATTATTGCTGTAATCAATAGTGTTCGCAATTTTTTTTTACGGATGACTCGTCGTTAATCTTCAGGAGAAATCTTTGTGCGGAAGTGGAAAATGATCGAATATCGTCCTTATATTGAATGAAGGGAGAAAAGAAGAATTGAAGATGATGGGAGAAAACGCAGTTGCGGTTTTTGATCTAGACGGGACCTTGGTTGAAACCGATGCGGCGAATTCGGCGGCATATTGCGCTGCATTGCGTAGTTATGGGTACTGTAAGGTCTCGGGTCTTTATGGACGGATTACGGCTGGGGCGATTCGGTCGACGATCGCTGGAATTTCCGACGTGGAGATGAACGAGATCGTTCGCGCGAAGGTAGAGGCGTACTGTCATGAGCTTTGGCGGACGAGACTTGGTGATGCGGCTGATTCGCTTAACTGTGTATTGGTTAATCGCGAGGCTTTCAATAAGGTTGTTCTTTTGACGGATGGTGCAGAACGTCGGGTGATGGAGACCTTGCGTCATCATGGCTTATCGGGATGTTTCGACGAAGTCGTTTGTAATTGCGGAGTCGGTGATAAGTATGCAAATTATTTTAAGAGCTTCGATACAGACCCAGCGGCGTGCGTCGTTTGGGAAAACGAAGAAGGTAAAATCAAGTCTGCGATTGCCGCAGGCGTTAAGATGGAAAACATCAGAAAGGTTGGGTGATTATGCTACAGAGCGCATTTAAGTTTGTGGATCATGATACTGGCAAAGTCGTTTTGGTCGCTGGATATTATCATGACGAGTATTACGGGATGTCGAGTCCTGACAATCGCATTCGTTTTGTTAATGTGTTAAAAAACGATCGCCGCAACGCGCCTTCCGAGGTGATCTGCCAAAACGAAAGGCTTCTTGTGGAGGCGATTCGCGGTGATCTTGAACATATTACTCAAAAGTATGGACGGTTAACGCTTTGCGGAGTGCCCCGCTCGAAGCGTGAGAATAGTTATCCGTGGGACAAGATGGGACTTAAGCGGGCGTTGCGTCGAGCGGTGGCGGAGAACCCATTGCTGGATGATGGTATGGACTTCATCGTGCGTCACACGGATACGAGATGCACACATCGGGATCGATGGGGTTATGGTGGGGCTGGCGAACTTCCGCGCCCTGGATTGATGCAAGACACGTGTCATCTGTCTGCGAAGATTGCCGGAAAGGATGTGCTTCTAGTGGATGATATCTATACTCCGCATTGCGGAATAGACGAAGACGCCATTTGTGCGGTGTTGAATGCGGGTGCGAAAAGCGTCGTATTCTATGCCATAGGATATACGGTGGGGCGCACGGGCGGATATCGTCGTTGTGCATAAAACATTTTGCTATAATTGTAGGAAAGAGAATAGATATGCTGATTAGTGAAAATGCATTGAATATGCTTGCGGCCAAGTCCTACAAAGGAATTGGTCCGAAGTGGATTAACGACAATCTTGCCGGCTCGCCGACAAATGAGCGTGTAGTACAGTTGCTGAGTGAGAAGGTCAATGATGTGTCGGTTTCAGACTTTGAGGCGCGGAAACGGAATGTTCGGCAAAAGATAGAGGCCCTCGGCGAGGCGATTGACGGTGTGGTTGGCCTTGGCGACGAGGACTTTCCTCGAATTGGGGATGGGGTCAAGGGGGCGGATCGTCCAATTGCGCTCTTTTACAAGGGTGATATTGGGTTGATCAAATCACCGTTTCAAAATGTGGCGGTCATCGGGCTTTTGAATCCGACCGAGCAAATTGCCGCGGATGAGCGGGGGGTGGTGTCCGCACTTGTCGCGCAGGGCAAGTGCATTGTCAGTGGGCTGGCGCTTGGATGTGATTCGGTTGGGCACAGCGAGACGCTGGATCGAGGAGGCAAGACCGTGGCGTTCTTGTCGAGTCCGCTGAACGAGGTCAATCCGCCGTCCAATCGCGCGATGGCTTGGGAAATAGTGGAGTGCGGCGGATTGCTTGTGAGTGAGTATTATGAAGAAGCGCATTCGCGAAATGAGTTTCTCGGTCGGTATGCCGAGCGGGATCGTCTCCAGGCGATGTTTGCGAGCTGCGTGATCTTAGCGGCGAGTTATTCGCAAAAGGATCGCGGATGTGATTCGGGATCTCGTTTTGCGATGGGCAAGGCGCGGGAGTATGGAGTGCCGCGGTGTGTAATTTATGACAAAAGACGCGATGTCGGCAATCCAATGTACAACCTGACGAGGGAAGAGATTGATGACGGAGCGACAATCATTAGACCGGGGTCCGACTTGAGAATTCCTAGCTCGGGACTGTGTCAGCAAGAGACGTTTTGGGGATGAGGAGATCGGTATGTCAGATGGAGATTTCGAGCCGGAGGGTTGGAGTGCGTTCGATGACCACGGGACGCATGGTGAGAAGGGCAATGCGGGATGCGCGGTGTTCTTCATCGTGATTGCGGTCGTGGCGGTTATCGGGAAGATTTCAGGTTGCTAATATGAAATTGGGGGATGAATGAAGAAGTTGATGGTTGTGCTGCTTGTCGTGTGTGCCGGAGTTGTGAACGCTGGTTCGCTGGATAATCCAACGAACGTGTTTGAGCACTTTCCGAATGTGAATGTCGATGCGCACATGCTGAAGATTGCGCAGCAGCATTTTCAGGATATACGCAACGGGACTATCCCTGCCGATACAAATGAGTTGGCTCGGGCGCGGAGAATCCCGCTGCTCGACTGGAATCATGCGACGTCGCAGCAGATTGCTGGTTGGTTCCGACGAACGCTTTATGCGTGGGCTGTCGGAGGTGAACCAAGAAAGGAGTGGCGCGTCTCCAATCAGATTGACATCTGGCGATGGGCGGCGTTTCGCTCGGACGCATTTTGGTCCTCGCAGCATCTTGGTGAACGGGACTGCGAGATGAATCCGCTGATTGCGGGATTGAGCCGGTTGGATCTATGTTCACTGAAACAGGTGTGTGCGGAGGACGAGTGTGCGAGGGATGTGATTATCGGAATTGGACTTGTGTGCAAGGATCTTCCATTGGCAAAGGAGCTTGCGATGGAACTCGCTTGGCAAAGCGAAGTGAATTGGCCTGTTTATGCGCTGCGAATTCCGTATGAGGATGCTGCGAAACTTCTGGCGGACAAGCCAGAATATGCACGGCTTCTTTCCAATCTCGCCATACGGGAAATGGAGCCAGGTCGGGAAAGGTGCAAGGCGATTAAGGCGCATCTTGCCAAGTTTCCAGATTATACGGAGGAGGATATGCCCAAGACCTCCATTGCGCTCAATACCCATGCAGAACTTGCCGCAGTTGCCGGCAGTGATCTTGTCAATGCCGGTAAGTTTTGGGATGCAATGGATCTGTGGCTCACTTACGGAGGGTGTCCAGAGGATGTTGCGTTAGTCGCAGAGCAAGTCCTAACTCTTGCGAGACTAAGAAGACTTTGTGATCTTTTCCCATTATCTCCGACAAGGGAGTTGCCTTCGGCACACCCTCGGATGCCGAGGCCGTGGTCAGTTTACTGTTCACGCAACGGCGGAAGTGGACGTTACCTGATTGTTGATGATGCGCAGGTACTACGGAGGTATGTGAGGACAATCTTTGCGAAGCGGCTCATGCGGGCTGGGCGCGAAGAGGAGGCGGTCGAATGGTTTGATGACAGCCGTGACATTGTACTTGCGAAGCGATATGTGCAACTCAAAGTGCTTGGAGAGCGTGCGGCAAGCGTCGATCAGCATTTTAAAGCTTACATGACGCTGGGTGCGTTGATGCGGCAGGGAGCGGATCGCCTCTTTGGTACGGAGCTTGAGCCGGATAATATGATTTGCGATGGGCAACATGCCTGCGAGTGGGCTAAAAATGACGAGCGGCTGAGGCAGAAGCGAAACATCACCGAAACAAAGCGATTCCATTATCGGTGGCGGACGGCGGATTGCTATTTTAAAGCCGGGGAGAAGTTAGATGACAACATTAACGAATCACTTAGAAATGCACAGGATAACGGGACGTGTTGGAGTGCCGTTCTGACGAACAGGATGCCGGATCGGTTGCGCCGTGACTTTGCCTTTTGGAATGTCGGGGACATTCTTCGCTATCGTGATTCGGAGCGCGCCTATGACATTGATGTCTACTATGGGGTAACACAACCCATAACGGGGGTTATTGGGCTGTTTCCGGTGACGAATAGCGTCGGGGCGGTTGTGACAAATCAAGCTTGGCAAATTGCCTCCAAGTTGCCGAGCCCGTTCAAAGAATGGCATCAAACAGATAACTGGCTTGGCGACGATCCGCTGGTGGCATTTACGAATAAGGCATTTACGAATAAGATGTTCAGTCCTAATGTGGTTGCGTTACCACCGCACCACGATAACGTAAAAGATCTTTTGCGCATAGGGGAAGAACTGTTTGAGGTGGCTGACCGAACTGGAGATTTCTCGGAAAAGGGTTTCGCGGCCGCGCTATATGCATTCTATCTTGCCGGGCAGAAAGGGTCCGCCTTGGGATACCAGAGATGCTGCGCTTATTTCGTTGATCAGATTGGTGATTATACCTTGGCGATCCCATTTATCAAGGCGGCGATGGCTATTGATGCGAATCTTCCGGCGGTTCGCTACTATTATGCGCGAATACTTTGCGAGATAGGGATGCGTAACGATGCATTCAAGATCGTCCAATCAATTGTTGACAATGAGTGTGCGGATCGCGAAACGGAGTTGTTCGCACTTGGCTTCCTCTGCAAATATTATGAGGATGGGTCGTTGCGGAAGTTGATGACGGAAGAAATGTTCGACAGATACTATGATCGCTATTGTCGACTTTCTTCGTTGCTCGAGAATGGAAACGGCAAGAAATGAATCTTCATGAAGGTCACAGACGAGTTCCCTTGTGCATTAATTTGGGAGGCAATATATGAAAAGATTCATATTCATAGTTCTGACATCTTTAACCTTTTGCGGTTGCAGGCATGAAATAGTAAACCTACCAGGAATGCCGTATGCATCGGAACCGAAAAACGCAGAGTTGCTTTATGAAGTTAACGACCTTGCGCTTTTTGCAGGCGAAACGGAATCGGATATTGCTTTTAACAAGTCGAATGATTGGCTCCAGCGCAATTCTCTATTCATGCGACGGCGCATGGGGTCGGGGCGGGAAGAGTGGCGTCTCGTTATGACGGCGGAAGGCGAGTGGATGCTTGCAGAGGGTATGGACGAGTGGTGTAATGCTCGCGCGGAAGACGCAAGGTGGGATTTCCGTGTTATGGAGGCCAGCCTGTCGAAGGATCGGCAGTCGGTTTGGATGGTTTGCGATCCGCACATAGGCACCTACTACATTGTCTGTCGTCTCGATCTTAACAAAAATACATTCCGGGTTTTGATCGATGGTCACGCGGCAGAAGAGCAGCCGGACGGCACGATTTTGGTTAAGGGCAAGAAGACATATCTCAATGATGAGAATGGAGAGTCGCTTGGCGCGGCGTGGTACGATCTTTGGATGACGCCCGATGGTAAAGTCATCCGAAAGACGGAACCCGTGACCGCCCAACAGATGCAGGACGAATGGGCTCGGGAGAATGCAGGTAGCAGGCCGCAGTAGTGAACGCAGTGGACCGCAGTGGGGTACGACCCCATTGATGGAAAAATGTTGATAACTTGCTATGAGTAAAAACAAAGGGGCGTTGGATTCGGTAGTATCGTGGGGTTGACAACGTACTGGTCATCGTGATATCATTTCCGCGTCAACCGACAAAACTCGTATTTTGTGGGTTGAAACTAAAATGTTAATGCGAACGGCAGATTGTCTGGAGAAATACGGTAATCATCATCGAATCGCCACGATGATTCGCGATGGAGCCATTGTCAAAATCGCACCGGGCATTTATTCTGACGGAACTCGGCATCACGAGATTGAGATTTTACAGATGCGCTATCCCACGGCGGTGGTGTCGATGTTGAGTGCGTATTATTACTATGATTTGACGGATAACATCCCGAGTAAGTGTCATTTGGCAGTGGAGCGCGGAAGTACGAAAATCAATGACTCGGGTGTAGTTGAGTATTTTGTTCCCAAGGGGACTGGCAAGCTTGGGGTTGAAGATCTTGTGTTGCGAAATGTACCGATGCGCATATTTGACAAGGAGCGGCTACTTATTGAAACGGTGCGTATGCGGACGAAAATACCTTATGACCTTTATCATGAGGTAATTGGGAATTATCGGCAATTGGCGGATACACTGTATCCTGCAAAATTGGAGGACTATTTGGAGAGTTTTCCCAAGAGCGGAGTTATTTTCGATGTCATCCGAAAGGAAGTTTTGTGATGAACTTTGAGAAAATACGTGCCAAGCTGGTTGCCAACGGATATTCGACTGATACGGCAAACGCGAAGATTGCGCACGATATCTTGATCGCGGCAATTAAGGCGGCTGGATTCCATGATAATGTTACGGTAAAGGGCGGTGTGGTAATGAGCGGGATCACCAATGTTGCCAGAAGAGCAACATTGGATATGGATGTCGACTTCCTCCGTTATTCATTGTCGGATGTGTCAATTCGTAAGTTCATTGCTCGTTTGAATCGAGTTTCGAAATGTGGAATTGCAATTTCAGGAGGGATAAAATCGCTCAGACAGCAAGAGTACAAGGGTAAGCGCGTCCATGTTTTAATAACGGACGATACTGGGGATTCCGTGGAAACCAAAATGGATGTCGGGGTGCATGTGCGCGATGATGTCGAGCAAACCGATTTTGGGTTTAAGGTCGTAACGAATGACGGCGTCGTGCGACTTTTGGTCAATTCGAAAGAACAGATTTTCGTGGAGAAGCTTAAAAGCCTTTTGCGTTTTGGCACGGCTTCTACGCGATTCAAAGATGTTTACGACATGTATTATCTTCGTACGCGTGTACGCAAAACCGTTTTGAGAAAGTATCTTAAGACTTATATCTATGATGATTCCGCTACACGGGAAAAAGATTGTGATGGGATTGTTAATAGATTGGGGCGGGTATTTTCCAACAAGCGATATGTGCGCGATCTTGCAAATCCGGCTTTCGCCTGGATGGATGTAGCTATTAAAGATGTTACAGATGGGTTGTTGGAGTTTGTTTCGTCGTTAGAGTAGAGAAAAAAGCGATCTGGACCGCAGTAGGGTACGACCCCATTGATGGAAAAATGTTGATAACTTTTGCCCAGCGAGGAACGAGAAGGCGGGCCGCAAGGGTCCGCGCGAGGGTCTTTGAGCTATTATTTCGCAGAGATAATTAGCTCCGAGTGTTACCAGAAACGATATATTCGTCCCGAAGCGACGGCTATGTGATATAATTCACGGTGCTTATGAAATTCTTGTTGGTATTTCTTGGTGGTGGCGCGGGTAGTGTCTTGCGGTATGCTGTTGCGCTGATGATGAACGGACGCGGGTGGCCGTGGGGAACGCTTGCGGTGAATGTGCTCGGCTCGTTTCTCATTGGATTAGTCGGCGCATTGTCCGGCAAGGGTAGCATTTCGGAAGAGACGCGACTTTTCCTCGCCGTCGGGCTTTGCGGCGGATTTACGACCTTTTCCACCTTTTCCGGCGAGTGCCTCGCCATGCTGCGCGCTGGCGATTGGTTGATTGCCGCGGTGTATATCGCCGTAAGCGTCCTCGCCGGTATTGCGGCGGTATGGATTAGCGTCAATGACGTCCTGTAGATTGCCGAAGGCCTATTTGGTATAATATGGGTAATGATTGCGATAGTGGATTACAAGGCGGGGAATTTGACGAGCGTCAAGCTCGCCTTCGACGCGCTTGGAGTCGCAACGACAATTACCGCCGACCCGAAAGCGGTCATTACCGCCGATAGAGTCGTCTTCCCGGGTGTCGGCGCCGCGGCGAGCGCGATGGAGAATTTGCGCGCGCTCGGGCTCGTGGACGCGGTTCGTGCGTCGGCGAACGAAAAACCCTTTCTCGGTATTTGCCTCGGGATGCAAATTCTCTTCGACCGCACCGAGGAGGACGGCGGAGTGGAGTGTTTGGGGATTGTGCCCGGAAAGGTTCGCCGCTTCCCCAATGTCGCCGGCTTCAAGGTTCCCGAAATCGGCTGGAACGACGTAGGAGAAAAGGAGTTTTACTTCGTTCACAGTTACTACGCCGAGCTTTGCCCCTACACCGACGGCAAGGCGTCCTACGCCGGAGTGGAGTTCACGGCAAGCGTGAAGAAGGGACGGCTTTGGGCGACGCAGTTCCATCCCGAGAAGTCGGGGCGCGTCGGCTTGGAATTTCTTAAGGAGTGGCTCGCATGCTGAAAAAAAGAGTCATTCCCTGCCTGGACGTTCGGAGCGGTCGCGTCACCAAGGGCGTGAAGTTCAAGAACAACATCGATCTCGGAGACCCCGTCGAGCTGGCGGTGAAGTATTCCGAGGGCGGTGCGGACGAGCTCGTCGTCTACGACATCACCGCCTCCGCGGAGCGTCGTCCGATCGACATCGGCATGGTGCGCGCCGTCGCCTCGGCGATTCGCATTCCTTTCGCGGTCGGCGGCGGAATTTCGAGCGTTTCCGATATGGAGCGCGTCATTCTCGCGGGCGCGGAGAAAGTCTCCGTGAATTCGCTTGCGGTCAAGAACCCGGGTATCATCGCCGAAGGCGCGAGGGCGTTCGGTCGTCAATGCATCGTTTTGGGGATGGACCCCGCGAAGTCAACGAAGACGAAAAGCGGTTACGAAATAACTACGCGCGGCTTTCGCGAGTGGACGGGAATGGACGCGGTGGAGTGGGCGAAGCGGGCGGTGGATCTCGGCGCGGGCGAAATCGTGGTCAATTCGGTCGATGCCGACGGAACGCGCGAGGGCTTCGAGCTGACGATAACTTCGCTCATCGCAAACGCGGTGGAAGTGCCGGTAGTCGCCTCGGGCGGCGCGGGCAAGCCCGAAGATCTCGTAACCGTTTTTAAGAAGGCGAACGCGGACGCGGCGATTATCGCGGGAATGATCCATACGGGAGACTGGACGATTGCGGAGATCAAGTCGGCGATGCACACGGCCGGCGTTCCGACGCGAATGACTTGGTAAGATGAAGAAGCTCGGCTCAATAACCGTAGTTACGGATTCGAACGTGGATCGACTCCACGGCGACAAGTTCGTTTCCTCGCTTGCGGACCGCGCCGAGCGCGTCGAACGCATCGTCTTTCCCGCAGGCGAGATGTCCAAGACGCTCGAAACCTATTGCGAACTCGTGCGCGGGTTCGCCGCGCTCGGCATGACGCGGAGCGACGTCGCTTACGCGCTCGGAGGCGGTGTGGTCGGAGACCTTACGGGATTCGCCGCCTCGACCTATATGCGCGGAATCGGTTTCGTGCAAGTGCCGACGACGCTCTTGGCGATGGTCGATTCCTCGATTGGCGGCAAGACCGGAGTGGACGTTCCCGAGGGCAAGAACTTGGTCGGCGCGTTCCACGCTCCGCTGGAAATCATCCGCAATTACTCGTTTCTCGAAACCTTGCCCGAGCGCGAAATGAAGAACGGTTTCGCCGAAATGATCAAGACCGCGATTCTCTTCGATGCGGAGCTTTTCGCGCTATTGAAAAGCCGGCCGACCGGCGAAAAGCTTCATCGCGCGATCGAGCGGTGCGCGGAATTGAAAGCGCGCGTCGTGGAAGAGGATTTTCGCGAGCGCGGCAAGCGCAAGCTACTTAATCTCGGCCACACCTTCGGCCATGCCTTCGAGAAGCTTTCCGATTATACGCTATCGCACGGCGAGGCGGTGGCGATGGGGCTGCGCGTAGTCGGGCGCGACATTCCCGAAATCGGCGAGATTCTCGACGCTTACGGATTCGCCGCTTACGATGGCAAGGATTCGTCCGAAGTCGTGAAGGCGATTATGATGGACAAGAAGCGCACGTTCGACAAGGTAACGCTGATCGTGCCGAAGCGCATCGGCGAGTGCGAAATGGTCGAGACGCCGATTGCGGAATTGGAGAGGATGCTGAAATGATAATAATTCTAAAGAAAAACGTCGTCCAAACTGCGGTCGACGATTTGATGGCGTTTCTCAAGGAACGCAACATCACGCCCCACGTCTCATCGGGCGAGCACGAAACGCTGATCGGGTGCGTCGGCGACGTCGCGAAGATCGACGTCGGGCTTGTGCAGGCGCTCGACGCGGTTGAAAGCGTCCAGCGCATTCAAGAGCCCTACAAGGCGGCTAACCGCAAATTCCATCCCGCCGATTCGGTCGTCGACTGTTCGGGCGTGAAGCTGGGAGGAGGAAACTTCCAGGTAATCGCGGGACCGTGCAGCGTCGAGTCGCCGGAGCAGATGATCGCGATTGCGAAAGCGGTCAAGGCCGCGGGCGCGAGCATGTTGCGCGGCGGCGCCTTCAAGCCGCGCACTTCGCCCTACGCTTTTCAGGGATTGGGCAAGCGCGGACTCGAAATCTTGCTCGAAGCGAAGAAGGAAACGGGCTTGCCGATCGTAACCGAGCTTATGGCGATCGAGCATCTGCCGTTATTTAACGATGTGGACGTAATCCAAATCGGCGCGCGCAATATGCAGAACTTCGACCTCTTGAAGGAAGTCGGCGCGCGCTCGAAAAAGCCGATTCTCCTGAAGCGCGGCATGAGCGCCACTTTGCAGGAGCTTTTGATGAGCGCCGAGTACATTATGGCGAGCGGCAACCCGAACGTGATCGTTTGCGAGCGCGGCATCCGCACCTTCGAGACCGCGACGCGCAACACCATCGACCTTACGGTGATTCCCGTTTTGAAGCGGCTTTCGCATCTGCCGGTCGTCATCGACCCGAGCCACGCGACCGGCTACGCCCAATACGTCGAGCCGTGCGCGATGGGCGCGACGGCGATGGGTGCGGACGGACTTATCGTCGAAGTCCACAACAATCCGCCGCGCGCATTGTGCGACGGCGCGCAATCGCAAACGCCCGAAATGTTCGCGACGATGATGAAAAAGCTTTCCGCGCTTCGTCCCTACGCTTGGCGCCACGCATGAGCCTCGCTCGCCTCCGTTCCCAAATCGACTTGATCGACGAAAAGCTCGCCGCCTTGCTGGCGCGGCGTTTTGCGCTTACCGATGAAGTCGGCGCGTTCAAGCGGAAAAGCGGCGCGAAAGTGCTCGACGCGAAGCGCGAAGAGGCGGTGTTAACGCGCGTTGCCTCGCTCGTCGGAGCGAATTTGCAAGATGACGCGAAGTCGATTTTCAAGTCGCTGATGGCTCGTTCGCGCGCTCGTCAATCGCGCCTCATTGTCGGCGCGAAGGCGAAAACGCCGAAGGTAGTCGGGATTTGCGGAATGGGGCTTATCGGCGGGTCTTTCGAGAAGGCGTTTCGCGCCGCCGGAAGCGAAGTTGTCGATTTGAAGGACGATTCCCTGATTTCGAAGTGCGATCTCGTCATCGTCGCCTTGCCGCCGCGCCTCGTCGCGCCGTGGATTATCGCCCACAAGGACGCGTTCAAGCCCTCGGCGCTCGTTACCGACGCTGCGGGAGTGAAGGGCGCGATTTGCGCCGCGCTCGAGAAGACTGCGAGGAAGGCGAAGTGGACTTACATCGGCGGACATCCGATGGCGGGCAAGGAACGAAGCGGCTACGCCAATTCCGACGGCGCGCTATTCGTTCAAGCGTCGATGATCTTGACGCCGTATGCGTGGACGAAGCGCGCGAAGGTGATGGCGCTTAAGCGCGCGCTCGCGGTCTGCGGATTCGGCGGCTTTACCGTCGTCGATCCAAAGCGCCACGACGAGATGATCGCCTACACGAGCCAGCTCGCCCACGTCGTTTCCTCGGCGTATGTGCGCGATCGGCTTTCGCGTTCGCACGCGGGTTTTTCCGCAGGCAGTTTTCAGGATATGACCCGCGTCGCCACCGTCGATCCCGAAATGTGGACGAATCTTTTCCGGCTTAACGCTAAGGCGCTTTCCTGCGTTCTCGGTCGGCTCGTAAAACGGCTTGAAGAGTACCGCGTCGCGCTCGACAAGGGTGCGGACAAAAAGCTTGAAATGCTGCTCGCAGAAGGTCGCGCGGCCAAGGAACTTTCGCGCTGATGACGAAAACGCTCGAGCCGGGCAAGCGAGTCGGCGAGGTAACGATTCCCTCGTCCAAGTCGCTCGCCCATCGTGTGCTCATCGCTTCCGCGCTTTCGGGCGTCGAGCCGCCCGCGATTCGTGGCGAGTCCAAGGATACGCTCGCGACTCGCGCCGTTTTGAAGGCGATGCTTTCGGGCGATCCGGTCTGGCCGTGCGGCGAGAGCGGAACGACCTTGCGGCTTTTGGAGCCGATTGCGGGCGTAAAGGGTTTTCGCGGCGAGTTTCGGCTTGAAGGGCGGCTTGCCGAGCGTCCGCGTCTCGCGTTCGAGCGCAAGTCGCGCTATGTTTTGCCGGGCGGCGTTTCCTCGCAATTCGTCTCGGGACTTTTGATGGCACTTCCGCTCGCCGATTGGGATTCGGAGATCGTCGTCGAAGGCGGACTTAAAAGCGCCGCCTACGTCGCGCTCACCGAAAGCGTTCTAACCGCTTCGGGAATCGAGTTTTCGCGCTCGGGCGACACGTGGAAGGTGCGCGGTCGCCAAACCTACCGCTTCCACCAAACCGAAGCGGTCGAAGGCGACTGGTCGCAAGCCGCGTTCTTCCTCGCGATGGGCGTGAAGGTAAAGGGACTTAAAAGCGATTCTTTGCAAGGCGACAGGAAAATCGTCGAACTCCTTTCCGCCATCGACGAGGGCGCGAGCACGCTCGACGTCGACGCGACGCCCGACCTCTATCCCGTGCTCGCCGCCTACGCTTTCGCGAAGGAGCGCGATATTGCTTTCACCGGCACCGAACGCTTGCGCTACAAGGAGAGCGATCGCCTGAAGTCCACCGCGTCGATGCTCGCGTCGATTTCGCGCGGCGAAGCGGTCGATCCCCTCGGCGATCATCGAATAGCGATGGCAAGCGCTATTCTCGCGAACTACTGGAGAAGTCCGATAACCGTCCTCAACGCGGAATGCGTCGAAAAGTCCTATCCCGCATTTTGGCGTGACTTCGATAGTCTTGAAAGGAGCAAGTTGTGACTCTTCGTATTTTTGGTGCTTCCCATGCGCCGGAAATCGGCGTAGAAATCGAGGGCGTTCCCAAGGGCTTTCGAGTCGACTTGGACGAGCTTAGGGCGTTCTTGAAGCGCCGCGCGCCCGGCAATGACCAGGGAGGGCTTTCCACTCCGCGCAAAGAGGCGGACGAGCCGATTTTCGAGCGCGGGCTCGAAAACGGCGTTACGAACGGCTCGACGATTCGCGCGGTTATCAAAAATACCAACATCCGCCCGGCCGATTACGCCGAGACGCAGACGATTCCGCGCCCCGGTCACGCTGACTACGCCGCCTATCTTAAAACTGGCTCTCTTCCCTCGGGCGGCGGAAAATGGTCGGGGCGGATGACCGCGCCTTTGTGCATTGCGGGCGGAATCGCCTTGCAGATTCTGAAGACGCGCGGAGTGGAGATTTCCTCTCAAGTGACGATTGGCGGCGAAGTACCGGAAGGCGATTCGATTGGCGGCGTCGTTGAAGTCGTCGCGCGCGGAGTGCCGAAAGGGTTGGGCGACGCGGGAGCGGCGGGAATGGAATCGAAACTCGCCGCCGCCTTTTTCGCGATTCCGGCGGTGAAAGGCGTGGAGTTCGGAGATGGTTTTAAGCTCGCCGCGATGAAAGGGAGCGAGGCGAACGACGAGTTTTGCGTGAAGGACGGCGAAGTCGCCTTAAGGACGAATCGGTGCGGCGGGCTTTTGGGCGGCATTACCGTCGGCTCGCCGATTGTCGCGCGCCTTGCGTTCAAGCCCACGCCTTCGATTGCGCTTGAGCAGAATTCGGTCGACTTGAAGACGATGCGCGAGGTAAAACTTTCCATTAAGGGTCGACACGACCGTTGCGTCGCCTTTCGCGGCGCGGTAGCGGCGGAGGCGGCGATGGCGGTAGTGCTGACGACGGAGATTTTCGGCTAATGCAGGCGGGGCTTTTAGGTAGAAAGCTCGCCCATTCCCTCTCGCCGATCGTGCATCGGCTTTTCGGCGACTACGAGTATCGGCTTTACGAGCGCGAACCGGAAGAGGTCGAGTCGTTCTTGCGCGAGGGCGATTACGCCTTTCTCAACGTGACGATTCCCTACAAGCGGAAAGCGGCGGAAAGTTGCGCGTCGCTTTCGCCGATTGCCGAGCGCCTCGGTAACGTCAACTTCGTGCGGCGAAATGAGCGCGGCGAGCTCGTCGGCGACAACACCGATTACTTCGGCTTTAAGGCGCTCCTTGATTCGCTCGGCGTTTCTGCGAGGGGTAAGCGCGTTTCGATATTCGGCGCGGGTGGCGCGGCCACGACCGCGAAAGCGGTCTTGGAGGACGCGCTTGCAAAAGAAGTGCGGCTGATTGCGCGAGGCGAGGATGCGCCTAAGGATTCCGAGCTACTGGTGAATGCGACTCCCGTGGGGATGTTCCCCGAAGGCGACGCCGTTCGCTTTAACGTCGCCGATTATCCCGCTTGCGAGGCGGTGGTGGATCTCGTCTACAATCCTTCGCCGACGCGACTGGTGAGCGAAGCGCGCGCTTGCGGAAAGCTGGCTGCGGACGGAATGGTGATGCTCGTCGCCCAGGCGATGCGTGCCGCATCGCTCGCCGATGCGCTTGTGCCGAAGCGCGTTTATCTCTACGGCCCGCCGGGCTCGGGGAAGTCCACCTTTTTGAAAACGATTGCGGACGCGACCCACTTTAAGTGCGTCGATCTCGATAAGGAGATTGAGCGGCGCGAAGGAATGACGATATCCGAAATCTTCGCATCGAAAGGCGAAAAGGGCTTTCGCGCCGTCGAGAAGGAATTCCTTTTCGCGCTGGCAGATGAACCTTTAAGCGAATCGACGGTAATCGCATTGGGCGGCGGAACGCTTTTGGACGAAGAATCGGCGAGGAAGGCGAAATCGAGCGGAGAGGTGATTCTCCTTTCGGCGAGCGACGAAACGCTTTGGAGTCGGATAAGCGGGAACAAGGAGCGACCGCTCGCGACTACACGGGAGAAGTTCTTTAAGTTGTTGGACGAGCGAAAGGAGCATTATGCGAGTTTTCGGATATGAGTTCAAAAACGAGTCGCTGATCGAAGAGGCGCTTACGACGCCGTCCTATCGGATGATCGCGCCCAAGGCGAAGGACAATCAGCGGTTGGAGTTTTTGGGCGATGCGGTGTTGGAGGCGGTGGTGAGCGAGGAGCTTTTTAAGGCGAATCCTGAGGCGAGGGAAGGGGAACTTACGGTTGCGCGCGCGGAGAGAGTCTCGACGGCGGCGCTCTGCAAGGTCGCGCTCGCCGAAGGGCTTAGGAGCATGTTAAAGCAAGGTCCTTCCGCCGCGCCGCTCGCGGACGACTCGAAGGTGTTCGCGGATGCGGTGGAGGCGGTTATCGGCGCGATATATCTCGATGGAGGACTTGAGGCGGCGAGGACGGCGATTTTGTCCTTCAATCCGCCGCCTTCCATTTCGAACCCCAAAGGGGATTTGCAAATCAAGGCGCAGGCGATGACGCCGCCGCGCCATCCCGTCTATACGCTCATTAAGACCGAGGGCAAGGCGCACGATCCGCGCTTTACGGTAAAGGTCGAGGTCGAGGGTCTTGGCGAAGCGGTCGCGACCGCGCGCACCCGCAAGGAAGCCGAAGCTTCCGCCGCCTTGGCATTGCTCGATAGAATATGAAAAAACTATTGCTATTGGTGGGTTTGCTTGTGACGCTTGGTGCGCGGGCGAACGATATAGTTTGGGGATTTGGCAATTACGGCTTTTATTCCGGTTATCAGCTTTACGGCTCGATACTTAATCCCGATCCGGTTCTTCAGGGCTATATCGAAGTTAACGTCAACTTGCCGTTCGCGGTAGGACCTTTGGACGATCTTGGATACATCGGCGGAGGGTATTGGTGCAATAGCGATCTTACGGGGCGGCGCAACGCCTCGTATCGTCGCGCGTTCAACGAGAACGATCCGAACGTACACTGGGGCAAGACGTTTTGGTTCGACGACGAGCGGACTTGGGGGTTGGACTATCGCACGTCGGTTATTTGGTATTGCTATCCGCGCACGGGAGGGCGCAACCCCGTTAACCGCATTACGATGGACTGGAACCACGCCTTTTCGCTCATCAACCCTTATCTCATCCCGTACATTACCGCCGTTCACGAATATCGCCGAACCGACGCGAATCTAGTGCAGTTCGGCG
The DNA here is from genome assembly GCA_045627925.1 of Kiritimatiellia bacterium. Taxonomy (GTDB): domain Bacteria; phylum Verrucomicrobiota; class Kiritimatiellia; order RFP12; family UBA1067; genus UBA1067. The sequence continues at coordinate 24,662 of JAZQOS010000017.1, read as the reverse complement.
TCAGGAAGCCGTGGCAGATAACCGATTGCTTTTCCGTAACGCCGTTTGTGGAGTTGGTGTGGCGCGAGAATTGTTATGGCTGGTGTTTTTCCAATTACGGATTGGACAAGAACGGAAATATGATCCCGGGCGGGCTTGCGACGCTCAAGATCGAGCTCGACGCGACGTATATGTTCACGAAGAACTTCGGTCTTTTCGCCAAGGTCGCCTATTGCCAGAATATCGATCCGGATTTGCGCGATGCGGCGGATGTTGCGAGGCACGCGCCCAATGACGATGGTTACGGGTGCTATAACGAGTTCGTCTGGGGAGCGGTTGGAGTGTGCTTGAGCTTCTGAGCGAATAAAATTCCCGCTTGCATTGCGAAGGGGAATTGTGATATAATTACCCGAAATCGCTTAAAAGGTGTACAGTTAACAAAGTGGCCGCTTACCACACTTCAGGCACCTCAGATGGCGAAGCTATAGACAATTTCGGTTTCAAACCAAAAGAGGTAAGCGAATGAGCGCAGAACGCAAGGTATTCGGTCGGCTGCAGGGCATGACGTCGCCCATGCCGAATTTGATTGACATTCAGACGAAGTCCTACGAGGATTTTCTCCAAAGTGATGTATTGCCGCAGAAGCGCAAGAATCAGGGCTTGCAGGCGATCTTCAAGGAGATATTCCCGATCGTCAGCTTCGACGGCAGGTATAAGCTCGACTTCGTCTCCTATACGCTGGAGGGCGAGACCAAGAGCTACTTGCAGGCGCTCTCGGACGGCGAGAGCTACACGCGCTCGATGAAGGCGACTTTCCGTTTGCAGGACGGCGAGGACGTCCGCGAGGAAGAAGTCTACATGGGCGAAATGCCCATCATGACTCCCGACGGCGCGTTCGTCATCAACGGCGCGGAGCGCGTAATCGTCTCGCAGCTCCACCGCAGTCCGGGCATCTCGGCGGAAAAGCAGGTCCACGCCAACGGTCAGGCGCTGCTTTCCGTGCGCATCATCCCCGATCGCGGCAACTGGATCGAAATCATGTTCGACACCAACGACGTCATGTGGTGCTTCATGGATCAGCGCCGTCGTCGTCGGAAATTCTACGCGACCTCGCTTCTTCGTGCGTTTGGCTATGGTTCGGACGAGCAGCTCATGCAGCTTTTTTACGAATTCAAGAAGCTTCCGACCGATCGCAAGTACGCCGATAAGGACCTCAGGATGCTGGTCATGAAGGACGACCTCGTGGACGCGAGCTCGCAGGCGGTAATCGCCCGCCGGTACGATCCGGTCACTCCCGCGATGATGGCGCAGATCGCCTCCGCCGGCATCAAGACGGTGGAAGTCGTCGACGTCGCCGTCGACAACGGCGTACTTATCAAGACTTTGCGCGAGGACGCCAAGGCGGGCATCCACAACGAGGAAGACGCGCTCAAGGAAATCTACAAGCGCATGCGTCCCCGCGATCCGCCGACCGCGACCAACGCGAAGCAGATGATTCACCGCATGTTCTTCGAGCTCGCCCATTACGATCTCGGATACGTCGGTCGCCACAAGATCAACAAGCGTCTCGGCCTCGTCGGCAAGATCGACGAGAATCTCCGCACGCTTCACGAGTCGGGCATCGACGTCATCGAGGCGATTCGACTCCTTTTGAGGATTTACGCGAACAAGGACGTGGTGGACGACATCGACCACCTCGGCAACCGCCGCATTCGCACGACGGGAGAACTTTTGGAGAACCAGTGCCGCATCGGCCTCGCGCGTACCGATCGTCTCGTTCGCGAGCGCATGACGATTCACGACGCCAATTCCTCGGGTCCGCTTACTCCGAGCCGGCTCGTGAACTCCAAGACTTTCAGCGTGGTGGTCGCCGACTTCTTCGCCAGAAGCCAGCTTTCGCAGTTCATGGACCAGACCAACCCCTTGAGCGCGCTCGCCCACAAGCGGCGTCTTTCGGCGCTCGGTCCGGGCGGACTTAGCCGCGAACGCGCTGGCTTCGAGGTGCGCGACGTTCATCCTTCGCACTACGGTCGCATTTGCCCGATTGAGACGCCGGAAGGTCCGAACATCGGCCTTATCTCCAGCTTGGGCATCTACGCCGAGGTCAATCGCTTTGGTTTCATCGAGACTCCCTATCGCAAGGTGGTCGGCGGCAAGGTCACGGACGAGATCGAGTATCTGCCGGCCGACGAGGAGGAGCAGTACGTGATCGCGCAGGCCAACGCGCCGTTGAAGCCCAACCGCACCTTCGCGGAAGAGCGCGTTACCTGCCGTTTCAAGACCGAGTTCTGCGACAAGCCCGCGCGGGACGTCCAGTACATGGACGTCGCTCCGATGCAGGTCATTTCCATCGCCGCGGGCCTTATTCCGTTTCTCGAGCACGACGACGCTAACCGCGCGCTCATGGGCGCGAACATGATGCGTCAGGGCGTGCCGCTCATGACGACCGAGCGTCCGTACGTCGGCACCGGTCTCGAAGGCGTCTCGGCCAAAGATTCGCAGGTAATCGTAACGGCGCTCGCCGCCGGTACCGTCGCCTACGTCTCCGCCGATTTCATCATGGTTACTAAGGACGGCAAGCTTCCCGGCGGCAAGGCGCAGTTCGCGCACGACCCCGAGAAGGGCGTTTGGAGGTACGACCTCCAGAAGTTCCGCCGTTGCAACTCCGGAACCTGCTTCAACCAGAAGCCGATCGTCAAGAAGGGCGACAAGGTCAAGTTCGGCGATTGCCTCGCCGACGGTCCGGCGACCGATCAGGGCGAGCTCGCGCTCGGCAAGAACCTCCTCGTCGCGTTCATGAGCTGGCGCGGCTACAACTTCGAGGACGCGATTCTGGTGAACGAGAAGCTGGTGCGCGAGGCCGCGCTCACTTCGCTTCACATCGTGACTTTCGAGTGCACCGCCCGCGACACCAAGCTCGGGCCGGAGGAAATCACTCGCGATATTCCGAACGTCAGCGAAGATGCGCTCAAGAACCTCGGACCCGACGGTATCGTGCGCGGCGGCGCCGAAGTGAAGCCCGGCGACATTCTGGTCGGCAAGGTGACGCCGAAGGGCGAGACCGAGCTTTCGCCGGAAGAGCGGCTTTTGAGGGCGATCTTCGGCGAGAAGGCCGCCGACGTCCGCGACACTTCGCTTACGGTTCCGCCCGGGACCACTGGCGTCGTCATGAACGTCCAGGTCCAGAGTTCCAAGCCGGGCGAGGACGGTGACGCCAAGAAGTCCAAGAAGGCGAAGCGCGACGCCGAGAAGAAGCGCAAGAACCAGCTCGCCAAGCTCGAAAAGGAACTGATGGTCAAGCTCGCTTCGGAGCTGATGAACGAGAAGCTTCCCTGCGACATCACCGACACCGATTCGGGAGACGTGATCGTTTCGGCGAACAAGAAGATCAAGAAGTCGCAGCTTTCCGTGCTTGCCAAGGCGCATTCGCATTGGGATATGGACGACGGCGCGGCGAAGGAACGCGTTCAGTCGATCATGGAGCCGTTCGAAATGGAATTCGCGGCGATCGAGGACGCGGCGGAAGGCGGCGACGGCGGGCTCTTCGGCGACTTCGGCGGCGAGGGCGAGGTCGTCAAGCAAGTCCGCGTCTTCCTCGTCGACAAGAAGAACCTTTCGGTCGGCGACAAGATGGCCGGTCGTCACGGTAACAAGGGCGTTGTCTCGCGCATTCTGCCGAGCTGCGACATGCCGTTCCTGCCGGACGGGCGTCCGGTGGACATCGTCCTCAACCCGCTCGGCGTGCCTTCGCGTATGAACTTGGGGCAGCTCTTCGAGACCTATCTCGGTCTCGCGTGTCGCTACCTCGGTTTTCATGCGGCGACGCCGGTGTTTGACGGCGTTCAGGAATCCGAAATCGACGAGCTTCTCACGAAGGCGCGCGCGGTTCAGGAAAAGGACGAGGGCGCGCAGAGCTGGATTTGCCCCGAGGGCAAGACCGTTCTCTACGATGGCCTTACCGGCGAGCCCTTCGAGCAGAAGGTCGTCGTGGGCGTCATCTACATGTTGAAGCTCCACCACCTCGTAACCGACAAGATCCACGCGCGTGCGGTCGGGCCCTATTCGCTCGTTACGCAACAGCCTTTGGGAGGCAAGGCCCAGCTCGGCGGACAGCGTATGGGCGAAATGGAGGTGTGGGCGCTCGAGGCGTAGGGCGTCGCCTACGCATTGCAGGAGCTTCTCACGGTCAAGTCCGACGACGTCCAGGGACGCACGCGGATCTACGAGTCGATCGTCAAGGGCACTAACATCCTCGATTCGGGGATGCCGGAGTCCTTCTCGGTGCTCATTCACGAGTTGCGCGGACTCTGCCTCGACACCCAGCTTTTGGGCGGCGACGTCGAGATGCGTCGTTCCCGCAAGGGCGATGTCAGCGCGGCGGCGGCGAAGGAAACGGTCGAACCGACGGAAGGCGACGATCTCCTTTCGGGGGCGCTCAATCTGTAAGGACAAGGAACCTTGAACTTCAAACTTTAACTTTAAACTTTACGGAGTAAACATGAATCCTTACAATACTTCTGACATCTTCGGCGGTTCGTTCAACGCCTCGGCGCACTACGATGCGGTCAAGGTTCAAATCGCCTCGCCGGAGACGATTCGCGGTTGGTCTCACGGCGAAGTGAAAAATCCCGAGACGATCAACTATCGCACCTATCGTCCGGAAAAGGACGGACTCTTTTGCGAAAAGATCTTCGGGCCGACCAAGGACTGGGAGTGCGCTTGCGGCAAGTACAAGCGCATCAAGAACAAGGGCATGATCTGCGACCGCTGCGGCGTCGAGGTCACGCTCGCGAGCGTTCGCCGTCAGCGCATGGGTCACATCGAGCTCGCCGTGCCGGTGAGCCACATCTGGTTCTTCAAGTGCTCGCCGTCGCGGATGGGGCTCCTCTTGGACAAGACCACCGCCGAACTTGAGGGCGTCCTCTACTACCAGAACTGGATGGTGGTCGAACCGGGCGATACTCCGCTTCGCGAAGGTCAGATCCTCACCGAGCAGGAGTACATCGACGCGCAGGAGAAGTATCAGGACGGCTTCAAGGCGGAAATGGGCGCCGAGGCGGTTCGCAAGCTCCTGAAGAAAATCGATCTCACGGCGCTGATGCACGATCTCGAGGACGAGATGGAGAACACCCGTTCCAAGCAGACGCGCAAGAAAATCGCCAAACGTATGAAGGTCGTCGAGGGCTTCCGCGTCTCGAAGTCCAAGCCGGAGTGGATGGTTCTGGACGTACTGCCCGTAATTCCGCCGGAACTTCGTCCGCTCGTTCCGCTCGAAGGCGGTCGCTTCGCGACCAGCGATTTGAACGACCTCTATCGTCGCGTCATCAACCGCAACAACCGTCTGCGCAACTTGCTGGCGCTCAAGACTCCCGACGTCATCATCCGCAACGAGAAGCGCATGCTTCAGGAAGCGGTCGATGCCGTCTTTGACAACGGTCGCCACGGTCGCGCGGTCACCGGTCAGGGCAACCGTCCTCTCAAGTCGCTTTCTGAAATTCTGAAGGGCAAGACGGGTCGCTTCCGTCAGAACCTCCTCGGCAAGCGCGTCGACTACTCCGGCCGTTCGGTGATCGTCGTCGGCCCCGAGCTCAAGTTCCCGCAGTGCGGATTGCCGAAGGAAATGGCGCTTCGCCTCTTCGAGCCGTTCATCATCCGCATCCTCAAGGACCGCGGAATCTGCCACACCGTCCGTACGGCGCGCAAGATGATCGAGCGCCACGACGAGCAAATTTGGGGCATTCTCGACGAGGTCATCAAGGACAAGACCGTGTTCCTGAACCGTGCGCCGACGCTGCACCGCCTGTCGATTCAGGCGTTCGAGCCGGTGCTCGTCGAAGGCAAGGCGATTCGTCTGCACCCGATGGTTTGCACGCCGTTTAACGCCGACTTCGACGGCGACCAGATGGCGGTGCACGTGCCGCTTTCGGTTGAAGCGCAGATGGAGTCCAAGCTCATGATGCTCGCTTCGACGTCGATCTTCAGCCCGGCTTCGGGCAAGTCGATCGTGACGCCGACGCAAGACGTCTGCCTCGGACTTTACTTCCTCACCGTGCCGTCGCAGCAGGACAAGCTCGCGGGCAAGATCGCCGGCAAGACCGACATGGCCGACGAGCATCTGCCGCTGTTTAACGACATCGCCGAGGTGGAATTCGGCATCGCCGAGGGTGCGATTGACTATCACTCGCGCATCCGTTTCCGTAACCCCGACTACGGCACGACCGGTCGTCCGCACGGCAATCCCGCCAAGCGCACGCTCGAAACCACCGCCGGAAGGGTGATTTTCAATAGCGTTTGGCCGAAGGAAATGGGATTCTGGAACGACAAGTGCTCCAAGTCCACGATCGGCAACCTCATTCTCGATTGCCACAAGGTCGCGGGACATGACGTCACGGTCAAGGCGGTTGACGAGCTCAAGTCGCTCGGCTATCGTTTCGCCACGGTTTCCGGAGCGTCGATGGGCCTTAAGGACATGATTCGTCCGGCGGACAAGGACGCCGAGATCAAGAAGGCGCGCGCCGAGGCCGACAAGGTTCAGGCGCAGTTCCAGCAGGGCATCATCACCGACGGCGAACGTCACAACAAGATCGTCGACATCTGGTCGACGACGACGGAAAAGGTCGGCGACGAGCTTTACAAGACCATCGACCGCAACATTTCGCCCGAGTGCAAGAACCCGACCGAGCTCAACCCGGTCTACATGTTCGTGGACTCGAAGGCTCGTGGCTCGAAGCTGCAGATTCGTCAGCTCGCGGGTATGCGCGGATTGATGGCGAACCCCTCGGGCGATATTATCGAGCGCCCGATTACCGCCTCGTTCCGCGAGGGACTTTCCGTTCTCGAATACTTCATTTCGTCGCACGGCGCGCGCAAGGGTCTCGCGGATACCGCGCTCAAGACCGCCGACGCCGGCTACCTTACCCGTAAGCTCGTCGACGTTTCGCAGGACGTCATTATCACCCAGGAGGACTGCAACACGGTCAACGGCATCGAGGTCGAGGCCATCGTCGAGGGCGACGAGGTCAAGGTGACCTTGGGCGACCGCGTGCTCGGACGCACCGCGCTTTACGCGATTCAGGATCCGAAGAGCGGCGAGACCATCGTGCCGGCGAACGAAATCGTCGACGAGGCCGCGGCCGCGAAGATCAACTCCTGCGGAATCGAGAAGGTGTGGATTCGCTCCGGCCTTACTTGCGACGCCGAACACGGCATGTGCGCGAAGTGCTACGGACGCGACCTTTCGACCGGTAAACAGGTCGAAATCGGAACTGCCGTCGGCATCATCGCCGCGCAGTCGATTGGCGAGCCCGGTACCCAGCTCACGATGCGTACGTTCCACATCGGCGGTACGGCTTCCGCGACCGCGAAGGTTCCGGAAATCGTCCTCAAGAACGACGGCGTCGCCAAGTTCGTCGACGTCCGCAAGGTGCGCAACGACGAGGGCAAGGAAGTCGTTCTCAACAAGAACGGTACGTTGGAAATTTGGTCGGCGCAAGGCAACAAGCTCGACACCTACCAGTTGCAGATGGGCACGACGTTGCTCGTCGAGGACGGCGCCGCAGTCAAGAAGGGCCAGAAAGTCGCCGTTTGGGATCCGCACTCCGTGCCGGTATTGTCCGAGGCGAAGGGCAAGGTCGTTTTCGCCGACTTCGAGGAAGACGTCTCGGTCAAGACCGAGACCGATCGGCAGACCGGTGCCAAGACGCTGGTCGTCCTGCCGACTTCGGAGTCCAATCTCCATCCGCGCATCGAAATTCGCGACGACGACGGCAAGATGCTCGACTCGCACGATGTGCCGACGGGCGCGATCGTCATGGTGCGCGACGGCATGAAGGCCACCGCCGGCATGCTGCTCGCCAAGACCCCGCGTGAAGCGGCGAAGACCCGCGACATCACCGGCGGTTTGCCGCGCGTCGCCGAGCTCTTCGAAGCCCGTCAGCCCAAGGACGCGGCGGAAATCGCCAAAATCGAGGGCATCATCGACTTCGGCGAGAACGTTCGCGGCAAGCGCTGCATCAAGGTGGTGGACGACATCACCGGACTCGTCGAGGAACACCTCATTCCGATGGGCAAGCAGATCGTCGTATTCAAGGGCGATCGCGTCAAGAAGGGCCAGCAGCTTACCGAAGGACCGGTTATTCCGCAGGAGATTCTCGAAGTTTCCGGTCCGCAGGAACTCGAAAAGTACCTCGTCAACGAAGTCCAGCAGGTCTATCGTCTGCAGGGCGTCGAAATCAACGACAAGCACATCGAGATCATCGTTCGGCAGATGCTCCGCAAGGTTCGCATCACCAATCCCGGCGACACCGACTTCCTCTGGGGCGAGCAGGTCACGCGCCAGACGTTCCTCAGGGTCAACGAGGAGATGATGAACGAAGGTCGTCGTCCGGCGGAGGCGCAACCCGCGCTCCTCGGTATCACCAAGGCCGCGCTCGAAACCGACTCCTTCATTTCGGCGGCGTCCTTCCAGGACACGACGCGCGTTCTTACCGAGGCCGCGACGATGGGTCGGGTGGACGAGCTCCGTGGATTCAAGGAGAACGTCATCCTCGGCCACCTCATCCCCGGCGGCACGGGATTTCCGATGCACCGCTACCTCAAGCTCGTTCCGCTTTGCGAGACCATTTCGGACGACGAAATGGACAAGCTTCGCGAAGAGCAGCGCAAGCGTCACGAGGAACTTTACGGAATTCCCACCTCGGGCATTCCGGGCGAGGAGGCGGACGACGAGTCCGATCTCGGAGAGCCGCAACTTCTCGCGGATACCGGCGACACGTCGGTTGATGGCGAGGATATCCCGACTTCCGACGATCTGTGAACAATCCCAAGCCGCTGATTTGGCCCAGTTTCAACCGCAAAACGGAGCGGAAGGTGGTGGAAATCCTCCGCTCCGGGCGAGTGAACTACTGGACCGGCGGCGAGGGTCGCAAGTTTGAAGCGGCTTTCGCGAAATATCTGGGAGTCAAGGCGGCGGTTTCCACGACCAACGGAACCGCCGCGTTGCGTTTGGCGCTTGAGGCGCTGGGCATCGGGCGCGGCGACGAGGTCGTCGTAACGCCGTATTCCTTCCGAGCGAGCGCGACCGTGGTCGCCAACGTCGGGGCGAAGATGGTTTTCGCGGATGTCGGCGAAGACCATCTGCTCAACGCGAAGACCATCGCGAAGGCGCTGACGAAGCGCACCAAAGCGGTTATCGTCGTTCATCTTTACGGCGAAGTCGCGGATATGGGGCCGATTTTGCGTCTCGCGAAGAAGCGGAAGTTCTTTGTAATCGAGGATTGCGCGCAGTGTCTTGGCGGCGAATATCGCGGACGCAAGGTCGGGACGCTTGGCGACGCGGGATGCTTCTCGTTTTGCCAGTCGAAGCACATCACGACCGGAGGCGAGGGCGGAATGGTGGTAATGAAGAATTCCGCCGCGCTGAACACGATCAGGTCGCTGCGCGACCACGGCTGGAAGGTCGGAAGCGAGCCCAAGGAATTCGACCGCATTGGCTACAACGAACGGATGACCGAGATTCAAAGCGCAATCGGTCTTGGAGAGTTGGAGCGTCTGGAGAGTTGGAACTTGCCTCGGCGACGCAAATACGCGATGACGATCGCGAAAGGACTTTTGCCGTTTAAAGGTGGACTGATTCGGTCGTTTCCGACGGATACCGCCGTTAGGCGCGCCAGTTTTTGGCTGATGCCGTTCGTCATCGAAGCGAAGCAGTTACGAGTTCCGGTTTCGCGCTTTATCGAGATTTTGCAGCATAAGGGCGCGGCGGTTTACAAAATCATGTGGCCGCTGATGGCGAAGGCGCCGGTTGCCGAGGTGCTGATCGCGAATACAATTGGATTTTGGGTGCATCCCGCGTATTCGCTTGCGGACGTGCGCCGTACCGTCAGGATTTTCCGCGAGGTTGCAAACGACCTGCGGTATGTGGTAAAATGAATCATCCTTCAATAAAGAGAGGTGGGTTATCGGACAGTTCACTCGCGTAAACTACAAGATTCGCGTTCCGCAGGTTCGCGTTCTTGATGCTCAGGGACAAATGCTCGGCGTAATGGATACTCGTGACGCCCAGCGCATGGCGGAAAGCCGCGGACTCGATCTCGTCGAGATTACGCCCAACGCCAATCCTCCGGTCTGCAAAATCATGGACTACGGGAAGTTCAAGTACGAGGAGTCCGTGCGCGAGAAGCAGGCGAGGAAGTCCCAAAAAGTTCAGAAGGTGAAGGAAATCAAGTTCCATCCCGGTACCGATACGAACGATTTCAACTACAAGCTCAAGCAGATTCGCGGATTTCTCGACGAGGGTTGCAAGGTCAAACTGACTTTGCAGTATCGCGGACGCGAAAACGCCCACCGGGAACTCGGAGAGGACGTCATCAACCGCGTTTTGGAGGAGTTGAAGGACCAGTGTTTCGTCGAGCAAGCGCCCAAGACGTTGGGACGCATTCTCGGCGCGCTCATCGGACCGCCGCGGAAGAACGGACCGAAGCCGCAACCCGCGAATCCGGTAAATCTCGGTGCCATTCACATCAAGATCAATTGAAGCAATGAACGAATCCGCTCCCGATTTCTCCAATTCCGCCTATTTGTTGCCGCACATCAATCGCGAAGGGCTCAAGTTCGGCACGATTGCGCTGGTGCTGGCGATTGTCGTGGCGATGATTGCCGGAAAAATTTACTGGCTCGGGTGGTTGGTTTTGCCGTTGTTCTTGCTCGCTTACGGCGTATTTCTCTTTTTCCGCGATCCGGAGCGCTATCCGCCGGAAGAGGCGAATGCAATCCTTTCTCCCGCCGATGGCAGGGTTTGTCTCGTGGAAGAGTGCCCGATGCCGGATTCGCTCGCCGATTGCGACGAGGTTGTCGGGAGAAAGTTTTGGCGGGTTAGCGTTTTCATGAGCGTTTTCAACGTTCACGTCAATCGGATGCCCGCTGCGGGCACGATTCTCAAGCGGGAATACGTGGCGGCGGGAAAATTCTTCAACGCTTCGCTGGATAAGGCCTCGAAGGAGAACGAGCGCTGCAATTACCTCATCAAGGCGGACAACGGAAAAGTCTACGGGGTAACGCAAATCGCCGGATTGGTGGCGAGGCGGATCGTGCCGCAGGCGAAGGAAGGACAGCATCTGGAAAAGGCGGAGCGTTTCGGGCTTATTCGTTTCGGCAGTCGTCTCGACGTGTATTTGCCCGAGGGCGTAAGACCTTGCGTTCGCGTCGGGCAGACGATGGTGGCCGGAGAAACGATTGTCGGAAGATTCCAATGAGTAGATTTCGGTTGCGTGGCAAGCGGCGCAAAGACCGCGAATTACGGTACGATCGCGTTCCGGTTAGGGCGATTATTCCGAATTTGGTGACTTCCATGGCCGCTTGCGCCGGCATTACTTCGATTTCCCTTTCGAGCGAAGGACGATTTATGCCGGCATTGTGGGCGCTTTTGGTCGCGGTTATATGCGACGGCATGGACGGTAGGATCGCGCGAATGCTTAATGCGAGCTCCAAGCTCGGTGCCGAGCTTGATTCGCTCGCCGATTTCGTGAATTTCGGAGTCGCGCCGGCGATGTTCATGTATTTTTGGTTCACCGGCGGCCCGACGCATCTTATCGACGGCGAGCCGGTAAATCCGATTCTCATTCGGGTGGTGCTCGGTTGCGCCCTTTACTACGCCATGTGCGATTGCTTCAGGCTTGCGAGATTCAACACGATGCTGGAGCGCGAGACGGCGCCGTATTGGCGAAATTTCTTCACCGGCGTTCCGGCGCCGGGAGGGTGTTGGATGGTGCTTACGCCGGCAATTGTGTCGCTCGCTTTGGATCTCAAATGGAGCCCATCGCCGTATTTGGGAATTTTCATGTTGTTGTTCGTCGGGTCGTTGATGGCGTCGAGGATCCCCACGTTGTCGCTTAAATCATTGCGGTTGTCCAAAAAGTGGATGCCCTTGATACTGGCGGCGTTTTTGCTGCTTGTCGCGTTTATGGTGTCGAACTTCTGGTTGACGATTGGCGCGCTCGGTCTCGTCTACATCGTGACGTTGCCGCTTTTTGTCGCGCTTTTCCTACGCACGCGTTCGCGCTCCCTTGACGCGCAACCCGCAAAAGTGTAGAATACTGATGTAATTTCATCCAAAATAGGAGACGTTAGCAATGAATAAAGCTATCAAATGTTGTTTGTTGGGCGTGATGATGTCGGCGGTTGCTCCGGCATTCGCGGAAGAACTCGGCGAGAAGGGCGAGGGAATTGACGGTGCCATTGGCTGGACTCCAGTCGCGGTTTCGCTCGCGAGTCCCGTGCAGCTGCCGTGGGGTACGGCGCGGTGGGACGTGTTCGGTCTTGATTTGGGACTTTTTTACAATGACGCGCCGAAGATGTACGGTCTTCAGCTCTCGCTTGCGAATACTGCGCGTGACGAATTCATCGGTCTCGGGATTGGCGGCGCATTCAACTTCGCCAACAAAGACGTTTGCGGTGCTCGTGCCGCGCTTGGTTGCAACATTTGCAACGCCACGCTTTACGGCCTCGACGTCGGCGGGTTCGGTTGCCATCGTGACATCTACGGAGCTGACGTCGAACTCGTGGCCACGATGCAGCAGAACGTTTGCGGGTTCGCCGGTTCGCTCGTCGGCAACGTGACCGAGAACGAAAGCTACGGCTGCACTCTTGGCGCGGCTAATCTCGCGCGTACCGCCTATGGCGCCCAATTGGCGTTGGTGGCGAACGTGACCGACGAACTTCACGGCTTCCAGTTCGGCGCGATCAACTTCGCCCGCGAATGTCCGTGGGGCTTCCAGATCGGAATCATCAACATCATCCTCGACAACGAGGTCAAGGTGCTTCCGATTGTCAACGGTTACTTTTGATGTCCAAGGGCAATCCATTTCTTAAGAAAGCGACGGGGACCGGGAAGGCCCCCGCCGTCGTTGATAGGAAGAAGCACGGTCTCGGTCGAAGCGTGAATTTCGGAGGCGGAGTCGGCGGTTTGCTCGGGTCTTCGCCGACGTTGCCGGTGATTGGTGCGCAGGCGATGGAGCTCCCGATCATGGATATCGAGCGCTCGCCGTATCAGCCGCGCAAGGATTTCAAGGAGGCGGAGCTAAAAGAACTCGCCGAGTCGCTGAAAAGCAACGGTCTCGTTCAGCCTCCCACGGTCCGCAAGAATTCGAGCGGCAAATACGAACTTATCGCCGGCGAACGTCGACTTCGCGCGGCGCAGCTCGCCGGTTGGAAGAAGATCCGCGTGACGTTGGTGGAGGCCGACGATCTCACGGCCGCGGCGATGACCACGACCGAAAATCTCCAGCGCGAGGATTTGAATCCTATCGAGGAGGCGGTGTCCTACAAGACGTTGCAAGACGCTTTCAACCTTACCCAACAGCAAGTCGCCGAGCGTATTGGCAAGGGGCGCGCGACTGTCGCGAACTCCACTCGGCTGTTGGAATTGCCGGACGAGGTCAAGGCGTTGGTGGCGCAATCACTCATCTCGGTCGGGCACGCCAAGGTGCTTTTGTCGGTTGAAGGCGAGAAGGATAGGGTTCTTTTGGCGCGTGATTGCGTCAATGATCAGCTTACGGTCCGCGCGTTGGAGCGCAAGATCGCCCGGTTGCACGAACCGGTCGCCGAGACGCGGCACGGAACGCCGGACCTGCCGAATGGCTACGTTCGAAATCTCGCCGATAAGATGAAAAAGCACCTTGGATGCGCGGTTAGGGTCACGAGCGGCGTGACTCACGCCAACGGCAAGCACACCAAGGGCGTGGTCGAGATCGATTTTCTCGACAACGACGACCTTGATCGCATTATTGCGATGATGGGCGTCAAGCTCGATTAAGCGGCATGCTATCGCTGCTCATCGCCGCGACGCTTGCTTTCTCGGTCGAGGACGCGGATTTCGCGTGGAATTTTGCGAACGAGCTCGTCGAGCGACACACTCCGCGGGACGCCGGAACGTCCGGAGGACAACGGGCGGCGGACTTCATTTTCGACGTCGCGTCGAGGAACTGCGGTTGCGCGGGTTGGTGTGATTTTCGAGCGCCATCGCCGTCTGGCGAGAAATCGTTTCGAAACGTTTACGCGGAATTCGCCAGACATCCGGATGATGAATGGACGGTCGTCGTTTCCCATTACGACACCAAGCCTGGAAGCGGTTGCCCCGGCGCCAACGACGGAGCGTCGACGAGCGCTTTGCTTGAAGCTCTAACCCGGAAGCTTGCAAGCTTCGAGTTCGAGCGCGGCAATGTGCTAATCGTCTGGACGGATGGCGAGGAGTGCGAACTCCACTATTCCGACAACGATGGGTTGCAGGGTTCGATTCACGCCGCCGAGCGATTGCTCAAGTCCGGTAAGAAGGTGAAGAACGTGATTTGCCTTGATATGCTGGGCGATTGCGATTTGCGAATTTCCATTCCCGCCAACTCCACCGAACGGCTTGCGCAAACGGTGCTAAAGGCGGCGGAGGCGATTGGCGAACCGAAGTTGGTCGAAAGATCCGACGATATCGTCAAGGACGATCACTTGCCGTTCCTCGTTCGGGGAATGGACGCGATTGATCTCATCGACTTCGAGTACGGAAAAGGCAACGCCTACTGGCACACGCCCGAGGACTCGATGAAGCGAATTTCCAAGGAGTCACTCCTGAAATCGGGGCGGCTCGTATGCGAAACCCTCAATCGGTTGCTGAAAAAATGAAAAAACTCAACATGGTGATCGCCCAATCGGGCGGGCCTTCGATGGTCATCAACGAATCATTGGTCGGCGCAGTCGCGGAAGCGCGCAAAAGTCCGCGCATCGGGCGGATTCTCGGCGCGCGCCACGGTATTCTCGGAATTCTCGGCGACGATTATCTCGATCTGCGCAAGCCATCGGCGAAAAAGCTCGCCGCTATCGCCGCGACTCCGTCGTCCGCGCTCGGCAGCTGCCGCCGGAAGCCGGATGCGGAAGATTGCCGCAAGATTTTCGAGGCGTTTCGCCGGAAAGACGTGGGCTACTTCTTTTACATCGGCGGTAACGATTCCGCCGATGCCGCGCGAATCGTTGCCGAGGAGGCGGAGAAGGCGAATTATCCGCTTGTCGTCTATCACATCCCGAAGACCATCGACAACGATCTCAGGTCTTGCGACCATACGCCGGGTTTTGGCTCGGCGGCTCGGTTCGTGGCCTCGGCGATCAAGGGCGACGATCTCGACAACCGGGCGCTTGGCGGGGTGAAGATCGACGTCATTATGGGACGGGATGCGGGATTCCTGACTGCGGCGTCGGCGTTGGCTCGGACGAATCGTGACGACGGGCCGCACCTCATCTACCTCCCCGAGACGCCGTTTTCCGTTAAGAAGTTTGAGCGGGACGTCATCGGAGCCGTCAAGCGGTTCGGTCGGTGCGTGGTCGCCGTCTCCGAGGGAATACGCGGTCGGGACGGAATCGCCATTGGTGCGAAGTTCGCGGGCGGCGAGAAGGATTCCCACGGCAACGTCCAAATGTCCGGCACCGGCGCGCTCGGCGACCACCTCGCTCGGGTACTGAAGGCGACCGGTAAGATCAAGCGCGTTCGCGCCGATACCTTCGGTTATTTGCAGCGTTCCTTCCCGGGAGTGGCGAGCGCGGTCGATCAGGCCGAGGCGTTTGCGGCGGGCAAGGCGGCGGTTAAAGCCGCGCTCGCGGGCAAGCTCGCGAAGGGGACGATTGCGATTCTACGCGCTCCCGGAAAGCGCTATCGGGCGATATTCAAGGCGATTGCGATTCAAAACGCGGCCAAGTACACGCGCTCGATGCCCAAGGAATTTATCGCGAAAAGCGGCAATGACGTCACCTCGGCGTTCGTCGCCTACGCGAAACCGCTTGTCGGGGAGCTTCCGAAGTGCGAGATATTTTGAGTGCGAAGATAAGTCGGTTGCGGTTGACTAATCGCGGTCGTTTCGCTATAATTTCCCATATATAAAATAAAGGAGTCCAATCCGTATGGATACCCAAGAAAAGAAAAGCGGAAACTTCATCGCCATCGCCACAATGTTCGCGCTTTACGCGATGTGCGGCTTCGTTACCTATCTGGCTGCTCCGGCAGGGCGAATTTGGGAGGGAACGCCCGGTATCGCGGGCTCCACGACGCTCGGAATGATGGGCAATATGATGAACTTCGCGGCCTATCTCTTCATGGGCTATCCGCTCGGAATGATTCTGCAGAAGTTCGGTTACAAGACGACGGCGCTTTTGGCGACGGGTTCCGGGGCGTTGGGAATCCTGATTCAGCTCGCCTCCGGGTACGTCGACTTGGGAACGGTCGGCGGCGTACCGGGCGCGTGGATCGTCTATCTTGCGGGCGCGTTCGTCTCCGGCGCGTCGAACTGCCTTTTGAACGGCGTCATCTGCCCGATGCTCAACACCATCGTCGGCGGCGGCAACAAGGGCAATCAGCTCAATCTCGCGGGCGGCGCGTTTCAGGGCGTATTTCAGGCGGCGGCTCCGGTGCTGCTCGGTTCGGTCGTCGGTGAAGTGACGGCGAACACCAAGTTCAGCGAAGTAACCGGCGTCTTGCTCGCGGCGGCGGCGGTGTTCGTGCTCGCGACGCTGATTATTTCGCGTCTTCCCATCAAGAATCCGGCGGCGCGTCCGGCCAACGCGGTTTACGAGCGTAGCGCGCTGGCGTTTCGCCATTGCCTCATGGGCGTCATCGGCATCTTCCTCTACATGGGCGTCGAAGCGGGCATTCCGGCGGCGCTTTTGCAGGTAAAGAGCATGCTTACCTGCTCGGGCGACATGGCGGCGCAAGTCGCGGGCGTTCTTACGGGCTCGGTATTCATTACCATGCTTTGCGGACGGTCGATTGGCGCGGCCGTGGGCGGCAAGGTCTCGCCGCGGGCGATGCTTCTCGGAACCGCCGGATTGGGCGTCTTGCTCGCGGTCGCCGGCGTCGCGCTCATCCATGCCGGCGTTACGATGCCGATTACGATCGGCGGAGAGCGGGTCGCGATTCCGGTCGGCGCGTTTTGCTTCGTCGCAATCGGATTTTGCACCTCGGTTATGTGGAGCGTCATATTCAACCTCTCGGTCGAGGGTCTCGGCAAGTACACCGAACAGGCGTCGGGTCTTTTTATGATGATGGTCGTCGGCGGAGGAATATTGCCGCTCGTCCAAAGCTACATCGGCGACCACGTCAATTTCGAAGTCGGCTTCATCGTGCCGATTCTCTGTCTCGCGTATCTCTTCGTGTATGCGGCGTTTTTCACCAAGAACGTCAACACCGACATCAAGGTCGATTGATTTAAAAAGGAGACGAAAGCCATGCAAAATCAAGAAGTTTACGACGAGCTGATCGGCAAGTTCGAGAAGCTCTACGGCGAGAAGCCGACGGTTGTCGCTTACGCGCCTGGACGCATTGAGGTCCTCGGCAACCACACCGACTACAACGAGGGTTACGTCTTTTCGGCGGCAATCGACAAAGGTACGTTTTTCGCGGTCGCGCCGACGAACGACGACAAGTGCGAACTTACCGCCGGCGACTTCATGGAGACGGCGAAGTTTTCGATTAACGACGTCAAGCCGGCGAAGGAGATGACCTGGCAGAACTACGTCACGGGTTCGTTCAACTGGCTTTTCGACGGCAAACCCGCCGCCGCGAAGCACGGTTGGAAGGCGATGTTCCTCGGCAACATTCCGCTCGGCGCGGGTCTTTCCTCGTCGGCGGCGCTCGAGATGTGCACGCTGCTCGCGCTAATGAAGCTTTACGGAATCGAGAAGGACAAGACCGATGTCGCCAAAATCGGACAGAAGGCGGAACACACCTTCGCCGGTTGCCCGTGCGGACTGTTGGATCAGGCCTCGTCGCTCTACGGCAAGGCCGGACAGCTCGTCAAGAGCGACTTCCGCTACTGTAAGTTCGAGAACGTCGACATGGGTCCCAAGGTCGCGTTTATGATGGTGAAGTCCAACGCCAAGCATGCGCTCGTCGACGGCGCCTACGCGAGTCGTCGTCAGGCTTGCGAGGACGCGGCGAAGTATTTCGCAGGCGTTCTCAAGAAGGGCAAGGTCACTCATCTTCGCGACGTCACGATGGCCGAATGGGTGCTTTACCACGGCGGGCTTTCGGAGACGACCGCGAAGCGCGCGGTGCATCCGATCGGCGAAGACGAGCGAGTTGTGCAAGGCGCGGAGCTGCTCGCGAAGGGCGATCTCGCGGGCTTCGGCGCGCTTATGTACGATTCCCATGAATCCTCGCGCAACTGGTTCGAGAACTCCTGCGAGGAGTTGGATGCGATCGTCGACATCGCCAAGGCGATTCCCGAGGTGTACGGAGCGCGGCTTTCGGGCGGCGGCTTCGGCGGCAGCTGCTGTCTGCTCGTCGATCCCGCGGCGGCGGAGAAGATTTCGGGTGTCATTACCCGTGAATACAAGGCGAAGTTCGGCGACGAGCCGACTTGCAGCCTGATCAAACCCTCAGACGGAGCTCATCTCGTATGAAAGTCGAAATGATTGCGATGCTTGCGGCGGTTTTGTCCGCCGGAACGCTGTTTGCCGAGGACGAACTCCCCGACGACATCAAGAACGCCGTGCCGGCGGAAGCGAAGGAGGAAACGTTCTCCACGCTGCCGTTTTGCCGCAAACTCACCGGCGAAGGCGAGGTGATGAAACCGGGTTCCGCGACTTGGACGCCAATCGAAGAGGGTAAGTTCTATCCTCTCGGCAGCGCCTATCGCGCCGGAGCGAATTCGAAACTGATCGTGGACTTCGGCCGGAATTCGACCGCGACGATCGAAAACGGCGCCGCTTTCGGCACGCGTTCGCAACCGCTCGGAGTCAAATCCCGTACGGTCGTGCTCCTCAAGGGCGTGCTCGCGCTCAAGCTTGCGGACAATCTGCCGGACGGCATGTTTTTCGTGACTTCCGCCGGATTCACCGCGAAGAATCTCGCCGGCGAGTCGTTCTACGAATACACCGACGTCGGCGACGGCTTCGAGGCGAAGGTGCGTTGCGTGACCGGAACGATGAGCGTCGACGGGCGGCATTTTTCGATTGGACCGATGCGCGTCGCCGACGAATTCAAGTTGCGTAGCAGCGCCGACGATTTGGAGAGCATTCTCTACGGCGTTAGCGGCGACTATCCGATGAGCATCGATCGCGGAATCGTGACTCGCGAGGATATGGACGACGAGGGCAAACCCGTGTTCACCACCGAACACGCGATGCTCGATTGGCGGCTTTCCCCAATGTCGCGCGTGCAGATCAATCGCGCGGTATTGTCGGTCGGCGAGCGCATGGGGGTTACGGTGATGACCTTCGACGCCGCCGGAACGCTCAAGAACCACTTCGCCTTCGCCGAGGGTCGCGCCGAGGTCAACAGCGGCGAAATGGTCGTCGCCAGCAAGGAAGATCGCGAAGCGTTGGCCAAGCAGGCAACCGCCGCCGCCGAGGAGACGACGAGCGAGGTGAATATCGAAGACGAAGAAGAGGCGCCGAAGGCCGAGGAACCTTCCGCCGAAAACAACGAAGAAGAGGAAGAAGAGTAAGTCATGGTAATTCTACAGTTTAACAAGCTCATTCGCAACAAGTGGGTGTGGGGTGCGTTCGCAATCGCGATTTCGGCGTTTTTCGCCTTTGACTTTCTGCTGGACGATCTGCGTACTCCATCGGAGGAGCGCGAACGTACTCGCGGGGCGGGCAAACTCGCCGGCGAGGATATCGACGGCACCATGTTCGTGGAAATCGCCGAGGAATTGCGCGGCATCGGTCGCCAAGGCGACTGGAAGACTCCGCAGAACGAGATCAACGAGCGGGCGTGGCGCAATTACGCGGCGCTGGTAGTCGCCGGCAAGGACGGAATCGAGGCCACCGACGCCGAAGTGCGTCGACTCATTCGCGAGGACGGATCGTTTCAGACGAACGGTGCGTTCGACTTCGATCTCTACAATCGCATTCTGCGCGACAATTCGCTGACCCCGGAACGTTACGAGGCGATGGTCAAGCGTCGGCTTACGCTTTCGCGTGTTGGCGCGAATGTGCTTGGTAGCGCGACTTGGACTTCGCCGATGGAACTCGACCAGGCGATTGCCGACATGACCGACGTCCTGACGGTTAAGGTCGCGCGATTCTCGCAGTCGAAATCGGATGCGGATAAGGTGGAGCTCGACGACGACGGACTCAAGAAATGGTACGACGACAACGTTAAGGATCTTGCGCTGCCGGAGCGCGTTCGCATTCGCTATGTGAAGTTCGACGCCACTAACGCCGACTTGCTCGCGAAGATGAGCGTTACCGACGACGAAATGCACGACCGCTACGACGCGACGATCGACAAGTACACTTCGACCGATACCAACGGCGTTGAAACCGTCAAGTCGTTCGAGGACGTCAAGGGCGAGATCGAGAAGGATTTAAGGCGCATTGCCGCAGTCGAGTTCTTCGAGACCAATCTCAACTATCGCGCTTACGCAATCAAGGCGGCGGCGGGTTCTTCGCGGCTCGACGAGATCGCGAAGGAGGATGGACTCAAGGTCGAGACCAGCGACTGGTTCGCCGTCGATAACTCCTCCTATCAGGAGGGCTTTATGAAGTACTCCTTCCAGATTCTTCCGGGCGCGCGCGATTTGAGCGGCGTCGTGGCCGCGCTGGATTCCGAGAGCGAGGATTTGCGTTACGGCGTCGTAACTTCCGACCGCGCGGTGTGGCTTGTGGAGAAGCTGGCGACCAATCCCGCGCACACTCCCGACTTCGCGGAAGCCAAGGAGGCGATTCGCAATCGTGCGCTGCGCGCGGCCAAGGCCGATGCGTTCAAGCGTTCGGTAGAGGAAATCGCCGCCAAGGGCGCGGCGGCGGTGCTCGCCACCGGTGATGTTTCCACCAATCTCGTCTTTTCGGTTTCCGATTTGAGCTCGAATCAAAACACTTTCCCCGATCAGATGGCGATAGCGCGCGCCGCTTCGTCGCTCAAGAAGGGCGAGGTTTCGGAATTTACGCTTCTCGGCACCGGCAAGGCGCTTCTCGCGGTTTGCGAAGATCGCGTGCAAGGCGATGCCGCCAAGGCGATGGTTTTGAAATCCCAAGTTCAGCGCGACGTCGCCATGCTCGCGGCGCGTCAGCTTCCCGAGTCGTGGCTCAAGTGGAATCTTGAACGTATGGGCTTCGAGACGGGCGACGTTTCTTCTATCGAAAGCGTCGAAACCGAGGAGTGATGACGCTTAAATTCAAGCGCATCCACCCCGATGCGGTTCTGCCGGCGTACGCCCATCCAAGCGACGCCGGTATGGACTTGCGCTCGGTGGACGAGCTTACGATTCCGCCGCTCGGGCGGGCGCTTGTCCATACGGGATTGGTGATGCTCTTGCCGCCGATGTACGAAGCGCAAGTGCGTCCGCGTTCGGGGCTTGCGCTCAAAAGCGGAATTACGGTGCTCAATACCCCGGGTACGATCGATTCCGGTTATCGTGGAGAGGTCGGGGTTATTCTCGCCAATTTTTCCAATGTCGACTTTAAGGTCGCCAAGGGAGACAAAATCGCCCAGCTCGTGATAGCGCCGGTTACCCAGCCGACGATCGAGGAGACGGAAATCGTCGACGAGACGGATCGTGGCGCCGGTGGATTCGGTTCCACCGGGGTTTGAGAAATGGCGCTCAAAATCTACAAATACGGCGAAAAGGTCCTGCGCGAGAAATCGCGCGCGATTGTCGCGGTTGACGACGAGCTACGTCGTCTCGCGGACGGGATGCTCGCGCTTATGCACAAGGCGGGTGGCGTCGGGCTCGCCGCTCAACAAGTCGGAAGACTGGAGCGGATGTGCGTAATCGACATTCCCGACGGTTGCGAGGAAGACGAGGACGCCGTTTTCAATGCGCCGATTGCAATGCCGCTCAAGCTTTTCAATCCGGTAATCGTCGCGCAGGAAGGGAGCCAGTGCGACAAGGAAGGGTGCCTTAGCTTCCCCGACGTCGGAGGGGCGCTTACGCGCGCCGCCGAAGTCGTGTGCCAGTATCTCGACGAAGACAATCGTCCGCAGACGATTACCGCACGCGGCTATCTCGCGCGGGCGATTCAGCACGAGGTCGACCATCTCGACGGCATTCTTTATATCGATCGCATGAGCGCGGTCGAACGCCTCGCGCGCGCGGCCAAGCTTAAGAAGCTCGCGAAGGCCAACGGCGGCGTTCGCTGAGGCGAGAAGGTGAAAAAGGGGATTATCGCCATTTGCCTGAGCGCGCTCGGGTTTTCGTTGATGGCGACGTGCGTTCGGCTCGCAGACGCGGTGGGCGAGCCGCTACCGGCGATCGAAAAGGCGTTCTTCCGCAATCTGGTCGCGATTGCAATCGCCTTGCCGTTGTTCTTGCAGGCGCTTAAGCGCGGAGAAATAAAGTTCGGCGAAATCGGATTCGGGAATTGGCGGGATATCATTTTGAGATCGGTGCTCGGCACGCTTGGAATTTTCACCAATTTCTACGCGCTTTCGCGGATTCCGATTGGCGAGGCAATGGCGCTCAACAAGACCGCGCCGTTCTTTACGCTGGTAATAAGTTTCTTTTTGCTGGGCGAGCGTATGACCGTTAAACAACTCGTCTGCACGCTCGGCGCTTTCGGAGGAGCGCTGCTCGTAATCAAGCCGGGCTTTTCCGGCGGGGTTTCGGCGGATGCGTTCGTCGGGCTTTTCAGCGGATTTTGCGCGGGCGCGGCTTACGCGATATTGCATCGACTGGGGCTTAAGCGGGTGAACGGCGCGTTCATCATCTTCGTTTTCTCGCTCTTTTCCTGTCTGGTTTCGATTCCGTTCATAGTTTTTGATTTTCACGCGATGAATCTTGCGCAGACGGCGGTGCTCGTCGGCGCGGGCGGGGGCGCGGCGCTCGGACAATTTGGAATTACCTGGGCGTATCGTTTCGCCGAGCCGCGCCAAATCGCC
Source organism: Kiritimatiellia bacterium (assembly GCA_045627925.1). Lineage (GTDB taxonomy): Bacteria > Verrucomicrobiota > Kiritimatiellia > RFP12 > UBA1067 > UBA1067. Next base: position 1,831 of record JAZQOS010000017.1, on the reverse strand, counting down.
GTCTACGATTATTCGGGAATCCTGTTCACCGCGCTATTCGGGTTTTTCGTCTTTTCGCAAGTTCCGGATGCGGTTAGCGTCGTCGGATTCGTCGTCATTATCGTAATGGCGGTTGCGGTGTTTCGTGAAAACGCCAATCGCGCCTAACGGGGAGAATTTGGTATAATATACGAAACATGAAGAGTCATCAACACGTTTTTACTTCCGAATCGGTTTCCGAGGGTCATCCCGATAAAGTTGCGGATCGAATTTCCGATGCGATTCTCGACGCGTGTCTGAAGCGCGATTCGCGCTCGCACGTCGCCTGCGAGACGATGGTCGGCCCGAATATCGTCGTCAACATGGGCGAGATAACCTGTCGCGGGTTCGAGCGTCTTGCCGTCGAACCGATCGTTCGGCGGGTAGTGCGCGAAATCGGTTACAACCGCGCCGAGGAGAGCTTTAGCTACGATACCTTGAAGCATCTTTCTTTCGTCCACGGTCAGTCGCCGGATATCGCGCGGGGCGTTAATCGCAAGGCGAAGCGCAAACAGGGTGCCGGCGATCAGGGGATGATGTTCGGCTACGCGACCAACGAGACGAAAACCTATATGCCGGCGGCGATCGTTTATGCTCACGGACTTTTGAAGATGTTCGCGAAGTTGCGCCATTCGGGAAAGTGCAAATGGCTTCGCCCGGATGCGAAGAGCCAGCTTTCGGTCGTGTACGAAAACGGACGACCGGTTCGCATCGACACGGTCGTCGTTTCCCATCAGACTACCGAGGCGGGAGCGACCGCGAACAACTATCGCGCAATCGAGCGTTATGCGCGGGGCTACCTCGAAAAGACCGGTCTCATCGACAAGCAGACGAAGTTTTACATTAACCCGACCGGAAAATTCGTAATCGGCGGGCCGTGCGGAGACTCGGGACTTACCGGGCGGAAGATCATCGTCGATACTTACGGCGGAATGGCTTCGCACGGCGGTGGCGCGTTCAGCGGCAAGGATCCCTCGAAAGTCGATCGCTCGGCTGCCTATTACGCGCGGTACGCGGCGAAGAACATCGTCGCCGCCGGACTTGCGGAACGGTGTCAAATTCAGGTTGCCTACGCGATTGGCGTGGATAAGCCGGTTTCGTTCTGCGTTAAGACCTTCGGCACGGCCAAAGCGGGGCTTACCAACGAGAAGCTCGAACGGATGCTCGCTTCGGGAAAGATTTTCGATTTTCGTCCCTACGCGCTTATCGACGACCTTAAGCTTCTAAAGCCGAAGGGATGGAAGTACGAGGATACGGCGGCTTACGGGCACTTCGGGCGCGATGAATTTCCGTGGGAGAAGCTCGATCGCGTCGAGAAACTCAAAAAGTATTTCGGCGTTAAATAGCCCCTTGCGGTGCGTGGGTCATTTGTGATATAATACGCACCGTTTTCCGCAATGGGGAAGTAGCTCAGTTGGTAGAGCATCACGTTCGCAACGTGGGGGTCGAGAGTTCGAATCTCTTCTTCTCCACCATGAAGGATACAAAATTCCGCAACGGGCGCTACGCGTGACATCGTTGGCGTGGTTTTGTGCTTTTATCGAGGCGAAACGTCGTACATAGCACTTATGAAAGTCGTGCCTACTACTTGGAAGTTGTGTAGGCGGGATCCATGCGAAATATATATCAGCTCCTCAATTAGGTGTCCCAAATGACTTTTATCGCCTTCTCGTTCCGCAACTGGGCGCAAGCGCCTCGGAGCGAACCATCTCGCCTATTGGAGTAATGGATTGCGCCGAGGGCAAAGAAATATCACCCCTGGGGTAAAGAGCTCGCCGTTAAGGGGTAAGTAGGTAGGGTGTTAAGGGGTAGG
>JAZQOS010000016.1:0-1785 GCA_045627925.1 Kiritimatiellia bacterium | reverse complement strand
GACGCCGTACTCGTCCTTGGAGTTGCCGTTGCGAGTTGCGATGACGAGGTTGAACTGTTTCTCGGCCGTAAGTTCCGGATAGTCCATGAACTTGCAGTTGATGACGTTCTCGTCGTTCTTCGTGATCGTCGCCTTGTCGGTAACGATAACGCCGCTCTCGACATCAGCGAGATAGACGCCCTCGTCTTCGTTGTCGTCGGTAAGGAGCAGACCCTTGCCGTTGATCTTGACGACGTCCTGACCCTCGATGGTGTTGAGCTCGTCGGAGTCCTTGTAGGACACCGTGTAGAGCGCCGCCTCGACGGTAAGCGTGTCGTTGACCGCTTCGAGCGATTTCGCCGCATCGCGCAACCGACCGATTGGAACGATGGAGATGCGGATGGGGTTCCGCTCCTTCGTCGCCTGGGCGCTCGCGGAGTCGAGCGAACCGGTGATGACGAGATCAGCCGCCAAGTCGCCGGTGTTGACGCGGTAGTTCTGAAGTACGCCTTCGCAAATGATCCTACCGTGAACGTCATTCGCGAGACGTGCTTTCGCGAGCGTCAGACCCGTCTCTTCGGCGAACTTCTTAATGAATTCGTCTTGCGACATGGTCTTCGGCGCTTTCGCCATAAGTTGGTAACACGGGTTACCACCCTTGGTGAAGTGCGAGAGCACTGTTTTTACCTTGATATCCATAGTTTTATGGATTCCTTTCTTGTTTTTGGTCCTTTCGGACCGTGGTTTTTCTTTAGCCACGCACCCGCGTGGCCAAAATGTCAACCATTGATGGTAAAAGTCAAAAGTGGTATACCCTTTTTCGAAAACCCGTTAACGGGTAAGGGGTAAAAGGGTATACCCTTTTTGGGCTTACCCGTTGACCACTTTTCCCTTACCCGTTAGCGAGGTCAACCAAAAGGGGATAACGGGTCGAGCTTTCTACCAGCAGTGGTTTATTCCTCGTCCTTCTTGAGGTCGAGATTAGCCGTCGGATTGACTTCGTTCGTAGCGGTCATACCGCTATGTTCGTCATCGCCCGAGTTCTCCGCTTCGAAGGAAGTCGAAGAGACGACGACCACCGCCGGAAGCCCGAGCGAGAAGGTCGTCATCTGCTGACTTTTCGATGTCGGGCGAAGTTGGCTGCAACCGCAAATAAGCGCCACCGCGCTGAATATCAGCTTTTTCATGCTTCCACCAGCTCCTTGGCGATGATGTCGTAGCCGTGGGGCTTGCGGATGAGGATGCCCGCTTCGGTCTGAATGCCATCAAAGTATTCCTTCTTGTGGCTCTCGAAGTCGCCCGCGAGCTTTTCCTTGAGCGCATCGCGACTTTTCCCGAGCGCGTTGATCTTGAGAATCGTCTTTACGAGCTCCGTTCTCGCCGCCAATGTTTCCTGTTTCGTGAGTTTCATAGGTTTTGTTCCTTTCGGTTTTAAGTTAAGGGGGTCATCGTGTTGGAACCGCTCCAACCATCGCGCCCCCATATACCGATACAAGAAAACGTCAAAAAGTGTAAAGTTTGGCAACGTGAAAAATGCGACTTTAGGCGCGTCAGTATTGGGCGGGATGCATTTTGAAGATTTTTTGGTATAATAATGGGCGATGCCGTGGTTTGAGCCCATAAGAAGCGCATTGTTGCCGATTTTGCAGATTGGCTATCATTTTCTGATAGTGGCAACGGTGCTTTGCGTGGTGGCGCTGATAATCGCGGCCAATTCCAGGCGTTTCGCCAAACTTTCCGACGCGTTTTTCAAACTAACGCATTTTCAGCGGGTGGTGGCGGTTGTGTGCATTGTCATCGCCACGG
>JAZQOS010000015.1:0-5418 GCA_045627925.1 Kiritimatiellia bacterium | reverse complement strand
TGAACCTCGCGGTGGACCACAACATGCTGATCATGGAGGTCCTCCGGCAGACGGCGGAGCGGATGGACCTCGTCTGCCTGCTGCACGAAAAGCCTTTCGAGGGCGCGAACGGCAGCGGCAAGCACTGCAACTGGTCGCTGGCCTACGGCGGGCGCAGCCTGCTCTCCCCGGGCGACAATCCGCGGGACAACGCGCTCTTCCCCACCTTCCTGCTGGCCATCGTGCGGGCGGTCGATCTGCATGCCGACATGCTGCGCATGACGACGGCAGGGGCCGGCAACGACCACCGCCTGGGCGCGAACGAGGCGCCGCCGGCGATCATTTCCGTATTCCTCGGCGACGAGCTTAACGCGGTTCTCGATTCCATCGAGAAGGGCACGCGCGAACGGGGCAAGGGCAAACGCGGCGGTTCGCTTCGCGTCGGCGTCGACACCTTGCCGCCGCTCCCGAAGGACGCGACCGACCGCAACCGCACTTCGCCTTTCGCCTTTACCGGCAACAAGTTCGAATTTCGCGCGCCCGGTTCTTCGCAGAACTGCGCCCAAAGCCAGACCGTGCTCAATACCATTGTCGCGGAGTCGATCGACGCCATGTGCGACAAGCTCGACGCCATGAAGGGCGACTTCAACTCCAAGCTCCAAAAGCTCCTGCGCTACGAGGTCAAGGCGCACAAGCGAGTCATCTTCTCCGGCGACGGCTATGCGGCGAGTTGGCCGAAGGAGGCGAAAAAGCGCGGGCTTCCGAATCTTCGCGACACGATGGAATCGCTCGCTCCGCTCAAGGATCGGCGCAATCTCGAGCTTTTTGCGAAATACGGCGTGCTTTCGGAAAGCGAAATGCTCTCGCGGTGGGAAATCGGCATGGAGGACTACCATCGTCGAATCCGCATCGAGGCGGGAATCGCCCTCGAAATCGCGCGGTCGATGATTCGGCCGGTGGTTGCGGACGAGTTTTCGCACTTGGCGACGGCGATTGGACAGGCGCGGAAGGACGGTCTTAAGGCGGGAATTCGCGGGCTCACCGCGATGCAGCGCAAACTCGGAGCTGGGCTCGACGATTTGCACGTGAAGTGCGACCGGTTGGAGATCGCGCTCCAGCGCGGCTTGCACGAGTCGCAGCTTGTGGCGATGGCGGATTTGCGCCGGACGGTCGATCGACTGGAAACGTTGGTGGACGACGCGCGCTGGCCGCTGCCGAAGTATCGCGAAATCCTCTTCGTGCATTGAGCGCGAAACGGCGAGTTCTGTTTCTGACGCCGCCGTTCGTGCAACCGAACTGCCCCTATCCGGCGACGCCCCATCTCGTCGGATACCTGAAATCGCGCGGAGGCGTTGCTTTTCAGCGCGATCTTTCCGCGAAGGTGGCGCGCGACATTCTGGTCGAATACGGCGACGAGACGACGGAGGAACTTCTGGAGTTTCTGTCCGGTCCCGCGCCCGCCGAGGCGAAGCTCGAAGCGAGTCGGCGAATTGACGATCTTGCGATGCGCATTCGCGACGAGATCGATCCCGCGTTCGGTTTTTCCCGTTACGCGGAGCGCATCGGTGCTTTTGCCGCCGATTTCGGCGCGGTCGAAAAGGAAGTGAAGCGCCCAGGAGTCGTCGATCGTCCGCTCGAAAAACGCCTTGAGGCGGCGATTGCGGAGACGCGGCCCACCGAAATCGGCGTCACTTGTCCGTTTCCGGGGACGCTGATTCCCGCGTTCAAGATTGCGCGCTACGTTCGTCGCCATTATCCGAAAATTCGACTCGTTCTCGGCGGCGGCTTCGTTTCGACGGAACTTAGGACGATGACGGACAAGCGTCCTTATCGCTATTTCGACGAATTTCAATTGGACGAGGGATACTCGCAATGGGCGAATGGCGAGGTGCCACCGTTCGTCGAGCCGAGCTACGAGGGTATCGACTGGAACGATTACTTCGACGTCGTCGAGGACGTCAACCCCATGCATCGCATCTGGTCGGTCGGACGCTGGCGCAAGCTCGTTATGGCGCGTGGTTGCTATTGGCACAAATGCGCGTTTTGCGACGTAAAACTTCCCTACATTGGTTGCTTCGAGATGCCGAAGGCGAAGGCGATAGTGGACGCGATGGAGCATCTCGGGCGGAGTTTTCATTTCGTCGACGAGGCGATGCCGCCCAAGCTGCTCGCCGAGGTGTCGCGCGAGATTTTGCGCCGCAAGTTCGAATGCGAGTGGTGGGGCAATGTCCGCTTCGACGCCGCCTACACGCCGGAGCTTGCCCGGTTGATGGCCGCGTCGGGGTGCATCGCGGTCACCGGCGGACTCGAGTGCGCCAACGACCGGCTTTTGAAGTTGATGAACAAGGGAATTACGCTCGCTTCGGCGGAACGCGCGCTTCGCGCCTTCAAACGCGCGGGAATTCTCGTGCACGCCTATTTGATGTACGACTTTCCGACCGAAACCAAACGCGAGGAGCGCGAGGCGCGGCGCTACGTTCGCACGCTTGCGAAACGCGGGCTCGTTCAAAGCGTCTTTTGGCATCGTTTCGCGCTTACCGTCCACTCGCCCATCGCCGCCAATCCCGAGGCGTTTGGAATCGAGCTTGAGCCAATCGACCGTCGTCGGCGCTTCGCGCTCAACGAAATACCATATCGTCGTCGGAAAATGGTATAATTCGCGGAAATGAAGATATCCGAAACGTTTGCGAGCAAGGCTCCGTCGATTTCCTTCGAGGTGTTCCCTCCGAAGCGGATGGCGGAGAACGCCGACGAGGAGCGCGCCGCGATGGAGCGTACGCGCAAGACGGTGCGCGAAATCGCCGCCGGAGGCCCCGCCTTCATTTCGGTAACTTGCGGAGCGGCAGGCGGCTCCACCGGCGCGAACACTCGCGAAATCGCCGAATTCGTGGAACGCGATTGCCACACGACCGCGCTCGCGCATCTTACTTGCGTTAATTCGAGCCGCGCCCAAATCGCGGACGAAGTCTCCGCGCTTCGCCAGTCGGGAATCGAGAATGTTCTTTGTCTGCGCGGCGATCCGCCGATTGGCGAGACGCGCGTCGTCTCCGACTTCCCGCACGCGGTCGATCTCGTGCGCGAACTGAAGAAACATGGTTTTTGCCTCGGCGGCGCGTGCTATCCCGAGGGCCATCCCGAATGCGCCCATCTCGCCGACGACATTTCGCATTTGAAGGCGAAGGTCGAGGCGGGTCTTGATTTCCTCGTGACCCAAATGTTCTTCGACAACAACATTCTCTATTCGTATCTTGCGAAAATCCGTTCGGCGGGGATTGGCGTTCCGGTAATCGCGGGCGTGATGCCGGTTACCAACGGAGCGCAAATCTCCCGCATCTGCGCGCTTTCGGGAACCCATTTGCCGCCGCGCTTCAAGGCGATTGTCGATCGTTTCGGCGAGGATCCCGCGGCGATGCTCGACGCGGGCGTCGCCTACGCGACCGACCAGATAATCGATTTGGTGGCGAACGGCGTCGATCGCGTTCACGTCTATACGATGAACAAGTCCGAGGTGGCGCTGCGCATTCTCGGAAACCTTCGGAGCGTCCTCAAGTGCAAGCGCGCGTGAAAGCGCTTGCGGCCGAAGCGCCGATTCGTCCGCGCTCGACGTATGCTCGCGTAGGCGACCGCTACTATTTGTGCGGTACGATTGGCGCGGAGTTCGACGTCTGGCAGCGTCGCGTTTCCGCCATGAGCGCCGCCGACGCGCTCTTTTCCCAGCAAATCGGGCTGGAGGCGGTCGAACGGGTGATGGACGAAATCGAAGCGAAGATTCGCGCCGAATTGAAGTCGGGCGAACGACTGAAACCTCGTCGAAGCCCTGGCTACGGCGAAATGCCGCTTTCGCTCAGCGCGGAAATTCTGGAGAAGCTCGACGCCGCCCGCAAAATCGGCGTTTCCCTGACCGATTCGATGTTGCTCGTTCCCGCCAAGAGCGTAACTGCGATATGCGAGGTAGAACGATGCTGACGCTACTCGACGGCGGAATGGGAACGCGGCTGCAGGAAAAAGGCCTCGGTCCAAGCGAATCTCCCGAGGACTGGTCGATTACGCACCCCGAAATCGTTCGCGCCGTTCATCGCGACTACGCGAAAGCGGGCTCGAATATCGTCTACACCAACACTTTCGGGGCGAATCGCCTGAAATACCACGGCGCGTTCGCGCTATCGGACGTCATTCGCGCTTCGGTGGAGCTCGCCAAGTCGAGCGGCGCCAAGGTTGCGCTGGACTTGGGGCCGACCGGCAAGCTATTGAAGCCGATTGGAGACATTGAATTCGAATCGGCGGTGGAGGCGTTCGCGGAAACGGTGCGCATCGGAGCCGAAGCGGGTGCGGACCTCGTCGCCATCGAGACGATGAGCGATCTTTACGAACTTAAAGCGGCGATTGTCGCGGCGAAGGAGAATTCGACGCTTCCCGTCTACGCCACGGTTGCCTTGCAGGCGGACGGCAAACTTCTTACCGGCGGCTCGGTGGAGGCGTTCGCGGTATTGATGGAATCGCTGGACGTTACGGCGTACGGTTTCAATTGCGGACTTTCGCCGGAGTTGATGCTTCCGTTCGTTAAACGCCTGAAGGAGCTTTCCACGAAGCCGATTATCGTCAAACCCAACGCGGGCATTCCGCGCGTCGAGGGCGGAAAGACGATTTTCGACATGAAGCCGGCCGAATTCGCTTCTTGCGTTAAAAAACTCGTCGAGGCGGGAGCGAGCGTAATCGGCGGTTGCTGCGGCACGACGGACGAATTCATTCGGGAGCTTGCGAAATGACGGCGGTTTCCTCGGGTACGCAAGCGGTTTTTCTGAAGCGCGGCGAAGGCCTCGTCATCGGCGAGCGCATCAACCCGACGGGCAAGAAGGCGCTCAAGGAAGCGTATCGCAATGGCGACGTCGCCTACGTCTTGCGCGAAGCGGTCGCCCAGACGGAAGCCGGCGCGCGGATTCTTGACGTTAATTGCGGCGTTCCCGGCTTGGACGAGGTTTCGCTTCTCGACTCGACGATTGCGGCGGTGCAGAGCGTCGCGACCGCGCCGATTGAAATCGACACCGCCGATCCCCGCGCACTCGCGCTTGCGCTGCGCCGCGTCAACGGCAAGCCGCTCGTCAACTCGGTGAACGGCAAGCGCGAATCGATGGACGCGGTGTTTCCGGCGGTGAAGAAATACGGCGGCGTCATGGTGGCGCTTGCGCTGGACGAAGCGGGCATCCCGAAAACCGCCGAAGGCCGCCTGGCGATCGCCGCGAAGATTCTGGCGGAGGGACGGAAATTCGGCTTCGGCCCCGAGGACTTCATCGTGGACGTGCTGTGCATGGCCGTTTCCGCGGACGGTTCGGCCGGGCGCGTGGCGCTCGACGCGTTGAAACTGGTGCGCGAAAAACTCGGCGTCCACACCGTGCTGGGCGTTTCGAACGTGAGCTTCGGCCTTCCGGACCGCCCGCTGCT
>JAZQOS010000014.1:0-3172 GCA_045627925.1 Kiritimatiellia bacterium | reverse complement strand
CCTTGAAGGCCTTGTGCTTGCAGAGGAGCTTGCGGGCGATGATCGGATGAAGGGCGACCGTCGAGCCGTAGGTGTAGATGATGTCCGGCTTGAACGCGTCGATGCGCCGGGCGACGGAGAAGATCGGCCTGGAGGACTTGCGCCCCATCCAGCCGACGGTCCAGCCGCGTTTCTCGAGGTTGTAGCCGATGGCGTCAATCGAGTAGGGCGCGTGGGCGAAGTGCTCCGCGCAGGATGGGCTTTCGTACCAGTCCCGGATCTTGCTTGTGATGTAGAGTATGCGCTTCATGGCTGTTTCTGCCGGAGCATGGCAAGGGCACAGCAGACGGCCTTGAGGACGGCAATGCCGGTCATCCACCAGAGCATCGCGGAGAGCGAGGTGATGTTGTGGGCGGCGAGGAATGCGGACCACGTCGCGGGGATGTAGGCGGTGAAGTAGCCGTAGCCGGTGACGAAGAGAAGGGCGGCCGCATAGAGCAGGTTCAACGGAAGCCACCAGAGCATGAGCTTGAAGCGGAAGGCGGACACCTCTGCCGTCCAATAGAAACCCGTGGACAGGTTGATGCTGCAGATGGCGATGATCCACGGAATGGCCCACCAGTAGGCGGCATATTCGCTACCGTGGGGGAGAAACGCGAGGATGCGTTCGCCGAAGAGCCAGAAGAAGACGGCGAGGACGGCGTTGGTGACAAAGACCGCGGCAGATGCCTTAAGGATGAGCGGGCGCGTATCCTTGCCCTTGGCCGCGAGTTCGGCGGTGAAGGGGAAGAGCGTGAAGACGAGCGCGGAGGCAAGGAAGCCCGCGATGTCGGAGAAGCGCGTCACCATGTAGTAGGCGGCGGAATCAAGCTCGGGGAGACGCTGACGTAGGACGGTCGACTCGACGAGCGTTGAAATGCCGCCGGCGACGGCGCTGATTCCGAAGATAAGGAAGAGGCGTCCGAAGCGGCGGACGATTTCGCGGTTCCAGTAGGGCTCGGCGGGGACGGACAGCTCTTTGCGAAGGCAGATGACGGAGCCAACGATGCCAAAGACCGAGGGGGCGGTCTGGCCGACGAAATAGCCCGTGAGCGCGCGGAGCGGCATAGTGACGAGCATTGCCAGCAAACGGACCGGTGCGCCAAAGAGCGAGATGAGCGAATTCGCCTTGAACTTCTTGAGCGACTGGAGGGCGTTCGAGTAGATCGGTGAAATGGTCGCGAAGAAGGACGAGATGAGGATGACGATAGCCAGCGAGCCCTCGGCGACGCGGATGCGCTCGAGGTAGGCGGGGAGGACGAAGCGGCAGATGACGATTGCAAGAAAGAGGAAGATCGCCGTTGCGATGAAGACGCCGCGCATCAGGGTTTTCATCTGCCCGAACTTGCGGTTGATGGCAAGAGTGGTGAGCTCGTTGCGGAAGGTCGAGGCGAAGACGGCAATGGGAATGGCGAAGAAGTTCGCGAGCTGCGTGAGCGGCATCACCGCGCCAAGCTCGGACGGCTCCACGTACTTCGGCACAAGCCACAGCCCGACGAAGACGTTCAGGCAGTCCGCCGCGCGCATGGCGCAGAAGAGCATCAGCGAGTACCACCAGAAGTCGCCGAGCTTGGAATGGAGCTTGTTAAGAAGTGCGGCCATGGTCGCGCATTGGACCTGTTTTGCGCTTAAACAGAGCGGGGACTTGATTTAACAAAGGTCATCGTGCGAAAATTTTATCAAATTTGTGGTTTAGGAGCAAGGAGGGTGGTGAACGCACGGTAAGGAAAATGATATAATTTCATCCAAATTATCACTATGGGAAGAAATCTGATCTTACTTACGAAAGTTCGTCTCGCCCAGTTTCGACGGTTTGGTTTGGCGGGTGCGTGGGTCTATCTTAAAGGAAAATTTACAGGTCCCGAAGCGGAGCAACGGCGGTTTCTCACGAAGAACGCACGGCAATATCCCTTTGTCAATCCGGAGCCAGGAGTCACCATTGTGGCGCCGATGACGGAAACATGTGCGCTTTCCAAGACCATGCGAGACCTTGCGCATTCGCTTAAGGATGCGGGCATTCCTTTTCAGACCTTTGATACCAATCCTCGACCGGAATTCCCAGCTGCTGATGTCAGGGATATTATAACGCCACGGGCGGAATTCAGAATCAATCGCTATTCTCATATCCTTGAACGGGTCATGACGCCGGTGCCGAGCTGTGTTTCGCCAAAACGGTTCCGTGTCGTCTTTTGGGAATTCGAGTCCGGCATCAGGGAAGGGCTTCCGCACATTCAGCCGCCCTTGGGGATTCTCGGCATGAGCGAGTTCAATGTTTCTTATTTTCGACGTGTCTATGGATGTGAGATGCCGGTCGGAAAACTGCTTTATCCGTTTCGACCGGTGACTGGGGATGTTATGCCAGTTAATGCGGCACGACGCAAATACGGATTGTCGTCGGATGAGTTCATTGTTTTCTTCAACTTCAATTTCGCATCGGGAATGAATCGGAAAAATCCGATGGCAGCCCTAAAAGCTTTTGGGGCCGCGTTTAAGGACGCCCCAGATGCCAGGCTTGTTTTGAAGGTCATGAATTCGTCCGTCGCCTCGAGAAAAGTTCTAACTGATCTTGCCGACCGGATGGGGTTCGCGGACCGGATTACCATCATTGATGCATACATCCCGCAACAGGACATTTACGCGCTCACAAACGCTTGCGATGTCTATCTTTCCCTGCATCGAGGCGAGGGTTTCGGGCTTGGAATTGCCGAAGCGATGTCGCTTGGGAAGGCTGTTGTCATCACGGATTACAGTTCAACGACGGAGTTTTGCAATGCGACTAACTCCATTCCGATACCCTATACGCTTGTTGCGCCGAACCCCAGAGAGATTGACCATCCAAATTACGCGAAAGTCACTTCGTGGGCCGAAGCGGACATTGCCGCGGCGGCAAAGGCTCTTCGTCAGTTGTACGAAAATCCAGAATTGCGCAAGCGGCTTGGTGAATCCGCGCGAGCCTCAATCATGGAGCAATATTCAATTGCGAATTTCCGCGAATCAGTGTGGACGTTTATCCGTGGATAAGCCACCGGCGTGATTAAACCGCTGCCGAGTCGGAGGCGGCGATGGCGTTCCAGTCGTACTGCGAGGCGCAGATGCGGCCGAGGTTCTGGAGCCGGGCGTATTCGGCGGGGTCGTCGAGGACGCGGACGATTGC
>JAZQOS010000013.1:0-2828 GCA_045627925.1 Kiritimatiellia bacterium | reverse complement strand
CTTTGTCCGTGGGCCACTGTCCCGCCGTGATGAGTTCGTGGAAGGCCTGTCCCGCGTAGGCGACGAAGGCCTGTTCCGCCGTGCGTCGGAATTCGTCGTCGGGCGAGTGCGGTTGATCGAGTCGGGAGAGGAATCCGCGGTAGCGGCGTTCCTTCTTGAGGTCGTTGCCGACGGTGTTCCGGAGGACGGCGGCGAGCACGTAGCGGAACTTGCCGTTGGGCGGACGCCTGATGAGGTGGGGGCTGAGCCACCTGGAGTTTACCCATTTTTTGAGCGCCAAAATGCGTCTCACCCTGATAAATAAAGGGTGATGTGCGTTTCCGCAAGTGAAATTGGCGTGATTCTTCCGTGGAATGGATTTTGAGCTGTGTGGCTCACGCTGCCGCTCCGAGGAACCGGATGGGATTCGTGCACCCCGATTCGCCCGGCATCGGCTTCAGCAAAGGTCTGCCGCAAACAGTTCCCTGAATCCCGGAAGGAACTCTAATAGCTTGTTTTCGGTTGGCGCGGGTTCCGGATCGATGATCTTGCGGCACCATTTCCCGAACCGCGTGAAGGCGCGTTTGAGCCCGTCTGCGATCGCGTAGTTCGCGAACTCCGGGACCTTGCCGAGCCTCTGCGAAAGCGTCTTCAGATGCTCTGCGAGAACTTCGCGCTTCACATGTCGCCCGAGCCAGGTCGAAGCGAAGTAAGTCGTGGCGAGGACGATCGACGCCATGTTGCGGATGCCGCGGTAGGACAGCACCCGGATGTTCTCGAATCCGTATGCCTGCTTGACGAATCGGATCGTCTCCTCGATCCTCCAGCGCGTGAGGTATCCTTCGACGATCCGCCACATCGACTCGAACGATCCGTTGACGGGAAGCGATGTCAGCAGCATCATCGGGTCGTCGCCGAAGCCTTTCACCACGATCATGTGCAGTTCCTTTTCTGGGTGCATGGGAAGGCGTACGGGTATCGCTCCGAAGGAGATCTGCACGCTGCATTCTGTCCCGTGCGAGTCGAACTCGACGTGATGATGGTGTCGCATGGTGCATTGCTGGGCGAGCCAGTGGATCTCGTGGAGGCCTTTCCATGAGAGCACGTTCCGCCCAGTCATGCGGACGATGAAGTCCCATCCGTTCTCTATGAAAGCCTCGTAAAACGCGGGTCTGTCGCCACCTCTGTCATAGACGAGGATGCCTTTGCCGTCGGTTTCGGTCATGATTGCGGTGATGAGCTTGAGCACTTCATCGTTTTCTCCCAGATGCCCTGGAGCGCGCGACGACCAGAGTTTGAGCGCGAGCGGTACGGTCTTGCGTCTGCCGCTCTGACAGGCGACAGCCATGCAGCCGTGATAGCCGTGCACGAGCACCTCGTGTTTTTCTTTCGACGAGCGGCTCGCATCCCTGACCATCGTGATGTGTTCCATGTGAAGGCCGAACTCTTTCCGGATTTCCGTCGGGTCGACGAGTATGAGTGAGTCGTCGCGGACGTACTTCGCGCCTTCCGCGAGGATGGCCTTGTCGATTTCCATGCCGATTCCCTCGTTCGCCACGTTACGGCTCAGCCGCTTCTCGACAGCGTGTTTCATGTCGGGATCGTCGTTGATCGCCCGCATGATCGACGAGAGCTGCGTGTCGCCGGAGGCCTGAATTCCGTAGAGCATGTCGGCCAGGAACTTCTTCCTCGGCTTCGAGAAATGGGTAAACACTTTACCCAGAAATTTTCCGAGTTGCTCTTTCGCTCTGAAGGCAATTGTGCTATCATTCATGTCGTGGTCTTTCCTTTCGTTTGTTTAACGCATCCTGTATTCTACAGGAAAACGGAATGGGAAGACCACGTTTTTTCAGACGGTGGAGAGTAGGTCTGGTCGCGAGAGGGGTTTCAGTCTGGCGAAGCGGTAGTGTGAGCCACACCGTTCGGAGTCAAAATTGGCGGGTTGGATGGGGCGCAAATCGACAGGACGTCAAAAATGGGTAAACTCCAGTCCTGTTGGCTCTTGCGCGATTATACCCGATGTGGTATAATTTTTGGGCGTTTTAACAAGATTATACCTTATCGGGTATAGTTTAGCCAAGAGAGGTGGAATTATACCCGATGGGGTATAGGAAAGGTGAAAATGACAATCGCGGAGTTTGTTCCTCTCGTATGATTTCAAGACCCGCCTCGTCGGGCTGGTCGGCGAGAATCTGAAAGTGCTGGAAGCCGCGAAGGATGCCGCGGTTAGTTAATTTCGGCAATGGAAAAAGCATATGGCTTATCATAATCCTGCGGATCCGCGCTCTTTCGTGAATGTGAGCAATACCGATCCTAAACTCGGGGTCGAGCGGAACTGGGCGCATCTTGGGCCGGGGTTCTGGTTCGAGCTCGGGTTGTTGCTCGTCGTGTCGATCGGACTGCTGGTTTCATTTCTGTGCGAATCGCGGCTTGGGAAACTCTTAGGGTCTCTCGGGATCTTCGCCTTGAATGTCGCTCGTCCCTTCTGCTGGCGTGCGATGGCGCGCGCGGATCTCGTCCGGTTTCCAGGTGCGGTAGGACATCGCGGTCCGGATGGTGTAAGCTCCGCGTTCGATCCGAAGCCGCTGACTTTCGGCGGACAAACGCTTAATGCCTGTCTGTTGCTTTTCGCGGTACTGCTGATCTGCACCGCTGTCGGTTCGCTGTGGTGCTATCAGGGTCCTGAGATGTCAGGACTCGTGTTGGGGGCCGGTTTCCTGTTTTCGATTGCCGTTGTCGCCCTGACTTGCGTGATAGCCGGACTTTATCATGACGGTATTAAGTCGCGGTCGGTGCTCATCGGGGCGCTGCTTCTGGTGGCGTCGGTTTTCGGTGGTTTCTTCCTTTAC
>JAZQOS010000012.1:0-2227 GCA_045627925.1 Kiritimatiellia bacterium | reverse complement strand
GAAATTGACCTTTTCGGGCATGGTTGAGGCGCTTGGTATTTCCCGCAGTGCGATTCAGAAGCACATTGAGCATCTCAAGGACGCGCAGCGTCTTCGTCGCATCGGCCCCGACAAGGGCGGTCGCTGGGAAGTTGCGCAATAAGGCCGCAGTGTGGTCCGACCCCATTGAGAGAAAGATGTTGATAACTTTTGCCCAGCGAGGAATGAGAAGTCGGTCCGGCTGTAATAAGCGCTCAGCTGCGAACGAAGGAGCGGAAGTGAACCCAGTCTTGACATTCTTCGGCGAAATATGAGATAATACGCGAACTTTTGCATCTATAAGGAACAAAGAAAATGGCTAAGCGTGATATTCCGCTCGAACGAGTTCGCAACTTCGGCATCATGGCCCACATCGATGGCGGCAAGACGACCACCTCGGAACGCATTCTTTTTTATTCGGGTAAGAATTACAAGATCGGCGAAGTGCACGATGGCGCGGCGACGATGGACTTCATGGTTCAGGAGCAGGAGCGCGGCATTACTATTCAGTCTGCGGCGACGTGCGTCCAGTGGGGGAACTACCGCCTCTCGCTGATCGATACTCCCGGACACGTGGACTTCACGGCTGAGGTGGAGCGCTCCTTGCGCGTTCTTGATGGCGCGGTCGCGCTCTACTGCGCGGTGGGCGGCGTCCAGCCCCAGTCCGAGCAGGTTTGGCGTCAGAGCGAGAAGTACAAGGTTCCGAAGATCGCGTTCGTCAACAAGATGGACCGCGTCGGTGCCAACTTCTACAACGTCATGGATCAGATGAAGAAGCAGCTTGGCGCGAATCCGGTTCCGATGGTGATTCCGATCGGCGCGGCAGATACTTTCGACGGCGTTGTCGACCTCGTGAAGATGAAAGCGCTCTACTTCGATATGAAGAGCCTCGGCAAGACCGTTATCGAGAAGGACATCCCCGAGGAACTCGTCGAGAAGGCGAAGGAATACCGCCAGAAGATGATCGAGTCGGCTGCCGAGCAGGACGACGCCTTGATGGAGAAGTTCTTCGCGGGCGAGGAGCTCACGAACGACGAGATCAAGAAGGCGATCCGCAAGGGCACGCTCGCGCGGACGATTACCCCCGCTTTCTGCGGCACGGCGTTCAAGGACAAGGGCATTCAGCCGCTTTTGGACGCGGTTTGCGACTATCTCCCCTCGCCGCTCGACACGGGAGCTGCGGTTTCCCAGGACAATCCCGACGAGAAGCGCGAAGTTTCCGACGACGAGCCGTTCTGCGGCCTCGCGTTCAAGATCATGAACGATCCGAAGTCCGGCGGTAAGATCACGTTCGTGCGCGTCTATTCGGGCACGATGAAGCTTGGCGCGGAGATGCTCGACTCGACGATCAACAAGGAACAGCGCATTTCGCGGCTTTTCCGTATGCACGCTTCGAAGCAGGAGCCGCTCGACGAGGCGCACGCCGGCGACATCGTTGCTTGCGTCGGGCTTACGGAAACCCGCACGGGCGATACTCTTTGCGATCCCGACCATCCCATTACCCTCGAATCCATCGACTTCCCGGCGCCGGTTATCTCGGTCGCGGTGAAGCCCAAATCGCGCGGTGACAACGAAAAGCTCGGCGTCGCCTTGCACGCGCTCGCGATGGAAGACCCGACCTTCGTCGTCAGCTTCGACCAGGAGACGAGCGAAACGATCATCGCCGGCATGGGCGAGCTTTACCTCGAAGTTATCGTGGACCGTCTGAAACGCGAATTCAACGTCGATTGCGACGTCGGAGCGCCGCAGGTCGCGTATCGCGAGACGATTACGATGCCGGTCGACAACGAATACAAGCACGTCAAGCAGTCGGGTGGTCGCGGTCAGTACGCGCACGTCTGCCTCAAGCTCGCTCCGCAGGAGCCGGGCAAGGGCTTCGAGTTCGTCAACGAGGTCAAGGGCGGCGTCATTCCGACGGAGTACATTCCGGCGGTCGAGAAGGGCGTTCGGAAGGCGCTCGAATCGGGTCCCTTGGCGGGCTTCCCGGTCGTGGACGTCAAGGCGACGGTGTACTTCGGTTCGTACCACGAGGTCGACTCGAACGAATTCGCGTTCATCACTTGCGCGATGCAGTGCTTCAGGCAGGCGTGCTTGAAGGCGAAGCCGCAGGTCTTGGAGCCGATGATGGACGTCGAAGTCGTCGTTCCCGAACAGTACATGGGCGCGGCGAACGGCTCGATCAACCAGCGTCGCGGACGCATCGAGGGCA
>JAZQOS010000011.1:0-1906 GCA_045627925.1 Kiritimatiellia bacterium | reverse complement strand
CTAGCTGTTCTAGCGGCTCTAGTAATTCTAGTGATTCTAGTTTGGCTAGCCCGCTACATCGCCCGGCGTGTGAAGGAACATCGGATGAGCCCGATCGAGAGGGCGTGGGTCGAGCTTGATCGGCTTCTCAAGAAGGGGCTTCCCGGACGCGGACGCTACAAGGACTTCTACGTCGAGCTCACGATGGTTGTGCGACGTTATGTCCAGCGTAAGTACGGTATCAAGGCCCCGCACCTGACCACTGAAGAGTTCTTCGCGGAACTCCAGAACTCAAACACTCAAACACTCGACAACCCAAACACTCTTCGCCGATTCCTCGTATGGGCTGACCTGGTGAAGTTCACAGGCGTCGAGGCGACGCCGGAGATGGCGGACGAGGCGACGGATTCGGCGCGTGGATACTTGAAGAGTGATAATACAGACAAGCAGGGAAGTTCAGGGAAGTGATTTTAAACACAGAGTGACAGAGACACAGAGGGGGATGGGGTGTTATTAGCCTCTGTGCCTCTGTGCCTCTGTGTTAAAATGTTCTTATGTCTTTTGCAAATCCATTGTTGCTTCTTTTCTTTGTGCCGATTGCGGTCGCGGCGTGGCGGCTGTTGAGGCGCGGACGCCGTTCGGGCATTCGCTTCTCCGCGGTCGGACGGCTCCCTGCGAAGGCGGCGGGCTGGCGGGCTCGGCTCGCGGCGCTGACGCCGTTCATCCTCCTGGCGGGTCTCTCGCTTCTCACGATTGCGGCGGCACGTCCGCGCACTTCGCTGGCACGTGAGAAGAAGTCCGTTGATGCGATTGCGATCGCGATGACGGTGGATGTGTCTCAGTCGATGGAAGCTTTGGATCTGACACCTTTGGGAGCGAAATTCTCGAAAGATACAATGCGGCTCTCGATTGTGAAGAGACTTTTCGCCGAATTTGTCTCAAAGCGACCAGATGATTTGATTGGACTTGTTACCTTTGGCTCTTATGCGTCAACGCGTTCTCCTCTCACGGCAGATCATGAGGCGCTCTTGCACGTTCTTAAAGGCGTGGAAGTGCCAACGCAAGCTCTTGATGCAAATGGCAATCCGATTGGGGATGAATATGAGGCGCGGACGGCGATTGGCGATGGGCTCGCAACGGCGCTTGCGCGGCTTAAGGACGCAAAACCGAAGACGAAAATCGTGATTCTCCTTTCGGACGGACTAAGCAATACTGGCGCCGTTGAGCCGGGTGAGGCCGCCGCCGCCGCCGCGAAAATGGGCGTGAAGGTCTATGCAATTGGCGTCGGGACGAGGTCACGGCGTACGCCGTTTTTTGCGCGGGACTTTTTGGGACGCATGGGCATTCGCTATGAGAACATGGCCTTTGACGAGAAGCAACTTCGTTCGATTGCGGAGAAGACGGGCGGCACCTACTTCTCGGTGAATGACCGCGATTCCCTTGAAAAGGCCCTTGAGGAGATCGACCAGCTGGAGACAACCGCACTGGACGCGGATGGTTACAACCGCTGGAACGAGCATTTCAAATCCTTCTTGCTCCTTGGCGCGGTTCTTGTGCTCCTGGCGGTCTCGCTTCCGATGTCCGCCGCCCGCCGCGTCGCCTGAATTATGATATAATATCCAATCCCAGACGGAAAAGGAGAAAAATGAGCACAGAGACCGGTAAGAAGCTGCAGGATATGGCCGCGCGCATCCGTGAGATGCGTGAAATCATCGGCTATACCGTCGCCCACATGGCGAAGCTGACCGGTGTTACGGAGAAGGAGTACACGGACGTCGAGGCGGGCAAGGTCGATCCGACGTTCAACTTCCTCCACCAGTGCGCGATTGCCTTCGGCGTCGACATCAACTCGCTTCTCGAGGGCCACAGCGCCCATCTCTCGGGCTACATGGTGACGCGCGCGGGGCAGGGTCCCGTGACGGCGAGC
>JAZQOS010000010.1:0-1582 GCA_045627925.1 Kiritimatiellia bacterium | reverse complement strand
GACGCCGTACTCGTCCTTGGAGTTGCCGTTGCGAGTTGCGATGACGAGGTTGAACTGTTTCTCGGCCGTAAGTTCCGGATAGTCCATGAACTTGCAGTTGATGACGTTCTCGTCGTTCTTCGTGATCGTCGCCTTGTCGGTGACGATGACGCCGGTGTCGCAGTCCTCGAGATAGACGCCCTCGTCGTCGTTGTCGGCGGTAAGGAGCAGTCCCTTGCCGTTGATCTTGACGACGTCCTTGCCCTCGATGGTGTTGGGCTCGTCGGAGTCCTTGTAGGACACCGTGTAGAGCGCCGCCTCGACGGTGAGCGTGTCGTTGACCGCGACGAGCACCTTCGCCCCGTCGCGGAACCGCCCGATCGGCGTCAGCGAGACGCGGACGGGGTTGTCCTTCTTCGTGGCTTGGGCGCTCGCGGAATCGAGCGAACCGAGAATGACGAGCTGGCTCGTCAAGTCTCCCGTGTTGACCCGGTAGTTTTGGAGCGTCGCTTCGCAAATGATCCTACCGTGAACGTCATTCGCGAGGCGGGCTTTCGCGAGCGTGAGACCCGTCTCCTGGGCGAACCTCTCAATGAATTCGTCCTGAGTCATGGTCTTCGGCTCCTTCGCCATGAGCTGGTAACATGGTTTACCGCCCTTGGTGAAGTGCGAGAGCACTGTTTTTACCTTGATATCCATAGTTTTATGGATTCCTTTCTTGTTTTTGGTCCTTTCGGACCGTGTTTTGGTCTTTAACCGCGCACTCGCGCGGCCAAAAGGGTTTCTCCGCTGGTAAAAAGCCCGAGGGGTAGACGGGTAAGGGGTAAAACCGTTAACCCTTTTTCGGGAAAGGGTTAACCCCTAAGCCCCGAAGGTGTATACCCCTCGGGGCTTTAGGGGTCTTCCTCGAGCGCGCTACCAGAATACGCCCTTATCCCTTACCCGTTAACGGGTAGCGCTTTCTACCAGCAGTGGTTTATTCCTCGTCCTTCTTGAGGTCGAGATTAGCCGTCGGATTGACTTCGTTCGTAGCGGTCATCCCGCTATGTTCGTCATCGCCCGAGTTCTCGGCGTCGAAGGTAGTCGAGGAAACGACGACCACCGCCGGAAGCCCGAGCGAGAAGGTCGTCATCTGCTGACTTTTCGAAGTCGGCCGAAGTTGGCTGCAACCGCAAATAAGCGCCACCGCGCTGAAAACAAGATGTTTCATGAGTTTTTCCTTTTTGGAGTTAGTGAGGGGGTCATCGCTGCGGAACCTCTCCGCAATCGCGTCCCCCCATATACCGATATCCAAAAACGTCAAAAAGTGTAAAGTTTGGCAACGTGAAAAATGCGACTTTAGGCGCGTCAGTATTGGGCGGGATGCATTTTGAAGATTTTTTGGTATAATAATGGGCGATGCCGTGGTTTGAATCCATAAGAAGCGCATTGTTGCCGATTTTGCAGATTGGCTATCATTTTTTGATAGTGGCAACGGTGCTTTGCGTGGTGGCGCTGATAATCGCGGCCAATTCCAGGCGTTTCGCCAAACTTTCCGACGCGTTTTTCAAACTAACGCATTTTCAGCGGGTGGTGGCGGTTGTGTGCATTGTCATCGCCACGG
>JAZQOS010000009.1:0-18187 GCA_045627925.1 Kiritimatiellia bacterium | reverse complement strand
CGGCCGGGCCTCGAAATTCGCCGACGACTTCGTGGCCTTCGCGAAGAAGGCGGTTGACGAATGCCAGAAGCCGACGGACGAGCTGCTGAAGATCCTGCCGGAGGAGCAGCGCGCGCTCATCAAGCCCGAGCCGCCGAAGGGGCCGGGGGGCCAGGAAGGGGGCGCGACCAACGCCGTCGCCGCCGCCCGCGAACTGCCGGCCGACACGCCGCAGGTCATCGTGACGATGAACGAGCTCTGGCAGAAGGCGTACCTCTGCCAGGCGTGCGCCGCCCGCGTGCGCGAGTCCGTCAGCCAGTTAGTCGCCAAGGGCGCCGAGGCGGACGGCATTCGCGCCGTCACGCGCGATGCGCTGACGGACATCTCGGGCTTGTCGGCGACGCTGGTGGAGATGTACGAGAAGATCAAGGGCTCGCCCGACGTCGAGACGGTGAAGAAGGCCATCGGCTTCATCAAGTCGAAGGGCGAGAAGACCGTCAATCAGACGCTCCAGCAGATCAAGCTCGAAAGGATCAGGGCGGAGCGCGAGGCGAAGGCCGCCGCCGAGGCGAAGGCCGAGGCCGAACGCCAGCGTCGGATGGAGGAGGAGCGTCAGGCGCGCGTCCAGGGCGAAACCGCCGCCGCGAAGGAGAAGTTCGACCAGGTCGTCGCGCAGGGCTGCCTTCGCCAGCTCGACTGGAAGACGGCGCTCCGCCTGCTTCAGGGCGTTAAGGACCAGCAGACCACGCCCGAGGGGCAGCTGGCGATCGACCTCCAGATCCGCAAGGTCAACGCCATGAAGCGCATCCAGGAAATCTTCATCGAGAACCTGAACGGCTACGTGTTCAAGGGCAGCAAGCTGGCGGGCGCGAAGATCATCAAGATCGACGAGAAGGAGCTTCAGGTCATGAAGCCCAACGGCTCCTCCAAGCTGCGCCTGGGCTGGCAGAACTTCTACCACGACTTCCCCGGCAATCTCAACGAGCTCATCAACGGCTATGTCGTCAACACGCGCAAGCTCAACTCGGCGGTGAAGATGTCGTTGCGCGAGTGGGCCGAGGCGATGTCCGGCGCGGCGCTTACGATGCAGCTGGTCTGCGCCGATGTCAACGGCGCCACCGAGCGCGCGGCCGCCCTGATGAAGACCGTGGTCACGGAGTTCGAGGGCTATGCCAAGACGGCCAGGGAAATGTTCCCGGAGATGAGCTTCGAAGGCACGAGCGAGGAGTAATTCGACCATGCATGCTGTCACACCTGCCATCGCCCGGTCGATGGCGTCTTCCAGCTGGATCCGGAAGATGTTCGAGAAGGGGCTTGAGCTGAAGCGCCAGTTCGGCGAGGATGCCGTCTGCGACTTCTCGCTCGGCAATCCCGACGTGCCGCCGCCGGCGGCGACGGAAGGGGCGCTCAAAGTCATCGCCGAAAACGCGGTAAAGCCGCTTGGCCTCGGCTATTGCCCGAACGCCGGCATTCCCGAAGTGCGCGAGACGATGGCGAAGTATTTGAGCCGCCAGCAGGGAATCGAGGTCGCGGCAAAGGACGTCGTCATGACCGTTGGAGCGGCGGGGGCGCTCGTCAGCTTCTTCCGTGCGGTAATCGAGCCGGGCGACGAGGTGATTACGCCGGCGCCGTACTTCGTCGAATACGGCGCGTATTGCGGACATTTCGGCGGCGTCCTCAAAAGCGTACCGTCGATTCCGCCGACTTTCCGACCGGATTTGGAGGGTATCAGAAGGGCAATCGGTCCACGGACGCGGGCGATTATCGTCAACTCGCCGAACAATCCCACCGGTGCGATCTACTCCGAGGAAGACGTGAAGGGGATTGCGGCCATGGTCGACGAGATCAACCGCAACCGCGAACGTCCCCTTTTCCTGCTTGCGGACGAGCCGTATCGCGCTTTTGCCTACGACGGCGCGAAGGTGCCGGCGATATTGCCGCTGACCAAGTTCGCCTGCGTTCTCGGCAGCTTCTCGAAGACGCTGTCGCTCGCCGGCGAGCGCATCGGATATTTCGTCGCCAATCCGGAGATGCCCGATCAGGCGTCGCTTGTGGCGGCGGTTACGCTCACCAACCGGACGCTCGGCTTCGTCAATGCGCCGGTTATCGGCCAACGGCTCGCATCTTCGCTCGTCGAGGAAACGGTGGATCTCGAGATCTACGACCGGCGGCGCAAGCTTATGGCCGAAGTCTTGCGCGATGCGGGCGTCGAATTCGAGATGCCCAAGGGAGCGTTTTATTTCTTCGCCAAGAGTCCGGTCGAGGACGATCTCGAATTCGTGGACGAACTTCTGAAGGAAAACATTCTCGTCGTAACCGGCAAGGGCTTCGGCTTCGGCGGTTACGTACGGCTTAGCTGTAGCGTCGATGAGGAAATCATCAAACGCAGCACCGCCGGCTTCAAACGCGCGGTTGCGCGCCTTATCGCACAAGACGGATTATGACAACTATGAACGAAGAGAACATTCCAGAAAACGCCATTAGCGTTTACAACCAGGGCAACGAGGCGATGGATGACTTCCCGATCCTTCGCGCCTTCCAACAATACGTCGAACGCGAACAGGAGAAATCCCGTCGTCGCGTAACTACGATCACCATCGTATTTTTGTTGGTTATCGCCGGCATCTGCGGATTGTTCTTCTATTTGTTGCAGATATCGTCGATGCGCAATCAGACGTTGAGCGATCGATTGGTCGAATACGCGATGCAAGAAGCGGATCGTCGCGCCGCCACGCCTCCTCCGGTTGTAAAAGACGAGGCGAGCGTCGCTGCGATTACCGCCCTTTCCGTCAAGATTGAGGAAATGCAAAACCGGATGATCGAGAAGCTGCGGGAAACTCCGGTCGCCGTGGAAACCAAAAAAGAAGTTTCCGCTGCCGATGTCGAAGCCGCAAAAGCGGCGGCGGCGCAAGCCGAGGCCGCAGCGAAGGAAATTCGAGCGCTCAAGGCCCAGCTCGCCGCCGAGCGACGCAAAGCCGAGTCCACCCCCAGAAGCCCTTCTCCCGAGGAATTGGAAGCGTATCGGCGCAAGCACTATCCCGAGTTGTACGCTCCGAAACCCGAACCGATCGTCGAGCCGGAGGCGGTTGACGAACCGCCGCTTGACGACAGGAAATCGTCGACGGAAACTCGTCGGTTGCCCAAAACCGTCGAAGCCGACGACGACGCGATCAACTACTTCGACGACGTCGAAGACGATGCGTATTCGATCCCCGTGGAAGTAAAGGGATCGAATACGAAGTGGCTTATTCCGTTGGAATGAGCCGGTAGTCGCGTTTAGGCGCGCAAATAGGCGCTGTAGGCGCGGTAGGTCTGATAGCAGTCGAACTCGGAGACGAGTTCCCACGGCGCATGCATATTCCACATCGGCGTACCCATGTCGAGCACCTTCATGCCGAAGCGGGCCATATACTGCGAAATCGTGCCGCCACCGCCCTTCTCCTGCTTGCCGAGTTCCGCCATCTGCCAGACGACATCGCCGTCGGACATGATCTTGCGAACCGTGGCGACGAACTCCGGCGAGCAATCGCTCGCGCCGCCCTTCGTCGTTCCGCCGGTGTATTTCGAAGCGGCCACGCCCTTGTGGAGACGCGCTTCGTTACCGGTAGAGTTGACGTCGGGGAAATGCGGATCCGCGGCCGCGGTCACATCGGCCGAGAGCATCGTGGACTTTTCCAACGCACGACGAACCATAATGTCCTTCGCGGACTTTTCCTGACGTTCGATGATTTCGGCGACCGTGTTTTCGAAGAACGAGCTCTGCATACCCGTCGCGCCCATCGAGCCGATTTCCTCCTTGTCGCACATGAGGATCGACGCGGTCACGTCCGGAACTTCGTCGCTGGCGTCGATTAGCGCCTTCAGTCCGGCGAACGAGCAAACGCGGTCGTCGTGGCCGTAACCGGTAATGAGCGATTTGTCAAAACCGACGTAGCGCGGCATTCCGGCGGGAACCATCTCGAGCTCGGCGGAAAGCAAATCTTCCTCTTCGATCTTGTAGGTCTTTTTCAAGTATTCGATCAGCGCCGGTTTGGTCTTGTCGTCCTTGTTCGGTTTCGACGACCAGCAAATCGCATCCAAATCCTCGGCGGGAACGAACTCGTCGCGCTTCTTCTCGCCCTGATCCTTGCCGAGATGAGGAAGGATGTCGCTAATCAGAAACACCGGATCGCCCGGCTTGTCGCCGACCTCGACGAGCACCTTCGACCCGTTTTTGCGGACGATGGTTCCGTAGAGCGCGAGCGGCAGGACGAGCCACTGGTATTTCTTGATTCCGCCGTAAATGTGGCAATCGAAATAGACGCAGCCGTCCTTCTCGTAAAGCGGTTTCGGCTTGAGGTCGAGCCGTGGCGCGTCGGTGTGGCCTCCAACGACCTTGAGACCGACTTCCGACACCGGCTTCTTGCCGATCACCGCCGCCATGATGGTGCGATCTTCATAACCGCGATACACCTTGTCGCCGCGCTTGAGCGTCTTGAAGGAGGAAAGCTCCTTGAAGCCCTTCGCCTTCAGGAGCCGCACGCTCTCCGCGTAGCTGCGGCGAGCGGTCTTGGCGTAACCGAGATAGCGCATGTATTCGGCGCTGTATTCCGACTGATTCATGTATTTCATTTTCATAATTGCCTCGTATTCTATCAAAAAGTTCCCTGTAAATCCAGTCGCACGCGCATCGCGCCGACCATTTCCGCAACATTGCAAATCGAGGGCTCTCGTGCCTCATCGACAAGCGCGTCGGCGGCAGCTCCGTGCAACCAAACCGAAGACGCCGCAATTAGAAACGGATCGCCCTTCAAATACGCCCAACGCGCACCAATCATGCCGGCGAGCAAATCGCCCATACCGCCGATTGCCATATAGGGATTGCCGGATCGATTCTCGTAAATTCGCGAGCCATCCGACGACGCCACCAGCGTCCCCTTCCCTTTCAAAATCACGGTCGCGCCGTAGCGCTTGACAATTTCACGAACCGCTGCGAGTCGGTCTTTCGTCACTTTTTCCCGCTTCCACTCCAACAACTTCGCCGCCTCGCCCTCGTGCGGCGTCAGCACGAGCTCTTGTCCGCTGACGAGCTCGTACGTTTCCTCGCGACGCCAGTTCGCGAGAATCGCGAGCGCATCTGCATCGAGCACGAAACGTCCGCAAGAACCCGTAAGAATTCGCGAAACGACTGTTTCCGAGTTCGTGGTCGCCCCCAGCCCCATGCCGACGACGGTTACGTCCGCCTTGGGCGGAATCGCGGTCGAGGTCAACTTGGTTACCGTCGCTTCGATTGCGTTCGCACCGGCGGCGCTTCGGGATGCGTCGGGAATCATCAGGTGAACCAACCCGGCACCGGCGGCGCGCGCACCCATAGCCGAAATGACCGGGGCATGGGGATAGCGAACGGATCCGCCGATGATCGCAACCGTTCCCACGGAATACTTGTTGGCGTCGACCGGCCGATTGCGAAAAGCCCCTTTCAACTCCATCGGCGCATCCATGAGGCTATTATACCACATACCCGTCAGAAACGGAACACGTTGCGATTGAAGCCGGTGGTGACGAGATTGATTCGGCCATCATGGTGTTGCATCATCGAGGCGACCAGAAAGGCGCGAAGCGAGGAAATTTGCGCGTCGGCGTCGGTAATGTCGAAGATCTCGCCGTCGTCGCGCAAGGTAAGCAACACCCCGTCGTTAAGATCGAGCGTAACCTCCGCCATGACTTTGCGCCGACGATTGCGGTCGCGCACCGCCATCAGCACCTCTTCGGTCATCAAGGACGCCCGCATCGCAATCGACTCGTCCTGACGTTCGTTT
The DNA here is from genome assembly GCA_045627925.1 of Kiritimatiellia bacterium. GTDB lineage: Bacteria > Verrucomicrobiota > Kiritimatiellia > RFP12 > UBA1067 > UBA1067. Next base: position 12,410 of record JAZQOS010000009.1, on the reverse strand, counting down.
TTCAATACCTCGCCAATCTCCGCCGAAACGACCGCGATTTCGGCGTCCTCAAGTTCGAGATCGAAAACGCGAAGCGCGGCATCGCGAGCACGCGAAATCAGCAAGGGAAACAAAGACCAGCCCGAAGTCGATACGACGATTGCGGAGACGATTACAATTCCGGCGAACGGCCCCAGTCCAAGCCCCGCCCAAGAGCCGTTGACGCCGAAGAACGAGCCGAGGGCGACGCAAGCTACCGGCATAATCAAATAACAAAGGAAGGTAACCGCACCGGCGAGCGCGGGCTTTTCGACGAACATGTAGTAGGAATTGAAAAGCCCGGCGAACGCGAGCGCGACGAAGCCGCAGCACATCAGCCGAATCGCCTTTGCCGCCGCCGCGACCAACGTTGGGTCATGGATGCCGAGGGCGCCGGCGGCCAGTTCGGGGAACACCCCAAACGCCGTCATAAACGCCGCACCCTCTAAAATCGCGACGGCGATGGCGGCGTGCATTACCTTTCTAAGAGACTTGGTGTTGCCTTCGCCGTAGTAGACGGTTACGATCGGCTGGATGGCAACGCCGATGCCGTTGAAAAACTCGAGAAGCCCCCAAAGCGTGGTAACGACGCCGACCACCGGCAATAGTGGCGAGCCGAAATTTCGGATTACGAATTTATTGAGGAAGAAGAACAGCAGCCCGTCGCAAAGGAATGCCGCCGCATCCCCAAAGGACGCCACCGCAATGCTCCACGAATCCTTGAGTGAAAAATGCCAAACTGGAGCGAAAGAATTCGTTTTTCGCAAGAAATGCGTGCAAATGACCAGGATGCCGGCGACATCGGCAACAACGGTCGCAAAGGCGCAACCCGCCGCACCCATTCCGCATTTGATCGTCAAGATTGAAACGAGCAGATTGACGACAAAGTTCACCGCGTAAGACAAAGTGCAAAGAAAGGCGTCGCCATCGGCGTATCCGAGCATGATCAACAGCCCCATCAAACACTCCGGCACCGCTACCGCCCAACCCCAAGACAAGTAATCGGTGGCGAAACCGGAGATGGATGGCGAAGCGCCCATATACTCGACGAACGCTCCCCTTTTGAAGTACAAAGTCGCCATAATGCCGCCACCGATGCCAAGAATCATCCAAAGCGCCTGCATGAAAAACTTTCGCGCCCTATCCCTGTCGCAATGCCCCATCGCCAAAGAGTAGTTCGTCGCCATGCCGGTCGAGACCAGTCCCGAGAAAAACGAGATTCCGGCCAAGATCGGAGAAACGAGATTTATTCCCGCCAACGCATCGGGACCGAGCAAATTGCCCGCCACGATGGAATCGGACATGCGAACAAAATAATTGGCGAGAACCGTGAAAGACCCCGCGAGCAACAACCCGCGGAATTTGCAAACCCCGAAGGATTTTTTCATTTCCGGAATTTGGTCATCACCCCGGCGATGATGTCCATCGCCTCGTCGAGCAGCGCCTCGTTGTGGCTCGCCATGTAGCTTGTACGCAGCAAGCACTCGCCCTCCGGCGTCGCCGGCGGAATTACCGAGTTCACGTAGACACCGGCGTCGTAAATCGCCTTTTGCGCCATAAGCGTCGCCTCCACGGTGTAAGTGTAGAGCGGGATAATCGGCGTCGTCACGGCCATCGCCGACTCGCGAATCTTGAGCCCGCGCTTCAGGTAGCCCTGACGCGCGTAATCGCCGAGCGTCTTCAAACGTTCCGGAAGCTCGGGGTGCTTTTCGAGATAACGGAGCGCGGCAAGCGCGACCGCAGTGTTCGCCGGCGGCATCGACGCCGAAAAGATAAACGGACGAGAAGAGTGCTGAATGAAGTCGATCACCTTCCGGTCGGCGGCGACGTAACCGCCGAGCGAAGCGAGCGACTTCGAGAACGTGCTCATAAAGACGTCGACTTCCTTTTCGAGTCCGTAGTGGAAAGCGGTTCCGCGACCGCCCGGGCCCAAAACCCCGAGACCGTGCGCATCGTCGACCATGGTACGCGCACCGTATTTTTTCGCCAAACGAACAATCTCCGGCAAATTGGCGAGATCGCCGCCCATCGAGAAGACACCATCCACCACGATGAGCGCACCCGCGCCTTCCGGAACCTTCTTCAGGCACTCTTCGAGCTCGTTCATGTCGTTATGGCGATAGCGCAGAAGCTTGCCAAGCGACAACTGGCAACCGGCGTAGATGCTGGCGTGATTTTCGCGGTCGCAGATCACGACATCGTGCATACCGACGAGTGCGCTGATAATTCCGAGATTGGATTGAAAACCGGTACCGAAGGTAATTGCCCCGTCCTTGCCGAGAAACTTGGCGATTTCCGCCTCCAACTCGAGATGCAAATCGAGCGTTCCATTAAGAAAACGCGATCCCGAGCAACCGGTTCCGTACTTTTCCAACGCTTTGATTCCGGCCTCGACCACCTCCGGACACACCGTAAGTCCGAGATAGTTATTGGACCCGAGCATTATCCGACGCTTGCCTTCCATCTTCACTTCGACGTCTTGGCGCGACTCCAACATGTGAAAATACGGATAGATTCCAGCGGCCTTGGCTTCATCGGCCCGGGTAAAATCGTAGCATTTTTTGAAAATATCCATCATCAAGCTTCCATTGCCATAGAAACGGCGCTATTTTACCATATTTTCGCCTTGATTATCAACCCCAAACGAGGTCTTCGGCGGCGAATACCGGACCCTCAATGCAGCAACGGGAATTACCGCGAACCGTCTTCTGAATGCAAGCGTAACAAGCGCCAACCCCGCAAATCATGTGCCGGTCCATGGAAATCCATCCCTTTGCGCCATTTGCCAACGCCCGTTCGGCAATTGCCTTCAGCATTGGGTCGGGACCGCAAGCGAAAAGCTCGAATTTCTCTCTTTTTTTGGACAAATCGGCGATTGCCTCGTCCAACGGGACCGTAACCAATCCCTTTGCTCCCGCCGAGCCGTCGTTAGTGGCGACATGCGTCTCGACTCCCAATTTCTCAAAGCGATCTATTGCGAGCAAATCGGCGGCGGTGCGTCCACCGACGAACAATTTGCAGTTCTTGAGTCGTTTGGCAAGGAAATGCAACGGCGCGACTCCGTACCCGCCGCCGACCAGAAGCGCCGTCCCGTCGCATTTTAGCGGGAAACCATGCCCCAACGGGCCCTCGACGGAAACGACGTCGCCGGGTTTTGCCGCATTTAGCGCGGCCGTTCCCCTACCTACCGTCTTGTAAAGGATCGTTACCTTCTTATCTTCGGCGTCGAACACGCTAAACGGGCGCCGCAAAGCGCTCGGTTCGAGCGCCGGCACGCGAACGTGCACGAACTGTCCGGGGGCGAGCGACACTGCCATTTCCGGCGCCTCAAGCGTCAAATAACGATATCCGCCGCCGATTTCCTCATGACTTAAAACGATGCATTTTTCGTCTTTCATGAATTCGTCCTTTTGAGAATTGATTTGAGATTCCGCCACATCTCCTCCTTGATCTTCCGTACCGCCGGCGTAACCTCGGAAAATCGGAGAATGTATTCGGGGGAATAGGTCACGAGTACGTTTTCGCCTCGCGTCGATTTCAGCCAATCACCCGGTTCGCCTCTAAGCTCGGGGAAAAATTTTCGCAATGCCAATCCCCCCAAAACGACGTAGAGCTTGGCTTTGGGTAGCGGCGGGACGATGATGATTGGCGCCGTTTCGTCCGTCTTGCCCAGTGCCGTTATCGCCTTCGCCATCATTTCCACGCCACCCGGCGAGAGCCGCCTGTCGTGCAGAAAGACGAAATCGAAAACGGATGTCGAAGACTTTTTCTCGCCACCGACAATCGGTTGCGGGGCGGGACCTCGGATGGCGGAAGTCTTCGCCGATGAAGTCAAGAGAGCGCGGTCGCACTCGATCGACCGCACTCCCAGTTCGCGCTCGAGCTCCAGCTCCGCCGCGAGTCCGTCAAGGACGTATTCGAGAACGCTCACGCCTTCGGCTTGTTGTAGCCGTAGGGATTCTTCTTCTGCCAACGCCAGGCGTCCTTGCACATTTCCTCGATGCCGCGCTCGGCCTTCCAGCCGAGTTCGGCGGCGGCGAGCGAAGGATCCGCCCAGCATTCCGCGATGTCACCGGGGCGACGCGGACAAATCTTGTAGGGCACCGGGCGCTTGGACGCCTTTTCGAACGCCTTGACGATCTGCAAAACCGAATATCCGTTGCCGGTTCCGAGATTGTAGATCTTGAGCCCCAGCTTCGGCTCCTTTTCGAGCTTTTCAATCGCCTTCAAGTGTCCAATGGCGAGGTCGACGACGTGGATGTAGTCGCGCACACCCGTTCCGTCCGGCGTCGGATAGTCGTTGCCGAAGACGTTGAGCTCGGGGCGACGCCCGATCGCCACCTGCGCGACGTACGGCAGGAGGTTGTTGGGGATGCCGGCGGGATCTTCGCCGATGAGACCAGACTTGTGGGCGCCGATCGGATTGAAGTAACGGAGCAAAATCACATTCCACTCCGGATCCGCCTTCTGCACGTCCTTGAAGACCTGCTCCATCATGAGCTTGGTCCAACCATAGGCATTGGTGCAACCGGGCGTCGGGAAATCCTCGCGAATCGGCACCGACTTCGGCTCGCCGTAAACCGTCGCCGACGACGAAAAGACGATGTTCTTGCAACCGTGGTCGGCGAGGCATTTGAGCAGCGTGAACGTTCCGCCCAAATTGTTGTTGTAGTATTTAAGCGGAATCTTGGTGGACTCGCCAACCGCCTTGAGCGCCGCGAAGTGAATCGTGGCGTCGAACTTGCCCTCGGCGTCGAGAATCTTGTTCAACTTCTTCTCGTCGCGAATGTCCACCTTGTAAAACGTCGGCTTCTTGCCGGTAATGCGCTTGACGCGGGCGAGCGATTTCTTGGAACTGTTGCAGAGATTGTCCACAATCACCACCTCGTGCCCCGCGTTGAGAAGCTCGACTGTAGTGTGGCTGCCGATGAATCCGGCTCCGCCGGTAACGAGAATCTTCATAATAAATTTCCTTTCCTTGGTTGGTTATTATAACATATCCTGCTGACGAAGCAAGGCGGAGATTTCCGGATCGCGACCGCGAAACTTGCGGAAAACTTCAAGCGCGCTTTCCGAGCCGCCGAGCGCCAGAATCGTCTCGCGGTACTTATTGCCCAATTCGCGCATCGCCGCGTCGCTTTCCAGCCCCGCCTCCTCGAACGCGCCAAAGCAATCCGCACTCATCACCTCCGCCCACTTGTAGCCGTAGTATCCGGCGGAATAGCCTCCGGCGAAGATGTGGGTAAAGGCGTTGAGAAAACGGTCTTCCTCGATCATCGGCATTCCGAAGTGGCGGAAAACCTCGCTCTTCACCCGATTGGCGTCGTCCACCGCGTCCATCGAGTGAAGCAGAATATCGGTCTTCGCGAACGAAAGCTGCCGACGGCATTGACTCGCGGCCCGGAAATTCTTCGCGGCGCGAACCTTGGCCTTCAGCTCCGGCGGAACCGTAATGCCGGTGCGGTCGTCCAAACACCAGTTCTCCATAAACTGGCTCGCGACCTCGACCGCATCCCACTCCACGAGATTGATGCCCGCGGCATCCTCCTCCTCGACGCGCGTAAGCATCTGCTGCAGAGCGTGGCCGAATTCGTGGAACAGGGTTTCCACTTCGCGGAACGGCAAAAGGCACTTGCCGTTCTCCGGGAGCGGAAAGTTGGTGACGATCGTCGCGAGCGGGTCGACGCCAGATCGACGCGAACGAAACTCGTTCATCCACGCCCCGCCGGACTTCCGACCGGTACGCACGTAGGGGTCGAAGTAAAACGCGGCTATCTTCCGACCTTGTTCGAAGACTTCGAAAAATCTGACGTCATCGTGCCAAACCGGCGGCTTGCTCGCGCCGGAAAGTTCGCGAACCTCGATATTGAAAAGAAAACCGCTAATCTTGAAAAGGCCCTTGAGGACGTCTTCCAATTCAAAATATCGCTTGAGCTCCTCTTCCGAATAGGCGTACTTCTTTTCGCGCAGACGCTCGGCGGCAAAGGCGAAATCCCACGGCATCAATCCCTCGCCGAGCTCCTCGTCCTCGCGTTCGGAAATTTTCGCGGTCGCGACGTCGAGCCGGTCGATCATTTCCCCGACCGCGGCGACCGAAGGCGCGCATTTGGTGGCGAGCGAAAGCTCGGCGTAGTTCTTGAAGCCCAACAAGGACGCCATTTCCCGCTTAAGCGCGAGGATTTCCGAGATTCGCGCGGCATTTTCCGGCGCGCGGGTAACGCGCAGACGGTAAAGCCGTTCGCGTTTCACGCGATCCGGATCGTTCTTCATCGTCAGCGGAAAGTTCGCGTCGGAGATTTCCGGCGTGGTGGCGTCGATTACCGCGTTGTGGAAGTCGCTGGCGAGCTTGGCGATTTTGGCGGAGATTTCGTTGAAGCGCGAACGACGATCGCCGTCCAAACCCACGCCGGCGAGTTCCGCGCCCTGAATCATCTTTTCGAGAATCCGCTTGCGGACGCCGCTTTCTCCGCCCACCAACGCCTTTTCCAATTCAAATAGCGCACGGGACTGGGAAACCCGAAGCGAAAATTCGACGATGCGCGGTTGCCACGTCTCCTGCAACTTGCGCCATCCGTCGTCGTTCATCACGCCCAACATGTGGCCGATCCGACCCCAGCGCTCGTAAAGCGGGCGCGTCGCGTCGCCCAGCCGATGAACGAGACCTTCGTAGTCCTTCGGCTTCGCGTTTTCGATTTCCGTCACGCTCTTCTCGGCGGCGTCCAAAATTCCGGGAAGCTCGCGCTCGACCCGATCAACGGTAAATTCTCGCCAATTGATGTATTCGTTCATATCGTCTTACGGTCGCAAAGCGCGCTCACGAAAAGCGCCTTGATGGTGTGCATACGGTTTTCGGATTCGTCGAACACCTTGGAATACTTCGACTCGAAAACCTCGTCGGTGACCTCCAGCGCGCCCGATTCGCGGGTGACTTCGGTGTTGAAATCGTGGAACGCCGGCAGACAGTGGAGAAACATGAGCTTGCCGTCGAGATTGCCAGTCGCCTTCATAAGCTCCATATTAATCTGGTATGGACGAAGCAACTTTATGCGTTCGGCGGTCTTGGCCTCCTCGCCCATCGACACCCAGACATCGGTGTAAAGGACGTTGGCGCCCTTGACGCCCTTCGCTGGATCTTCGAACACCCGGATGTCGACGCCGTTCTTTTTCGCAACCGCTTCGGCCTCGGCAAGCACCGCCTCGTCGGGGCGCAAGCTCTTCGGAGCGCAGCAGATGTAGCGAACGCCGGCCTTGGCGCAGCCCATCATCAGCGAATTGGCGACGTTGTTGCGGCCATCGCCCACGTAAGCGACGGTGCAGTTATCGAGATCGCCGAAAGTCTCCTTCACGGTCAGCAAATCGGCCAGTATTTGCGTCGGATGGTAATCGTCGGTAAGACCGTTCCAAACCGGAACGCCGGAATACTTCGCGAGATCCTCGCAAGTTCGCTGGGAAAACCCGCGAAAAAGAATGCCGTCGTAAATCCTCCCCAATACCCGTGCGGTATCCTTTACGCTCTCCTTCTTTCCGAAATGGATGTCCGGACGGGTGAGATATTCGGCGCCGCCGCCTTCATCACGCGCCGCCACAATCGAGGAATTGCGCGTACGGGTCGAGGACTTCTCGAAGATAAGCGCAATGTTCTTGCGTCTCAGAAGATCGCCGCGCACTCCGGAGTGGCGACGCGCCTTGAGTTGCGCCGCAAGATTCACGAGATTGAGCATTTCCTCGTCGGTGAAAGAGGTAAGACGCATCAGCGAGCGCCCGTAAAGACTGTCCATCCACTTCAGCATAACTTGATCCCTTCCGTCAATATACGCGAACGAACGTCTCCGCCCGCAATCGTTTGAGCCATTCGGCCTGCATACGGTTCGCGAGTTCGTTTTTAACCGTCGCCTCCACGTCTTCGTAAGCCTCCTCGAAAGTCCGCGCCCTGCCTCTGGTCTCCTCGTCTTTTCGCAACAGAAAACTCCACCCGCCGATTTCCACCCAATGGCTAAGCGTTCCCTTGGGCATTTTGGCGATTTCCTCGCAAACCTCGCTTTTGAACACTTCGGAAGGCCGTACGTCCTTCCACACCCCGCCCTGGGCGGCATGCGAATCGGCGCTGAACCGACGGGCGAGCTCGGCGAAATCCTCGTCTTTCAGCGCCGTGGAAATCTTCTCCCTCAAGCCGACGTCCTCGGGTCGAAGCAAAATCACCGACACCGTTACGACATCGGGAATGGAGTATTTTTCCGGATGCGCGAGATATTCCTCGCGCATCGCCGACGGCGAGGCGGAAACGTACTTGTCCACCGTGTTCCAGCGCATCGCCGAGACGATCATGTCCTCCTTCATGCGTTGATACCACTCGGGATAGGAAATTTTCTGCTTGGACAAGGTCTCCATCAGCTTATTGCGATCACCGTCGAAGGCGCGATCGATGATTTCGCGCACGCGATTGTCGACCAGCCAATCCTGCAAGGTAAGTTTCGCCTCGTTCGCCGCCTTCAGAATCAACTTGCGATCGATCATTTCGTCGCGAATCTTCCCGTACATATCGGCGGAGGATATGTTCGCCCGCTGCATTTCCATAATGACGTCGCTTTTGAGGATTACCTCGTTTCCGACTTTGGCGGCGATGCCGTCGATTTCCTCCGCGAGCGCCGCCCAAGGCAGCAATGCCAATATCAGTGTCGTTTTTTTCATAAGAGAGTTGCAATCGCCGCGCCGATTAGCGAAGCGTCGGCTATTGCGGGGACGATGGTGTAGTTGATGTTGCGCCGCCGCACGAGCATATCGTCGAGTTCCCGACGAATGCAGTCGGCGAAGGATATCAAATCGGTTTTATAGTAGGTCGATCCGTCGATATTGATCGCAATCGGCGACGATGCCTCCGCGCCCTCGCCGGACTTGATGGCGAAGGCCGCGAGATGAACGGCCGAAAGCGTGGCCGCCCGTTCGAGCACCGGCACAAGCAGTCGCCGCGCCATGCGCACATCGCCTTCGTCCTCGAAAATTCTTTCCGGATGGTTCAACTCCACCGCGCCGAGCTCGCCAAGCCCTCCGATTAGGTTGGCGGCGCGCCCGTCAAAAAGCCCCGCCTTCGCCGCGCCTTTGAGGATTTCAAGACCAATCGGCCCGAGATACGCTCCCGCAATCTGCTTTTCCAGCAGATTATAGCCGGGATTGCCGCTGCGTTCGTCCACGGTCCGATCGAACGTCGACAACGGAAGTTTGTCGAAACCACCGGATTCGGCGTTTATGATCATGGTCCCGTCGGTGGCGGAGATCGCCGGATCCTTCAGGATATTGGCTCGCCGTTCCACGTAGGCGACGTTAGTCCCGGTTCCGAGGACGAATCCGATGTAAGACGAGTAGTCGGTATCGCCCTCCACCGCCTTTACGGCGAGCAGCGTGGCGACCGTGTCGTTGACCACGACCACCCGTGAAAGTCCCGCGCGTTTCGCAAGCTCCCGCCCGACGTAGTGTCCGACAATCTCCGGCGCCTTGATGTTTTTGGTCCAACGCACAAGCTTCGCATCCAACTCCGGAGTGGATTCGGCGGGGTAGGAAAAGCACCATCCGAGTCGGTCTCCCCCGGTCATCGACTGCAACCGCCGCACTTCCTCGACGAAAGACCGGTAAAACTCATCGGTCGAAACTTCCGACAACGACCCCGGCATCGGCCGATCGCTCCGCTCGCGCACTTCCGCCGGAGTGCTGACGATACCGGCGCGAAAATGGGTTCCGCCGGCGTCCAACGCCATTGCGCTCGCGCCTTCGGGAATCTTGCCGAACGCGCCCAAGTACGAAGGAATCATGAGCAGCGACGACGCTTCCCCCGCAAGCCCCTTCTCCATCTCGGATAGCAAGGCCGTTATCAGGGCCGACCGGTCGATTTCGGTCGCCGTCACAAACTCGTTTCGCTCTAAAAATTCCTCAGGTGTCATTGGCGCTCAACGCCCTTGAGAGGGCGATCCAGTCCGCATTGGACAGCTCTTCCGCCCTCGCCGTAGATTGTATCAAATCTTTGAACACACTGCCAAGCTGTTTGCGACGGTGCTCGAACGCGCGTTTGGTCAATTGGCGGAAGGTCGCGCGCTCCTTTTCCGAAAGAGAGAGATTGCGGTCGTGGCGAACGAGTCGAACCACGCTGGACCCCACGGAAGGTCGCGGCCAGAAGCAACCGGCCGACACCTTGCGGACGATTTCGACGTCGTAGTCCAGTTGCGCCCAAACGCCGGCGAGGGAGCGCGTCTTCGAACCCGGCCCCGCCGCCAGCCGTTCGGCCACCTCGGCCTGCACCAAAACGGTCATCGACTTCAGTTCGCGGGCGATTGCGAATTCGAGCAGTATTCGAGTTCCTGCCTGATAGGGAAGATTGCTGACCATGCAATCGAACTCGCCCTTCGCGCGAATCTCCAATGCGTCGCCCGCGATCACTTCAAGATTCTGCGGATCGCCGAGCGCGCCCTTGAGCCGGGATGCGAGCACCGAGTCCTTCTCGATCGCGGTAACCGTCGCTCCGCGCGCGAGCAACGCCTCCGTGAGCACTCCGAGCCCCGGCCCCACCTCCAGCACCCTTCGCGCTCCGTCTTTAAGCCCCGCGTCGGCGATCGCCTCCACGACGTTGCGATCCACGAGGAAGTTCTGCCCCAACACCTTGTTGGGATGGAAACCGTTTTCGATGCACCACGCCTTAACCTGACTCGGACTCGTAAGATTCATCTTTTAATCTCCGACGATGCGATCGATGACGCTCAAATAGCTCCATTGCGGATTCTCCGTCGTTCCGGTCAACCGAAACTCGAGCAACAACTTGGTAACCGGCCAAGTCAGCGGATGGACGATTTTCCCGACTATCGAGTCGTTCTTGCCGAATTGCACCCGCGCCGTGAAATCCAGAGAATTGGACACGATGTCGAACTTCCCGTACATTTTGATGGAGAAAGCCGCTCCCTCGATATAGATGTTGTCGCTCTTCAATACGCCGTTTTCAATTACGTAGTCGGCGGAGGCTTGGGTGGAATCGGTGAACCACGACACTCCCGGAACTTTTTCCGCCAACAACTCCAGTAGACCTTTAAAGCCCTTCAAACGCAAGATGCGACCGTTTTTGATTTCCACCGATCCCCTGCCATTTAAAACTTCGTAATTGTCGGTCATCGACCGGGGAAAACGAAATTCCAAATCGCACTTCGAGTCGCCGCCGACCTCGTCGCCGACATAATCGCCGGTGAAACCGCCGATTTTCAACAAGTCGGACAGTTGCATTCCGCTTCTGGCGACCACGGTAACCCGGTTGAGGCCATTGGTACCTTCCACGGTTATCGTTCCATTTAGCGGACGGTTTCGCGGCGAAACCGCGGAAATCGGCCCGATTACATGACGATAGTTGAGCGAATCGCCACGAGTGTAAACATGCAGATGAATGTCGCCTTTTGCATGCTGCATAGTCACCGAATTGTATTTTCCCATCTTGGCGTCGACGCCGAGATCGAGGTCGAAATCGTTGTTCACGAGATTGACACGCCAGACGCAACGCGCGTCCACCGACTCCGGAATCCCGGTAAAGCCGTCCAAGTAGGGCAACGCGACCGGAACGTCCAACGCGACAATCAGCGGTCGAATCAACGACTGCATGGATTTGCCGACCACCTCGCCCTCGACACGTTGCGTTTCGAAATCGACCGAACAGTGTCCGGCTAACGAAAGTTCCTCTCCTTCGCCCCAGTAAATTTTCAGGTCATCGACGCCCAGATGCCGCTCGGAGGAGCTGACGACGGCCGACGCCATTCGCGGCGTCAATCCGAGGATGTGCGGATCGTTAAGAATCAACTCGAATTTCGGAATCTTCGGCAATTCGACCTCCATCCGCTCGTTTCGCTCGTGATTGCCCGGTCGGTAATATTCGTCACCGAGTCGCGTGAAACGAAGCGCGTCGATTTCCACCCGACGTTGCAAATGAAAAATGGAAATCGAATCGGCGCTCAAGAGCTGTCCGAGATTCGCTTCGCGGTTGCGATCATACACCTTCAACCCGCGAATATAAAGCCCGTGCCGGAACCCGACGGACATCGAAGAGACTCGAACGATCAAGTTGCTCGGCGCGTAGGCGTCGATAATGGCGTTCGCCCAACTCGCCGGCAACCGCTCCTGCCGAAAACACAACGACAGCAAATAAACGCAAAAAACGATGAAAACCCATTTCATCGTTTTTCCCGTGACGCAAAGTATCTTCTTCGCCGTGTGCACTCTTGAATATTCGCTTTGGCAGCCCCTAGCGGAGTCGAACCGCTCTTACCTGGATGAGAACCAGATGTCCTAGCCGATAGACGAAGGGGCCAGCTTCTTGGTGCACCCGGTGGGATTTGAACCCACACACCTTGCGGCACCAGAACCTGAATCTG
>JAZQOS010000008.1:0-2096 GCA_045627925.1 Kiritimatiellia bacterium | reverse complement strand
GACAAGTTCGACGAGCAGAACTGGTATACGCTTGAGGAGCTGAAGATGCGCAACGAGGCGCGCAAGATGCTGCACCTCCCGGAGCTGAAGCTCTCCTGCACGTGCGTGCGCGTTCCGATTGCGCGCGCCCATTCCGAGTCGCTGAACCTCGAGTTCGAGAACGACATCACCCCGGCCGAGGCGCGCGAGATCCTGAAGGGCGCCGAGGGCGTGAAGGTCGTGGACGATCCGCTCAATGGCGGCTATCCGATGCCGCTCGACGCGACGGCGAAGTACGACGTTCTCGCGGGCCGCATCCGCCAGGACATTTCGCGCGACGACAAGAAGGGACTCGAGATGTTCGTCTCGGGCGACCAGCTTCTCCGCGGCGCGGCGCTCAATGCGGTCGAGATCGCCGAGCACCTCATCAAGCGCGGACTTGTCTGATGCCAAGATCGCGTCCCACAAGGCAATGGATTTTTGATACAATGCTTTCGACGTCGATCTTCGGATCGGGGTCGTCGTGATGCGGGGGAAGTCCTCCGCCTTAAGTGACGGGTTCGCGCCCGTCGCTTTTGTTTAAGGCCATGAAGTAGGTGTGCGGTTGGTTATTTCCACTCGCTTCTGAGAAGCGGTTTCAGCCAATTACGACGAAAGTTGCTTTCGTCCTTGAAGAAATATCGTTCTGTCTTTGGCAATTGCCCCGTTTCATTGAGATGGCTTGCAATGCGCTTCATTGAGCAAACAAGATCGGCGACTTGCGAAAGACGCGATTGGATCGGCAGAGTCGTGGCGACCGTCACATTGTCGAAGCGTTCCTCAAGTGTCTCCCGTATGAGGCGTGAGATTTGCTTTTGGCCTCTGTCGTAGGCGACCTCTATTCGGCTATAGGCTGAAAGCTTGTCGAAGTTTGCGGTGATAAACGGATCGATGGCGTTCTTTAATGCCGCGAAGAGAACCCGCTCGTCCATCGCGGCATCCTTCTTCACAAGGAAGCATTTGAATTTGAAATCGGCGTTGTGTATGAACGCCATGAGATTCAAGATGATCTTGCGCCGCTTGGTGATTTCCATTCCGAAGTATTCATCTTCGCCGCGGATGGCAGGGCTCGAATGAATGCAGTGATTGGCAAGTGACAGGACGGCCAGATGGTATTCGAGTTCCTTGATCTTGTAATAGAGGGCCTCGACCGCTTCATGGAAGACCATCGTGACGGCATAGTAGGGATTGTGGATCTCGTAAGGCCCGAAATCGCCCGATTCGTCTATGAATATCTCGATGGCGTTCATATAAAATAAAATTGGCGGGGGCTTCCCCCGCCGGTAAGGTGGACCTTTGCGCCAGCCCGCAGGGCGGTCTCCTTTCGGAAACGCCGCCATTATAGCAAAACCGTTGCGGCGAAATCAATAGCGGAATTTGCGTTTTCAGGCGGGCGCGGCAATTGACGCAAAACCGCCGTTTTGCTATCATTCTAACTGTTCGAGGGGGAGAAATCCTTTGAATCCCCGAGGTGCCCCATGGATCGCGGGTGGCTGTTCCGTATATAGGCGTGTAAACCGTAGAAGCGACGTCCTCGTCGCGTCAACAGTCGAAAGCCCGAAGCGGGGCAAGTGAACGTCGTTCACGTATCGAGCTGATGAAAGGAGTGTTCTATGTCAATAACGAGTGTATTTTCGGATAAAGGTCGACAAGCGGTTTATATTCCAAATGATTTCCGGTTTAACACGCACAATGTTTTCGTTGAGCGTGTTGATAACGGCATATTAGTCAGACCGGTCTCCGATCATCCCTCTTTTGCCGATTTGTTTGCGATGATGGACGCTGCGCAGCAAGAAGAGGGGTTGTTTGAAGTGGATCGTGCCGACAATCAGATCCCGTCTGCCAGGGAGCCCTTCTGATGGCGTTGAAGTATCTGCTTGACACGGACACGTTGTCCTTTGTTGTCAGCAATCGTCATCCGGAAGTTCGGAAAACTTTTCTGGAGCACACTCACGAATCAGGAATCTCCGTCATCACCTATGCAGAAGCGTTGTTTGGCGCGCGTAAGAAGAAAGCCGTCAAGCTAGAGTCGCTCATCGGCGTATTCTGCGATATGATTGAGATTCGACCTTTTACGG
>JAZQOS010000007.1:0-9327 GCA_045627925.1 Kiritimatiellia bacterium | reverse complement strand
GGAGGCGGCGAGCCTGAATGCCGCGACGCTTGGATTCGGCAAGGACGATTTCGCCGCGAAGGGCGAGAACATCTCCTGGGTGCTGACGCGCATGGTGGTGAAGATGTCCCGTTATCCGGTCTGGAACGACGAGGTGACGGTCGAGACCTTCCCGCGCGGGGGGCGCAAGATCGTCGCGTGGCGTGACTTCGAGGTGAAGGATGCGCAGGGCGCGACGCTCGGCCTTGCGACGACGGAGTGGATGCTCATCGACCTCTCATCCCGCAAGATCGTCGCGGTCCCCCAAAAGGTCTTCGCGGCAAACGATCCGGCGAATGTGCCGGTCCTGGGCCTTGAGCCGTTCTCAAAGTTCCGGTTTCCGAGTGGGGAAGCGAACTCCTGTTCGCTTCAAGGCTTTACCGCGACGAAGTCGCAGATCGACCTGAACGGACACGTCAACAACGTCCATTACATCGACTGGATGCTGGAGCCGTGCGAAAGCCGGTGTCCCACGGAAATGGAGATCGTCTTCCGATCCGAGACCTTCGCGGGGGACGAGGTGCGTGTCGAAACCGCCGCGGCGGATGGCTTCACCTACCACCGCGTCTTCGCCCCCGACGGCAAGGACCACATCGTCGCACGAACAAAGGCCTGAATTGCCGATACCGGAGTTGGGAACCTCGGTTGACGCCCTGCGATGGGGTATGGTACAATTAGAGCAAACGAATGAAGAAATATGAAATTATCATTCGCTTGATAAAATGGCGTTGATGGGTTACAAGACTTGCGGAGAGCGCTTTGGATCGCCTTATCAGATTAAGAAGGCGATTGCAGACGGGCGTCTTTTCAAGATGGAGCCTGGTGTTTATTCGGATAATGGTGCCGAGTCTGAGGTCGAGGTCTTGCAATGGCGTTACCCAGAATCTGTCATCACGCTGGGTACGGCGTATTACTATTACGACTTGACTGATGTAGTCCCCGAAACTTATGATTTCCTGACCGCTCGGAATGCCCGTCGGATTCAAGATGACCGGATTCGCCAGTATTACATCCCTGCGGAGGTGCTGAAGGTCGGTATGATCGTTCGGGATTGCAATGGCGAGCGCATACGGACATATGACCTTGAGCGCCTTGTCATCGAGACGGCTCGGATGAAATGCGCTTTGCCGTCCGATTTGTATAAGGAGGTCATATCGGCCTTTCGGAAGCGGACTGATGAGATTATTCCCGCGAAGATCGGGGAGTATCTGGAGCGATTCCCGAAGCGCGATCGAATTGAGCGGATTATCGATGAGGAGGTCTTCTGATGAAGTCGTTGAAGGAGCAGATTGCCGAGCTTCGGGCGGCTGGCTACAAGGCACTCCCCGCACAGGCGAAGGTTGCGCACGATGCGGTGCTTCTGGCGATGCACAGGAGCGGTTTCAAGCTGAAAAGCGCAATCAAGGGCGGAGTCGTGATGAGCAGCATCACCGGAGACATCCGTCGTGCAACGATGGATATGGACATCGACTTTGTTCATCATTCGATCAGCATACGTTCGATTGAGCAATTTGTGCGGGGATTGAATCGCGTCATGCCCGAGCTGAAGATAGCCGTCGTCGGGAAGATCACGGACTTGAAGCATGAGGATTATCCCGGCAAGCGTGTTTATGTTTCGATTAATGACGGGTCGCTCAAGCGTCCGCTCAGGACTAAGATTGACATCGGCGTGCATACGCACGATGAAATGGCTCAGATTGAGTACGGCTTTGATGTTGTGACAGCACCGGAGAAGGCGGAGCTTCAGGCGAATTCCAATGAGCAAATATTCGTCGAGAAGCTGGCCAGCCTGTTGCGGCACGGTGCGCTGTCCCGTCGTCCGAAGGATGTCTTTGACATGTATTACCTCTCCTCTCGCATGAACATGAAGGTTGTGCGGCGGTACGTGTCGGTGCTTGTCTATGTGAGCAAGCGTTGCCCCGTCTCGGACAGACGGGGAATCGTCGCTTCTCTTGAACGGACATTCGGTTCTGCCCGTTACATGCGGAAGCTTGAATCCGCGCAGAATAACTGGCTTACGGTTTCGCCGCGTCTTGCAACCGAGACGATTTTGAAGGTTGTCTCATCCCTTTGATTCGGGAGACGAGGAGTCTTTCGATTTGTGGCGCACTGCGTCACAAATTCCGATTTTGAACGCAGTGCGTTCCGAATTCCAATTGGTCACGCATTGCGTGACGAATTGGAGTGGACGCATTACTGCTTTTTCACGACGAAGTCCTCCGCCGCGAAATCGAGACGCGGAAGGAGCTCTAACGTCTTCAGATGCAGAGTCCGAACCAACGCAACCGCGCAAGCTGCAGAAGAAAGGCTGGTGACGGACAAGCGCACGATTCTGAAAAACCGTCACTTGCCAAGTGACGAATCTTCGGCTCGTCCAATTCGTCAGATGCCGTCTGATGAAAGTTCTTTGTCTGATATTCGCCCAATGATGTTGGGCGAATCTGTAATTTGATCGTTGCCAACGAACGAAACTATCATAGATCCATACGATTTCCCACTTTTCGCGAAAAGTGGGAAACGGAGTCGCCTGTATCGGTGGCGGGCGTTGATATAATGGTATCGCGATCTTCTGCCGACAATCACCCGACCCCCTCGGCGATTTCGGTTGACCGAGTTTGACCGCCTCCAGGCGACCCTCCAGCTCTATCGTTTGGTGTCACCCAACGATAGGGTCGCGGCAATTGACGCAAAACCGCCGTTTTGCCGTCGTTCCAAGCGTTCGAGGGTGTCCGCCTGACTCTAACTGACTCTCCGCCTTACCTCGGACAACTCTCCGACTAACTTCGGACGACTCTCCGCCTAACTTGCTCCCGAGTTGGTCGGAGAGTTTGAAAAGTCAGTCGGAGGGTCATCGGAAGTCAGGCGGAGATTCGCACGAAATCAGTCGGAAATCCTGTCAGTCCTCGACCTTGAGTTTTGCAAACATGGCGCGAAATTCGCGTTTTGGTACGAAGTGTCCGACACCGAGTGCCAGTTTGGGCAAACGCGGGAAAAGCGATAAGTGCAAGGTGGTGAATAATGGTATAATATCACTATCTGAATAGAGGGGTGAGATGTCAAAGATATTCGACAACATAGAGACGAAGTTTGAAGAGGGGTTGCATGCGATCCTGACGAATGTCGGGGTTGAGCGGGCGGACTTGGTATAATGCAGGGCGAAAGGTGGATGGTATGGATAAGTACGCGCAAAACAACTTGCTTGATAATTCGAAAGACGAACTTCGGCTGTCGAATTGCCTGAAATATCTCATCTCCATGCCGGAGTGTAAGAAGATTCGGATTGCAACGGGTTATTGGGATTTGCCGGGGACAAAGCTGATCTACGATGAACTTAAGGATTTTCTTGAAGTGCGTGGTGGCGAACTGGAGATTTTGATTGGCGAAGATCCGCATCTCTACAAGAGTCAGCTTTCGGAACTCCCGAAAGGGGAGCATTTCCCGGACTTTTACATCAAGAATGATTTTGCGAAGCTAACAGACGAGTTTCGCCCTGTCGCTCAGCTGCTTTTGGACCATGTGCGTTTTGATGGCGGATCCGATAAAAACTCCAAAGTGAAGATTCACGTGTACGGGCGCACGGAGGATGAGCGGCAGTTCTTGCATGCGAAATGCTACATACTGACAGGCGAGTCCGGTTTTGCTCGTGGCATTGTCGGGAGTTCGAACTTTACGGCCAAAGGATTGGGTGGACAAGCGAATGGTGCGGATGACGGCAATTCCGAATTGAATCACCTTGAGACGAATTACCTGCAAATTGTCGAGTCTGGCAATAACGATTCGCCGATCAGGTCGCATGCGGATTGGTTTAATGAGAAGTGGGCGAATTCAAGACCGTGGAATGGACATTTCATAACACTTATAAAAGCGTCGTCCATCGGCCCTAAGCTTGTTACACCGCCGGTCAGTCCCGTGCCGAGCGAGGAAGAAGGCGAATGCGCGTTGTCTCTGTCGCCCTATGAGGTGTACATCAAGCTTCTGCAGCATCGGTTCGGTTCCGTCGTGGATTCGAAGGCGACCAGCGAGATCGGTGCGTATCTGCCTCAGGAGTACCTGAAGCTCGAATACCAGATTGACGCGGTCAAGCAATGTTTTGCCGCGCTCCACAATCGCGGCGGTTTCATGCTGGCGGATGTCGTCGGATTGGGTAAGACCATTGTCGGTGCGCTGGTGATTCGCAGATTCCTCGATTGTCCCGAAGATCGTCCCGCAAAGGTCTTGGTCATTACGCCTCCGGCTGTGAGGACGGCGTGGGAAGAGACGCTTCAGCAGTTTGATGCGCTGACGGAATCCGTGCGATTCATCACCGTGGGCAAGCTTGAGGGACTGGCAGAGGCGATTGGCGAAGAAGAGGCGAGTTCCGCGGATGACGATGCCGGAGACACGGGAGATTTCTCGGAGAAGCTCAAGTATGAGGATTTCGGGCTGATCATCATTGACGAAAGCCACAAGTTCCGCAATGCGACGACGCAGATGTACAAGGCGCTTGATGACCTTATCCACAAGATCATCGACGAAACCGCCGTTTGTCCGTATGTCGGGCTTCTTTCCGCAACGCCGCAGAACAATTCGCCGCGTGACCTGAAGAACCAGATCTATCTCTTTGCACGGGATCGCAAGCATTCGTCCTTTGAGAACGTGCCGAGCGGCGGAAACCTTGAGGCGTATTTCTCCTCGGTTGAAAAGCAGTACACCGATCTGAAGCATGCGGTCGAGGAGATTCTGGCCAATCCGACCCTGCACAAGCCGGACGAGATGGACTTCGTGCGCGGCGAACTCGGAAAGCTCTCCGCCGACGTGCGCGACAAGGTCCTGTCGGACATCCTTGTGCGTCGGACTCGCACGGATATCGTCAAGTACTATGCGGACGATACCGCCGCGCAGAACCTTCACTTCCCGACGATCGAGGGGCCGAACGAACTCAAGTACATCCTCTCCGACCGACTCGCCGAACTTTTCGCTGAGACGATGAACCTGATTGCACCGGAAGGCGAGTTTCATTTCCAGGATGCGAAGTACCTCTGCTATTTCCGCTACCAGGCGGTGCGGTTCCTCGCGGACGAGGCGAACAAGGGAAAGTACAAGTTCAAGAACATCGACGCCGAACGCTTCTCCGAGCAGCTGGCGAAGATCATGCAGATGCTTTTCGTCAAGCGCCTTGAGTCGAGCTTCGACGCATTCAAGGAATCTTTGCGGAATCTCCGGCGTTATACCGAGAATATGCTCAAGATGTGGGATGCGGACACGATCTTCATCTGCCCCGACATCAATGTGAATGCGGTCTTCGCGAAAAGCAACTACGATATGACTGCGGCGGCTGCCGCGATCCGCGAGAAGATCGCCAAGCTTGACGCGTCCGGCAAGAACGAACTCGGGCGCAACTGCGAGTACCGTCGCGCCGATTTCAGGCCCGAGTACATCGACTTGCTCAGGCATGACCTCGAACTCGTGATCCGCCTTTACGACAGGTGGACGACGGAAGTCCGCGTCGATCCGAAGCTTGATGAGTTCCGCCGACAGCTGCCCGCGCTTATCTCCCATGCGCACAATGTCGAGGGCAAGCTGGTGATCTTCTCCGAGGCGAAGGCGACCGTCACGACGCTCAAGGAGGTTGCCGAGGCGAGCGGATTCCGCGGACGCGTCCTGCTGGTCTCGGCGCAGAACCGCAAGGAACTGGAGCCGACGATCCGCGCGAACTTCGATGCGAACTGCGATCCCTCCGAGGCGCGAAACGACTACGACATCCTCATCACCACGGAAGTGCTGGCCGAAGGCGTGAACCTGCATCGCGCCAATTTCGTACTCAACTATGACGCCCCGTGGAACGCCACGCGCCTGATGCAGCGCATCGGTCGCGTCAACCGCATTGGTACGAAGGCCGACCACGTGTATGTCTACAACTTCATGCCGAGCGCCAATGGCGACCATTACATCAAGCTTGTCGGCAAGGCGTACGTAAAGCTCCAGTCCTTCCAGTCCATGTTCGGAGAGGACAGCAAGATCTTCACCAATCAGGAGACGGTCGAACACCACGACCTGAACAAGATCGCCGCGACGGACGAGGAATCGCCGTATGAAAAGTACATTTCCGAGCTGAAGGCGTTCAAGACCGCCAACCCCGTGCGCTATGCGGAAATCGAATCCGTGGAGTCGGCACAAGCCGCCGTTTCCTCGGATGGCGGTGCGTACTTCACCGTGGCGCCGCCGCATGGCATCGGACTGTTCGTCAAGGTCGAGGCGGGCGCGGACGAAGGAACGGTCATTCCGCTTAAGGACGTTCTGGAGGCCTGCAAGGTCGAGCCGAATGCGTCTGCCGTCGCCTTGCCGGAGGATTGGAACGTGCGCCGCGAAACGGCGATCACCGCATTCATCCACCATCACGCCGCGACGATGGACTATCTCAATCAGACCAAGGCGGCGAAGAGTGCCGTTGCCTATGCCAACAAGCTGAAGAATGACACGGGTTTTGCCGCGACGCTGGAGACGAAGAAACTTCTGGCGGTTGCCATGAAGATGGCGAAGGGCGGGAATGCCGATGTCATCAAGAAACTGAACAAGATCGGTTCGCAGGTCTATTCACCGCAGATGCAACTGCTGCCGGTTGTGGCGGACGATCTTAACGCCGCGATTACTTCCGCCTTCGCTGCGCAAGTCCAGAATTACGAGGCGACTAAGGGAAAACCGATCATTGTAACGGGACTTTGTAAATAGCCATGACAAGGAAAACAAACGATTTGAATGTCAACGGAACGCTTGTTCGCGTTTTGCGGGTTAATGATGCTGATTATATCTGTATTTCAGATATTGCTGCATTGAAAAACCCTGTAGAACCGAAGGATGTCGTCAAGAACTGGATGAGGAACCGTGCGACGATTTCTTTCCTTGGTCTCTGGGAGCGGCTCCACAACCCCGAATTTAAAGGGGTCGATTTCGACCCCCTTTTGCGGGTGGCGGGGGATAATGCTTTTACGATGAGCCCGACGCGCTGGATTGAGAGCTTCAACGCCATCGGTATTTACTGCAAGGTGGGCAGAAATGGCGGCACGTATGCGCATAGGGATATAGCTTTTGAGTTTACGTCATGGGTTTCGCCGGAATTCAAATTGTATTTGATTTCCGAGTTTGAACGTCTGAAAGCTGAAGAACAGAAGCAGCTTGGCTGGAATGTCCGTCGCGAACTGAGCAAAATCAATTATCACATTCATACTGATGCGATCAAGCAAAATCTCATTCCGTCCGCAGTGACGCGGGCGCAGATGAGTGTCATTTACGCCAGCGAGGCGGATGTTCTTAATGTCGCGCTCTTCGGGAAGACGGCACAGCAATGGGAGCGTGAGAATCCGGACTTGAAGGGCAATCAGCGCGACTATGCGTCAATCAATGAGTTGATCTGCTTGTCGAATCTGGAGAATGTCAATGCCGTGATGATCAATGACGGCGTTCTTCAGCCACAACGCTTGAAACGGTTGAATGAAATTGCAATCCAGCAGATGAAGGTGCTGGCGGAAGCCGGTGGAAGGAATCTTTTGAAATGACAATGAACAAACAGGCGATAGAGGCATTCCTCAAAAGTTCCTATCCCGGTTGGAAGGACTTCATGCAGGGCTTCATCGTTCCGCTCTTCGAAGGCGCGGATGTGGATGACAAGCGCGGAGTGAATGCCCTGAACCCCGACCTGCTGGGCTTGGCGAAGCGCAGCGGCATTTCGGAAGTGCGGCTTCTGGCTGAAGTCTCGGCTTTGCCGGCGGAGTTCAATGTGTACGACGTGACGGTTTCGGATCGTGTCTGTCTCCAGCGCAACCGCGTCACGGTCCAGCAGTTGATCCGCAAGATCGTCGGGCAAGGCAGCGCGTTCATGGTCTTTCACTACAAGGACGACCAGTCCGAGTGGCGCTTTTCGTTCTGCCAGAGGATTGCGGACGCGGCATCGAATGCCAAACGGCACACCTTTCTGCTTGGCGAGAAGCAGAACGTCCGCACGGTCACTGCCAATTTCGTGCAGTTGCGTGAAACCTTGACGGCGAAGGGGTGTCTTGAGGACGCGGACCTCATCAAGTGCTTTGACGTGGAGGCGCTTTCGAAGGAGTTCTTCGCGAAGTACAAGAAGTTCTACGAGAAGTTTGTCGAGTATGCGTCCAAGCATGACCTGAAGCAGCTTTACAAGCGGGACGAGAAGGCCGTCCGCGATTACATCAAGAAGATGATGGGTCGGCTCGTGTTTCTGCAGTTTCTCCAGAAGAAGGGCTGGCTGGGCGTGCCGAAAGGCAGGGCATGGGGCGAGGGTGATCGTCAGTTCCTGCAGAATCTCTTCAAGGCGGCGACGCCGAAGCAGAAGGATTCGTTCCTTGATGAAATCCTCGAGCATATCTTCTTCCATGCGCTGAACGATTCGAGCCGTGCGGACGGCGAGCTTTTCGACACGAAGGTCAAGGCGTATGGCTCCGATGGCGGCAAGGTCAAGGTTCCGTACCTGAACGGCGGACTGTTCGAAAGCGATCAGGAGGACGACAGCGCCTGTGCGTTTCCAAAGGCGTATTTCTCCAATTCCGAGGACGCGGAGAACAATCCCGGACTTCTCGACTTCTTCTCGCAGTACAACTTCACCATCGACGAGAACGATCCCACGGAAGCCGAGGTTGGCGTCGATCCCGAAATGCTCAGCTGCATCTTCGAGAACTTGCTGGAAGACAACAAGGACAAGGGCGCGTACTACACGCCCAAGGCCATTGTCGAGTACATGTGCCGCGAATCGCTGACGGCCTATCTCCAGACGGATGCGAAGGACGCCGAGAAGGACAAGATCGCCGCGTTCGTCAAATCACACGATGCCGAGCCGCTGTCCAAATCGCTCGCCAAGTCCATCGACGGCAAGCTTCGCAAGGTGAAGATCTGCGATCCGGCGATTGGCTCTGGAGCCTTCCCGATGGGGCTTCTGCGCGAACTCCAGCTCTGCCGCACGGCATTGGAGGACGACACAAAGTCCGCCGCGGAGATCAAGAAGGAGATCATTCAGAACAACATCTACGGCGTGGACATCGAGAAGGGCGCGGTGGACATCGCCCGTCTGCGCTTCTGGCTTTCGCTCGTCGTTGACGAGCCCACGCCCGCGGCACTTCCAAACCTCGACTTCAAGATCATGCAGGGCAATTCGCTCTTGGAGAGTTATAAGGGTGTTGATCTTGGCGGATTGCTTGCTGGCGGTCTCCCGCAAAAGAAGAAAAAGGCGGCACAGGGGAAACTTGCCTTGGGCAAGTGTGTTCAGAGCTTTACGCAAGGGGAGTTGGCTTTCGGTGGGGATTCTGCCGCGGAAAT
>JAZQOS010000006.1:0-81458 GCA_045627925.1 Kiritimatiellia bacterium | reverse complement strand
ATGAGAATACTTGGAACAGGTAGTTATCTTCCGTCCAAAGTTGTGACGAATGAAGCAATCGCCGCTACACTTGATACGACGGATGAGTGGATATACGCACATACGGGAATACGTTCGCGTCATGTCGCTGAAGAGGGTGAGTCGACCTCGACGATGGCTGCCAAGGCGGCGGAGGCGGCAATGGATGCCGCAGGAGTGACAGCAGACGAAATCGGTCTGATTGTGCTTGCGACCTCAACGCCTGATTTTGCGCCGTTTCCATCAACAGCATGTCTTGTGCAAGCTCAACTTGGATGCACAGAAGCTGGAGCATTTGATCTTCAAGCAGCATGTTCGGGCTTTGTTTACGCGCTTGAACAGGCGCGAGGATTTCTGAGATTTAATCCGGGCAAAAAGGCCCTTGTTATCGGAGCGGAATGCCTGACGCGCATTCTTGATTGGACTGACCGCTCGAGCTGCATCCTCTTTGGCGATGGCGCGGGTGCAGTTGTTCTTGGCGATAGCGAGATGAATGTCAACTGTGCGACCACGACAATTCTTGGAGCTGACGGTAAAGGCGGTCGCTATATTTTGCGGACAGGTGGGACACGCGAATCGCTAAAGGAGAATCCCATGACGGGATTACCAAGTCCAGCCGTTCCATCAATCCCGCGGCTGATGTTGCAAGGGCACGAAGTGTTTGCATTTGCGGTTCGCAAGCTCGCAAAAGTGGTGGAGGCGCTTTGCGAGCGTCAAAGTATTACTCCTGATGCGCTCGACCGTGTATATGCGCATCAGGCGAATCGTCGCATCATCGAAGCGACAGCGCGAAGGATGAAAATCCCGTTGGATCGCTTTTGGATTAATCTCGAGACTACGGCAAATACATCCTCTGCCTCAATTCCGATAGCACTTGACGAGTCTGTTCGGTCCGGGAAACTCCGAAATGGCATGAAGATTGTGTTGGCCGGATTTGGCTCGGGGCTAACGTGGGGCGGAACCTATTCCGTGTGGCCGGATTTTTGAAGGAGCTGGAGATGATACTGCCAAGATTCGCGCATACTTACAATTTGCCGGGACGAGAGTTGCTTCCTCATCGGGAGCCGTTCTTGTTTCTTGACTCTCTCATATCGGCCGATGAAACGGGTTCACTCGGGGAGTATGTGTTTGCGGAGGAGAGAAACGACTTCTTTCGCGGGCATTTCCCCGATTTTCCTGTTGTTCCGGGCGTAGTGCTTGTGGAAGCTATGTGTCAGTCAGCAGGGGCGGGCGTGGTTGCGCGAGGTGGACTTGTAAAGTGGGCTGATAAGGGTGCCTTTGTGCTGGCGGCCGTAGAGTCTGCGCGATTCAGACGGATGGTTCGATCTGGGGAGCGATTCGTTACGGTAACGCGTCGGATTCGCTCCTGTGGACGGTTGTTTGTATTTGATGTTGAAGGATATGTTGCTGACGAATTGGCGGCGAATTGCAGGGTAAAGTGCGTTCTTGGGGCGGTAGAAGATGGTGGTAAGATTAGTCTTGGGAGCGAGGGTGATAAAGGAAGGGATGCGGATATTCTATGAAAAACAACGAAAAAGAATTGCGTGAGCAGACGGCTGGAGAGGAGATCGCCAATACGGTCACGCATGTCATCGGGTCACACCTCGGGGCTGCCATGTTGGCGCTGCTCGTATGGGCGGGAGTGAACAGCGGGGTTGATGTCGCCTGGAAAGTCACCTGCGCATCGATTTTCGGAGCGAGTGTCATTCTGCTTTATGCGATCTCTTCGGCTTATCACGCGGTACAATATCCTCCCGCGAAGCGCATACTGAAAGTGCTGGACCACATGGCCATCTTCTTTCTCATAGCGGGCAGCTACACTCCCTTTTGTCTTGTGTCGCTTCGTCCGACAAATCCGGTTCTCGCCTGGAGCGTGTTCGGGATTGAATGGGGGATGGTGCTTCTGGGGATAATGTTCAAGATCCGAACGACTGGCAAGTTTAGGTATCTTTCGACTGCGGCATATGTTGTCATGGGATGGGTGGCCGTGGCGGCTGTTGTTCCGCTTATACGTGCCCTTCATGGCGGCGGGACGATGTGGCTGTTCCTTGGTGGCGGACTTTATACGCTTGGTTGCGTCTTCTACCTTATGAAGTCGCTCCCATATGCGCATATGGTGTGGCATCTTTTTGTTCTCGCGGGGACAATCTGTCATTTCTTTTGCATTCTTTGGTATGTGATGTAAAAGTGAGTTTTCATCAACAAGGCGAAGAGTCTTGAATTTATAGGCATTTAACACGAGGCAGTTTTGCCATGGTCTATTGTGCATGCCGAAACATAACCCTGTAAGGTAATGTTTTGACAGTCGTTGTTGCATCCTTATATCGTTGCGACGGCGAAGCGCTTGTGATATAATCGACGTCATTGATAAAACAACAACCAAAAAGAAAGGAAAGTAAAATGGCGAAGTGGGTTTGCCCCGTGTGCGGGTATGTGTATGAAGGCGATGCGACTCCGGAGAAGTGCCCTCAGTGCGGGGTTCCGGGCGCGAAGTTCAAGAAGGAGGAGCCGGGCAAGGCGGGATATGCGTGCGAGCACGTGATTGGCGACAGCAAGGTCGCGGACGCGGAAGTCACGCAGGGCCTCAAGGACCATTTCAACGGCGAGTGCTGCGAAGTGGGGATGTACCTCGCGATGTCGCGCCAGGCCGACCGCGAGGGCTATCCGGAAATCGCGGAGGCGTTCAAGCGCTATGCGTTCGAGGAAGCGGAGCACGCCTCCAAGTTCGCGGAACTGCTCGGCGAAGTCGTTACGAACTCGACGAAGAAGAATCTCGAAATGCGCAAGGACGCCGAGGCAGGCGCCTGCGCGGCCAAGCTTGCAATCGCGACTCGCGCGAAGGAGCTCGGCTATGACGCGATCCACGACACCGTCCACGAGATGGCGAAGGACGAGGCGCGTCACGGCGCCGGCTTCACCGGCCTCTACAATCGTTACTTCAAGTAAGTCGACGTAGGTAGAGAAAGGAAAAGGAGCGGAGGAAAAGCCTCCGCTCCTTCTTTCTTGCACGCTCAGGCGCAAAACCCCCAACTGTCAAACCCAAAACCCCCAACAGTCAAAGGCCAAACCCCCAACAGTCAAACCCAAAACCTCCACGGACCACATCGATACCCTCCAGTGGGGAGGTTGCCGTGACATTTTGTCGCGCCTTTGGCCGCTGTACGGGGCTTTTATCGAGGGGAAAAGTCGTACCTACGACTCTGAAGTTGCGTAGGTGGGCTAACGCGACCTCATTGGTGAGAGGCGCGAATCTCCATATATGGACATGCAAATCTCCAAGTATGGAGATTGCAATGTCCATACTAGGACATGGTATGTGTCCATACATGGAGATCGCCGTGTCCATACATGGACATGACCTAAGTCCATACATGGAGATTGTACTCTCCATATATGGACATGGCCGGCCGCTCGGGCGGACGATTGCAAGCGGTTGGGAGTCGAATTGTTGGCATTCGCGCGGTGTAATAATTTTTGCTATAATACTTTTTGTTCTCCGCGAGGGGAACCACATAGGTCATAGAACTGGCGAAGTAGATGGGAGTCGAGCCTACGGGCGCGCAAAAGTCCCGCGAAAAGCCAAAAAAGAAATGCCCGGCGAACCGGGCAGCAGTCTCATAACGACTTCGGCATATAGCCTTGTTGTGTTAAGATGCGTTAGTATGATACAATATTTGTGTTTAGAATGTCAATAGAGGAGTATTATGAACAAAACACTTGGTCTTGATCTTGGTTCGAATTCGCTCGGTTGGGCGGTTCTTGATGATTTAACTGGTGACATTTTAAATAAAGGTGTGGTTGTTTTCCCGGAAGGAATTGACGCGGCAAATGATACGCTTGAAACGCCTGCAGCAATTCGTCGCGCGGCACGTATGGGGCGGCGTATGAAATTCCGGCGCAAAATGCGCAAGTGGGTGCTACTTAAAGTACTTATTGATAATGAGATGTGTCCAATGACACATGCCGAACTTGAGGAATGGAAAAAGACGGGGAAATATCCGGTTGGGAACGCGGCATTTATAGAATGGCTTAAGTCAACGGATGTAGCTAATCCTTATATGGATCGGGCGAATGCGGCAAACGGCATAGTTGAGAAGTTTGTACTTGGCCGTGCGCTTTATCATATTTGTCAACGACGTGGATTTAAGAGTTCGCGTAAAGAGAAGATTGATACTGGTGATGAAAAGGCGGATGCAAAGGAGAATAAAAAGCGGAGCGGAAAGGTTTCGGGTGATATTGAGGCGTTGAATAAAGAAATTGTTGATGCGGGCTGTAAGACCCTAGGGCAATATTTTGCGAAAGTTATTGAGAGCCAAAAGGGTTCTCTTGAAAAGCGCCGTATTCGGTGTCGTTATACTGGACGCATTGAGCATTATGAAGTTGAGTTCGCCGAAATTATGAAGGCGCAGAGGATTGATCCGGATAGTGATTTATTTAAGTCTCTTCATAAAGCGATTTTCCTGCAACGCCCATTAAGGTCGCAAAAATTCTTAGTTGGAAGATGCCCACTTGAGAAAAATTCACCTCGTTGCCGAATCTCGCATCCGGCATATGAAGAGTTTCGGATGTTGGCGTTTGTTAATAATCTTTCCTTTGAGAAAGTTGATGAAGATGGAGAGGGAACTGGCGAAAAAGTTCCATTAACGGCAGAAGATCGAAATGTGATTTGCAAGGCCTTTTATAAGGCAAGCCCAACTATTAAGTTTGGTGACATCACGAAGCTTTTTAAGAAACGCTTTAAAGATGAGGGGATTAAGTTTTATTACTATCGGGATGACGAAACGATTGCGACTTGCCAGACTCGCCATCGAATTGCTAAGGCATTTGATGGGGTTGAGTATGATGAGCAAAAGGTTTTTGATGCTCTTTGTTTTTACAATGATGACGATAAACTTGCCGCATGGTTTAAAAAACATTATTCTTCAATAACCGAGAAGCAGGTTGCGTCGCTTGTTCGTATTGCCCCCAAGGAAGGGAATGCAAAGTACTCGCTTAAGGCAATAAATAAGATAGTGCCATATTTAAGAAAGGGCTTTAATTTGTTTGAAGCACGTAATTTAGCGAAAATTACGGACCTATTGCCGAACATTGCTGAAAAGGATGTTGAAAACATTTCAATTCATCTGCAAGAGTTGCGCTTGAAGAATAAACAATTGCGTGAAGAATACGATTTAACTAAGCGCATGAAAACCAAGCAACCACCGCTATTGGTCGATATGTATCACGACTACTTACGGGATGAGTGGGGAATAGACGAAGAGTCATGGAAAAAGTATCTCCGCTATTACCAGGGCGATGCAGTATATTCGGTAAACCCCGAAAAGCCAACCCGTTTACCAAAAGTTGAATTGGGGATGATTCGTAATCCGCTTGTTCAACGTTCAATGACAACCTTGCGCCGATTGGTTAACTATCTACGCGACCACGATATTATTGATGGGGATACGACTATTCGAATTGAATTGGCGCGGAATGTTAATGATTTTGCGACTCGGCATGCTATTCAAGCGTGGCAAAAGCAGAAGCAGTTGGAGCGCGATGAGGCACGCATTGAGATTGAAAAGTTAAGAATTGAGCCAACTGAAGATGCGATTGATCGATATATTTTATGCAAAGAGCAAGATTGGAAGTGTCTTTACACGGGTAAGACAATTAAACTATCGGATGCGCTTACTGGGAATAAGTTCGATATTGAGCATACAATACCCCGTTCGCGTTCGGGCGACGATTCACTTGCGAACAAGACCTTGTGCGATGCGGCATACAATCGTCAAATCAAGAAGGGGAAACTTCCTACGGAATGTGCGGAATGGGATGAAATTGACGTTCGCTTGGCGGCATGGAAGGAGAAAGTTGATGAGCTTGGGAAAGTCGCCCAACGTCAGCTTAATGCCGCAAAGATGGTGACTGATCCCGTGGCAAAGAGCCAATCGAAGACCAAGGCGTTGGTTACGAAGATGGAGCTTAATTATTGGCGCGATAAACTTCGTAGGTTTACAATCACTTCGGATAGGTTGACCGATTCCGAAGAAGGGCTTAGCGGGTTTAAGAAGCGCCAACTTGTAGATACTGGTATTATGTGCTCGCATGCGGTTGAGTTTTTGCGCTCGGTTTATCCCCGGACTTATGCAGTTAATGGAACGGCTACGGCCTTCGCGCGTAAGGCGTGGGGTGTGCAGACTGATATGGTAAAGGATCGTACGAATCACACTCATCATGCAAAAGATGCGATGGTGATAGCAGCGCTCACCCCGGCACGGTTTAATGCAATTTGCACTGCACTTAAAGATGATGGGTCGATGGCTGGCCGGCGTGAGTGCGACATTTGTCCCGCACCATACGAGAATTTTGCAGAAAACATCCGCAAGGCATGTGATGAGATATTGGTAAAGCATGTTCTTCGTCAGACAACACTAAAGCAGAGCTCAAAGCGAAATTGCCTTGCGAGGTCGCATCCTTCGAAGAATGATCGAAAGAAAATTGTGAGCGCGGTGTTGAGTCGTGGTGACACGGTGCGTGGACAACTTCACAAGGATACATTTTACGGATGTATTGTTAATCCTGATAGTGGCAAGAAGGAGTTCGTTGTTCGTAAGCCATTAGTTGGCGCAAAAATTGCAGATGCGCTTAAAATGGCAGAGAGTATTGTGGATGCCAAAGTTCGTGAAGTTGTGATTAAGCGCCTTGAAGAACTTCAAGCGGAGGGCGTAAAGGCGGTAGAGGCGAGCGCGATTAAAATGCCGTCTGGCGTGCCGATTAATAAGGTAAGAATCGTTGCGCACACGACCAATCCTGCGGAATTGCGAGACCATGCGATGTCTTCAAAGAAAAATTATAAGACGCCATATTATGTTACTTCTGCCGAAGGTAGTAACTTCAGATTGGCGCTTTTCAGCTTAGGAGACAAGTATTCGGTTGAACCGGATAATTCGCTTACATGGGCAAAGAATCACAAAAAACAAGATTATCAGCCGTTAGACAAAAAAGATGGGTTTGTTGGTTACATTACGCCCGGATCGCTCGCGTTAACATATGATAAGTCGGCGGATGAATTGAAGGCGATGCTGCCCTGTGATTTAGTTAAACGGCTTTATAAGGTTGTTAAATTTGAAAACACAGGGCGCATAACATTTCGATATCATAGTGAGGCTCGTGCGGCGGTGGATCTTGCCAAGGAACTCGTCGAATGTGGTAAGCATAAAGCAGGAGAATCGTGTATTGATTATGCTAAACCACACGAGTTATTGTATCTTAGTCCAAGTCGTTATTGCGAGAAGATGCTTTTCGAGGGCATCCATTTTAAAATGATGCTTGATGGGTCTATTAAGTTCTTGACTTAATATGCTTGCTCGGACGCTTTGCTTTTCTTCAATTGGCAAGCTTTCAGTTAAGCTTGAACAGCTCGTTTGGGAAAATGCTGAAGGCGAGAAGCGGACAGTTCCGGTTGAAGATGTTGGATTTATTATTCTCGAATCGGAGAAAATATCTATCAGTGCGGTATGTCTTCAATTTTTGGCGGAGAAGAATGTTGCATTAGTGGTATGCGATAAAAGTCATACGCCATCGGCGCAGTTGTTACCGTATGCGGCAAATCTTACATCGCAAGAAACAATGGAAGCGCAGCTTTCAGCAACCGAGGCGGTTCAAGGACGGCTTTGGAGGCAGATTTGCCGACAAAAGATTTTAAATCAAGCAGGGCTTATGGAACGGTTGGGCGCGGTCGACAAAATATCTTCGATGAAGATATTGGCTGCGCAGACGAAAAATGGTGATCCGGCAAATTGCGAGGGGCAGGCGGCGCGTGTTTATTTCCATGCGCTTGGGCCGCAGGGATTTCATCGTGATAGAGAAGGCGATTGGCCTAATGCTGCACTTAATTATGGATATGCGATTTTGCGAGCAGCGGTTGCAAGGGCATTGGTTGGATCAGGACTTTGTTGTTTTCGTGGAGTTCACCACCATAATCGATACAATCCATTTTGTCTTGCCGATGACATAATGGAACCCTATAGGCCGTATGTGGATCAATATGTTTTTGGAAAGGTTCGCCCATTTGATGTGCCAATGAGTGAGTTGACGAAAGAAATGAAGGAGCGCCTTTTGCAGATGCTTACTTGTGATGTTAATTTGGGAGAATATCGTCGCCCGTTAATGGTGGCACTTTCGTACACGACTTCGTCACTTGCGAAGTATTATCTTGGCAAGGCTGAAAGTTTGCTTTTACCCGAGTTCAAGAGATGATTGCTTCGCAGGATGTGCTTAACGCATATCGCCTTATGTGGCTTTATGTGATGTTTGATCTTCCTGTTGAAACTAAAAGGCAGCGTAAGCACGCTGCCTTGTTCCGTAAAAATCTCATGAAAGATGGGTTTGGGATGCACCAGTTTTCGGTGTATATCCGTCACTGTGCAAGTGGAGAGTCGGCGGCAGTTCATATTGAGCGCGTTAAACACATGGTCCCAGAAGAAGGGCAAGTGTCAATCCTTAAAGTAACCGATAAGCAGTTTGGCGACACAATTCAGTTTGTTGGCAAGAAGTCGAAGCCAATGCCGCCGTCGCCAAAGCAGTTGGAATTTTTCTAAAAAACAAAAAAGGGCGGCTATAAGGCCGCCCAATCTTGTTTTTTTATGTTACAGAAACCTTTGTGAAACATATGTAGAAAAGGCATTTGAGCCAATTCTACTGTCACACAAAAATCATTTGCATCAAAACACAACTGACTCGATTGATCAGAGAACATCGTCATAACTGTCACACAAAAATCATTTGCATCAAAACACAACCCACAAATATTACTCTTGATTTGTCCTCGCACTGTCACACAAAAATCATTTGCATCAAAACACAACCTTACGGAACTTGGGACTACGGAACCAAGAACTGTCACACAAAAATCATTTGCATCAAAACACAACCGCAAGGAGAGCATCACCTTATTGGTGCCGACTGTCACACAAAAATCATTTGCATCAAAACACAACGAACCTTCGGCCGCCCCCTTGATCTGCATGACTGTCACACAAAAATCATTTGCATCAAAACACAACATTCAGTTAGTATCAAATTGTCTTGCCCTTACTGTCACACAAAAATCATTTGCATCAAAACACAACCAGCGTGGTCCTGGTGTTGACCTTCCCATTACTGTCACACAAAAATCATTTGCATCAAAACACAACTTGCCTTTGTAAGATCCGCGAACCCAGCCGACTGTCACACAAAAATCATTTGCATCAAAACACAACTCGACGTATTGAGGGTCGCCGTCTTCGTTGACTGTCACACAAAAATCATTTGCATCAAAACACAACGATAACGTGCTCGTCATGTGCAAGGGGCACACTGTCACACAAAAATCATTTGCATCAAAACACAACCGTAAACTCGTGCGCGAATAAAAAAGATCTACTGTCACACAAAAATCATTTGCATCAAAACACAACAGGTGTCCTCGTGCGCTCCTCCCGCCAGCGACTGTCACACAAAAATCATTTGCATCAAAACACAACATTGCTTGTGAGTGTTCGCAAGTAGAGTGACTGTCACACAAAAATCATTTGCATCAAAACACAACACGAGCAGGATTCTCTCAACAAGGTCGACAACTGTCACACAAAAATCATTTGCATCAAAACACAACTTAAGGTCTGATTACTCTAATGATTACCAACTGTCACACAAAAATCATTTGCATCAAAACACAACATTACGAACGCATTGAATTTCCGCAAACGCACTGTCACACAAAAATCATTTGCATCAAAACACAACCACAGATTGATTACCCGTCACTTGTCCAAAACTGTCACACAAAAATCATTTGCATCAAAACACAACAAGTCCAAGGCCATGACTACATCCAAAACACCGTCACACAAAGATCATTTGCATGTGTTTTGAAGGTACTCAATTGTCAAAGAACAATTGAAGTATATCATATTTTGGTCGCGGGACGGCATTCTCCCGACCGCGTTTTCAAAAGTCACAACGACATCGTACTCGAAGTCGACGCTCTCGACGGCACCATCTTTCGCGCAATCGTGGGAAAGACCAAAGGAGAAAACCCAAAACCCAAGCTCAGGACGTTCTACCGAACGAACAAACCATATGAAAGCGAAGACCTCGATTAAGTTACTTCGAATCCTGCCATAATGCAGGGCAAAGCAATCTAACGAGGTCAACGGAGAGAATGATAACACAAACCATTTCGAAAAGTCAACCATGAAAATATCCACCATTCAAAAGTTCATTAAAGACGAATTAACGAAGGACCTTGGCCGCAATGGGGTACGGCCCCATTGAGAGAAAGATGTTGATAACTTTTGCCCAGCGAGGAACGAGAAGTCGACAAGTCGCTTCGGGAATCCCTTTGCGCGTAGTGCCCAGTGCGGAACTAAGGAACGGAATGGTGTGTTGGCAAAAGCACACCTTCCGTTCCGAAGTGACGCCATTTGGGCGCTATCGGTTAGTCGATAGCGACGGAGACGCGCTGGGTATCGGGGAGGACGCGCTCCAAAACCGTGCTCGACATTTTCGCGCAGATTCCGCGATGGCCGGCGTTAATGTATATCGTCGGCAGATCGAGAATCGTCGATTCGATATAGACTTTCATCGCCTTGCGAGTTCCGAAGGGCGAGGTTCCGCCGACATGATAGCCGGAATGCCTATCGGCCGTCTCCGGCGTGCAGGTGGCGACACTTTTCACCCCGCGAATGCGGGCGAGCGCTTTCGTCGAAATCTCCTTGTCGCCGTGCATGAGGCAGACGAACGGCTTTTTGGTTTCGTCTTCGAGGATAATCGTCTTTATCGTCGCGTGGTGGTCGATTTTCAGCTCGGCGGCGCATTCCGCAGTTCCGCCATGAGGCGTGAAGTCGTAGGTCAAGAGCTCGAATTCGACCTTGGCCGCTTTTAAGGCGCGAATCGCCTGTGTCATAGGTATGGTGGACGGAGTCATCGGCGGATAGTATAACATGTAGAATGGCCTTTTGACCATTGCCGGCACTTTGTGGTATAATGCGAGGAAGTAATAAAGGACCTAAAGCCATGTCTAATCGCACTTACTCCCAAGACGAACTCCACTCGGTTCTCGCCGGGATGGGAATCAAGGACCCGATCGCGGTCGATCGCTACGGCTCCGGCCACATCAACGACACTTTCAAGGTCGAGACCAAGAGCGGCCCGCGCTTCATTCTCCAGCGCGTCACCGACGCGTTCGACAAGGACGTCTTAAAGGCGAACATCATTCGCGTAACCGACCATCTTAAGGCAAAGGGCGTCAAGACCCTCGAAGTCGTCGGCTACGAGAATCCCTGGCGCGTTTACAAGTTCCTCGAGGGCTACACCTCGGTGGACGTAATTTCCGATCCGCGCGAAGCGGAGCTCGCCGCCGGTGCCTTCGCGGCGTTCCAGAACGCGCTCGCCGATTTGCCCGAGCCGAAGCTTTTGCCGGTGATTCCGCGCTTCCACGACACGGTCGACCGGCTGCGGCTTTTGGACGAGGCGGCGGCGAAGGACGTCAAGGGTCGCAAGGCCAAGGTCGCCGCCGAGCTCGCGTTCGTCGACAAGCGGCGCGAAGAGGCCGCAAAGATCGTGAATATGATGGCGAAGGGCGAGATCCCCGAGCGCATCACCCACAACGACACCAAGATCAACAACGTCATGCTCGCGCCGGACGGCACCAACGTCGTCATCGACCTCGACACCACCATGCCCGGCTCGGCGCTCTACGACTTCGGCGACATGGTTCGCACTTCCTCGGCCGCGGCCGCGGAAGACGAGAAGGATCTTTCGAAGGTCTATTCCAAGAAGGAGTACTTCGAAGCTCTCGTAAAGGGGTATCTCGCCAAGGCGAAGTTTTTGACTGACGCGGAGAAGGACAATCTCGCGTTCTCCGGTCGGCTCATCACCTTCACGATCGGCATTCGCTTCCTGACGGATTATCTCGCCGGCGATACCTATTTCCACACCGCCTACGACGATCACAATCTCGTTCGGTGCCATACGCAGTTCAAGATGATCGAATCGATGGAGGCGCAGGCCGACGAGTACGAGGCGATCGTTCGCAAGTATCGCTAATCGGCCGTGATGCCGTCCGCGATTCTCGCCGCGCTGGTCGCAACCAACCTCTTCGCCAAAAGCGAGGGGCCGGTCGGCATTACCGCGAATCGAACTTTCTACGACCGCAAGGAGGGGATGGTCGTCTTTCAAGGCGACGTCCACGTCCTCGAACGGAATTATCAGATGCACGCCGATCGCGCCTACGTATTTCTGAACGAGACCAACGACTTAAAGCGCATCGCGGCGATCGGCAACGTCGCGCTGACGAACGGACTTCGGCGCGCCTACGGCGACAAGGTAACCTACCAGCGCTCGAACGGACTCGTCGTCTTGCACGGCGCGGAGGGGAAGCCCGCCGAGGTCATCGAAGACGGAGAAAAGGGCGCGCGGTCGGTGAAGGGACGGAAAATCCGTTTCTGGACCAACGAAGAGCAAATCGAGGTTCTGGAAATGGACGCTTCGGCGCCGATGGATGCGTATCGACTTTAAAATGAATCGGGAAAAGTCATGAACAGGAACAAGTTTTTCGTATTGCTGGCGACGATTTTCGCCGCCTTTGGAGTTTTCGCGTCCGGGGCTACGCCGCCCTATCCCAATTTCGGCTTGCCGCGCGTCGAGGAAATGATGTTTCTCGTTTTGCAAATCGGCGTCATCATCTTTGCGGCTCGGCTGGGCGGCGCGCTCGCCTCGCTCATCAAGCTTCCGTCGATTCTCGGCGAACTCGCCGCTGGTATCGTCATCGGTCCGTGGGCGCTCGGCGGAATCGGTTTTGGCGACGGGCTGTTCGCTTCGGGGCTTTTCCACGGCGCGGAGCTTCGGCGTATCGCCGCCGAAACCGGCCACATGTTCGATGCGACTTCGCCCGCGCTCTACGGCATCGCGACGCTCGCCTCGGTAATTCTCCTTTTCCTTTCGGGGCTTGAGACCAACCTCAAGAT
This sequence comes from Kiritimatiellia bacterium, assembly GCA_045627925.1. Classification (GTDB taxonomy): domain Bacteria; phylum Verrucomicrobiota; class Kiritimatiellia; order RFP12; family UBA1067; genus UBA1067. The sequence goes on along the minus strand of JAZQOS010000006.1, from coordinate 68,445 downwards.
GTTTCTCAAGTACTCGTTCGTCGGTTCGATGGTAGGACTCGGGGGCGTCGTCGTTTCGTTCCTCTTCGGCGACCTTTGCGCGGTTTATCTCCTGCCGCGGTTCTTCGACACGTTCAAGTTCCTCGCGGAGCTGCCGCTCGCCGAGGCGATGACCAGCGAAGCGCCGCTTTACATGGGCATCATGTCGACCGCGACCTCGGTCGGCATTACCGCTCGCATCCTCTCCGAAAAGAAGAAGATGGACAGCGAAGAGGGCGTTACCATCATGGCGGGCGCGGTCATCGACGACGTCCTCGGGCTTATCGTTCTCGCCATCGGCAACGGCATCATCGCCGCGAGTGCCAAGGTCTCGGCGACCGGTCAGGCGGGCGGCGAGATGGATTGGGGCGCGATTGGACTTGTCGCCGCGAAGGCGTTCGGCGTGTGGCTCGGCGCGACGCTTATCGGCGTTTTGGCGGCGCGGTGGATCGCGAAGTTCTTGAAGAAGTGTTTTAAGAGCCCGATTATGATCGCGACGATGGCGTTCGGCCTCGCGCTCGTCCTGGCGGGATTCTTCGAGTATATGGGACTGGCGATGATCATCGGCGCGTATGTGATGGGGCTTGCCTTGTCGCGCACCGATTTGAAGCATCCGATTCAGGAAATGCTTTCGCCGGTCTACACTTTCCTCGTGCCGATTTTCTTCTGCGCGATGGGTATGATGGTCGATGTGAAGGCGCTTTGCTCCGAGCCGGTCTTGATTTTCGGCGGCATCTACACGGTGCTGGCGATTCTCGCAAAGGTTCTTGGATGCATGGTGCCCTCGCTTTTCTGCGGCTTTAACTTCCTCGGCGGGCTTCGAATCGGCGCGGGCATGGTGCCGCGCGGCGAGGTCGCGCTCATCATCGCCGGACTCGGTCTTTCCTACGGATATTTGACGCAGGAGATCTTCGGCATCGGCATCTTGATGACCTTGGTGACGACGGTAGTCGCGCCGCCCGCGCTGGTGGGGTTGTTTAAACCCAAGGCGAAGGGCGTTCGCCATCCTCACGCCAACATCGCCGACTCGCGCGAAATCTGCTTCAAGCTCGAAGCGAGCGACGTCGCCGATTTGATGCTCACGCGACTCGTCGCCGAATTCCGCAACGAGGGCTTCTTCACCTCGCTTCTCTCCAAGGACGACAACATTTGGGAAGTCGCGCTCGACGACATCGAAATCGCGATTCGTCGCGATCGGCGCAACATCTACATCGCCTGCACGCCCGCCGAGGAGGCGATGGTGATGACGGCGTGGATGGAAGTCGCGAGCGAAATGAACGCGCTTGCCCGCCAAATCTCGAAGCCCATCCGCGTCGACGCGGTGGAGGATTTGCTTAAGAAAACGGAAAAGGCCAAGACGATCAAGAGCGGGGTCGGGCGCTATTTGAACGGCTTTGTGATGATTCCGAAGTTCCGCGCCGCTTCGAAGCGCGAGGCCATCGAGAAGTTGGTGAACGAAATCGCCAAAATGAATCCGAATCACGTCACGAACGCGCAAGCGGCGATCGACGCGGTCATGAAGCGCGAGTCGTCGATGCCGACCGGACTCGACCACGGTATCGCCGTTCCGCACGGGCGCAGCGACGAGGTGCACGGAATCGCGGGCGCGATTGCGATTCTCGACAATTCGGGTACGGCGAACGGCTGCATTCCCGATTACGAGACGATCGACAATTCGCCGCTTTCGATTATCGTTCTCACGCTCGCGAACGCCGCCGAGCAAACTCCGTATCTGCAGCTTATGGGCTTCATCTCCCGCGCCTTGCGCCAAAACGACGGATATATGAAGTTCGTCAAGTGCGAGACCGAGTCGGAGATGCGCACGTTCTTCCGCGAAGCGTGATGGAGCGAGCGGACACGATCGCCGCGATTTCGACCGCGCTCGGCAAGAGCGGTGTCGCGGTGGTGAGGATGAGCGGCGCGGACGCGTTCGCGATCGCCGAGCGACTTTCGGGGTCGACGCCGCGTGCGGGCGCCTTTCGGCTCGTCGACATCAAGGTCGACAAGGCGTTGATGCTCGGCTTCAAGTCGCCCGCCTCCTATACCGGCGAAGATGTCGTCGAGTTTCAGTGCCACGGCGGAGCGGTAACGCCGAGAAGAGTGCTCGAACTTTGTCTCAAGGCCGGGGCGCGGCTTGCGCGGCGCGGCGAATTCACCGAGCGCGCGCTTTTGAACGGCAAGCTCGATTACGAGCGGGCCGAGGCGACGATAGATCTTATCGAGGCGAAGACCGAACGCGCGGCGGATGCGGCGCTGGCGGGGCTAAGCGGCGAGGATGCGCGCGAGTGCAAGGCGTTTTACGAGCGGACGCTCGCGATTTCCTCCGCGGTCGAGCACGCGTTGGACGTGGACGAGGGCGAGTTTCCAAAAACTTTCGTCGGCGAACGCGAAGCGGAGATCGCCGGACTGAAGCGAGATTTGGGCGCGACGATCAAGCGTCTCAAGGCGAAACGGATTCTTCGCGACGGGGCACTCGTCGTTATCGCGGGCGCGCCCAACGCCGGCAAGTCGTCGCTCATGAACGCGCTTTTGGAGGAGAATCGCGCCATCGTTTCGCCCGAGCCGGGCACGACCCGCGATTTCGTCGAGGCGTGGCTCGATCTCGACGGTTGGCCGGTTCGGCTCGTCGATACGGCGGGGTTGCGCGAGGCCGATTCCGCAATCGAAGCCGAGGGCGTGAAGCGCGCGGAAGCGCTAATCGCGCAAGCGGATCTCGTCCTTGCGCTCGATTGCGAGCGCGGGCTTCGGGTGCACTCGAAGTGCGATCTCGGGCGCGGAGAGGGGCTGAACGTCTCCGCCAAGACCGGCGAGGGACTCTCCGAACTCAAGGCGGCGATCATCGGGGAACTGGAAAAACTCGATTTCGCGGACGACTCGCCTCGGCTTTCCGCGCTCGTCGAGGCGCGCGCGGCGCTTCCGGAGACGTGCGTCGATCTCGTTCTCGCCGGTAATAGCCTGCGCCAAGCGGCGGAAATTCTCGCTTCGGCGCTCGGACTCGATTATTCGTCGGATCTTTTGGATAAACTTTTCTCTCGCTTTTGCGTGGGTAAATAAGGTATAATGAAGCCATGAACGGAAAAACTACGATGCTGGCGATTGCGGGTGCGATCGCGTTTTCTTGCAACGCGGCGGTGACCAACGTTTCGGTTACGCCGAACGGCGTACCGGCGTTCAACGCCGAAGTCGCGCTCAAAACCTCGGTCGGGCAGGTGAAGTTCACGACCAACAAGGGCGACGCGGAAAAGCTCGTTCTCTCGCTAAAGGGCACGCTCGCCGACGACTTCAAGGCGATTGCGCTCGCGCGAGCCGTGACCAAGGACGGCAAAACGACGCTCGGCGAACCGGTTAAAGGCAAGGTGTCGCGCGACAAGGCGATGTTCGAGCTGAAGGACGTCAAGAAGGGCGAGAACGTGTACGAGCTTTTGCTCGTCGCCAACAACGGTCCCAAGACTGATCTGCGGCGCAAGATCGTCGTCGAGGGCAAGGAGTTTCGCATCGGTTCGGTGGTGACGCGGCCGGACCAGGAAGTCACGGACGCCGGACGTAAGAGCGGATTCTTCCGGATTCCCGGCATCGTCGAGACGACCAAGGGCAATCTCGTCGCGATTTTTGACAACCGCTTCAACCACGGCGGAGACTTGCCGGCGGACATCACGGTCGGCGTTTCGGTATCTTCGGACAAGGGCGTTACCTGGTCGCCGATCAGGACCGCGCTCGGCTACGAAAAGCGTCCGGGCGGCAAGCCGGGCGTGGGCGACGCGTGCATTCTCGTCGATCCCTCGAACGGGCGCATTTGGGTCGCGGGCTTGGTTACACCCGATACGGGCCACCCGATTTGGTCGTCGCTTTCGGGCAGCGCGGATCAGGCGAAGTGCGGGCAGATGGCGCTCGCCTATTCCGACGACGAGGGGAAGAGCTGGTCCAAGCCGATCAACATCACGCCGGCGGTGAAGCGCGTCGGCGACGCGGATACCGCCGAGTGGGGACTTCTGTTCCAGGGGCCCGGCGCGGGTATTGCGATGAAGGACGGTACGCTCGTCTTCCCGTGCCAGATTTGGCCGGGCAAGGATACGGGGAAGAAGTGGCGTTACGGCTGCCTCGTCTATTCGAAGGATCACGGCAAGACCTGGAAAAGCTCGAAGGCGATGCCTTGGGCGGGCTCGGAATCGACCGTGGTCGAGACGAAGCCGGGAACGCTGCTGTTCAATACTCGCGAGGGCAGCTTGACCGCGATTACCAAAGATCTCGGCGAAACCTGGGAGAAGTTCGACACCAATCCGCGAATCCGCGTTTGCTTCTGCCAGTCGGCGCTCGTCAAACTCGGCGACGAGCTTTTCTTCTCCACGCCCGATTCGGGTCGACGCGAGAAGATGACGGTGCGTCGGTCGATTGACGGCGGCAAGGACTGGACGCGCAAGCTTTGCTACGATCCGCGTTCCTGCGCGGGCTACTCCTCGCTTTGCACCGTTGGCGACGATTCGGTGGGCGTTCTCTACGAAGGTAATTCGCCCGAGGGCTTCAAGGGTCCGGCGTTTCACTACTTCTTGCGCATTCCCGCATCGGAGATAAAATGAAAAAGCTACTCTCGCTCGCGTTTTCGCTCGCTTCCGTTTTCGCTTTTGCGACCCCCGTCGAAGTCAATTGGGGCGCGAAAGAGGAAATGCCGATCAAGGTCGCGCGACCTTTCGGCGGATTTTTGCCGAACGGCGACTTCATCGTCGCGGGCGGCACCGATTTTTCGGACGGTGTAAAGACCTATTCGAGGGCGATACAAGTCCGCTTCGCCGCGGACGGGAAGTGGGCGCTTGCCAATCGCGAATTGCCGCATGCGGTTGGCGAAGGCGTGACTTGCGAAACCCCGCTCGGCGTATTTTGCGGCGGCGGCACCGACGGCAAGACGGTATTCAAGGACGCGTATTTGCTCACGCGCGACGAATTGGAAAAACTCGTCGATCTTCCCGAGCCGGTTGCGATGGGCGCGGCGGCTTCGGACGGCAAGGTCGTCTACGTCGTCGGCGGCAACAAGGCGTGGAAACTCGATCTTGGCGCGGAAAAGCCGGAGTGGGCGGTGCTTCCCGATTTGCCGGGACCGGCGAACCGCAAGCAGATGGTGGCGGCGGTGCAGAACGGCGACCAGAAGGAGCGCGCGCTCGTCGTCTACGGCGGATTCGACGAAAAGGGCGCTTTGCGCGACGGCTACAAGCTCGTCCTTTCCGCGCCGTCGCAGTGGCACAAGCTCGCGGAGCTGCCGATTCACACCACGATCGGCGCGGCGTTTCTCAAAAGCGGGCATCAGCACATCTTGCTCGTCGGCGGCTACGGCTACGCCGATTGGCAGCGCGGCGGCGGAACTCACTGGCAGCGTGAAATTCTCGCCTACAATTGCGTAACCGACGCGTGGTGCGAATACGGGACGCTCGCGAAGGATGATTTTCCGCGGTGCGGCGCGGCGGCGGGGCTTCTGACGGGCAAGACGCCCGAGCAGTACGAGCTTTTGATCGCGGGCGGTGAAAAGGCGCCGAAGGTGAGGACGAGCGCGGTAACGACGGCGAGCTTTTTGAAGACCAAGAAGTTCGGCGCGGCGGCGTGGGCGGTCGTGGGCGTTTACGTCTTGTTGATGATCGGAATGGCGTCCTACTTCATCTTCAAGAAGAAGGACGAAAACGACTATTTCCGCGGCGGCGGAAGGATTCCGTGGTACGTCGCGGGCATGTCGATTTTCGCGACGATGCTCTCGTCGATTACCTTTATCGCGATCCCGACGCAGGCGTATTTGCAGGATTGGCGCTACTTCGTGATGGCGTTTTTCATCATCGGCATGGCACCGGTCGCAATTTACTATTATCTGCCGTTCTTCTGTCGGCTCGGCATTACTTCGGCCTACGAATACCTCGAAAAACGCTTCAATCTCGGAGTGCGGCTGTTTGGCTCGGCGGCGTTTATCGTATTCATGGTTTGTCGTGTCGCGGTCGTTACGCTTCTGCCGGCGATTGCGCTTAATGCGGTTACCGGCGTTTCGATCGACGCGTGCATTCTCATTTGCGGCGTCGCGACGATGGTCTATTGTTCGTTGGGCGGGTTGGAAGCGGTAATCTGGTCGGACTTTGTGCAAGGCATCGTTCTTATGGGCGGCGCGGTGTCCGTTCTGATTCTGCTTATTATGAAGACGGGCGGCGATGGCGCACACTTCGCGACTTTCTGGAACGTCGCTTCGAGCTACGACAAGAATACGATGTGGGATTTCCGCTTCGTCCTCTCCCAACCGGTGTTTTGGGTGGTCGCGGTGCAGGGGCTTATTTCCAATCTCTCCTCCTACACTTCCGACCAGTGCGTGATTCAGCGCTATATCGCGACGCCCGACGAGAACGCGACCAAGCGCTCCTTGTGGTTCAACGGTTGCATGAGCGTTTTCGCGCAGGTCGTCTTCTACGGAATCGGCATGGCGCTTTTCGCCTTCTACCACACCCACCCCGAGGCGATGGATGTTACGATGCCGAAGGGCGACTCGGTGCTGCCGCTCTTTATGGCGACGGAGATGCCGCCGTGGCTCGCGGGCCTCGTCATCGCGGCGGTGTTCGCGGCGACGATTTCGACGCTTTCGGCCAATCTTTCCTCGGCTTCGACTGCGGTCGTCACCGATTTCATCAAGCGCTTCAATCCCTCGATTTCCGGCAAGACGCAGATTCGCTCTGGTCAGGTTTGCACCTATGTCGTCGGCGTTTTGGGGATTTTCGCCGCGCTCGTCCTTTCGCGAATGGAATCGTCGGCGTTGTTCGACAACTTCAACAAGTACATTGCGATGCTGACGGCGGGGCTTACGGGACTCTTTTTCATGGGAGTCTTTATGCCGAGGGTGAAGGGTATGGCGGCGGTTTTGGGACTTGTCGCGAACTACTTCGTCTGCTTCAGTTGCGAGATTATGGGTTGCGACGTCTTCGGGCTTAAATTCCATCCGTTCCTCTTGGGCGGAATCGGGCTGGTCGTCTGCGTCGTCGTCGCCTATTTAAGCTCGCTCGTTTTCCGCGAAAAGGGTCACGACCTCAAGGGACTAACCCTGAAGACGCTGGAAAGGCGATAAGCGGCTTACTTGCGGTAGCGGTGGGTCGATTCGCCTTTGATTAGCGTCGACTCCGCTTCGCCAACAAGTCCGATTTCGCGGATTCCCGGCGTATCGATTACCATCGCGCCATTCGGGAGCATAACCAGTTCGCGACTGGTTGTCGTGTGGCGCCCCTTGCCGCTCCACTCCTGAATTTCCTGCGTTGCCGCCCACTCTTCGCCGGCAAGCGCGTTAAGGAGCGTGGATTTGCCGACGCCGGAGCTGCCGATGAAGGCGATGGTCTTGCCTTGGCCGAAGAACGGAGCGATCACGTCCATTCCGTAGCCGGTTTTGGCCGAGATTTCGATTGCGCCCGCGATCGGCTCGCCGCCGCCCAGGTCGCGTTTCGTCAAAACGACCTTCACCTCGGCTTCGCCGACGTCCTCGGCGAGCGCAAGATAGCGATCGAGCCGCGCTCGGGAGAAGTTTTCGTTCATCGACATCATGATGAACAGGGTGTCGAAGTTGACGGCGAGCGTCTGCGATTTCCGGCGGGCAGTCGGATCCTTGCGTTCGAAATGCGAAAAGCGTGGCTTTACGCCGGTGATCATCGATTCGCCTTGCGAATTGTAGATGAAGGAAACGAAGTCGCCGGTAATGGGCTTTACGGCATCGGGGTCGAGAAAGGCGCTTTTCTTCTTGCGGGCGAGAATTTCGCCCGTTTCCGCTTCGTTGGCGACGAGATGGTAGTAGTCGCCGTGGGCGCTGACGATGCGCGCGATGCCGGATGTCTCCGGGCCTTTCCAACCGAAGCGATTTAGGCGCGTCATGCCTGATAGGGGTCGAGAAACGCTTCCTTGAAGTCGTAACCCGCCGAGAAATCCTCGGGGTTGTCGTTTTCGTCCTTGCGGATGCGCCGCGTATCGACAAGGTTGAACATCATCTCCCCGATGTCCTCGGTGCATTTCACACCCCATTCGGTCAGCACCGTGTAGCTCAAAGGGCCGAAAAGATCGAGCGTTCGTTCCCGAAATTCGTCCATGATGTCCGCGCCAGTCATGTGGTGATTGTCCTTGCCGAGATAATGGACTACGTCCATCAAAAGCGCGTATGCCCGCGCCGCGTAGCGCGAATCTTTCGCGACGATATCCTCGAAAAGATCGCTTTCGTAGTCGAGTTCTTCCATAGCTTGGGAGAAGTATATCAAAAAAAGGCCGCTTTTTTGTGATATAATATCTTCAACAATGGCGGAAAAATTGAGTTTCGAGGCGCCGAGAGGCATGCGGGATTTCTATCCCGAGGACATGGTTTGGCGCGACAAGGTGTTTGATGCGTTTCGGGCGGCCGGCAAGGCGGCCGGATTCGTGCCGTACGATGCGTGCGTCGTCGAGAGCTACGAGCTTTTGGCGCGCAAGGCCGGCGAGGAAGTCGGCGAGCAAATTTACCATTTCCTCGACAAGTCCGAGCGTCATCTCGCGCTGCGAGCGGAGATGACGCCGACTTTGGCGCGCATGGTCGCGCAACGCCAGAAGGAATTGCAGTTTCCGCTGAAGTGGACGACGATCGCCCAGTGCTTCCGCTACGAGCGCATGACCAAAGGGCGCAAGCGCGAGCACTATCAGTGGAATCTCGACATCATCGGCGAGGAGTCGGTGCTCGCGGAGGTCGAGGTCATCGGCGCGGCGGTGGACGCGCTTAAGCGTATGGGGCTTAAGCCGACCGATTTCAAGGTTCGCGTTTCCTCGCGCAAGTTCCTCGCCGAGCTGTTGGAAAAGAGCGGCATCGCGAAGGAGAAGCACGCGCAGGTCTTTCTCGCGCTCGACAAGCGCGGCAAGATGCCGGACGCGGAAATCGCCGCCATGCTCAAGGACGGCGGGCTTACCGAGGACGAGACGAAGGCAACTTTCGCGATTATGGACACGAAGGATTGTTCCGCTTCTCCTGAGCTCGTGGAGCTTTTCCGTCTCGCGAAAATCGCGGGATTCGCCGACGCGCTTGTTTTCGATATTTCGGTGATTCGCGGCCTCAGTTATTATACGGGAATCGTCTTCGAGTGTTTCGATACGGCGGGCGAGTTTCGCGCGATTTTCGGCGGCGGGCGGTACGACAACTTGCTCACGACCATCGGCGGCGAGCCGACGAGCGCGGTCGGGCTCGGCTTCGGCGACGTCGTCGTCACCGAGCTTTTGAAGGCGCGACTCGGCGCGGAAGGCGCGGCGAAGCGCGAAGGAATTGCGGTTGGGTTCATGTTCGACGAGCAGCGCGACGCGGCGCTCGCACTCGCGTCCGCTTTGCGCGAAAAGGGCGAATCGGTCAATCTCGCTTTGCGCGCGCAAAAGCCGAAGAAGTTTTTCGCCCACGCCGATCAGAATCGGCTTGCGAAGGCGGTGTTTCTGGGGCCTGACGACGTCGCAAAGGGCGTTGCTCGGATGAAGAACATGGAAACGCGCGAGGAGACCGAGCTGTGGCTGAAGCAAGACCGATCCTAACCAGTCTGGAAGTCGGATTTCCGAATGACGAGTTGCCGGCGAAGTTCGCGCAACATCGCGGTCGGGCGACGCGGCGAATCCCGCTCGCAGCGGAATTTCCCTTCGAAGACGAGCAGTTTGACGTCGTAATGATGGACGGCGCGGCGGTTTCGCGCGAATCGGTGCGGGAGGCGCATCGGGTTTTGAAACGCGAAGGCAGGCTTTATTTCATTGTGCCGGAGAAAACGAAAAAGCAAAGCGGTTGGACGATTCCCGACGTCTATGCCGTCGTGCGCGATGGATTTAACATTCTCCAGGCCGAGCGGACTGCGTGGTGGTTCTTCGGCAGAAAGCCGCGCACCTTGATGATTTGTGCGGGAAAGAAGAATTGGCGGGAATACAAGTCTTTCGTGCGCAATCGAAACGTCGTCTTTTCGCCTCTCGAGGAACGGTGATGCTCGCGTCTTTGTTGGCGGCGCTTTTGGGCGCGATGACTCCGGCGGAGGCGATTTCGGTCATTCTCAATTCGCCATCGGCGACCAGTCCGAAGCGCTATTCCGAGGCGAAGGAGATGGTTTTGCGCGACGCCGAGGAAGGCAAGCCCTTGCAGCAGTTCGTGGCGGCACTTTCGTTCGTCGAAGGCGCGAAGCGCGAGCGCTATCTCGAAGCGGCGCGTCCGAAGATCGCCGAACTCGCCGAGAAGAAGGACAATTCGATGGCGTGGTATTTGCTGTCGACCGATCGCAATGACGTCAATTTGCTCGTCAAGGCCGCGAACGGAGGCAACGTGCAGGCGCTCAACGCCTACGGAACGACGAAGCTCAACCAGGCGCTTGCCGATTACGCCGCCGGGAAAACCAACGATTTCGAGCGCACGGTTGCGATTTGCCGCAAGTGTTTCCAGCGCGCGGTCAAGTCGCGCGATCCAAACGGTTTCATCAATCTTGGAACCTGTTATATGCGCGGACTTGGATGCGACATCGATCTCGCATTGGCATTTGATTGTTTTCTCGCTGCCGCCGAGCTTGGCCATCCCGAGGGTATGGATTGCTTGTCCGCGTGTTATGAACTGGGGCATGGCGTCGAACGGGACGCGAAGCGCTCGCTTTATTGGCGGATGAAGGCGAAGGCGACGCGTGGCGATGCGGCGGCGGCGGAGTGGCTGAAGGAGGAGCGATGAGGCTGTTGATGGTCGGTGACACGGTCGGTGGGCCCGGTAGAAGCGTTCTCAAACGCGGGTTGAAGCGCATTCGCTCCGAGCGATCGATTGACGCGGTGGTCGTCAATGGCGAAAACGTCGCGGCGGGAAGCGGAATTACCGCCGCGCTCGCAAAGGAACTTTTCGCGGCTGGCGCGGACGCGATAACCTTGGGCGACCACACTTGGGGACAAAAGGAGTTCGCCGCCGAAATCGCCGGCGTGGAAAATCTGGTTCGTCCCGCGAATTTCGCGAGCGAATGTCCAGGCAGGGGTTGGACGATAGTAACGATGCCGACTTTTCGCTTCGCGATTTTGAATCTTATCGGGCGAGTGTTCATTCAGGGCGCGGATTGTCCTTTTAAGGCGGCGGACAAGGCGATAGCCGAGATTCCGAAGGACGTGCCGGTGTTCGTGGATTTTCACGCGGAGGCGACGAGCGAAAAGATTACGCTCGCGCACTATCTCGACGGGCGGGTGACCGCGTTTGCGGGAACCCACACCCACGTGCAGACCTCGGACGCGCGACTGTTGCCGAAAGGAACGGCGTACATCACCGATCTCGGAATGACCGGGCCGTACATCTCGTCGATCGGGCGCGACTTGAAGCCGGTGACGAAGAAGTTCATTACCGGCATGCCGGCGCGATTCGAGGTCGCGGACGGGCCATGCACGATCGAGGGCGCGATCGTCGAGTTCGACCCGGCGACCAAGCTCGCCGCGTCAATCGAATCCTTTCGCTTCCGGGAGTAGGAAGTGAACAGGGAAGTTCTCGAGGTCGCCGAACTCGTGAAAGCCGCCGGCGGACGGGCGCTTCTGGTCGGCGGCTCGGTGCGCGACAGGCTCCTCGGAATCGAACCCAAGGACTTCGATTTCGAATGTTACGGACTGGATGCGTCGATGCTGCAACGCATCTTGGAAAAGCGCTTCGCTCTCGACCTCGTCGGCGTATCGTTTGGCGTTATGAAACTTCACAACGCGCCAATCGACGTCGCTTTGCCGCGAAGAGAGACGAAGCTTGGCGAAGGACATCGCGCCTTCGAGATGGCTTGCGATCCGACGATGACGATAAGGGAGGCGTCGGCGCGACGGGATTTCACCATTAACGCAATCTACCTCGATCCGCTATCCGACGAAATCGTCGATCCGTGGAACGGGCGAGTGGATCTCGAAAAACGAATCCTCCGTCACGTTTCCGATCACTTCGGCGAGGATCCGCTTAGGGTTTTGCGAGGCATGCAGTTCGTCGCGCGCTTCGATCTCGAACCCGCGCCGGAGACAGTCGAGGTTTGCCGGAAAATGACCCCGGAGAATTTGGCGGTCGAACGGTTGGAGGAGGAGTGGGGCAAGCTGCTCGTCAAAGGCGTCAAGATTTCGAAGGGACTCGAATTTCTGCGTTCGACGGGATGGCTTAGGTATTATCCCGAGCTCGAAAAACTCGTAGGTTGCGAACAAGATCCTGAGTGGCACCCCGAAGGCGACGTTTGGGAACACGTCAAGGACTGCCTCGACAAGTTCGCCGCCGCGCGCATTGGCGACGCCGACGAGGATCTCGTCGTCGGACTCGCCGTTCTCTGCCATGATTTCGGCAAGCCCGCCTGTACCGCGTTCGATCCCAAGAAAGGGCGCATTCGTTCGCTCGGGCACGACGAGGCGGGAATTGCTCCAACCGAGGAGTTTTTGAAGCGGCTTACTAACGAAACGCGGATTTTAAAGGAAGTGCCGCCGCTCGTAAGGTACCACATGCGGCCCTTTGCGATGTGGCGCGACCATTCGTCCGACGGCGCGATTCGTCGGCTCGCCGCGCGAGTCGGGCGCATCGATCGACTCGTTCGCGTCGCGGCTGCGGACGGCAGCACCGTCGAATCGTGCGAGTGGCTCATGGCGCAGGCGGAGCGGCTCAGGATCGCGGACGCCGCGCCGAAGCCGCTCGTCGGTGGTCGCGATCTGATTGCGCTCGGGATGAAGCCGTCCGTTCGCTTCGGCAAGCTTCTCAAAGACGCTTATGACGCCCAGCTGGACGGGGCGTTTTTCTCCCGCGAGGGCGGAGTGGAGTATTTGAAGCGCGCGATTGAAACGCGGAAGCGCTATATTCTCTGGGATTGGAACGGTACGCTTCTGGACGATACGAAAGCCGCGCTCGACACGCTTAACGCGATGCTCGCGAAGCGCGGCAATCCCGAAATTTCAATGGAGTTTTATCGAGATCACTTCGCCTTTCCCGTGAAGCCGTTCTACCGCTCCATCGGCGTTTGCCTCGAAAACGAGAATTGGGACAAGCTTGCCGTAGAATACCACGATGTCTACGCCGCGCAGCCGAAGGCGCTCAACCGTGATACCTTCGCCGCGCTCGAAAAAGTCAAGGCGGCAGGCGTCAAGCAGTCGATAATTTCCGCGCTTCGGCAGGATCTCTTGGACGAAATCACGGAACGGTTCGGCGTCAAGCCATATATGGAATGCGTCTATGGCGTCAACAATCTGAACGGCGAGAGTAAAATCGACCGCGCGTTGGAACTGTTGGAGAAAATTGCGGACGCGGATCCCGTAATCATCGGCGACTCGTTGCACGACAAGGAGGTCGCGGACGCAATCGGCGTAAAGTGCGTTCTTTGTTCGCAAGGTAGTCACGCGTACCATCGGCTCGCTGCGGTCGCGCCGACCGGAAGGACGCTCGTCGAGGCGGTGGAGTTCGCGTTGGAATTATGATATAATATCGAACTATTGGAGGGAGTTTGGCTATGGAAATTAAAAGCGTCAAAGAAGGTAAAAAACTCGTACTTGCACCGATTGGCCGAGTCGACACGGTGACTTCGCCGGAGCTTGAGGCCGCAGTGAAGCTGGATGACGTCGATGAGCTCGTATTTGACCTCGCGGCGGTAGATTACATCTCCTCCGCCGGTTTGCGCGTGCTTTTGTCGTCGCAGAAGAAAATGTTCGGCAAGTCGATGAAGATTGCGAACGCTCGTCCGGCGGTGAAGGAAGTCTTCGACATCACCGGTTTCTCCGATATCTTTACTTTTGCCTGAAGCCAATGGATATCGACGAGAGAACGTTTTCCGCAGATCGTGACGGCATGGTCGCCTGTCAGGAATTTCTCGCTTCAATCTGCGAGAGTCCGCGACCTCAGGTCATAATGGACGAGATTGTCTCGAACATCGTTCGTTGCTCGGGGGCGAAAGAATTCAAAGTGCGTTTCGAGCACAAGTATCCCGACGGAGTCGTGGCGATGACCTTTATCGACGCCGGCAAGCCCTTCGATCCTACTCGCGAAGTTGCCGAACCCGATCTCAAGGCGGATGTCGCCGATCGGAATATCGGTGGGCTTGGAATTTTCATGGTGAAGAAAATGTCCAAGTCGATTGCTTATCGTCGGGAAGGCGATAAAAACGTCCTGTCGGTCACTTTGTGACGGATTGCGCATGAAAAGGTGGAATGTAGCCGCGATTAGGGCGTCCAAGGGCGTTGCCAAGCTCGGTTGCACCACCGCTTACGACGCCTGCTTCGCGCGTCTCGCCGACGAGGCCGGGGTGCCGATTATTCTGGTTGGCGATTCGATGGGGATGACGATGCTTGGATATCCGACGACGTTGCCGGTCGAGATGGCGGATTCGCTCATCGCGACTGGTGCGGTCGCGCGCGCGGTCGAAAACGCGCTCGTGGTCGGCGACATGCCGTTTGGTTCGTACCAATGCGGCGACGATTTCGCAGTTGCGAACGCGGTGAAGTTTCTGAAAACCGGCGCGGACGCGGTCAAGCTCGAGGGTGGCGTCGCGATCGCGGGTTTGGTAAAGCGGCTTGTGGGTGCGGGAATTCCGGTTCTCGGCCATGTTGGAATGACGCCGCAGAGCGTGAACGAGTACGGTGGCTTCAAGCGCCAGGGCAAGACGCGCGAAGAGGCCGAGCGAATCCTCGCCGACGCGAAGGCGATTGAAGAGGCGGGTGCTTTCGCGATTACGCTCGAGTGCATACCCTCCGAACTCGCGGCGACGATCACCGCCGAGCTCAAGGTTCCGACGATTGGAATCGGCGCGGGGCCGGTTTGTGACGCGCAGTGGCTCGTGATGCACGATCTTTTGGGGCTTAACGAAAAAGCGCCGTCGTTTGCGAAGCAATACGCGGAAATGGCTGGCGAAGTCCGCAAGGCGTTCGCGAAATACGTGGAGGAAGTGCGAAACGGGGATTTTCCCTGATTTCGGGAGGGTACGATGGGCGGATTTTGCGGAGTGATTTCGAAAACCGATTGCGTAAGCGATCTTTTTTTCGGCACCGACTACCATTCGCACCTCGGAACCCATCGCGGCGGTATGGCGGTTCTCGGAGAGCGCGGTTTTCAGCGTTCGATCCACAACATTCAGAACGCGCCTTTCCGCTCCAAGTTCGAGCAGGACTTCGGCAAGTTCACTGGTAACGTCGGTTTGGGAGTAATCTCCGATACCGATCCGCAGCCGCTCGTCATGTGCTCCAAGCTCGGAACTTTCGGGATCGTCACCGTCGGCTACATTACCAACATTGAAGAACTCAAAGCGGAGCTTTTCCATGGTAATTCCGCGCAACTCCAGTTCTCTACGACGAGCGGAATGGTCGGCCCTACGGAGGTCATTTCCGCGCTCATCGCGACTCGCGACTCGATCATCGAGGGCGTGAAGTACGTGCAGGAGAAGGTGAAGGGCAGTTGCTCGATTCTGATTATGAGCGAAAAGGGCCAACTCTTCGCCGCGCGTGATCGTTTCGGACGCACTCCGGTCACCCTCGGGCGAAAGGACGGAGCGATGATTGCGCTCATGGAGTCGTGTGCGCTGCCCAATCTCGGTTACGAATTCGTGCGCGATTTAGGGCCGGGCGAGATGGTCGAGCTTTCGCCCGAGGGCGAGCGGACGTTGATCGCGCCCGGGAAGCGGATGGCGATTTGCGCGTTCCTTTGGGTTTATTACGGCTATCCCGCCTCGACCTACGAGGGGCGGAACGTCGAGATGGCGCGGTATCGTTGCGGTAGCGCGCTCGCGAAGCGCGACGGCGACATCGCCGACGCCGCGTGCGGAATTCCCGATTCCGGCATCTCCCATGCGCTCGGCTATGCCCACGAACGCGGCATCAAATACGCGCGTCCTTTCGTCAAATACACTCCTACCTGGGCGCGCTCGTTCATGCCCTCCGACCAGCGTCAGCGCGAGCGAGTGGCGGCGATGAAGCTGATTCCGATTCCGGGCTTGATCAAGGATCGCCGACTCGTCTTTTGCGACGATTCGATCGTTCGCGGAACCCAGCTCGGCAAGCAGGCCGATCGGCTCTATTCCGAGGGTTGCAAGGAAGTGCACGTACGAATCGCCTGCCCGCCGCTTCTCTATCCCTGTCGATTCCTCAATTTCTCGCGATCCAAGAACGAGTACGATCTCATCACTCGTCGATTCGTTCGCGGGCATGAGGGCGAAAACGCAGATCTCGCGAAATACGCCGATTCCACGAGCGAGGATTATCAGGCGATGGTCGAGTACATTCGTTCGAAGCTCAATTTGACTTCGCTCGCGTTTCAGACGGTGGACGATCTCGTGCAGGCGATCGGGCTGCCGCGCGACATGCTCTGCACCTATTGCTGGACCGGCGAGGACGTCTCGATGCCGGGGAGCTGCGCCCACGGTTGCGCCGCCTGCCCGCACAAGTGCGCCAAGTAACCTCGGATTTTCGCAATGGAACTTACCAACGTCAGAAACATCGGCATCGTCGCCCACATCGACGCGGGCAAGACCACGACGACCGAACGCATCCTTTTTTACACCGGCAAGATTCACAAGCACGGCGATGTCCACGACGGCAACACCACGACCGACTTCATGGTGCAGGAACGCGAACGCGGTATCACCATTCAGTCCGCGGCGATTACCTGCGAATGGGCCGGAAAGACGATCAACATCATCGACACCCCCGGCCACGTCGACTTTACGATGGAAGTCGAACGCTCCTTGCGCGTTCTTGATGGCGCGGTGTGCGTCTTTTGCGCGGTCGGCGGCGTCCAACCGCAGAGCGAGACCGTCTGGCGTCAGGCCGATCGCTACCAAGTTCCGCGAATCGCGTTCGTCAACAAGATGGATCGCATGGGCGCAGATTTCGGGCGCGTGGTCGAAGAACTTCGCACGAAGTTGAAGGCGCCGGCGTGTCCTATTGAATTGCCGATCGGTAAAGAGGACGATTTCAAGGGCGTCGTCGATCTCATTGAGATGAAGGCGATTGTCTACGACGAGGCGAGCGAGGGCAAGAAGTTCGTCGTCGGCGAAATTCCCGCGGAAATGAATGACGATGCGCTGCTTGCGCGAACCGAGCTGGTGGAGAAGGTCGCCGATCTCGACGAGGGAGTGATGGAGGCGTATCTCGAAAAGGGCGATCTTTCCAAGGAAGAACTCGTGCCCGCGATTCGCCGGCTCGTCGTCGCCGGCAAGTTCGTGCCGGTATTGTGCGGAACGTCGTTGCGCGACAAGGGCGTGCAACCGCTTTTGGACGCGATTTGCCTTTATCTTCCGAGTCCCGTGGATCGTCCGCCGGTGGCGGCGACTGATTTAAAAAGCGGCGAGCGGGTGTTGCGAAAGCAGGAAGACGGCGAGCTTTTGACTTCGCTCGTGTTCAAGATCGCGACCGATCCTTACGTCGGCAAGCTCTTTTTCGTTCGCGTTTACGGCGGCGTTCTCAAGAAGGGCGCGAACGTTTACAATCCGCGCACGAAGAAGCGCGAGCGCATTATGAAGATCGTGCGGCTTTTCGCCGACGACCAGATCGAGGTCGACGAGCTCAAGGCCGGAGACATCGGCGCGATCGTGGGGCTTAAGGAAGTGACGACCGGCGATACGCTTTGCGCGGAGATGAAGCCGTGCTATCTTGAGCGCATCGTCGCGCCGCAGCCGGTGATGTTCATGGCAATCGAGCCGAAGTCCAGCGCCGACAAGGACAAGCTCGTCGAATCGATGAAGGCGCTCGCCGCCGAAGATCCGACTTGCCAGTTCCGCGAGGACGAGGAAACCGGTCAGACGATTCTCTCGGGAATGGGCGAGTTGCATCTGGAAATTCTCGTAGATCGGCTGAAACGCGAGTTCAAGTGCGCCGCCAACACCGGCAAGCCCATGGTCTCGTACGCCGAGACGGTGACCGCGCCCGCGCTCAAGAACTTCACCTTCGATCGCGAACTTGGCGGCAAGCGACATGCGGTGGAATTGAAGATTGAAGTGAAGCCGCTCGAACGCGGTAAGGGCCGGAAGGTTTCGCTTTCCCGCGATTTCGTCAATCTCGTCGCCGACAAACATTTGCAGGAATGCGTCGTTCAGGGATTGGAGGACGGAATCGCGACGGGAGTACTCGCGCGCTACCCGATGACCGATCTCGAAGTCACTTGCGTTTCGGCGACACTCGTCGATCCCGAGGTCTCCGACGAAGTCGCCTTCCGTTCGGCGGCGATGATGGGTTTCCGCGAGGCGGCGGAGGCGGGAGCGCCAGAATTTCTGGAGCCGATTATGAAGCTCGAGATTACCGTTCCGCCGGAATCGGTGGGCGAGATTTTGGGTGATCTCAACGGACGTAGGGGGACGGTGCTCGACATGGATATGCGCGGCGACATGCAGGTCGTCCACGCCCGCGTGCCGATGGCGAAGATGTTCGGCTATGCGACGGCGATTCGCTCGCTTACCAAAGGTCGCGCCGCGTATTCGATGGAGCCGGATCAGTTCGAGCTCGTTCCCGGGGACGTCCGCGAGGAAATTCTTTCCCGTTGATTTCTGGTATAATATGGGCATGATTGAATTTAGCGAAAACCAAAAGCGCGCCATCGCGAGCGGGCTCACCGCTGTTTCGTTGGCGTTGACCGTGGGATTGACGGCGTGCGTTGCGTGGGCGATATTGAAACTCGTGTCGTTCGCTTCGCCGGCGATTGCGCCGGTGCTGCTCGGGTTCTTTTTGGCGCTTTTCTTCAAGCCCTATTACAATTGGTGGAAGAAACTTTTGCGCAATCCGACGCTGGCCTTGCTGGCAATGCTCTCGACGGTTTTCATTCCGCTCGGATTCGTGTTTTGGTATGCGGGGTCGGTATTGGCGGATCAGCTCACCAATTTGGTGAATCAGGGGCCGGAACTGGTGCGCGAGGTTTCGGAGTGGTTCGGCGAGACGTTTCCCAAGGCGAAATCCCTGCTCGCCCAATTCGGAAATCCCCAGGATCAGCTCGGAACCATTTACGTCAAATACGGTTCGACCGCGCTCAAGGCGGGTGCGACCGCGCTCAAGTGCGTCGCGGGCGTGATTTCGGCGCTCATTACGATAATCTTTTTCGTCGTCTTTCTGACGACGCGCAATCGCAAGGGCAGCGAAATCGTTTCCGGCATGAGCTTTCTCAAAGAGGATACTCGTACATTCGTCGGCGAACAGGTGGACGCCTTTTTCGACATCCTCGTTTCCTTTTTCCAGCGGCAGACGGTAATCTGCCTCATTGAGGGCGTGATGTACGGGACCGGGTTCTGGCTGGTCGGGCTACCATACGGCTTCCTCATCGGTTTCGCGCTCGGCGTCATAAATCTCATTCCGTTTTTCGGGTCGATTCTCTGCTTGCCGATAGCCTTGCCGCTTGCGTATTTTCCGCACGGCGGATCGCTGACTCGGCTTTTGCTGGTCTTGGCGGTTTGGTTGTGCGGGCAGTTTCTCGATGGTTACGTCATCACTCCGCGAATCCAAGGCGACAAGACGGGTCTTGGTTACGCCGGGGTGATTTTCAGCTTCGTCTTTTGGGCGACGGTTTTGGGACCGCTTCTCGGAATGCTCTTGGCAATTCCGCTTTCCGCGTTTTGCGTGGTTCTTTGGCGCGCCTTGAAGGCGAAGTACGTGAAGCCTGTGGTCTGATGATCTTCGAATCGTTCAAAGCCTTGCGCAATTCCGCTCCGCATTCGTCGGCGTTTCTGATCGCCGCAGGTGATCGGGCGCTCCCCATCTCGTGGAGCACCTTCACCGACGACATCGACGCGGTGGCGCACGTAATCCGCCAGTTCGCCCCTGGCGCGACGGTTGCGATTCTCGGCGAGAACTCCTACGAGTGGATGGTCGCCCACGCCGCGATTCTCTTTTCGGGCGCGGTCGCCTTGCCGCTCGACACCGCGCTTTCGGCGGACGAAATCGCCCAACGGTTGAAATTCGCCAAGGCTTCGGTCTTGCTCTATTCCGCGCTTTACGAGGAAACGGCGCATCGCGTCGCTCGGTTTTGCCCGGGTTTGGGTACTGGCGGGCTCGGATCTCCGAAGACTGACAAGTACCTTTCCGCCGCTCGTAAGGCAATCGCTGAGGGCGCCTCTTCCATCTGGGACTCGGAGTCGATCGACTCGGAGCGCGTGGCGATGCTGGTCTTCACCTCCGGAACCACCGCCGAACCGCGCGCAGTGGAGCTGACGATTTCGGGCATCGAGGGTTTTTCGCTTTGTGGCGCGAAGTGTTTGCCGATGGGTGCGGGAGACCACTCGCTCATGCTGCTGCCGCTTTACCACATTTTCGGCATTTGCAGCGCTTACTTGATGTTGACGCGAGGCGTGGCGATCGGCGTATGCCCGGACTTCCGCCGCATTTACGATGCGGTGAAGCGCTTCAAGGCGGACTTCCTCTTTCTCGTACCGGCGCTCGCCGAGATTCTCGCGCAGAAGATTCGCCAAAAGGGCGACAGCGTCGAGGCGGTTTTCGGTCGCCCGATACGGTGGATTTTGACCGGCGGCGCGGCGCTCGCTCGTCGTACCTACGAGAACTTGACCGAGCTTGGGGTGAGAATGCTGACGGCGTACGGGCTAACCGAGACTTCGGCCTCGTTCGCGATGATGCCCTATTCCGAGCCGCCGAGCTTCGGTTCGCAGGGCAAGGTCGCCGAGCTCGAGGGCGTGGAGGCGAAGGTCGCGGAAAACGGTGAATTGCTCGTCAAGGCCCCGTTCGTGATGAAGGGATATTACAAGATGCCGGAGCGCACCGCGCTCGCGATTGACGCGGACGGGTTCTTCCATACCGGAGACTTGGGGCGCATCGACGAGCGCGGCTACGTCTACATTACCGGTCGCGCCTCCAGAACTATCGTTCTTTCCTCCGGCAAGAAGGTTTCGCCCGAGGAAATGGAGGAGAAGCTCGTTTCGCTGCCGGGGATTCTCGAGGCGGTGGTGAGCGGCGAGGGCGAATCGCGGGAAATTCGCGCCGAGGTTTATTCGCGGCTTTCGCAATCGACGGTGGAACGCGAAATCGGCGAGCTCAACCTTTCGATGCCGGTTTACAAGCGCATCAAGACGGTAATCGTCCGAGCGACGCCGTTTCCGCGTACTTCGTCCGGGAAAATCCAATGCCGGAGTATGGTATAATATGGTCGTGAAAACGAAACAGCCGAACGAAAAGAAGTTGGCGAAATTGGTGCGCGCGCTCCTCGTCGAGCTTGGCGAAGACCCCAATCGCGAAGGTCTGAAGAAGACTCCGTTGCGGGTGGCGCGATCGCTTAGCTTCCTTACGCGCGGCTACCGTCAGAAACTGAAGACGGTGGTGAACGGCGCTTATTTCACGAGCGGCACGAATCACATGGTGATTTTAAAGGACATCGAGCTTTATTCGATGTGCGAGCACCACATGTTGCCGTTTTACGGCAAATGTGCGATTGGTTACATTTCGAAGGGCAAGGTCCTCGGCGTTTCCAAGCTCGCGCGCATCGTCGACATGTTCGCGCGTCGGTTGCAGATTCAAGAGCGCATGACCGAGGAGATCGCGAACGCCATCATGAAGGAGGCGAAAGCCGAGGGAGTGGGCGTCGTCATCAAGGCGAAGCATCTTTGCATGATGATGCGTGGAGTTGAAAAGCAAAATAGCGAAATGACCACGAGCGCGGTGCTCGGAACGTTCCGCTCGGACGAAAAGGTGCGTCAGGAATTCCTCTCGCTGATAAAATGAAACGTTTGCTGACCGTTCAGGACATTTCTTGCGTCGGGCAGTGCTCGACCACGGTGGCGTTGCCGCTCGTTAGCGCTTGCGGCGTCGAGTGCGCGATTTTGCCGCCGGCGATTCTCTCCAACCACACGGCGAAGGGTTTTACCGGTTGGACTTTCCGCGATCTCACCGACGAGATGCCAAAAGTGGAAACTCGCTGGATTACCGAACACATTCGCTTCGATGCCTTTTACACCGGCTATGTCTGCGAGTCCCACATCGCGCCGATTCTCTCGATTATGAACAGCTGCGCCAATGCCGGTGCGCTTAGGATCGTCGATCCGGCGATGGCCGACGAAGGCGTTCTTTACCACGGCTTCAAGGACGATTTTCCCTCGAAGATGGCCGCGCTCGTGCGGGGAGCGGATTACGTTTTGCCGAATCTTACCGAAGCGGCGCTTCTGGTCGGCGAAAAGCCGTGCCTTTCCGGTTATAACCGGAAGGACATCGCCTCGCTCGTTAAAAAGCTCCACGCGCTCGGCGCGAAGAACGTGGTGCTTACGGGAGTGAGCTTCGATAAGGGCGAGCTCGGAACGGCGACGAGCGACGGAAACGCCATCGTCTACGATTTCAATCCGCGCCTGGCGCGCATGAGTCACGGTACGGGCGACGTTTTCGCTTCGGTATTCGCGGGCGCGGTAGTGCGCGGCGCGAGCGCGACCCAGGCGGCGGAGCTTGCCGCGGACGTCGTCTGCGAGGCGATTGAGGCGACTGCCGAGGATCATTGGTACGGCGTAAGCTTCGAAAAGACTATTCCCTCGCTGTGTGCGAAAATTGGAAATTTGGTGCAAAACTAAAACTAAAAAGGGGAAACCCGAAAGGAAAAACAAAATGAAAAAACTCATGGTAATGGTTGGAGCGACGATGCTCGCGGTTATGTCGGCGAAGGCCGAATTCTTCTGGAGCACCTGGTTCCGTGATGATATCGCCGACAAGAACGTTTCCGGCTGCGTCCTCGGGCTCGCTTCCGAGGTGAATTCGATCAAGGCCGGCGCCCAGGTCGATCTCTGCGTGAGCACGGCGAAGACCGTTCGCAATGGTGCGCAGGTCGGTTTCATCAACCAGGCCGATTCCGCCGCGTTGCAGTTCGGCCTTCTTTGCTGGAACAAGACCGGTTTTCTGCCGTTCTTCGTGTTCTTCAACTTCGACCCGGCGATGTTCGGCGCCGCGAAGTAATTGAAGGCGAAAAACATAACCGAAATTCTCGAGCGCAACGCCGCCGAATACGGAAGCGACGTTGCGCTCGTCGAGATCAACCCGCAGGAACTCGAAGCGGGTGGCACGACCTGGCGCGAGTACTCGCTTATCGAGCCCTCGCGCCGGGACGCGTTTCGTAGCGACATAACCTGGCGGGAGTTCGACGAGTCCGCCAATCGTTTCGCGAACTTGCTCCTTTCGCGCGGATTCAAGAAAGGCGACAAGGTCGCGATACTGCTTATGAACTGCCTCGAGTGGTTGCCGATTTACTTCGGAGTACTTAAGGCAGGGTGTATGGCGGTGCCCCTTAATTTCCGCTATACGGCCGACGAGATCAAGTATTGTCTGGAGCTCGCCGACGCCGAGGCGCTGGTATTCGGCCCCGAGTTCGTCGGCCGCGTCGAGGAGATCGCGGATTTGATTCCTCTGGTTCGCGAGCGCATTTACGTGGGCGACGATTGTCCGTCGTTCGCGCTTTCCTACCGTGCGCTCGTCTCCGCTTCTTCGGCGAAGGCACCGAAGATTCCGATTGAAAGCGAGGACGAGGCGGCGATTTACTTTTCCTCGGGCACGACGGGCTTTCCGAAGGCCATCGTCTTGCAGCACAAGGCGCTCGTTCACTCTTGCGAAGTCGAGCGCGCCCACCACGGCCAGACGAAGGATGACACTTTCCTTTGCATTCCGCCGCTCTACCACACCGGCGCGAAGATGCACTGGTTCGGTTCGTTTCTCGTCGGCGGCAAGGCGGTTCTTCTGAAGGGCATCAAGCCCGAGTGGATTTTGCGGGCGGCGAGCGAGGAGGGGTGCACGATCGTCTGGTTGCTCGTTCCGTGGGCGCAGGACATTTTGGACGCGATCGAACGCGGCGAGGTGAAGCTTTCCGACTACAAGCTCGCCAAGTGGCGGCTTATGCACATCGGCGCCCAGCCCGTGCCGCCGTCGCTCATCCAGCGTTGGAAGCGCGTTTTCCCCCATCACGACTACGATACCAACTACGGGCTTTCCGAATCGACGGGTCCCGGAGCGGTGCATTTGGGTGTCGAGAACATCGACCACGTCGGCGCGATTGGAGTCGCGGGTTACGGCTGGGAGACGAAGATCGTCCAAAAGGACGGCGTAACTCCGGTAAAGAGCGGCGAGGTTGGCGAACTCGCGCTAAAAGGTCCGGGCGTTTTGAAGGAATATTACAAGAACCCCAAGGCGACCGCCGAAATCCTCAAGCCCGGCGGTTGGCTCCTTACCGGCGACATGGCGGAGGAGCGCGACGGCTTCATCTATCTCGTCGATCGCGCGAAGGACGTGATTATCTCCGGCGGCGAAAACCTATATCCCGTGCAGATCGAGGATTACCTGAGGGCGATTCCGGTAGTGAAAGACGTCGCGGTAATCGGACTTCCCGACGCACGGCTCGGCGAAATCGCCGCCGCCATCATTTCGGTAAAGGAAGGTTCTACGCTTACCGAGGATGACGTCAATCATTTTTGTCTGGGGCTTCCGCGCTACAAGCGTCCGCGCAAGATCATCTTCGCGCCGGTGCCGCGCAATCCTACCGGTAAGATCGAGAAACCCAAACTGCGCAAGCTCTACGGTGCGGAAGGGCTCGTCGCGAAACAGAACGGGCTCGCTTGACGCAAATGCGGGGAAATTGATACAATTTGAGTGCTTGAGCGGAGAGGGCGGGTGCTTTCGAGTTCGGGCGAAAACAAAAAGGAAAATAATAAGATGGAAATCTATGTTGGTAACCTCGCGTACGCGACGACCGACGATGGTCTCAAGGCGGCGTTCGCGGCATTCGGCGAAGTTACCGCCGTTCGCGTTGTAACCGATCGTATGACCGGTCGCAGCAAGGGATTCGGCTTCGTCACGATGCCCGACGCCGCTCAGGCGCAGGCTGCGATCGACGCGCTGAACGGAAAAGAACTCGACGGACGCACCGTCCGCGTGAACGAGTCGCAGCCCAAGCCCCGCGAAGAGCGCGGCGGCTTCCGCGGTCGCGGCGGGTTCGGCGGTGGTCGCGGTGGATTCGGCGGTGGCTATGGCGACCGCGGTCCGCGTCGCGAGACCCGCTGGTAATCGATCAGGTCGATTACGAAAGAGGCGCGATCCGGAAACGGACCGCGCTTTTCTTTTGTGCTATAATATGAGGCAATGGCGATTGACGTGAGATTTGGAATCGGCAGGGTGACGCGGTTTTACGTGCCGCTACTGCTGCAGGGATTTTCGCAATCGCTCTCCTATCCGCTCGTCGCCGGAATCGTAACTCATGGCGAGTACGGAGTGAACGCGCTTACCGCCTTTAGCCAGGGCCAGATGATCATGTTCATGATCGGCGCGATCGGCGGCGGGCTCATTACGACCGGGATGATTTTTGCGAAGACTTGGTACGGATACGTCTCCTTTAAGCGACTTAACGCGCTGATGATGGCGGCGCTTTTGGCGCTTCAGTGCGTGCCCGCGCTTCCGCCGTTCAATCGTTGGATTTTCGAAGGATTCTTCGCGCTCCCGCCCGAGCTTGCCGAGGTGTCGCGTTGGACGCTTCTCTTTGGCGCGGTGATGAACGCGGGCTTTTTCCTTCGCAACGTGCCGATGGTGGTATTATTCAATAACCTCGAAAGCGGGAAGGCGAACAACGCGACCTTGGCGCGAATATTGGTGACGCTCGTCTTTTCGGCGACGTTTCCGCGCATGGGCCTGGTCGGGCCCGGCTGGGGACTTTTTGCGCTTACCTTTGGCGTCTGGGTGGAGACCGTGATTACTTGGGCGTATGCGCGGCCTTATGTGAACGATTTGCGGCGCGAAGGCGTGCCGACGATGAAGCCCGACGAGGTAATTGCGCTGACGATTGAACAATTCCGCTTTACCTTGCCGCTGGCGCTCGGCGGGTTTTTGCTCGCCTGCTCGCCGCTCGTAATCGCCGCGTTCGTGGCGAGAACGGCGAATGCGGCGGATATGCTCGCCGTTCACTACGTCACGATGGGCGTCGCGAACCCCGTCGCTTTCGCGGCGCTGAAACTCCAGACGGTATCGGTGAAGTTCCAGCCGGAGTACGAAGGGGATCGGCGGCTTTTAATTTATGCGCTCGTGGCGGGCGCGATTCTCGGCGTAATTCCGCTTATCTTTTCGACGCCGCTCGTGGGGAATTGGTACTTTGGCGGCTTTCAGAACGTTCCCGAGCGGATTCTGCCGACTGCGCGGACGGCGGTAGGGGTTTATTCGCTGATTGCGATTATTCACGCGGTACGCGCGCGTATCGAGGGCATTGCCGCCGCGCGCAAGTTGCCGAATGCGGTGATGGCGGGGCAGATTGCCTACACGGTTTCGCTTTTCCTCGTTTGCATGGCCTTGCTGCCGCTTGGTTGCGCGGGGTGGAAGATGGCGGTTTGCGCGATTTTCATCGCTCCCATCTGCGTAACGCTTGCCGTGTATGCAGTAGTGGGCAGAGCTCGACATCACAGGTGAGAGGCGCGAATCTCCATATATGGACATGGCCGACTGCTCGGGCGGACGTTTGCTTAGGCGAAAAGTCAATAAATCCGCCGTCGGCAGCATATTTGAGAGCGGTCGGGAGCTTTATCGTCTTCAGAAAAGAAGGGGAGCATCCACCTTCTCGGTTTTTCTTTTTAAGATAAACGAAATAAGAGATAAGAAATATAAATAAGAATAATCAAAAAAATTAAATAGCACTATTGACATTAAGAAATAAATCTGATACACTATTGTCAGAAATGGGGAGGTAGAAGAAATAATGACGAAAATCACGGAGTATATGAGTCTTGAAGATGTCGCCGATATGCTTGGTGTCACTTACCAGCTCATCTACAGATTGGTTCGTGCCGGCGAACTTCCGGCCGTGCGTCTCGGTAAACTATATCGCGTTGCGAGGTCGGATCTTGATCGTTATTTGGATCGCAATAAGAATGCGGCGGCGTCAGGAGGGACGTGCAGCGTGTGCGGCACGTTCTACAAAGCCAGGGCGTCCTTGAAACAAGTCTGTTCCGAGGAGGGGTGCGAAGAGCCGATCTGCTTTGATTGCTGGAATCGACTTGGCATCCGGTACTGCAAGAAGCATCAGTCTAAGAAGCAACTAAAGAAGGAGTAAAACAATGGGATTGTTCTCTGATACGTGTCAGGCGCTCATCGACAAGAACACGGGACGCGCGCTTACGGGCGAGGCCCTAATCGAGGCGCAGAAAGACCCGAATTGGCCGATTTGCGGCAACAAGGTCTCCAAGCGGGCTCGTTTTTGCAATGTCTGCGGCAAGCCCGCGCCGGGTGGTTGGTGGAAGTGCCCGCAATGCGGGAAGTGGATTGGCAACGATTCGCGCTTTTGCCCTCATTGCAATGCGCCGCTTTATCCGGATGATCGTACGGCTATGGCTGGCGGCGTTTGGCGCAAGGAGCCGGAATTGTTCGCGCAGAGATTCGAGATCGGAGATATCAAACGCTTGTTGGCACGAAAGCTCCAGGTGCAGGAGGGAACGGCGGCAATCCTTATGGATGCTGGGGAGGTGCATGGAATTCTCGAAGCCGGCTGGCATCAGCCGGACGGTCTGGCGCGCAAGATTAACTGGTTCGGCAATCCGCCGCCGCGAAGCGTCGTCATGATTGACGCCGCAGAGGTGATTGTGCCGATTCATATCGAGGGGTTTCGCACCTCGGAGCACTTTCCGATTGAGTTTTACGGCGAAATTGTTCTGCGCTTCAAAGGCGATAAGGACTCGGCCAAGGCCTTTTGCGGCAACATTCTCAAGGGCGAACGCGCCTACACATTTACGCAGATTTCCGATCGTGCGATGCCTTTCATGCGTTCGGCAATCGACGAAATGTGCGTGACCTCTACGCTTGAGGATCTAGTGAAGGATCCCGAACGCCGCATTCGACTGCAAGAGCGTATGGAGAAGCGGCTTGAGGATGATTTTGCGTCTTGTGGTCTCGAAATCGTGCGTGTGTCATCGGCCGAATTCACCGGCGACGAGTACGAGAAACTCGAAGCGCAGCTCGGCGACGCGGAAGTCGCTCGCCGCGAGGCCGAATATCGGGCCGCGCTTGAAAGCACCATGCGCAAGATCAAGGCGAAAGCTGAAAATGATCAGGCTCAAGACGAGAAGGATTCGTATAAGAGCGCCTTTGATCTCCGCGAATACAAGGAAATTCTCGATAACGAATATCAGGTCAGTGCCGCAACCCGCGACCGCGAGTTTCAGTTGCTGAAGCGGGAATGGGAGCATGACGACCGCATCTATCTTCGCCTTCTGGAAGTCGAGGAATTGCAGCATAAGCACGATCTCGAGGATCGGCAGACCGAACACGACATCGCGACAAGCCACAAGCTTGACGAGTATGGACGCGAGAAGAAGATCGAGGATGCGAAAGCGGATGTCCAGGCGCAGGACATCCATACCCAGCAGGACGTCAAGGATGCCGAATATTGGCTGGGAGTTCGCGCCAAGAAGGAGGAGCTGAAGCTCAAGGTGAAGGCCGCGGACGCCCAGCGCAGGAAGGGAATGACCCTTAACGAGATGCTTCTCGAGACGGAGGATCCCGACGCGCGAGCCGCGCTTTTGGAGGCTCTTCGTCTTCAGCGTAATGTCAGCATGACGCCTGAACAACTGCTTGCCGAACTTGGCAAGGAGTCCACGAACGACCGGCTCATTGCCAAGCTCGAGGAAATCTACCGGGCGGCCGCCGAGCGTGAGGACAAGAACCTTTCCAAGATGCTTGAACCCGCAATCGAGGCGGCGAAGCATCCGGGACAGACAACTGGGCCGATTATTAAATGACGACTTGCCCCAAGTGCGGTCGACAGACGCCGGAAGGCGCATTTTGCTCCCGTTGCGGGGAGGAACTTGCGCCTGTCGCGCCGTCCGAGCAGCCGTCCGGGGGCGCCGCAGTCTACGATCTTGGCGATGCGCCGACATTGTCGTCTGCAACGCACTCGGAGTCCCTTAGTTCTGAGCTTCGGGCGCGAATTGTCATGAATGAGGGGATTCAGACGGCTGAAGAACGCATCCGACGCTCGACCGCCGATGAAGAGATGCTCTCAAGGCAACGTGGCGAACCCATGTTGGAGGTGGATCGGCTTTGTCCGCTGTTCGAGAACATGAACAGCACGTTGCGTTTTCGGTTCAATCCGCGCGGTGGAGGGGATCTTGTCGAGAATGTGGTAATTACATTCTCGAACTGCGATTGCGCCAAGAAACCCGTTCAACGAATTCGTCGGGCGAATCAGATTCAGGAGTTCCCGGTGCAGTTTCCGCCGCAAGGAGCGGGTATGCAATCGTGGAATGTCGCGGTTGAATACGTTTCGGCCAGACGCAAGCATGAGCTTACCGGTGATTTTCAAGTCATCGTCAAACCGGTGGAGTCGCGCAAGCGCGGATCGGACAACTTCAACATCAAATTCGAGACGAACATCGGCGATGTGAATCAAGCGAGCGACGTGACCGTCAATCAGCGCGGTGCGGAGGATCTGGCTGGGCTGATTGTGGCGACGGATCCCTTTGAGGAAATGAACCGTGTGTTCATGTCCGACCAGCGCCAGTGGGCGCTAATTCCGTTTTCGGACGACAACAAGGTCGTTGATCTACCGCCGATGCCGGTAAACGCGCAAACCGAGCACATCATTCTCGACGTCGGAAGCGAACGTTTCCATTTCTTTGCGAATCGGACGATTAAGTTCGGTCGCAGAAAGGAAATGAACGACATTGCGCTGCGACCGGCGCCGGGGGCGACCGAGATGGAACTGTTGCCTTATCGCAAGGTCAGCCGCGAGCATTGTTTCTTCGAGCATTCCGGGACGAATGTGCTGTTGACCGACGGCGGACGCAATCCGTTGGGAGTCGTTCAACCTTCGTCCGGCGGGACATTCTGGAACGGCGAGCAGGTGCGATCTCCGATTGAACTTCCCGTCGGAACGACCGGCATCGTTTCTTTCGGGGGCGTTCACTACGGGGACAGTCTTTCGCTCGACTTGAAGATTTGTGAACCCGCCAAGGCGTGTTCGACATGCCCGCACGCGAATATCCGTTGGTGCGGCGAGGGGCAGCGCCCGTCCTTGATGCTCTCCCGTCGTGACGGGTTGCCGGAGAAGTTCATAGGGCTTTGGAGCTGCTTTTGGCTCGGCGAGGCGGATCCGTCGTTTGACGGCGTGGTTATTTTTCGAAAGGACGGGGCGTTCGCCTATCGTCGCGACGACGGTCGTTCGGGGTGGCTTGTCCCCGGTACGACGATTCAAACTGATTTTGGCAAGGCAACCGTAAACTAAGGAGGCAAACATGGGATTCCTGTTTTTCAAGACTGGCAAGGAAAAGGAGCGCGAGGAACGTCGCGAGAAGCGTCATGCGCTCCGTAAGGCGGAGGGTGCTGTCGACGAGGTGTGCGAGCGCATCAAAAAAATGGAGAAGGACGCTGAGGCCGAATGGAGCCGGGCAAAAGAGGCGACCAAGGAGGGCAAGCAAGCTGCAGCTCAGCGGGCGCTTACGTCCTATCGCTCGGCGCAGGTCCTTATCACGAAGCTCGAACAGAAGAAGTGGGTGTTCAAGCAGGTGCTGATGAAGCTCGAAACGGCGGGAACGGACGCCGAATTCGCCAAGGCCCTTGCGGCGGTGAACAAGGTGACCGACATCAACGTCGAGATGGTCGAGGACGTGTTCGACGAAGCCGGCGACCTGCTGGCGGAGGCGGGCGACGCCGACAAGTTCTGGGCGCAGATGTACGGCAAGGAGGTCGAAGGTTCGAAGGACGCGCTCCAGGATCACGTGCCGTCGATGGAGGATCTGGAAAAGACCCTTCAGGAGGAGGTTGCGGGGAAGATCAGGAGTGACGTCGATCCC
The DNA here is from genome assembly GCA_045627925.1 of Kiritimatiellia bacterium. Taxonomy (GTDB): domain Bacteria; phylum Verrucomicrobiota; class Kiritimatiellia; order RFP12; family UBA1067; genus UBA1067. The sequence continues at coordinate 37,735 of JAZQOS010000006.1, read as the reverse complement.
GCATCGCTTGAAAAGGAAATCTGAATTGTTCCACCATCGCCTTGCGAATCAATGAGTGTAAACTGATATGAACGGCAACTCCATTAACACCGATGTAACCTACCGCGACCCCGTCCCGTCTTCGGACGGAACGAAACGTTTTCGTCCCACGGATAAAATTCTCGGGCGCTATGTCGTCAGGGAGGAGCTCGGTCAGGGCGGCATGGGCGTCGTCTATCTTTGTTTCGACACGGTCGGCAACGTAGATGTGGCCGTGAAGGGACTGCCGCCGGAAGTTTCGCATAACGCCGACGAGATGGAGGAGATTCGCGCGAATTTTCAGCTTGTCAATGATTTGCGGCATCCTTCGATCGCCGGTATTCGGACGCTGGATAAAGACGAGAAGGGCGACTATTATCTCGTCATGGATGTCGCGAGAGGCATGAACTTGAGTCGATGGATGCGGACAAACCGCGATGCGACGCTGGAGAGAAAGCTCGCGGTTCTCGCCGAAGTCGCCTCGGCGTTGGATTATGCCCATTCGCGCAAGGTGATGCATCGTGACATCAAGCCGGAGAACGTCATGATAGACGAGGAGGATCACGTGCAGATCCTCGATTTCGGACTTGCGGCCCGAATTCGCACAAGCATGAGCCGGGTCAGCATGATCACGCGGTCGATGAGCGGAACGCCGACCTACAAGTCGCCCGAGCAGTGGCGCGGACACCCGCAGAACGCGGCGGCCGACCAATATTCCCTCGGCGTAATGGCCTACGAGATGATTTCTGGATATCTTCCGTTCGACAACGATGACTTCGAGATGCTCCGTATGGCCGTTCTCAACGAGGATGTTCAAGCGGTGCAGGATGTTCCGCCGTATGTCAATGCCGCGTTGGCTCGAGCGCTGGCGAAGAATCCCGAGGATCGGTTTGCGACTTGCGGTGATTTCGTTACGGCTCTTTCCGGCGGGAAGGTGAGTTCGAAGAAGCCGTCTGCGGCGACCATCAGGTCTGCGGCCGAGGCCGGCAAGTCGTCCGCTTGGGGAATGAAGCGACTTGCGCTTATTGCGGCCGGAGTTCTTGTCGTCGCGGCGTTGGCGATTGTATTCTCGCGAGGTGGAAACGACAACGTCCCGGCGCTTCGCGACTCGACGAAAACGCCTACGGTGGACGAGGTATTGGAGGCCTTTCGCGGCGACCGTTGGCACGACGGCTACAAGTTGGCCCAGCGGACGGATCAGAAGCATCCGAAAATTCAGTGCTACATTGGAATGTGCTACGACCAGCAAGAATCCGCGTCATCGTCGTCCGGCGTCGCAAAAGACGATTGGACGGCTCGGACTTGGTATCAGAAATCCGCAGATCAGGGGGACACGCGAGCAATGACGAAACTCGGTTTGTTTTGCGAGAACGGTCGTGCGGGGACGAAGGACTTGGACGCGGCGATGGCGTGGTACGGGAAGGCGGCCGACGCCGGAAATAACGACGGGAAGGCGAATCTACAGCGGCTGAAGGAGCGCATCCGGCGCGAGGAGGCTTCCGCGGCTGTCGCGTCCGCGCTTGAGAAGAAGCGCCAACAGGGCTATGTCATCAAGGGCGAAGGCGATAACGTGCACGCCGTCTGGATGGCCGGTCAGCGCAAGGCGGGTTCGCCCCACTGGGTTACGGGCGAGAGAGAGGGCGAATGGGTTGCCGAAGACGGGTATGAGTTGGTTTCGCCGAGCGATGGCGTTTTGTCGGCGCTTCGTTGGCGACCTGGTTGGCAAAAGGCGGGGGAGAGCAATCGCAAGGCCGGAGAAGCGGAAGGTACGTGGATGGTTAGACAGCTCTGTGAAAACTGCAATGGTTCGGGGTTCGACGACATGGTGTCGACTTGTCCGCATTGCAACGGATCGGGACGTCTCTCCGGTACCGTTCGTTGCGGAAGTTGCGGCGGTAGCGGCCAGCGTACGGCGACTTATCGTTGCAATGCCTGTAATGGCAATTCCGTCATGACGACCTGTCGTCAATGCGGCGGGCAGGGCGCCAGTCGTTGCGGTGCTTGCGACGGTACGGGGCGGGTGGCCAATGTAATCGGTGGACTGGTCGGGCTTTTCGGGAAGAAACACAAGCCAATCGGTCCGACTTACGTGACATGTTCGTCCTGCCGCGGCAACGGACGGGCGGTGTGTCCCGGCTGTGGTGGCAACGGTCGGGTTCATGGTGTTTGTTCAAATTGTCAGGGTAGCGGTCAGCTTACGCGGAATGTCACGTGCACGGCATGCGGCGGTTCCGGAAGCCAGTCTAAAACTGGGGCATGTCCGCATTGCTCGGGAGGCAGGGTGACGACAACGTCGAGGTGCACTGTATGCGACGGCGGGTATGTTTGGAAATTTGAAGCGGCAAGATAACCGAGAACACGAAAAAAAGGAGAAGCGAAATGAGTACGGGTTCGGCAATATTCAAGATATTCGCCTCATTGGTTTGGGGCGTGGGTACGTTTTACGTCTTGGCACGTGTTCGAGTTGAGGGTGCACAGGGCGGCTGGGGGGACCTTTTGCTGGGACTTGGCCTCTTGGGTATTCTGCAGAGTTTCAGCTTTGTCAGTTCTATCATGGCGGTATTCAACAAGACGGCCGAGGAATCGGCTAACACGATCGAGGAAACGATTTGGTTTGACAAGTTTGGAAACGTTGTCCGGCGAGAGACGGATGCGGGATCTGGGTGCCTGTTCGCGGTAATCGTCTGGGCCTTTGGAATTGTGGTTACGTTGCTGGTGTCGGCTCTTATCTCGCCGATTGTCTTTATGGTCAATCTTTGTCGGGTGACGCACCATTTTGCGTCGGGCGTGCTGGCGGTGATTCTCGACTTGCTGATCATTGGAGGGACGTTTTGCGGGACGGCCGTCGGCTTTGAAATCGCGGACAGGGCGATTGACGAGCGAGCCGCACGTCGTCGGGTGGAAGCTGTTCAAGCGCAAAAGGTGGCGGAGGAAAGAGCGGCCGTTGCACGTGCGGAACGTGAGGCTCGAATGGAATACGAGCGGCAGGAACGCGAAGCGGATCAGGAGCGCAGGCGAGCTGAAGACGAGGCGAGGGAGGCGCAACGTCAGGCCGAACGTCAGGCCCGCGAACAACAACGTCGGATGGAACGTGAACAACGGGAGGCTCAGACGCGGGAGCGAAAGGCGTTTCAGCAGGCCGAACGCGCACGTAAAGCGGCCGAAGCCGAGCAACGCCGTGCGTTGCAACAGGCCGAGCGGGAACAGAAGAGGGCCTTACGGAATCAGAATCGACGTTTGCCCAAACCGGGTCGGAGGAATAGATTGCCGCGCTAATACTGGGACGAGTGGCAGATGACCGAGAACACGATTAACGCAGATGTGACGATGAGCGGCGGCGCGAGCGGCACGCTCCTCGCCGGACGTTATCGCGTCGTCCGCCAGCTCGGGCAGGGCGGGATGGGGTCGGTTTGGCTCGCGGAGGACACGAAGCTCGACGGCTTCAAGGTCGCCATCAAGATGCTGCCAAGCGTCCTCGTCAACAACAAGCGGGCGTATGCGCAGGTGAAGGCGGAGGCGCTCGTTTCGCTGAAGCTCTCGCATCCGAACATCGTCACGGTCCGTGCGTTTGAAGAAGAGAGTGGGAGCCCGTTTCTCGTGATGGACTACATCGACGGACAGACGCTCGATGAATATCTCGCAGAGAAGGGCAAGTTGACCGAGGAGGAGACGATTCGCCTTCTGAAGCCCGTTGCCGCCGCGCTTGACTACGCGCACACGCAGGGCGTTGTGCATCGCGATGTGAAGCCCGGCAATGTCATGATCCGCAGGGACGGAACGCCGTTCGTCCTCGACTTCGGCATCGCCCGCGAAATTCAAGAGACGATGACACGCGTCACGGGCAAGCTCTCGAGTGGGACGCTGATGTATATGAGTCCCGAGCAACTCAATGGCGATGCTCCCAAACCCACGCAAGACATCTACAGCTTCGCGGCGATGGTCTATGAGTGCTTAAAGGGCGAGCCGCCGTTTGTTCGTGGCGGTATTGAGGATCAGATCAAGCACAAGACGCCAGATCTGCTTGACGAACATATTGCGATACGTTCGCAAGTGATGGCGGGGTTGGAGAAGACGCCCGACGCGCGTCCGGCGACCTGTGCGGCGGTGCTGATCGCAAGAATCCTCTCGGAGAGCAGTACGGCGTTAAATGCTGGGCGTATCGAAGGTGCTGATGCGGAAGTGATGTCGGTGCGATCCGGGCGTATTCGTCGTGCACGCACCATGCGCAGGATATCGTTGTGGTTGTTATTGGCGACGGGTTCGGCGGTTTCTTTTGCAGTATGCCGTCAAACTCCTGTTGTTTACGAAGCGAAGAGCGAGTTTACGATGGATATACGCCGTTCGGTGGCGCGTGGGCAAGATGCGCTCTCTCAGGCGATGCCGGACTATAGCATTGTCTTTGCAGAAGTTCTCGAAACGCGAATTCCCGATTGGCGTTCGGAGAAAATCGTCAACAAAATCGTCCAGCACTATCGCGCCAACTACCCGGCTTCCACGATTCCCGACGAGGAGCTGATTTCGACAATCATGGGGGCGAAAATAGAGCTGGTGCGTAATTCGCACATTATCACAATCTCGGTTCGATCAAAGTCAAAAGAACTTTGTGCGGTGCTCGCCAACGCCTACGCCGAGTCGATTGAATCGTTCACCGACGAGGAAAACAAGTTCCGGTGCGACAAGGCGGTGGCACATATTCACGCTAATGTTGAAAAGAAGCGTCACGAAGCGGATAAGATCAAACAGGCGTTATTAGACTTCCAAACGACGAACAAGGTGGATTCGCTCCGCTCCACTCGCGAAACGCTGGATGCCGAAGTCAAGCGGATTACGGTAGACATCGCGCAGCTTGAGACGGAGGAGACGCAGTTGGCCGAATGGGAGAAGATGCTTGAAGAGGCGCAGAAAGATCCTGCGACCTATGATAATCGCGTGGTTAGCGTTCCGCAAGCGCAAGAGATTGCGACGGAATTCACGGACTATCAGGACGCCAGCGAAGCATATCAACGGCTTATTTTCGCGTTCACCGAAAGTCACCCCGAGGTAATTAAGGCCAAGAAGTCGATGGAGCTCGCGCGTCAACGCTTTCAGGATGCGTCCGCGCGGGCGCTCCTGAATGGACGTTCAACCTTGAGGGTGCTGCGTAATCTGCTCGCGTCAATGAAGGCGCGGCAAGAGGATATGCGCGCCGAACTCGGTTTGATCGAGCAGCAAATCGTGCTCGCCGAATCTGGGCACGAACAGTTGGAAGCGGAGCTTGGTGTGGCCAATCGCGTGCTCGAGGGGCTTATTCTCGACGAAAACAAGGCGCGAATGGACGCCGAATCCAATAATGAAATCGTTCGCGTCGGTTGCCCGGCAACAGTTCCCGATCATCCCGTTTCCGCGGATCAGGTGGAGATTTATGCGATAGGATTATCGGCGTCGCTATTTTTATGGGTCGTATTTTGCCTTTTCACTCTGGTATTGGCGAGGAAGAATGCGATGAGGATGGACGACAGATGAAACTAAGTGTATGAACAACCAAGGGAAGCCATTTAAATATGCAATCGATAACCGATAAGAAAAAGGACTTCGAAGCCGCCTGCGCGGAGGCGGTGAAGGCGCGAAACTTCGCCGAGGCGGCGAAAGCGGCGGCGGGTGCGGCGGATTGCGCGGAGATACTTGCTTCGCGCACAACGGGGATTGTGGCCGAGGCGTATGCCAAGGAAGTCGTCTCGTGGCGCGAATTGGCGAAGAAGCTGGAGGGAAGGAAGAATGGCGGAGGCAAGGCTTCTTCAACAAGCGGCGGGGACGCGGATTCTCTGGCGGGTGACGAGTGGCTGGTCGGTGAGAAGCCCGATGTGACGTTCGATGACATCGCAGGGATGGGAGAGGCGAAGAAAATCATCGACGAGATGGTGATCTATCCGATGAAGTCGCCGGAGAAGGCAAAGGCGCTGGGACTGAATCCCGGCGGTGGAGTATTGCTCTTCGGACCTCCCGGCACGGGAAAGACAATGCTCGGCAAGGCGATTGCCGGAGCGTTGGACGCGCCGTTTTACTATGCGTCGGGAGCGGATCTTCGATCCAAGTGGTACGGAGAATCCGAGCAGCGTCTCTCGCAACTCCTGAACGCGGCGAAGGCGCAGCCCGTGGCGGTAGTGTTCCTCGACGAGATCGAATCGTTACTTCCGAAGCGCGAAGAGGGATCCCATGCGGCGGACAACCGCGTGGTGACCCAGTTCCTGTCCGATCTCGGCGGCTTTAAGGACTCGAAGAACCTCCTTCTTATCCTTGGGGCGACGAATAAGCCGTGGGCGATTGATGAAGCGGTATTCCGTACCGGACGATTCGATGAAAAGGTGTACATTGGCCCGCCAGATCTTCCCGCACGGGAAAAGATTTTGGAACTGAATCTCAAGAACGCGCAAGTCGAGGATGGGCTGGATCTGCATTCCCTCGCCGAAGGAATGGAGAATGCGTCCGGCTCGGATATGGCGGCCGTAGTTTCGGCTGCGAAACGAGCGGCGCTTGGACGCGCCATTCGGGAAGATTCGGATCCCGTGCTGACCGCGAAAGACTTCGAAGAGGCGCGTAAGCGCATCCCGTTGAGCATCACGGAGGAGATTCTCTCGCCCTACAAGAAATTCATGGAGGAGAGGTTTTGAGCGAGCATTGTGCAATTTGCGGCAAGGAACTGCCCAATCGCTGGTCGGTCGCAAAGCGCGAGACGGTTGATGGTGTCGAGCGTTGCTATTGTGCGTTGCATGCGAATGAAAAGTTTTGTGAAAAGAAATGTGTAACGGTAGTAAAGAAAGGAGAGTCAATGGAAGAAACAAAAATACCCGCTGATTCCGTCAAGGAGCAGGAGATCGTCAAGTCGGCCTCCGGCGAAATGGCGAAAAAGGCGTGGTCCGAGTGCTCTGCACTTGCCGGCAAGCTCGGTGGGGGCATTAAGGCGCTCTGGGCCAAAATTCATCCGGACCGTTCACCGGAGGCAATGCTCTCCGTATTGAACGAGAATCTGGACGGCAACAAGAAGCGGCTCGAAGAACTTAAGCCGGAACTCGAGCGCGTCTATTGTGCAATTGTTGCCAAAAAGAAGGATTATCAGAGCGCGCCGCCCGCAAGACAGCGGTTGCTGAAGATCGAACTTCAGTCTCTCATGTCGCAGTACAAGAGCCACGAGCGCGAGTTTGCGATTTTGAGCGAGAACGAGCGGTCGATCGTCACCGTGAAGGGGCGCTTCCTCGAAGTCCTTGCGTACGGACTACGGGGTAAGCTCGACGTCGGCATGGTCGACAAGCTGTCCGACGATATCGACGACAAGGCCGAGGAAGCCGAGGACGTCCAGGATGCCTTGGGCGACCTTGAACGAGCCGGGAAGCGAAAGGATCGTACGGCCGATGACTTTGACGCCGAACTCGCCGGTTTTGACGGCGAACTCGGAATTTCCGACCTCAACAACGAAAACAACAAGGAGAACAACAATGAACAAGTTCAAGAAAATTCTGCCGCTGCTGATCGCGACGCTCTCGCTGACGGCGGTCTCGGCGACTTCGCGTGACCTTTCCTTGGCGGTAGAAGATGCCGCTCGGGCGACGGTCAAGTCACTCGCGGAAAATCCACGGGTCAAGGGCATCAAGTCCATTGCCTTTGTGAAGCTCAATCTTCCTGAGGGCGAGGGAGCTCTCGAACTCGACTCGAACGACTCGCAGGTGTTTGAGGCCGCGATGGCGTCGACGGCTGCGGCGTTCACCTTCGTGACGCACGACACCCACAAGGAGGAATGGGACCTTATTACCAGAATCTTCGACAAAGCGGCTTCCTTCCGTCCGGCGGCCGATTCCAGGGACGTGGGCACGGTGGCCCTCGATCCGAAGACGCTTCCCGAAATCAAGAAGCTGAAACTCGCGGACGCGCTTCTCATCGGGCAGGTTATCGACTGTCTGACGGAAGAACGCAAAGACGAGGAGGAGACTTCCGTCAGAATTGCGCTGCGTCTGATTAAGATCTCGACCGGAGAACAGATCTGGGGTGAGGTCGTCAACGGCAGGAAAATCAACAAGATCGTCAAGGAAGAGCGCAACATCAAGAAGGAGCTGACGGAGGATGCGAAGAGCCTTGTGACGCTCAAGAACATCTTCTACGCCATTGGCGGTCTGATTGCGCTCGTCTTCGTCTTTGTCCTCATCGGCAAGATGACGCGGGTGCGCTGAACACAAGGAAAGGGTGATTGAAATGAAAAAGATGATTGCGATATCGTTTGGCGCGATTGCCCTCGCGGGTTGCGTTACGACGACTTACGAAGAGCCTCCGGCTCAGGCGACTCGTCAGATCGTTCAGAAGGTCGTCGAGACCCCGAAGTCCGGTCATGCAACGGCGACCGTGAAACCGCTCAGAGTGCTGGTCAGCTTGACAGACGGGAATCCCGATGACAAGCCAAGCGTGTGCAAACGCTTTCTTCAGACGAACATTGAGGGCGAGTTGGCGCGTTCGGGGTATCGGGTCGTCTACCGGAAGCCCGCCGAGGTCCTCGTGTACGGAACGCTCGCCGGCGGTCAAGTCGACGCTCTCGGCACCCGTGTCGTATGGCAGATTACCGCCGACATGGACGTCACCCGTGCGCCGGAGGTCAATGTCGTCAACGGACAGACAATGGCCGACGTGGTCGCGAAACAGCGGTTTGACGGGAAGAGCGATGCCGCCAGTTCCGAGGCGGATGCGCAGAAGCAGATCGCGGACAGACTTGGCGCGGGGGTTGCGAAATTCGCGAAGGACGCGGTCCTCAAAGTCGGCGAGAAGCTGAAAGTCTGCGAGATTGCGATCACGAATGCGTGGCAGCCGCAAGACGCGGCCGGATATCCGACCTTTTTCGCGCAGCGCGTCGCGGCGATGCCGGGCGTTTACGCCTGCAAGGTGATCTCGACCGACAATGCCAATCGGACGATGACGGCGGAAATCGTTTACGAGACCGCGTCATATCCCGATGGCATCATCAACCGTCTCTATATCACGCCAGAGCTTAATATCGCTCGATAAGAAAGGAACTAATCATGAAGAATCTGATTTTCTCCGTTTGCCTGATTGGAAGCGTCGCGGCCTTCGCGCAGACGCGTGAAACCGTGAAACCCGGTGATCTTGGACTCAAGCGGGAGACCGCGCCCGCGCCGCTTGTTGCGCAACATCCCGACAGACCGCAGGATCCGATAGCCCGTTATTCGTCGCCGGTGGCCTGCAACTTCTTCGGGCTTTCCATTCCGGAGGCCGATCCGCTTGATGTTCGTGGCCTACGCCTGAACCTTACGATTCCGTTTGCGACTCCGAACCATCGGGATGTGACCGGGTTCGACCTCGGTCTCTCCGGCGAGGCAATGGGGTATGTGAGCGGCATCGCCGTGAATCTCTGCGATAATTGGTCCGATGGGTTTTCCGGCGGAGCCGTCTCGCTGGTCAACGTCACAGGAGAACTCCACGGATTGCAGATCGGACTTGTGAATGTTGCTGATACAGGAAGCGGCATTCAGATCGGGCTCTGGAATCAGTCGGCCAACTTTAAGTTTCCGATTGTGGGTATAGTTTGGTAAGGGGATGTTGATATGGCCGAGTTGACGATCAACACGGATGTCACAATGGGGGGCGCTGGTGGCTCGCTACTTGCGAATCGTTATCGCGTTCTTCGTCAGCTCGGTCGTGGTGGCATGGGTTCTGTTTGGCTTGCCGAGGATTCTGAGCTTGACAATCGGCAGGTCGCAATAAAAATGTTGCCGAGTATTCTTCTGAGCAACAAGCGTGCATACAATCAGATCAGAACTGAGGCTCTTCTCTCGCTCAAGCTTACGCATCCGAATATCGCAACCCTTCGCTCGTTCGAGGAGAACAAAGGTAATCCTTTTCTCGTCATTGACTATATCGACGGGCAAACATTAGATGATTATCTTGGCGACAAGTCTAAATTGAGCGAGTCCGAGACGATTGAGTTGCTAAGGCCAATTGCAGACGCACTCGACTATGCTCACTCAAAGGGGGTTGTTCATCGAGATGTCAAGCCTGGGAACGTGATGATCTCCGTGGACCGAACACCTTATATACTTGATTTTGGTGTTGCTCGCGAAATGCAGGAGACACTGACCAGGGTGACGGGCAGAAACTCGTCTGGCACATTGATGTATATGTCCCCGGAACAGCTGCACGGGGCAGTGCCATCGGTAGCTCAGGATGTTTATTCTTTCGCGGCCATGGCTTATGAGTGTATTGTAGGGGTACCCCCATTTTTGCGTGGGCAGATTGAATATCAGATAGAACACGATATACCTGCGCCATTACCAGAACACATAGGGATTGCAAGGAATATAGAAGCTGGATTGGCCAAGGATTCTGCAAAGAGACCTCGGAATTGTGCGCAGGTTCTCGGAGGCGGGGTGGCAACATCAAATTCAGAATCGGTGCAAGTACCGATATCAGGCCAGGAACCATCGATTGATTCTGAATATGAACGTACACAGGCAGAGATAAGACGGTATGAGGCAATTCTGACCCAGAGAGAGGCGGAGAAGCGAGCGAAATTAGAAGCTAATAAGAAGCAGAAGGAGCTTCGTGAAGCGAAGGAGCGATTGCAGCAACTTCGCAGACAGGCCGGAGAACTTGGGCGTGAAGATAATGAGGCGGGGGCATCTCGGGTTGTGAAGTTGAAGTGCTTTGATAATCTTGAATTTGAGTTGGTTTATTGCCCGCCTGGATCGTTTATTATGAGTTCCGGCTCTTGTTTCAACCAGAACAACCGAGATGAACCGGCGCATAATGTAATTCTCACCAGGGGATTCTGGATTGGAAGGTATCCGGTCACACAGCGACAATGGAAAGTCATCATGGGGAATGAAGGCGGCGGATTTTTGGGTTTGGGGAGGAAGTCACGTTTTGCCGGTGATGATCTTCCGATGGAGAATGTAACTTGGGATGAGAGCGTTGAGTTCACTCGTAGAATTAGTGGGGATGCTCCTGGCAAATTCCGGCTTCCAACTGAAGCGGAATGGGAATATGCTTGCCGTGCAGGGAACGAAGGCAATGTGCCAGGATCCGAGATTGCGGATTCCTCGGCTTGGTACGCACGTAACAGTGGAGGTTGCACACACCCCATCGGGAAGCGAAGTCCAAATGCATGGGGGATACACGATATGCATGGCAATGTTTGGGAGTGGTGTGCAGATTGGTTTGCCCCGTACACAGCCGAAGATCAAGACGACCCCAAGGGGCCTCGAACGGGAGTGTCTAAAGTGTTGCGAGGTGGAGGTTGGGGCAGTAAGCTTGAATTTTGCCAGTGCGTATCGAGGATATCAAATCGGCCGGGCAATAAGGGCGCTGACATAGGTTTTCGGATTTGCATTGATGCATAAGGAGGAATCAGGATGACGCGTAAAGAGCAACTCGAACAACAGTATCAAAATAGTCGTGCCGCTAACGGTGTCGGGCCGCAGAGGAATGTTCTCCGAGATGGGCCGAGAGGAAAAGGATCTTTCGGAACCGTCGTCAAGCGGACTGTCTCAGTTGGCGCAATATTGGCTGCCCTGTATTGGGGCGTTCGCCTGTTTGTGGTCGCGAAGCCGGTGGTCGAGGAGCAGCTACAGTCGGTATCCTCGGTTAAGTGAGAGAGGAAATTCAGAATGGATCGGATGGACGAATTTAGACGGCAAATTCAAGCGCGTATGTCGTCGTTGCGTACCGGCGGTTCTCCTGTCTGTACTCGCACGCCCGGACTTGAGTCCGAAACCGCCAAGAGCCGGTTGGAGTTCGCCGCGTTTCTTACGCCGTCGCCGGAGGAGGTCTGGCAATGGTGGGAGGCCGTGCGCGGGTCGATGCATGTTCGCATGAATGAGCAGTATTACAGCTGCGCGGAATCAACCGAGTTCTGTTATCTGCACGATGACGATACCGTCAATGCCTTTGCCAGACGCAACGACGGCAAGGAGAAGCCGTTTGGAATCGTCTTCTTCGGTGGGGCGATGCGCTTTTCGCGTCTTGCGTCGCTGGCGGTCGCCATTGACATGTGCGGACGCCCAGGGACGGCATCGCGTTTTGCCCGAAGCATTGAAATGGGCGGAACGATGTCCCCGGCGCGGGCATTGGAGATTATGTCCGAGTGCGGTCTTGACGAGCAGTTTACCATGCCGGGGGTGAAGGCCAAGGCGCATGCCGTGTCGTCCGGGATGATCATCGGCATCTTGGCGCACGAGATGGGGCATGTTTGTCTCGGTCATGTTCTTGGTCCTAACTACTACGAGTCCAATCAGGAGATCGGTCGCAATCACGAGCGCGAGGCGGATTCCTTTGCGTCCTCGATTACAGCGGCGAATCCGTTTGGGGAATATATGTACGAAGGTACTCTGTTTTGGCACTATGTGCTTGCTCTGCAGGAAGGTAACGAGGCGGTGGCCTCGACGCATCCGCTCGAACGCGAACGATTGGAGAACCTGATTCGGGCGAATGCCTCGAAGGCATCTTCTCTCGGTATCAATCTCATGTCAATCCGGAGTTAGGATGCCAATCTGAATGAGCGAGATGAATACGATTAACGCAGATGTGACGATGGACGGCGGCGCGAGCGGCACGCTACTCGCCGGACGTTATCGCGTCGTCAGGCAGCTCGGCCAGGGCGGGATGGGGTCGGTGTGGCTTGCGGAGGACCTGAAGCTCGACGGGCACAAGGTCGCGGTCAAGATGATGCCGTCGATCCTTGTCAACAACAGGCGAGCTTTCGCGCGGGTAAAGGCGGAGGCACTTGTTTCGCTGAAGCTCTCGCATCCGAATATCGCGACCGTCCGCGCTTTCGAGGAAGAGGGTGGAAATCCGTTTCTCGTGATGGATTACATCGACGGCCAGACGCTCGACGATTATCTTGCCGAGAATGGAACGCTGACCGAAGAGGAGACGATCAAGCTCTTGAAGCCCGTTGCCGCAGCGCTCGACTATGCGCATGCGCAGGGTGTGGTTCACCGCGACGTGAAGCCGGGGAACGTGATGATCCGCAAGGACGGAACACCGTTCGTCCTCGACTTCGGCATCGCCCGCGAGATTCAGGAGACGATGACGCGGGTTACGGGCAAACTCTCATCGGGTACGCTCCTCTACATGTCGCCGGAGCAGCTTAATGGGGCAGCTCCTAAACCGGCGCAAGACATCTACTCTTTTGCGGCGATGGTGTACGAGTGCCTGAAAGGCGCGCCGCCGTTTTCGCGCGGGCAGATTGAATATCAGATCGTTAACAACGAGCCAGAGCCGCTTGATCCGCAATTTGCAAGATGCAGTTCAGGCGTGATGGCGGGCTTGGCGAAATCACCGGAGGCGCGTCCGACGGATTGCAAGAGCGTGCTGATGTCGATTGAAATGTCGCAACCGAAGCCGCAAGGCAATACGCGGAAGGTGAGGAACAAATTTAAGGTCATTCTGCTACTTGTGGTGGCAATCGGCGGTGTTTTGGCAATCACAATGCTATTGAGACCTGGCGCGGGGCGTCATGAAGGGGTGTCGACGCCACGATGGATTGAAATCTTAGATCGTATCGCGCGTCATGACGGGAAACCCCAGGAAATGGAGTCGGATAGTGTCGTATCGTTTTCGCCTGTTGACGAGGAACAAGAGCATCGTCGTCTGGAGCTCGCGGCGGAGGCGTCCGCCTTTTCGCTTTCGTCCCAAATGGATACTGTCTCGCAGCTGATTGCGCGCGAGCCGGAGGACGTACGCGCCTGTTTTGAGGCGGAGATCCACGCATTCGAGAATTTGCGGAGGGCGGGCGACGATGCGAAGGCCAGCTCAAGGAACGTCACGGCCACGAACCTCCTAACCCAGACGAAGGCGAAGGCCGATGCGCTGAAGGAACTTATTGCAGTGCGCGGCAGTTGTCTTGCGGCGAAGGAGCGCGCCGAGGCGGAAAAGCAGTCGGCGGACGCGGTGGACGCTAAGAGCGCACTTTCGCTTCGCTACCAGGAAGCGGAATCGGCGTTGAACGCAGTTGCGTCGCTTGCCGAGAAGCGCGATTTTGCCGCGGCGAAGGAGCGTGCCGAATCGGCACGAAACCAATTTGTCGCGCTTCGCGCAGACGTTGTCAAAGCTGCAATTAGCGAGGCAGAGTGGCACAAGTCATCGGAGCGGTGGGAACTGTGTTTCGCGATTGCAGAGAAGGTTCTCGGCTGGGAGAGTGCGAACGCCGAGGCCGCCGCGTTGAAGGCCGAGGCAGTGAGCCACCTTAAGCCGACGCTTCGCATTGTCGCGAAAATCGGCGACCGAGAGGTTCCGGCAATGGCTCGTTTCAATGGTAAGACCTGCACATCGCCGTGGATATGGGAGGAGGGTCTAAAGGAGGGCTTGCGCTTCCCGAACGCCGAGGTTGCTGTCGCATATGCCGATGGTGGCAAGCGGTATGTAGGGACGATCAAGCCGGAAACCATTGATTGGAAGGGTCCGAGGACGGTTACGGTTACGCTTGTGGAATATAATGGGCCAAAACCAAAACCTGGCGATACTAAGACGATCACGCTACCTGGCGGCGCGACGATGGAGATGGTGTGGTGCCCACCGAGGAGCTTTATGATGGGGAGCCCAGAGTCGGAAGAAGGTCGTTATGATGACGAGACTCAGCATCACGTCACGCTGACGGAGGGGTTCTGGATAGGCAAGTACGAGGTCACGCAGCGGCAGTGGGAGAGCGTGATGGGCGAGAATCCGTCCTATTTCAAGGGAGCCGATCGTCCTGTGGAACAAGTGTCGTGGAATGATTGCCAAGAGTTCATCCGCAAGATTAACGCCGCTGGGCGAGTTTCGGTTTCGCTACCGACAGAGGCGCAGTGGGAATATGCTTGCCGAGCTGGAACAACAACGCCATTTAGCTTTGGCTCCACCATAAATAGCGACAAGGCGAATTACAGTGGTAAAGAGACTGCGATCGTTGGATCGTATGCGCCGAATGCATGGGGCCTTTACGATATGCACGGAAACGTTTGGGAATTGTGCGCGGATTGGTATGGTGCTTACAATGGGGCGGTGACGAATCCGACAGGTCCGGCATCGGGTACGCTCCGTGTCTTCCGCGGCGGCGGCTGGGTCGGCGATGCGCAGAGCTGCCGCTCCGCAATCCGCATTTGGTTCGTGCCAGGCAACCGCAACAACTACCTCGGGCTTCGCCTCGTTTGCTCCGCAGGACCGGAGAAGAAATCCTTATGACCGAGAATACGATTAACGCAGATGTGACGATGGACGGCGGCGCGGCCGGCACGCTACTCGCCGGACGTTATCGCGTCGTCAGGCAGCTCGGCCAGGGCGGAATGGGGTCGGTGTGGCTTGCGGAGGATCTGAAGCTCGACGGGCACAAGGTGGCGGTCAAGATGCTGCCATCGATTCTTGTCAGCAACAAGCGCGCGTACAACCAGCTGAAGTCGGAGGCGCTTGTCGCGCTGAAGCTCACGCATCCGAACATCGCGACCGTCCGCGCGTTCGAGGAGAACGAGGGCAACCCGTTCCTCGTGATGGACTACATCGACGGGCTGACGCTCGACGAGTACCTGGCGAAGAAGGGCAAGTTGAGCGAGGAGACGACCTACTGCTTGCTCGAGCCCGTGGCTCGGGCGCTGGACTACGCGCACGAACGGGGGATCGTCCACCGCGATGTGAAGCCGGGCAATGTGATGGTCACGTGGGACGGCGATCCGTTCGTCCTCGACTTCGGCATCGCGCGGGAGATACAGGAGACGATGACGCGCGTCACGGGGAAGCTCTCCTCGGGCACGCTTCTCTACATGTCGCCCGAACAGCTGAAGGGCGCGTCGCCGAAGTCCGCTCAGGACGTCTATTCGTTTGCGGCGCTGGCATACGAGTGCCTGAAGGGCGAGCCGCCGTTCTGCCGCGGACAGGTCGAGTGGCAGATCCTGAACGGGGCACCCGAGCCGCTGCCGGCGGGCATCGCCATGGGGCCGAGGGTGATGGCGGGTCTCGCGAAGAAGCCGGAGGACCGTCCGCCGAGTTGCCTTGCGATCATGAGGGGCGGATGGAAGCCGTCGGACGCTGGCGAAACGCATGAGGCGAAACCGAAGGCGGAAGCGGAAGAGACGACGACTTCGGCGCCGCGTACCGAGGCGCCGAAAGCGGTTGCGCCGGCGACTGAGGCCGAATCACCTCTTGTGGCGCAGATTCGCGAACGGTGGAAGTTGCTGGCGCTTGTCGGGGTGTCGTTGCTGACCGTCATCGCGCTCGTTTCGTCCCGGTCGACCGCGTCTTCGCCTTCAGGACGGTCCGCTCCTGCAGGTGCCGTTGAAGCGGGCGACGAGTCGAAGCCCGAGGAGAAGCCAAAGGGGATCGACGCGAAGTATGTTGACGTCGGCGTGCTCGTTGGTCGCGTTGAACGGCTGGACCGAGCGGACGGCTTTGCCGCCAAGATCGACGCGCTTGTTGACGTCCAGAACCGGGCGCGGTCGCACTACGAACTCCAGCAATGGACGGCGGCGGCAAAGCTGTTCGATGAGGCGGAGGCAGCCGCGAAGGGGCTTCTTGAGCTCGGACGTCTGCGCGAGCAGGCGAAGTCCGCCGCACATCGGGCGGACAAGGCCGCGACTGGGGCCGAGGCAGCCAATGCCAGACAACTGGCGGCGGCGCTGTGGAATCAGGCCGTCGAAGAGCGTGATCGGGCGAAGGGGGAGTTCGGCACGCAGCGCTTCACGGATGCGACGGAGCGCTATGACCGGGCGGAGAAGCTTTTTGCCGATGCGGAGAAGACGGCGATCGACGAGGCAGCGCGTCGCAAGATCCCAACGCTCAAGTTAGTTACGAAAGTTGGCGGACGTGAGGTGATGTACGCAAGGATTCACATTGGAGACAGGGAATATGTGTCACCCGTGTCGTTTGGTCAGGTCCGAAAGAACGATACTTTTGGTCCTTTTTCCGTTTCCTACGTCGAGAACTATCGTTTGTACGAGGGCTCGTTCAAGGCGGTGACTGTGGACTGGGAAGGCGCAAAGACGTATGTCTTCGATTTGAAGGAGCATGTGTTCCCGAAACCTGGCACCCGTAAAGTTGTGACGCTGGACGCCTCTGGAACGACGATGGCGTTTCGGTGGTGTCCAGCTGGCGAATTCATGATGGGCAGCCCGAGGAACGAGAGCGGCCGTGATGTAGACGAGTCGCAGCATCTGGTCAAGCTAATGAGGGGCTTCTGGATGGGTGAGACGGAAGTGACTCAGGGTCAGTGGAAGCGTCTGATGGATGGTGACAACATTCTTGATCAGGCGCGTCGGGCGCTTTACGATGACACGATTTACAACTTCAACGGCAAGGAGCAGACATTGCGCGAACTTTGGAAAGCTGATCGTGACGCTGATACTACTCAATTCTGCGGCGATACGGACGACGACGCTCCCGTGTATTACGTGAGTTGGGACGAGGCAGTTGAATTCTGCCGACGGCTGACGGCTCGCGAACGCGTTTCTGGACACTTGCCCTCTGGGTACGAATATCGCTTGCCGACAGAGGCGGAATGGGAGTACGCCTGCCGTGCGGGGACTTCGACAACTTTGCCGAATGGCCGAGACTTTGTCATTGTTGGGAAAAACAATGCGCCGGCACTTGACGACATCGCCTGGTATGGCGGCAATTCAAGCATGGGCTTTTCGGGCAGAGGTTGGGACACTGATGGTTGGGAGGAAAAGCAGTATTCCGGAGGTAGGGCCGCGCCGCGGAGGGTTCGAGGGAAAAGAGCCAATAGTTGGAATATCTTTGACATGCTCGGCAATGTAAATGAGTGGTGCGGCGATTGGTATGGGAGTAACCTTTCTGATGCCACCAATCCGACTGGATGCGAAACGGGGAACGTCCGTGTCATGAGGGGCGGATACTGGTGTTCGGTTGCGAGAGCGTGCCGTCCTGCGTACAGAATGTTTAAGGCGTCGACATTTCGTGATAACTACCTGGGTTTTCGCGTCGCTCTCGCGCCTATTTACGAGGGGTATCCGTACGGTGCGGCGGTGGAGGCGTTTTCTGCACGTTCAAGAATGCCCGAGGTTCGGACCCAGCTCGATGAGCATTCTAAGTGTAAGTATACGATGGAGCAGGATATAGAGCGCCGCATGAAGAAGATGCGTCTACCGATGGTTTCGTTCAAGCCGCCGGCGACGATCATCGACGCGGTGGACTTCTTCCGCAGCGCATCAAAGGACTATGACCGGCCCGAAATCCCGATTGAGAAGCGCGGATTCAACTTCATTCTAAAGATGCCACAGGCCCTTGCCGCCCAGATGCAAGCAGTCGGGAAGGCCGACATGGCGGTGCTTCCGATGATTACCATGAGTGACATTTCAGTTTACGAGGCGTTGACGTCCGTTTGTAATTCGGTTGGGTATAAATTTATCATCCGCGGCTCGGTCGTTTGGGTCATGCCCAAAGATATGGACTACTTGGATGCGCAATGAACGGGTGCCAGAGTGAGATCGATGAGCGGGTAAGTCGAAAAACTGCTATGGACGGGAAGACGATAGGTTCGGAAGCGACGATGGCTGGGGAGAACGCGACTGTTCTCGCCGGGCGGTATCGTGTCGTCCGGCGGCTCGGACAGGGCGGGATGGGGTCGGTGTGGCTTGCGGAGGACATGTCGCTGGACGGGCGTTTCGTCGCGATCAAGATGCTGCCGTCCGTGCTGGTCTCGAACAAGCGGGCGTACGAGCAGCTGAAGTCGGAGGCGAAGGTTTCGCTTCGGCTGACGCATCCGAACATCGCCATGCTGCGCTCGTTCGAGGAAAACGCGGGCAACCCGTTCCTGGTGATCGACTACATTGACGGAGAGACGCTGGACGACTATCTGGCCGACCGCGGCAGCCTGTCGGAGGACGAGACGCTGCGCCTCCTGCGCCCGGTCGCCGCCGCGCTTGACTATGCGCACACGCAGGGTGTCGTTCACCGGGACATCAAGCCCGGAAACGTGATGATCGCGAAGGACGGCACACCCTATGTCCTCGACTTCGGCATTGCCCGCGAGATCCAGGAGACGATGACGCGCGTGACGGGCAAGCTTTCGTCCGGCACGTTGCCCTACATGTCGCCGGAGCAGCTGAACGGTGCCGCGGCCAAGCCGGCGCAGGACGTCTACTCGTTTGCGGCGATGGTCTACGAATGTCTGATCGGGCATCCGCCGTTTTCGCGCGGACAGATCGAGTTCCAGATTGAGCACGAGAAGCCCGAACCGCTGCCTCCGGAAGTCGGTATCTGCAAATCGGTGATGGCGGGACTGGCGAAGACAGCGGCTTCTCGTCCGACGACCTGTGCGGGTGTGCTGAAGGGCGGCGCCGGACCGGCTCCGTCTCGCCCGAAGGCGAGGCCTGCACCTCATCGTTTTACGTTTCATCAGGTCGAGCAGCCTTGGTATGCGCGGATAAGCATTCGGACAGGAGCTTGGCCTTGGATTGCCGTGGCGATGGCGTTGGTCCTCGTCCTTGTTGCCATCGGAATCCAGTCGCACAGAAAGACCGTCCGCCGACGTGCGCGGGAGGCCGCTGCGCGGGCCGAGCGTCTGCGCATTGAGAACGAGGAACGGAAGGTGGCGCTCCAGGAGGCGAAAGTCCGCGAAATGGAGCTAAGGCGGAAGACGGAGCTTGAACTGATGAAGACCATGAAAGAGGAGGCGGCCGCTGCGGAACGGGCGATGGCAAGAGAGCGTTTTCTTGATCTTGTCGAGACGGCAGAGGATTGTTTCGACCGTTGCCGGGGAAAGGGTCTTGGTGATGGGCTTGAGCAGCTTGGTGCGGATTGCAGAAAGGCCCTTGACGAAGTGCGTCGGCAATCGTCAAGAGACTTGGCGGCGGCGGGGGTCGCATGTTCGAATGTCATCGTTCGGTGTCGGGAGCTGGAGGAACTTTGCGGGCAAAGAGACAAGGCCAAAGCGAGCCGTGACGCAATGGAGGATGCGCGGACGAAAGCCAAGGGCGCGCATGACAAGAAAAACCTGGCGGCAGCCGAAGAGGCCAGGACGGTTGGCGAGGCAGCATTTGGCGCATTGCGGTTTGCAGAGGCAGCCGTTGAGTTTGACAAGGCGAAGGACGCTTATGGGGCTGCTGCCGCAATAGAAGCCAAGGCCAAGGCCGATGCCGAAAAGCGAAAGGTCGAGAGGGAAAAGAAGAAGGAGGCGGACAGAGTGAAGCACGAGAAGGAACTGGAGGCCTATCGGCGCAAGCACTATCCCGAGCTGTACGAAACAGGCCCGCTCTCTGAGATCAAGCCCATCACTTATTGGTAAGGACGAAAATTAACATTAAGGAGGTATGAAATGACACGCGAAGATGCAAAAGACCTGACGCTTTCGATACTCGTTATTGTAGTCGCGCTCTTGATAGCGGATTGCATTTGGCTTCATATCAAATGCGCTGGGCTTAATGAGCGGGCATCTGCTCTGCAGACGGCGATTGAAATGCATCTCAATCCTCCACAGGAACCGACTGTGGCGGACAAGACGAAAGGTGCATACGACCGTGCCAAGGATGCGGCTGTCCGGGAGTACAAACGGTTCAAGGCCGCTGCCGCAGCGGGGTATGACGCGGCCAAGAAAGAGTTAGACAAGTAAGTTGACGCATGGACTTTGATGACGAGAAGACGATAGTCACTGCCCCGATGGCGGGACCGGGGGCAATGTCGGAAGCTAATGTATTCGGGGACAGCAACTGTAATCTTTAGATTTCTTTTTTCAGCCTCACGCTTGGAAACGGATGTGGTTGGAAGCAGGAGAAAAGGTGATTGAATGATTGGTGGTTGATGTCATAAAACCACATTTTTAAAAATGTGGTTTTAGTGTTATAATATACGCATGAGTTCGCGGAAGATTGGGCTTGGCTGGGCGGCGGTGTTGACGGTGATTCTCTTTTGGGGAGTCACTTTCGTCAATACGCGGGCGTTGCTCGTCGAGTTTTCGGCGTTGGAGATACAGCTACTTCGTTACACGATGGCGTGGGCGACGCTGGCGCTCATCAGCGGTAGGTGTCGTTGGGCGGGTAAGGACGAGCGGCTTTTTGCCTTGATGGGTTTTACCGGCGCGTTCGTCTATCAGTTTATGGAGAATTGCGCCATCTACTACACCAACGCCTCCAATGTGGCGATCCTCGTTTCCTTCGGTCCGGTAGTGACGGCGATTATGGCGCGGATTTTCACGCGCGAACATTCGCTTTCGCCCAAATTGATATTGGGTTCGCTCGTGGCGATGGTCGGCGTGGCTATCGTAAGCTTGAACGGCGTCGTCAATTTCCACATGCGACCGCTCGGAGATTTGATGGCGCTTGGAGGAATCGTCGTTTGGGGGTGGTATTCGATTTTGATCGACAAGGTAAACGCCAAGGGATATCCGGCGATAGTCGCAATTCGCAAGACGTTCTTTTGGGCGGTAGTGTGGATAATTCCGGTCGCGATTTTGGGTGCTACGGATTCGGGGTATGTCGTGCTCGATGGCTCGTATTCGGTAACATTGGATAAAGCGGCGAATATCGAGCGCTTTTCCAGTCTGCTTAATTGGCCGCAGTATGGTCCGACCCCATTGACAGAGCTGAGAAAATGTGGGATAATTTAGCCACATAAAGGATTGGAGAAATTTATGCCGGTAATTGTTCCTGTTCGCGATATGAAAAATACAACCAAAATCTCCGAGCTTTGTCACAAGGAGCGGCGGCCGGTGTTTGTTACGAAAAACGGCTATGGCGATATGGTTGTGATGTCGATGGAGCATTATCAGGAGTGCATCGGTCGCTACGAAATTTATACCAAGCTCGCCGAAGCGCAGAAGGAGATTGACGAGGGTAAGGGTAAAGATGCTCGTCGCTCGCTCGGGTCGTTGAGAAGGAAATATCATGTCTAAGCTGCGCCTTGCGCCTTCTGCCGATAGGGATCTTGACGCGATTCTCGCCTACTTGATCAACGAGCTTTGCAATCCACAGGCAGCAGAAGGATTGCTGGACGAAATTGAATCGGCGTACGATACGCTCGAGGAAAACCCGGAAGCATTTGAGTTGTGCCGTGATCAGCGTTTGGCGGAATTGGAGTATCGAAAGGTTCGAGTCGGAAGTTATTTGTTGATTTATTGGTACGATTCCGAATTGGACGAGGTTAATGTTTTAAGATTCTTTCACGAATCGCAAAACTATTTGGAAATGTTGTAAAATGCCTGGGCCGCAGCGAGGCCCGGCCTCGGTTGACAGTGACGCGAAAATGTGGGATACTCCAACTGTATAGGAAGATTGGAATGTAAAATGAAACGAGTATTTATTACCGGAGGGGCGTCGGGCATTGGCCGCGCCAGTGTGAAGAAGTTTTTGAAGGAAGGGTGGAGCGTCGGCTTTACGGATATCGACGAAACGCTCGCCGGCGATTTGTGCGCGGAACTGAAGGCCGGCGAGCGGCTCGTATTCGTCAAGGGCGATACGCGCAAGCGCGACGAGGTTCGAAACGCGGTGGAGGCGACGGTAAGGAAATTCGGCGGGCTGGATAGCGTCGTCGCCAATGCGGGGATTCACCGTTGCAATACGCTGCTCGATGTAAAGGACGACGAGCTTAAGCTCATGATTGACACCAACATTTACGGGACGATCAACACTTTGCGCGAAGCCGTGCCGCATCTCGTCCAAGGCGGCGGCGGGACGGTCGTCATCAACTGCTCCGATCAGTGGTTCGTCGGTAAGCCCAACAGTTTCGTCTACGGTCTTACCAAAGGTGCGCTCGGACAGATGACGCGGTCGCTCTCCATCGATCTCGGGCCGAAGGGCATTCGGGTGAACGCGGTGTGCGGCGGCACGATCAAGACGGCGCTCGTCGATCGGCTTTTTCAGGATTTCGCCAAGGTTAACAATTGCTCGGTTGACGACTACTGGAAGGCGGAGAATTCGCTTTATGCGCGCGGACGCGCGGGCGAGCCGGAGGAAGTGGCCGAGGTAATCTATTTTCTTGCCTCGGACGCATCGTCTTTCTGCACCGGCGGGCATTATCTCGTCGACGGCGGACTGGTCGCGAAGTAAGACGTTTTCGTTCACCGAAGCGACGCTTTGTTGCATATTCTCACAGATATTTGGTATAATAGCGGAACAGTGGATTTTAAACCTTTAAAACTTAAAAAACATGAATTTATTCGGTTGGTTCAAGCGTTCCAAGACGAAACGCGAAATAATAATTAACGTCGAAAAGCTCGAAACTCGGGTGGCGGTGCTGGAAAACGGCCGGCTCGAGGAATTTATGGTCGAGCATCCCGAGGAAGAACGGCTCGTGGGAAGCGTCTTCAAAGGGCGCGTGCAGAATCTCGAAAACGATTTGCAGGCCGCGTTCGTCGACATCGGGCTTAAGAAGAACTCGTTTCTGCACTATTGGGACATGACGAGCGACGCCGATTCGATTTTGGACGACGACGATAACGGCGGCGAGCGGCGCGGCGGGAAGAAGGCGAACCGGCTTTCGGACGAGGAGATCGCGAAGCGCTTCCCGCCCGGGTCGGAGATCATCGTACAGGTTACCAAGGGGCCGATTTCCACCAAGGGTCCGCGAGTTACGGCCAACCTTTCGATTCCCGGACGCTATCTCGTAATGATGCCGGGCGAGCACATTCGCGGAGTCTCGAAGAAGATCTCCGATGGCGCGGAGCGCAAGCGGCTCAAGAAGATCATCGACAAGCTTCCGCTTCCCGACAACGTGGGGCTCGTGGTGCGCACCGCCGGCGCGGGCGCGTCGGCGAAGGCGTTTGCGCGCGACCTTAGGGGACTACTTTCGATTTGGAACGAGATGCAGGCCAACACCCGCAATTTGCGTACGCCCTGTTGCATCTTCCAGGAGCCGGATCTTTGCGAGCGCGTGGTGCGCGACTGGCTGACCGAGGACGTGGACGCGATTTTGATCGACGACGAGAAGACCTACGAGAACATGCGCGAGCTTACGAGCTCGATTTCCCGTCGGGCGCGCGCGAAGATTCGCCGCTACGACGGCGAGGCCAACATCTTCGACCACTACGGAATCGAGCGCCAGCTTTCCGAGGCATTCTCGCGCAAAGTTCCGCTCAAAAGCGGCGGCTATCTCGTAATCGACGAAACCGAGGCGCTGATCGCGGTCGATGTCAATACCGGCCACTACAAGGGCAAGGGCAGCCAGGAAGACGCGATTCGCGAGGTCAATCTCGAAGCGGTGGAGGAGGTCGCGCGGCAGTTGCGGCTTAGGAACATCGGCGGCTTGGTGATTCTCGATCTTATCGACATGAAGTCGCGCAAACATCAGCGCGAAGTCTGCCGCGCGCTCAAGGACGCGCTGAAGCGCGATCGTGCGCGCACCAATGTCCTGGATATTTCCGATCTCGGGCTTTTGGAGATGTCTCGTCAGCGTCAGGATTCGTCGATTCTCTCCCAGCTTACCTCGACTTGTCCGTATTGTCAGGGGCATGGCCTCGTCAAGTCGCCGATGGCGGTTTCGATCGAGATTCAGCGCGCGCTCACCCACTTGCTCAAGAAGGCGGAGATCGAGAAGCGTCCCTTCGAACCCAAAATCATCATCGCGCCGCAGGTTATGCAGCGTCTGCGTACGGAGGATAGCGCGATTCTGGCCGGGTTGCAGAAGGACTTCAACACGCGGCTTACCTTCGTTTCCGAATTGCATCGCCATCCGGAGGCGTTCGCAATCATGGACGCCGCCACTTCGCAAGTTCTCTACTCGCAGTCATGATTCTCGCCGCATTGCTTTTGGCAGCTGCCCACGCGATGACCTTCACCGCGGATCGGGTTGCGGCGGACAACGTAACCAAGGCCGTCGTCGCCACCGGACACGTGCACGCCGCGTACGGGCCGATTACCTTGCGCAGCACCGCGTTGGAGCGCGGCGCGGACGGCGTTGTGCATTTTCGCGATCCGACTTCCGTGACGACTTGCACGAACGAGCTCGGGCACACCCACTGGGGCGTCTCGGGCGAGGTCGAGTACGAGGCCGACGATCACGTCGTCGTCAAGAACGCCTGGCTTGAATTTTGCGAGATACCGGTTTTTTATTTGCCGTATTTGTGGTATCCGCTCGATACTTCGTGCGGGTTTAGCTGGATGCCGGGTTATACCAGCCGTTGGGGCGGATATTTGCTGACGCGCTACCGTTACCAGATCGCGGGCGATCCCGAACGGAAAGGCGACACGTGGTGGCTTAAGGGCGCGACTCGGCTGGATCTGCGCTCGCGCAAGGGCGTCGGCATCGGCGAGGATCTCGGCTGGAATCTCGGAGAATTCGGTCGCGGGTCGATGAACCTGTATTATGCGTGGGACGAAGACCATACGCGCGGACGCTCGACGAACGGCGGCTGGAACAGCGAACACTGGGGAAGCTGGGTGGATCGCGACCGCTATCTCGTTTCGCTCGAACACCGTTGGGAGGCGACGGAGCGCGACACGGTTCGCATCCAGGGCTCGTATCTCTCAGACTCCTACTTCCTTTCCGACTTCGAGCGCAATGGATTTTTCGGTAATCGCGCGCGCTGGCTCAATTATCGCAACAACGGGATTTTTTGGGAACACGCGGAAAACGATTTAGCCTTCGGCGTCGAAGCTTCGGGTCGGCTTAACGACTTCTATAGCATGGTCGATAGACTGCCGGAGCTTTATTTCAACGTCAATCCGCTGCCGGTGTTCGATACGAAAGTTAATTACGAGAGCACGACCAAAATCGGATACTTGCGGCGCAACTACGCGAAATACGGACGCGGAGATATCGACGATCCGTTTGCGTACAATCCCGGGCTTTGGGCGGATTACGAAACCATGCGCATCCACACGTACCACCGCTTCACCCTGCCGATGCGCACTTTCGGCGACGTCCTTTCGGTGGTGCCGCGCATCGCCTATCAGGGAAGCTATTGGGCCAAAAGCTCCGGTCAGGGCCATGATATGCACCGCTCGATTTTGGAGGGCGGAGTGACGTTCTCGGCGCGCGGCAAGGCGTGGATCGACGAGCGCTGGCAGCACATGATCGAGCCGTATCTCGACGTGCTTGCGCAAGACGCCTGGTACACCGGCGACAAGCACGGATCGCGTCCGTATCTTTTCGACAATCTCGACGGTTCGCGCATTTGGGAAGACCAGTTCGCGGGTCGCTCGCGCAATCTGCCCTATGCGTACTGCGGCGTCACGCCGGGGTTGCGCAATTCCTGGAGCAAGTTGGAGGAAAGCGGACGGCTGAGGACGGTTTTCGATCTCGACGTCTATGGCGCAATGCAGTTTAACGAAGCGCGGTGGACGAGCGGCAATTCGCGTCATCGTCTCGCGGAACTCGGCAAGCCCAACTACGGTCGGCGTCGGCTTACGGTAATTCCCGGCGTGCGCGCGAGGTGGGCGGTGTCGGACGATTTGACGCTCGCCGTGCGCGGGGAATACGATGAAGAGCACAACACCCTCGCCTTGGGTTCGGCGACGCTGTCGCATCGAATCGACGACGACTTTAGCTGGTACGGCGGTTACGAAAAGCGCGATTACCGCTATTGGGATTTCTCCGACGTTCCGTACGATCCCGAATATATGACGAAGGACGAGCTTAACAACGCGAAGTTCGAGATGGCGACGATCGGCTTCAAGTACCGGCCAGTCGAGTTTTTGTGCCTTAGCCCCTATCTTCGCTGGGACGTTCGCGAAGGCGAGTTGGATGTAGTCGGTGGCTGGCTCGATTTGCTCACGGATTGTCTCGGCTTCCGCTTCATTTTCGAATACGAGAACGACTACCGCACAATCGACGGATGGGAACGCGACGAGGATTTCCGCGCGGGCTTCTACATCTATTTGCGCGCGCTCGGCGAAGACAACGGCGGGCTTTTCTCCGGCGAGTGATGCGCAAGGCGAAACAGAGCGGTCTTGAACGGCTTGAGAGTTATCTCGTAAAGCTGATCCAGTCGCCCGGCGATGACCTCGATCGAAGCGGCGCGGTGCGAATGCTACTGGGATTTCTCAAGTTCTGCAGCTATCTTTTCGCCGGAGCGGTGGGGGTGCGCTATTTTCTTTACAAGACCGGAGTTCTGCGCCGCTTTCCGTTGGGCGTGCAGGTGATTTCCATCGGCAACATCACCGCCGGTGGAACCGGCAAGACTCCGGTTACCGAAATCTTCGCGCGCACACTCGCGGCCGAGGGACGCAAGGTCGCGATTCTTTCCCGAGGTTATCGGCGCAAGGAGGCGTCGTGGTGGAAGCGGCTTTTCACCGACGTGGTGGAGCCGCCGCTTGTCGTCTCCGACGGCAGGCGGGTGCTGCTCGATTCCGAAACCGGCGGCGACGAACCGTATATGCTCGCCTCCAACCTCCCGGGCGTCGCCGTGGTCGTCGATCGCAATCGGGTCAAGGCCGGTCGCTACGCGATCAAGCGTCTCGGTTGCAATACCCTTGTTCTCGACGACGGCTTCCAGTATCAGCGGCTCAAGCATTCCACCGAAGTGGTGCTCGTCGATTCGACCAATCCCTTCGGCAACGGCAACATGCTGCCGCGCGGAATTTTGCGCGAGCCGGTGCGCCACTTGAAGCGCGCCGACATCATTTTCCTGACCAAGTGTCGCGGCGATACGAGCGCGATCAAGGAACTGATTCGCCGATACAATCGGACGGCGGAAATCGTCGAATGCAATCACGAGCCGAAGGTGCTTAAGGACGTGTGGAGCCGCGAGGAATATCCGCTCGAATTCCTCAGGGGCAAGACGTTGTGCACGCTTTCCGGAATCGCCTCGCCCAAGGGATTCGAAAATTCGCTCAGAGCGATGGGTGCGAAGGTCGTGTGGTGCGATCGCTACGCCGACCATCACCGCTACGCCTCGTCCGAGATTCTCTACGCGCTCAACCGCACCGCCGACATGGGCGCGGACGCGCTGGTGACGACCGAGAAGGACGCGGTTCGATTCCCGCGCTTCGAGACTTCGCCGGTAAAGTGCCTCTATTTGCGCATCGCCATCGAGATTCTCGCGGGCGGCGACAGCTTCAAGTCGATCATCAACCGGATATGCTTCCGAAGAGGCTGATAAGAAACGTCTTCACCGTCGGCGGGCTTACGGCGTTTTCGCGCGTTCTGGGGCTCGTGCGGGAGATGTTGCAGTCGCGACTTATCGGCGCGGGCATGGAGCAAAGCGCGTTCGTTCTTGCTTTCGCGATTCCCAATATGGCGCGCAAACTCTTCGGCGAAGGTGCGCTTACCGCTGCGTTCGTGCCGATTTTCAAGGGCGAGATCGAGCGTGGCGAGATTGAATCGGCGAAGCGCCTCGCGCGAGCGGTGATGACGACGGTGATCATGTCCTTGGGCGCGCTCGTTATCCTCGCGACAATTGCGCTTAGCGCGTATCTGGGGTTCTCGGGCTCCGTTTCTCCGCGCACCGAACTTACGATTCGACTCGTTCGGATACTTTTGCCGTATATGCTTTTCATTTGTGGTGCGGCGTTCGGAATGGGAGTTTTGAATGCGCTCGGCCGGTTCACCGAGGGCGCGTTTATGCCGGCGATGCTGAACGTTGTGTGGATTGCCGCCTTGGCAGTGATCGCGTTTTTCCCGTCGCTTTCGCTTTCCTCGCGGGTAACGGCGGTTTGCTGGGCGGTTCTCGGCGGCGGCGCGGCGCAAATGGCGTTTCTCTTCCGCTGTATGGCGAAAAGGGGATATTCTCCGCTGCCGGTCTTTTCGGGGCTTTTCGCGGGCGAGGCGCGAGTCGTGTGGCGGAATACTTTCATTGCGGCGGTTGGTGCGGGCGCGGTGCAGATAAACTATATGCTCGATCAAGTACTCGCCTATCTTGCGTCCGATTGGGCGGCGGGTGTAATCGGCTACGCGGAGCGGCTTATGGACCTGCCGCTCGGGGTAATTGGAGTCGCGTTCGGGACGGTACTCTTGCCGACCTTCGCGGGCTATTTCGCGAAGGGTGACGTCGCCGGCGCGAGCGAGGCGCTTCGCGCTTCCGTCGAGAAACTGATGTTCGTGATGTTGCCGGCGGCAGCGGGGCTTTTCGTACTTGCGCCGGAGATTACGGCCGTTATCTATCAGGGGAACGCCTTCGACGACCTCGCTACCGTGCGCGTTTCGCGGGCGCTCGCGGTGTATGCGCTCGGACTCGCCTTCTTCGGCTACCAGAAGTCGCTCGTGCCGTTCTTTCAGGCGCAATCGGACATGAAGACCCCGCTCGCGGTTTCCGTGAAGATGGTAGGGCTTAACGCCGTGCTCAACGTGCTCGCCGTTTGTACCTTGCCAGTCGAGTGGCGGCATGTGGGGCTAGCGTCGTCCACCGTGATTTGCGCGGCCATCGGCGCGGTGATGCTCACTATTCTCGCGCATCGCAAGAATGGACCACTTGGACTTAAGGCGCTGATCGCTCCAATTGTCAAGTGCATCGTCGCTTCGTTGGCGATGGGTTGGGCGGTAGCGGCGCTAAAGCCGCTTTTCGCCGCTTTCGGCGACCTGATCGCGCTTGCGCTTGCGATTGCCTCCGGAATGGCGGTTTACGGGATTTTCGCGCTTGTATTCCGGCGACGGGTTGACTGAGCCGAACGGCTTTTGATATAATACACATCACTTATCCGGTGGGATGGCCGAGCGGTTAGGTAGCGGACTGCAAATCCGCTTACAGCGGTTCAACTCCGCTTCCCACCTCCAATTTTAATGATAAGCGAGCGACAATCCAAACAATTAGCAGCGGTTTTGACCGCGATTGCGTGGTTTTGGGCGGCGTACGAATGCGACACGATTGGCGTAGATGTATTTGACATGATTCTCCTGAAGGCGCAGACGGGCGGTCTTTTCGTTTGGGTGCTTGCCGCCACTCTTACGTATCTTACGATTATTTGGATGCCGAAGAATTTGCTGACACGCTCGATTATGGGAATTTTCATGCTTATTCCGGCGGAGCTCTTCAAGCTTACGCGGCCGCTCGTTCCCGATAGCGGTTTCGCGCCGATTCAAATCGTAGTCGCGCTCGCGTACCTTCTCGCCATCATCGGAATGTACGGGATGTTCTATCCGTGGCGAATCGAAGCGGCGCTCAAGTTCGTTTTCGGGAAAAAGCGGAGCGAGCCGTAAAAATGCGCGAGACCTTGACCATATTTCTGACGGTGCTCGGAGGACTCGGCGTATTCCTTCTCGGAATGAAGCATCTTTCCGAGGGCTTGCAGGCCGCGGCCGGCGGAGGGCTTCGCAAGTTCATGTCCCACGCGGCCAGCCATCGACTCGTCGGCGTGGGCACGGGTATCGTCTCGACCATTATCGTGCAGTCCTCGTCGATTATCACGGTAATGCTCGTCGGGTTCGTTTCCACGGCGATTATGACGCTACCGCAGGCGTTCGCGGTTTTGATCGGCGCGAATATCGGCACGACCGCGACAGTATGGATTATCGCTTATGCGCCGAATCCTCAAATGCTGGGACTAATCGGGCTCGCGCTCGGCGGTGCGATGTACTTCTTCTTCAAGGGCGAGAACATCCACCATTTGGGACTGACGATTATCGGACTCGGGCTCGTATTCTTGGGGCTCGCCTTTATGGCGCAAGGCGTGATGCCGATTCGCCAAAACCCGGAGATTGCGCGGATCTTCGAGACCTTGAGCGCGGACTCGATCGGCAACGTCGCGGAAGTCGCGATTCTCTCGGCGCTCTTTACCGCGATAATTCAAAGTTCGGCGGCGACGATTGCGATTGCGATGGCGCTCGCCTCCCAGTCGCTCATCCCCTACGAAGTCGCGATCGCCGTCCTCTTCGGCGCCAATATCGGTACGACCGCCACCGGCTGGCTCGCGACGATCGGCGGCACGGCCGACGCGAAGCGAACCGCGCTTTCACATACGCTTTCCAACTTCATCGGCTCGCTCGTCTTCATTTGGTTCTTCCCGCTCTTTCTCAAGATTCGCAATGTGATTCCCTCGGAGATGGGAGCAATCGCCATTACCGACACCGTTTTCGCGATTTGTCGGGGAATGATCTTCTTTCCGATGGTCGGGCCATTTTGCCGGTTAGTGGAGCGGCTCGTCCATCAGCCGGACGACGAAAAGCCCCACCTCTCCGCGCTCAAGGTCGGCGCGCCGATTTCTCCGGTCATCGCCTGCGATCAGGCGCTTAAGGAAGTCGATTTCATGAAGGAGTCGAACCTCGATTTGATCGCTTGCGCGCGCAAGGTGATTGAGGGCGTCGCCGACGAGGACGTGGAGAAGCACATTGTCCATCGCGAGGACATTCTCGACAACGTGCAGAAGGAAGTTACGGAGTTCTTGGGCTCGATCATGTCCAAACGTCTCGCCTACGACCTTTCGGAACGGGCGCGTCGGCTCTTGCGCATTACCGACGAGCTGGAGTCGGTCTCGGACGAGTGCGCGGCGATTCTCCGCGTCGTCAAGCGCCTTCGCAAACAGAAGGAGAAGATGAGCGAGGTTTCGGTCGCGGTTATTTTGAGCGTTCACGACCGCGTCGCGGATTTTGCGCGGAAGATAACACCGCTCATCCGCTCGCCGCGCGTCACCATCGACCTCGAAAATCTGCAGGCGGAGTCGCGCGAGATTCACGAATTCGCCCGCGAATGTCGACGCGTTCAGCTCGGAAGAGTGGGGCCGGAGGATCCGGGTTCGTCGGTGCGCGTATTGGGCGAACTCGACATCATCAACGCCTACGAGCGCATCCGTTCCTACTATTTGAACTGCGTCGAGACTCTCGCCGGCGGAAAGCGGTAGGGAAATGCAGCTCGTCTTCGCTCTTGCGCCGATTGCGCTGCTAATCGTTCTTTTGACGGCGTTTCGCATGAAGGCGTGGAAGGCGGCGCTCGTCTCGCTTGCGGTCGCGATTGTCCTCGCCGTCGTCGGATTCGATTTGCCGTTTGCGCGCGTCGCGCCCGTGATCGCGGGCGGCGTCGGTTTCGCGCTTTATCCGATTTCGACGATCATTCTCGCCGCGCTTTTCGTCTATTCGCTGACGGTGGAGTCGGGGGCAATGGCGACGATCAAGGCGGGGCTTTTGGCGATTGGTGCGGACAAGCGGGTGCAGGCGCTCGTCATTGTCTGGGGATTCGGCAACTTTATGGAGGGGATGGCGGGTTTCGGTACCGCAGTAGCGATTCCGGCGGCGATCCTGGTCGGCGTCGGCTTCGATCCGCTTAAGGCGGTGATGATGTGTCTGGTGTCGAACACGACGCCGACGGTATTCGGCTCGGTCGGCGTTCCGCTCATGACGCTCGCGAAGGAAAGCGGCGTTGAGCCGCACGCGCTTTCGTGGGCTTGCGCCGCGCTTCAAGCCGTGGTTACCGCGCTCGGGCCGTTTCTCGTTTTGCTCGTTTTGGACGGGCCGCGCGCGCTCAAGGGAATGGTCGGCAAGGCGCTCGTCGCGGATGTGGCGTTTCTCGTTCCGTGGATGCTTGCGGCGCGCTTTTTCGGCGGCGAGCTTCCCGATATTCTGGGCGGCGTTTTCGTGATGCTGGTGTTCGTCGCGCTTTCGCCGAAAGCGATTTCCGCCGCCGGTTTCGCGCGCCAGTCCCACGCTTGGGCGCCGTTCGGTTTCGTGGTCGCGTTTTTGGCGATTGCGCTCGCGCTCCCGCCTTCCTTGCGTCGCTTCGCGCCTCCGCCGCTCGTGGTGCTCGCGGCCGGTTTTGCGGGCGGGTTCGTCCAGGGGCTCGCGTGGCGACGAATGGCGAACGTGCTTTGGCAGACGTTTCTTCGCTATTGGACGGCGTTCGCGACGATTTGCGCGGTGTTGGCGCTGGCGCGGACGATGGGCGAGGCGGGAATGATCTCGGCCATCGCCTCGGCCCTCGTCAAGGTGGCCGGTTCCGCCTATCCTTTCGTCGCGCCGCTCGTCGGTGCGCTCGGCGGCTTCGTCACCGGCTCGGGAACGAGCTCGAACGTCCTTTTCGGCGCGTTGCAAGCGAAGGCGGCGAGCGAGCTTTCGGTCGCGCCGTCGCTCCTCGCGGCCGCGAACGTGATGGGTGCGGGCATCGGCAAGATGATTTGTCCGCAATCGATTGCAATCGGCGTCGCCGCCGCGGGCATCGCGCGCATGAGCGGAGAGACGATGCAAAAGATTGCACCGTGGTTCTTCGCGGTTTTGGCGCTCGCCTCATTAGTTACCGGACTTGCCGCGCTTTGGTTATGAAACGACACTTAATTGGCATTGGGGGAGTGGGGATGAGCGCGCTGGCGACCGCGCTCAAAAAGCTCGGCGACGAAATTACCGGCGCGGATCGCACGCTCGGGACTCCCAACATCGAATTTCTGAAGTCGCTGGACGTGAAGGTCTTTCCCGACGACGGCAGTGGTGTGGACGCGACTACCGACGAGGTAATCGTCTCCACCGCAATCGAGGAGACGAACGCGGGGCTTGTGAAGGCAAGATCGCTCGGTATTCCCGTAGTCCATCGCGCCAAGGCGCTTGCTCAAGCGCTTAAGGCATACAAACTCATCGCGGTCGTCGGCACTTCAGGGAAGTCCACGGTAACTGCGATGCTCGGTCACATTCTCGCCGAGTGCGGGCACGACCCGATGTGCGTCAACGGCGCGAACGTTCCCGGTTGGGAAGGGGCGGTTAGATTCGGACGCGGCAAGTATGCCGTCGCCGAAGTGGACGAAAGCGACAAGTCGCTCGTCGCCTTCCGCCCTTACGCCGCCATCGTGACCAACGCTTCCGCCGATCACTATTCCAAGGAAGAAATGGACGAGGTTTTCGATGCGTTCGTGAAGGATTGCCCGGGGCCGGTCGTCGATGCGCGCGGCGAAGTCTATCGTCCGCAGGATTACAACCTCGAAAACGCCTCGCTCGCGATTCGCATGGCGGTGAAACTCGGAGTGGACGAAGCGGCGGCACGGAAGGCGATGGAGAGCTTTGGCGGCGTGGAGCGGCGGCTCGAGCGTTACGGAAAAAGGGTCTACGACGACTACGCCCACAATCCTGAGAAGCTACGGGCGATGTGGATGACGCTTAGCGAGCGTCATCCGAAAGGAATTTGCGTCGTTTGGCGACCGCACGGCTACGCGCCTTTGAGGAAGATGAAGGAAGCACTCGCGGAGATGTTTAGCGAGGTGATAAGGCCCGTTGACAAGCTGCTGATTTTGCCGGTCTACGATGCGGGCGGAACGACCGATCGCTCGATTAATTCGGACGCACTTTTAGAATTAATCTCGCCCGGCAAGGCGGAGTTAGTGCGCGATTTGGACACCGCTTTCGAGTGGATGGCGGCGCACGAGCGCGATTACGAGGCGTTCGTAACCGCGGGCGCGCGCGACCCGATGCTGCCGAAGCTGGCGAAAAGGTTGAAAGAGAAGGTCGAAGGTTGAGGTTGATCCTCCTACGCGAGCTACGGAGGATTTGAGGATTGCGAGGGAGATTGGTGTCGGGCCGACGCAAGTTAAGGCGGTAGTGAAGCTTTTGGACGATGGTTCGACGGTGCCGTTCATTGCGCGTTATCGCAAGGAAGCGCACGGCAATCTCGACGAGGTGCAAATCGGCAAGATTCAAGATCGCCTTGCCTACTATCGCGAACTCGACGAGCGCAAAAAGACGATTCTAAAATCCATCGACGAGCAAGGCAAGCTTACCGACGAACTTAAATCGAAGATTCTCGCGACGTACGTGAAGAGCGCGCTCGAAGACCTTTACCAGCCCTACAAGCCCAAGCGTCGCACCCGCGCCGAAGTCGCGCGCGAAAAGGGCTTTGAACCGCTCGCGGACAAGATTTGGAACGGCGAGGCGTTCGAGGGCTCGGACGAAGAGCTTCAATATGCGCGCGACATTCTCGCCGAACGCATCGCCGACAATGCGGATGTGCGCGGAGCGGTGCGCAACGCCTTCCAGACGAAGGGCGTCGTCCGAAGCGAGGTCGCGAGTCCTCGTCCGACCGAGCCGACCAAGTTTGAGCAATACTACGATTTCGAGGAGCCGATCTCGACGATTCCCTCCCATCGCTACCTCGCGATTCGGCGCGGTCAGGCGGAGAAGGTTTTGTGGGTGCATTTGGAGCTTGATTCGGAACCGGTAATCGAACGCATACTCGAAATTATCGGCAAGTCCTCTCCGCAAGTCGCGCTTGCCGCGCGCGACGCCTACAAGCGACTTTTGGCGCCAAGCTCGGAGATCGACGTTACGGTCGAGAAGAAGATGGAGGCGGATCGCGCGGCGGTGGAAGTGTTCGCCGAGAATCTCAGGCATCTTCTGCTCGCTTCGCCGCTTGGCGAGAAGGCGGTTTTGGCGATCGATCCGGGGATTCGCACGGGCTGCAAGGTCGCGATGATGGACGCTACCGGCAAATATCTCGGCAAGACCGTTATCTATCCGACGCAGAATCCCGTCGAAGCGGAGAAGGCGATTGCGCTTATCGTCTACAAGTACAAGGCGGAGGCGATCGCGGTCGGGAACGGCACTGCGGGGCGCGAGACCGAATCGTTCGTTCGCGCGACGTTGAAGAAGTTGCACGCCCAGCATCCGGAAGTGCCGATTCCCATCGTCGTTTCGGTAAGCGAGGCGGGCGCGTCGGTCTATTCGGCCTCGGAAATCGCCCGCAAGGAATTTCCCGATCTCGACCTTACCGTGCGCGGCGCAATTTCCATCGGACGGCGCCTTCAGGATCCGCTCGCGGAACTCGTGAAGATCGATCCGAAGGCGATTGGCGTCGGCCAGTATCAGCACGACGTCCATCAGCCGCTTTTGGGCGCGAAGCTCGACGAGGTCGTCGTTTCGTGCGTGAACGGCGTCGGAGTAGAGCTCAATACCGCTTCGGCGCCGCTCTTGGAGCGGGTTTCGGGGCTTTCCGCCTCGCTTGCCGCCGCCATCGTCGAGTGGCGCGATGCTAACGGCAAGTTCAGGAGCCGCGAGGACTTGAAGCGAGTGAAAGGGTTGGGGCCGAAGGCGTTCGAGCAGTGCGCGGGCTTTCTCCGCATTCGCGGAGCCGCGAATCCGCTTGATGCCTCGGCGGTGCACCCCGAGCGTTATGCGCTCGTGGAGAAGATGGCCGCAGACGTCGGGCTTAAGGTCGGCGAGCTCGTCGGAAATTCGCTTGCGGTGAAGAAAATCGACATTCGCAAATACGTCGCGCCCGGTGTCGGCGAGCCGACCTTGAAGGATATCGTCGCCGAACTGGCAAAGCCCGGTCGCGATCCGCGCAAGGTTTTCGAGCCGCCCAAGTTCCGCGAGGACGTGACGAAGATCGAGGACGTGAAGGAGGGAATGAAGCTCGAGGGCGTCGTCACCAATGTCACGGCGTTCGGCGCGTTCGTCGATATCGGCGTTCATCAAGACGGGCTCATCCATCTTTCGGAACTTTCCGACAATTACGTTTCCGATCCGGCGAGTGTGGTGAAGGCGGGCGATAGGTTGCAGGTTACGGTCATAGGAGTTGATCGCGAGCGCGGGCGAATTTCGCTTTCGGCGAAGTCCAAGCCCGCGATAGGGCACGCGTCGGGCAACATTTCTCGCACTTCGCGTCCGCTCGCCACTTCCAACGCGAGCGCATTCAATTGCAATCCGTTCGCTAATTTGTAACTATAGTATAATATCTCGTGATGGGTCTTAAACACACACCGGTCAAGTTGGCGATCGTCGGCGGCGGCGCGGCGGGAATGTTCGCGGGCGCGATGGCGGCGCAGCGCGGAATTTCCGCCGTCATACTGGAGCGCAAGGCGCGGCTCGGCTCGAAGGTGCTGATGACGGCGAACGGGCGGTGCAACTTCACCAAGGACATCGGCGAGCGCGACTTTTTGGACGATGTCGGCGAATGTCGCGCTTTCGTGCGCGAGGCGATTCGCAATCTGCCGCCGCGCAAGGTAATCGCGTTTTTCAAGTCGCTGAACGTTCCCTTGCGGCGAATGGCCGATGGCCGAATGTTTCCCGCCGACGGCAAGGCGGCGAGCGTGGTGCACGCCTTCGGCGATCTATTGCGCGACAATGAAGTTCCGATTATCACCAATTGCGCGGTGACTGCGATTCAGCCCCAAAAGAACGGCTTTATCGTCGGAACCAAAAACTTCACGCTTTGGGCGGAGAACGTTCTCTTGGCGACAGGCGGCGTGAGCTATCCGAAGACCGGTTCGGTCGGCGATGGGCAGAACTTCGCTCGTGCGCTCGGCCATAAAATCGTTCCGTACCAGCCGGGCCTCATCGGGCTTGAAACTAACGATCGACGAGTCACGTCGCTCGCGGCTCGTCGCTTCGAGGACGGGCGTGCGAAGGTGATCGCGGAGGGACGCACGCTCTTCGATTACAAGGGCGAGGTCGATTGCGAGAGCTTCGGGCTTTCGGGAGCCGCGATTTACAACGCCCAACGTTTCATCATCCACTCGAAATTGAAGAACTTCGAGCTGGAAGCGTGGTTTGGGCGCGAACGCATCGTTTTTGGTGCTTTACGTCCGAGGCCGGTGAAAGAAGCGATAGTGACGATAGGCGGCGTGGATACGGCGGAGATCGACCCGAAGACTATGGAGTCGAAGCTAATACGCGGACTTTATTTCGCGGGCGAAGTCATGGACATCGACGGGCCGACGGGCGGCTATAACCTAACCCTCGCCTTCGCTACCGCAAACTTGGCCGTAGAGGCCGTCGCTCGAAGTCGATAAAAGTCGTTTCGGTCATCGCGCGGCCTCATGAGTCGCCGCGCTCGCAAAGATCGACCACTCTGCAAAATGCGTCCCCAGGCGAAATATATTGAGGGTCAATCTTTACGTGCCCGAAACGACTTTTATCGCCTTCTCGCTCCGCAGAGGTAGCGCGTCCGCGCACTAGGCGAATCTTTCCGATTCGCGCAAATAGATGTTGT
>JAZQOS010000005.1:0-69693 GCA_045627925.1 Kiritimatiellia bacterium | reverse complement strand
CTCACCCTCTTCAGCGACATGACGCGAACGTATTCCCGTATGTGCGTATATCCACTCATCCGTCGTATCAAGTGTAGCGGCGATTGCTTCATTCGTCACAACTTTGGACGGAAGATAACTACCTGTTCCAAGTATTCTCATAACACACAGTTAATCTCATTGTCAAACAACCGTTTGATTCCACGGCGCAAATCAGCTTCTTTATGTAAAACCATACTAATCAACCTCTGTAATGCAGCGAACCGAAAACGGACTCGCAGATGTTGTCAGAAACCCGTCTCAGCCATTCGGCGCGGTCAATTCCACGCGGAACGAAATGCGAGACCCACGACTTGTCGATGACGATCAGCGCGGCAATGCGACTCCAGATCGCACCACCCCAGATTTTCACGGCATCCGCATCATCGCCAAGAGCCATCGTCAGCAACGTCTTCAGCACCTCGTAAACCTTATTGCCGTAAGCGAGCTGAAGTTCACGGCTGATCGTCGAGGGGCGCGTCACTTCCCAACGGAAGATTTGCGCCGCGTATACGCCGGGCTTTGATGTGACGGTCACATAGCCAACAAACGTCTCGACAAAACGCCGAATTGCCGCTTGCCACGACTTCTGATCCTTCACATTCTCGCAAAGTCGCATCATGTCATCTGCAGTGGCGAACGAAAAGAGTCTGCGTACAACTTCCGCGTAGAGCTTCTCCTTGGATCCAAAATAATAATTGACCATAGAGACATTCGTCCGCGCAACGGCGCAAATCTGTCTCACCGTCGCATCGCGAAACCCATGCTTGGCAAAGATCTTCGTCGCCGCGTTTAGGATGTTTTCCTTTGGATCGTCGTGTCTCATATCTACATGTAGTCAAACAACTGTTTGATATTATATCACAAATGCCTATCCTTCGGAGTGGACAATTTACAAATTTCACAACTCGTAGGCAATGCACCGCGCCGCTTGCGGCAAATTGGCGGAGGGAGAGGGATTCGAACCCCCGAGACCTTGCGGCCCGCCGGTTTTCAAGACCGGTGCATTAAACCACTCTGCCATCCCTCCTCGAAAAACGGACGTATTATAGCATATTCTCCGCCGCCCTCAATCCGCGCGCACGCAGTTTGCAGGCGGGGCACTTTCCGCAGCCCGCGCCGGGAACGCCGTTATAGCAAGTTACCGTCCGCTTCTCGATGAAATCCTTGAGTCCCAGTCGCGCGGCCAAAAGCCACTCGTCCGTCTTCGTCTGGTGCATGAACGGCGCGACGATCTTCGCGGGATAGTCGAGCGCGAGGCGAATCGCCTTCTCCATCGCGACCACGAACTTTTCGCGACAATCGGGATAGCCCGAAAAGTCCGCCTCGGAAACTCCCGTGTAGATTCGCTTCGCGCCGAGCGACTTCGCCCACACCGCCGCCGCGAGGAGGAAAAAGGCGTTCCGCCCTTCCACCACTGTCGTCGGACACTTCGCGCCGCGCTTGCGCTCGATCTTCGCGCGCTTGTCGAAAAGCGCGTTCGTCGTAAGCTCGGAGTAGAAGCCGAGCTTCAGCGTCTTGTGGACGCCGACGCCGAAGTGGCGCGCAATCGCGCGCGCGTACTTTACTTCAATCGCATGGCGCTGACCGTAGGCGAAGGTAATCGCGGCGACTTCTTTCGCGCCATAGCGCCGAACGGCGAGCGCGAGTGCGAGCGTCGAATCCTGTCCGCCGGAGAGTACGACGACCGCCTTCATCGAAAGAGCTCCCGCACGGCGAGCGCGAAAACGCCGAGGATGACAAGCGGCAGGATATAGGCGCAGTAAAACCGAAACGCCGTCGAAAACTTCAGCCCCTTGCCGGCGTTTGCCTCGGCGAGAAAGTTCTTCCATCCCCACCCGCAGCGATGCGTCGCGTAAAGTACGAACGCAAGCGAGCCGAGCGGCAGGAAGAAAGTTTCGAGCAGCATAACCTCGAAGTCGATCGCGCCGGCGACGCCGAGCGACGCGGGCAAAGCCAAAATCGAAGTGAGCACGCCGGTTACGAGCGCCGCGCGACGACGCGACCAGCCGGTATAGTCGATAATGCTCGCAATAATCGCCTCGAAAACCGCAATCACCGTGGAGAGCGCCGCGCAACTCAAAAAGACGAAGAAAACCGCGCCCCAAATTCGACCATGCGCCATGTGGGCGAAGACCTTGGGCAAGGTATTGAAGATAAGCGCCGGTCCCTGGTCCTGGGCGATGCCGAAGGCGAAGCACGCCGGCAAAATTACGAGCCCCGCGACAATCGCAACCAGCGTATCCAGCGAAACTACCGTTATCGCCTCGCCCGTAAGCGAACGCTCGCGACCGATGTAGCTTCCGAAAATCGACATCGCGCCAATGCCGAGCGAAAGCGAAAGGAACGACTGGTTCATCGCGTGCGCCACCACATTCGCGACGCCCACCGCGCGCATCCGCTCGAAGTTCGGCACCAACAAAAACTTCAAGCCCTCGCCAGCGCCGTCGAGCGACAGACTGTGAGCCGCCAAAATCACGATCAGCGCGAAAAGCGAAAGCATCATCCACTTGGTAACGCGCTCGATGCCGTTCTTAAGTCCGATTATGCTGACCCCGGTCGCGATTGCGGTCGCCACCAGCATCGCCCCCGTCTGTTCACCGGGCCGGGCGAGCAAGTCCGCGTGGGTGATTCCTACGTTCGCGATCGTGCGAACAAAATAGGAGATAAGCCAGCCGGTGATCGTCGTGTAGAAAGTCATAATCAGCACGCACCCGGCAAGCCCGGCGACGCCGTGCGCCCGCCAAAGGCGCTTTTCCGGCGTCAGCGTTTCGTGAGTCCGCGCGAGCGAACGACCCGCGCCGCGCCCGATCGCGAACTCCATCGCCATCACCGGCACTCCCAAAAGCGCAAGGCAGCCGAAGTAGACGAGCAAAAAGCACCCGCCGCCGCACTCTCCGGTAATGTAGGGGAAGCGCCAGACATTGCCGAGCCCAATGGCGCATCCCGCCGAAAGCAGGATGAATCCGAGCCGACTCGCGAGCTTCTCGCGCATCCGCTTACTTCTTCGCCGCTTCCTTGATCTTCTCGACGATCCGCGCGGTCACGTCGGGATGTTCCTTAAGGAACTCCGCCGTCGCCTGCGCGCCCTGGCCGAGTTGCTGATCCTCGAACGAAATCCAGCTGCCGCGCTTTTCGACGACGTTATGGGCGAGCGCCGCGTCCAGCACCGACCCCTCATAGGAAATGCCGCAGGCGTAGAGAATGTCGAACTCCGCTTCGGTAAAGGGCGGCGCGACCTTGTTCTTCACGACCTTGACGCGCGTGCGGTTGCCGATTACGGTCTGGGCGGTGTTCTTGATCGTCGCAATCCGGGTTACCTGCAGGCGCACCGAGGCGTAGAACTTAAGCGCCTTGCCGCCGGGAGTCGTCTCGGGGTTGCCGAACATAATGCCGATCTTTTCGCGCACCTGGTTGGTGAAGATAAGGAGCGTCTTCGTCTGGGCGATGGTTGCGGTCAGCTTGCGCATCGCCTGCGACATGAGCCGCGCCTGAAGACCCATGTGGGAATCTCCCATATCGCCGTCGATTTCGGCTTGGGGCGTAAGCGCCGCGACCGAGTCCACGACAACGACGTCGAGCGCACCCGACTTCACGAGCTGCTCGCAAATCGTCAGCGCCTCTTCGCCGCTGTTGGGTTGGGAAATGATGAGGTCGTCGAGATTAACGCCGATCTTCTTCGCGTACGCCGGGTCGAGCGCGTGTTCCGCGTCGATGAAGGCGGCGATGCCGCCCGCTTTCTGGGCATTGGCGACGACGTGCAGCGCGAGCGTCGTCTTGCCCGACGACTCGTGGCCGTAGCACTCGACGA
The DNA here is from genome assembly GCA_045627925.1 of Kiritimatiellia bacterium. Classification (GTDB taxonomy): domain Bacteria; phylum Verrucomicrobiota; class Kiritimatiellia; order RFP12; family UBA1067; genus UBA1067. The sequence continues at coordinate 65,864 of JAZQOS010000005.1, read as the reverse complement.
TTCGACCGCGCGGAAGCCCGCCCACGCCGAGCGCGAGGTCGAGCGAAAGCGCGCCCGTCGAAATCACCGGAATGTCCTTGAGTTCCTGGTCGCCCATCCGCATAATCGCCATCTCGCCGAATTCCTTGCGGATCGTCGACATCACCGCTTCGAGCGCACTCTCAGTAGCCTTAGTCGCAACAGTTTTCGTGGTCTTCGCCATAATCGTTTCCCCCTAAAGTTGATGTTGGCTCTATTATACCAAAAATCTACCGGTTATCGAGCGCGAACAGGCGCGGATTTTATCTATCGTTCCCTCAACTACGAGCTCGCCGCCCTTCTCGCCGCCGCCCGGCCCCAAGTCGATTATCCAATCCGCGCTCTTGATAACGTCGAGATTGTGCTCGATTACGACTATGGTGTTGCCCTGATCGCGCAACTTCAAAAGAAGCTTCATCAACTTCGCGACGTCGTCGAAGTGCAGCCCCGTCGTCGGCTCGTCGAGCAGATACAGCGTCCGCCCGGTCGCGCGGCGCGAAAGCTCGGTCGCGAGTTTGATGCGCTGGGCCTCGCCGCCGGAGAGCGTGGTCGCGGATTGGCCGAGCTGAATGTAACCGAGCCCGACGTCGACGAGCGTTTTCAGCTTGCGCGCGAGCGACGGCACTTTGGCGAAAAACTCGTACGCCTCGCTCACCGTCATCGCCAGCACCTCGGAGATGTTCTTGCCGCCGTAGGTTACCTCCAGCGTCTCCGAATTGAAGCGCTTGCCGCCGCACTGTTCGCAAGGAACGTACACGTCGGGCAAAAAGCTCATTTCGAGTTTCTGAACGCCATCGCCGCCGCACACTTCGCACCGTCCGCCCTTCACGATGAACGAGAAGCGGCCCGCGGTGTAGCCGCGCGCTTTCGCCGACTCGGTCGCCGCGAAGAGTTCGCGAATCTCCGAGAAGAATCCGACGTAGGTCGCGGGGTTCGAGCGCGGCGTGCGCCCGATCGGCGACTGGTCGATCTCGATTACCTTGTCGAAGGCGTCGACGCCAGAAAGCTTGCGGTATTTGCCGGGCGTTTCCTTCGCGCAGTAAAGTTCGCGCTTGAGCGCGCGCTTTAGAGTTTCGTCGACGAGCGTCGACTTGCCCGAGCCGGAAACGCCGGTTACGACGGTGAACGACCCGACCGGGATATGGACGGTAAGATTCTTGAGATTATGCTCAGCCGCGCCGGAAAGAACGAGGAACTTCTTCGGCGAGGTCTGATTCTTCGAGGTGCTCTCCGCGACCACACGCTTCCGACCCGAAAGGTAATCCGCCGTCAGCGACTTCGCCCTTAATAGCCCCTGGTAGTCGCCTTGGTAGACGACCTCGCCGCCTTCGCGACCTGCGCCCGGCCCCAAATCGACGATCCAATCCGCCGCGCGCATCATCTCCGCGTCATGTTCGACGATGACGACCGTATTGCCGCGATCGCGCAAATCCTTCAAAGTCGCGATTAGCCGTTCGTTGTCGCGCGGATGCAGTCCAATCGTCGGCTCGTCGAGAACGTAGAGAACGCCCGTAAGCCCCGAGCCGATCTGCGTCTCGAGGCGAATCCGTTGCATCTCGCCGCCGGAAAGCGTCGCGCTCGCGCGATCGAGCGTAAGATAATCGAGCCCCACGTCAACGAGAAATTCGAGTCGCCGGACGATTTCGCCGAGGATGTCCTTCATTCCGCGAAAGGCGAGCGGCCTGAAGAACGCGAGCGCCTCGGTTACCGGCATCGCCATCACCTCGACGATGGTCTTGCCGCCGACCGTCGCCGAACGCGCCTCGGGACGAAGCCGCGCGCCCTTGCACTCGGGACAAGTGCGATAACTCCGATACGCGCCCCACTTCTCGCGCGTCTCGTCGTCCTCCGCTTCCGCAAGCCGCTTTTCAAGCGTCGCGATTACGCCCTCGAAAGGTCGATCCACGCTACGCCACGGCAAGACGAGATCGTCCTTAAAGCCATGCATGAGATTGTGGCGGAACGCCGAGGGCAGCTTCTCGTAGGGCGTCGAAAGCCGAACCTTGTACTGACGGGCGATCTGCTCCAAAAGCGCGTTATAGTACATGATCGCGTTGTGCCCCGCTCGTCGCCAAGGATGAATGCACTCGCGCAAGGGAAGCGTCTTGTCGGGAACGATCAGCTCCTCGTCGAAATAATAGAGCTGGCCGAGCCCGCCGCACTTCTCGCACGCGCCAAACGGCGAATTGAACGAGAAGGAACGCGGCTTCAGTTCGCCGAAGGAGATTCCGCAATGCGGGCAGGCGTTAAGCTCGGAAAAAACCTCGTCGTTCGCGTAGAGCGTACCCGAGCCCGCCTTGAGCGCCGTCTCCACCGAATCGACGAGCCGCGTCCGCTCACACGGCACGACCAGGCGATCGACCACGACGTCGATATTGTGGGCGCGCTTCTTGTCCAACTCTGGCGCCTCTTCGACGAGATACGTCTCGCCGTCGACCCTTACGCGCGCGAAACCGTTGCGCTTCAAGGTCGCGAAAACCTCTTCGTGGCGACCCTTCTTGCCCTTCACCACCGGCGCGTAGAGAACGAGTTTACCGGGCTTTTTAACGAGCGCGTCGACGATTTCCTCCGCCGATTGGCGCACTACCGCGCGACCGCACTTCGGACAATGCGCCGTCGCGACCGAGCCGTAGAGAACGCGCAGATAGTCGTGAATTTCGGTAACCGTCGCCACAATCGAACGCGGGTTGCCGCTCGTCGTGTGCTGTTCGATGGAAATCGCCGGCGAAAGCCCTTCGATGCGTTCGACGTCCGGCTTGGCGAGACGATCGAGAAATTGCCGCGCGTAGGCCGAAAGCGACTCCACGTAGCGACGCTGGCCCTCGGCGTAGAGCGTGTCGAAGGCGAGCGATGACTTGCCGCTACCCGAAAGCCCCGTAATCACCGTAAGCGAATTGCGGGGAATCGTTACGTCGACGCCCTTGAGGTTGTGCACTCGGGCGTTCTTGATCGTAATATCGGTCACTGCAAGTTCTTGAGATCCAGCGCCAGGAGGAATTCGGGATTCGACTTCGTCTTTTTGAGCGAATTGAGAACGCTCTTCATCGCGCTCTCCGAACCCGCCGCCGAGAGAATTCGGCGCATTCCCCAGGTCTTCTCCAATTCCACGGGATCGAGCAAGAGGTCTTCCTTGCGCGTACCCGACTTGTCGATGTCGATCGCCGGAAAGATTCGCTTGTCGGCGAGCGCGCGGTCGAGCACGATTTCCATGTTGCCCGTGCCCTTGAACTCCTCGAAGATGACTTCGTCCATGCGGCTACCCGTATCGACGAGACCGGTCGCGATAATGGTCAGCGAACCGCCGCCTTCGATGTTGCGCGCCGCTCCGAAGAAGCGCTTCGGACGGTGCATCGCGAGCGCGTCCACGCCGCCGGTCAGAATCTTTCCCGAATGGGGCTGGACGGTATTGTAGGCGCGCGCCATACGGGTAATGGAATCGAGGAGAATAACGACGTCGCGTCCGTTCTCCACCTGTCGCTTGGACATTTCGATTACCATCTCGGCGACGTTGACGTGGTGTTGCGGCTCTTCGTCGAAAGTCGAGGAAAGTACCATCGCCTTGGTGTTGCGTTGCATATCCGTGACTTCCTCCGGCCGCTCGTCGATCAAGAGGATGATGAGCATCGCGTCCGGATGGTTGGCGGTTATGGCGTTCGCCATCTTCTGCAAGAGGACGGTCTTGCCGACTCGCGGCGGCGCGATGATAAGCCCTCGCTGGCCGAAGCCAATCGGCGTAAAGAGGTCGATGACGCGCGTCGAATACTCCTTCGCGTCGGTTTCGAGAATGATTCGACGGGTCGGGAAGGTTGCGGTCAGGTTCTCGAAGTGGACGACGCGCGCCGCTACCGACGGCTCCTTGCCGTTAACGAGATTGACGTTGCCGAGGCAGAAGTAGCGATCGCGGTCACGCGGATCGCGAATCGGTCCTTCGATGATGTCGCCCGTGCGGAGCGCATGGCGACGAATCTGTTGCAAAGTAACGAACACGTCCTCAGGGCAGGCGAGGAAGTTGTTTTTCGCCGAGCGCAAAAACCCGTGACCTTCGCGTACGATTTCCAAACACCCCGACGCGATTACCGAGCCGCCGCGCGCGAGATAGGAACGAATGGCGGCAAAAATGAGTTCGTGCTTGCGGTAGCTGCCGAGTTCCTCCGGATCCGCTCCCGGCATCATCCGCTCGACGATGAGCGGCGCCGGCCAAGTCTGGATGTCGGCAAGCCGATATTCCTCGAGCTCGGGATTGCGACGCGGGTTGGCGGCCTCGTCCGCGTTTTCCGCGGGACGTTCCGTCGGAAGCGGCGCGTTCAAAAGCGGATTCACCGACTCCACTCCGCCACCAACCGGCGCCGGCCGCTTGGCGAACGATTTACGACGCGGGACGAATTTCTTCTTCATCGAATCGGCGAATACGTCTAATTCTTCTTCAGCCATGATACCAATTTCTCCGCTTCCTTGCGCAACTCCTCCGGGGAGCCGTTGTTTTCGATTACGTAGTGGGATTTTTTCGCCTTGTCGGCCACGGGCATTTGCGCCCTAAGCCGCGCTTCGGCGTCCTCGCGGCTATAACCGCGACCGTTCATCATCCGTTCGAGTTGCTTCTCCCGATCGGAGACGACAGCGCATATTATATCATATTCTCCCTGCCAACCGACCTCGAAAAGTAGCGGAATTACGTGCAGCTTCTCCGGCTCCGCCATCAGCCGCGATTTGACGAGCGGATGGATTCGCGCCTCCAGCTCACGGCGAGCGGCGGGATTCGTGAAGACCGTTTTTCGCAACTTGGCGCGCTCTTCGTCGCTGATTAGCTCGTGAACAATATCATCCGCATCGAGCGTGGCGACGCCGAGCTCGTTCAAGTATTGACAAAGGAGGGATTTGCCGCAGGCAATCCCTCCCGTGAGACAGATTTTTTTCATCAAAAGTTATTCGACCGTCGGCGCGGCCTTGACCTCGGCCTCGTCGGCGGCTTCGTCGCCCGGACGATACTCGCGTCCGGTCGGCTTAATGAGGCGGCCGGTTACGAAGATCAGCAAGTTACGCTTGATCGTCTGCTCGGCGTGGCTACGGAATAGCCGGCCGATGAACGGCAAATCTCCAAGGAACGGAACCTTGTCGTCCATCGCCTTGCGCTGCTCGGTGATAAGGCCGCCCAAGACCACCGTCGAACCCGGGGTAATGTAGACCTTGGTGTCGATCGAGCGGACGTGGAAGAACGGCTGTTCCATCGGCGCGTCGTAGTAGGTCATATTGTCCGACTGCGACTTGGTCAAATTGTCGAGCGCCTGCTTCGCCGCATCCGTCTCGGTCGTAATAATCCAACTCTTAAGTTCATCACTGATACCACCGCCGACCGCGGTAATCGACTGGGCGAGACCCTCGAAGATGCCGCCGATACCCTCGAAGTTCTGGAGCGAGCTATTGCCGGTAAACGGAATCTTCATGCCGTAGTTCTTCCAAGTCGGCTCGTCGACAACCTGCGGCTTGAGTTCGAGCTCGATCACGTTACCGCTCTGGATGTAGGAAGGCGTGACATCGAGAATAACGCCAACTTCACGCATTTCAAAGTTCTGCGGTTCGACAATCGCGAGAATCGACGACTGCGAACTACCACCGTAACCGCCGCTATTGGAGTTCGAAGACTGGAGCTGAACGTCGTAGTCCTTCGGATAGAGGAATTCGGTAACGACCTTGATGGTCGCTTGCTGGCCGTTGCTCGTCACAATCTTCGGCGCCGACAAAAGGTCAGTGTCACTGCGCTGCGAGAGCATGTGGAGAATCATCGAAAGGTCGGCGCTGCCGAGGAACGCGTTAACCCGCATAAACTGATCGTTGGTCGAACGTCCCTCGCCCGAGATGTGGTTGCTCATCGTCGAGAGATAGCGATTGCCGTTGCCGTAATCGCTGGAGCCTCCAAAGGCATTGATACCCAAGTGACGCTCCTGCCATACTGGGTTCGAGCCCTTCATCCACCGTCCATAATTGGCATTCGGATCGACGGTTGAAGTCTCGTAACTAGTGACAGTAGAGTAATTCTGATTCATCAGTCCGTCAATCGGACTAGATGTCGTGGTTTTGGTTGACGTCGTGGTTGTTACCGGACCACCAGATTGTAAAGCCGGGAAGTGTCCTTTCGAAATGTTCAGGGCCTTGGCAAGACCGCTACCGAGGTTGATTCCGTAATCACCATTCAAAATCCACTCGAAGCCGAGCGAGTTGAGGTCTTCTTGAGCAACTTCGACGAAGCGAGTCTCGATTTCGATCATCTTCGGCTGGGCGTCGAGCGCTTCCAAAACCTTCTCGAACTGCGCGAGGTTTTCCAGCGTGTTGTGAACGAAGAGCTTGCCGAGCGCCTTGATGTGGACGATCGACGAACCTTCCGGCCAATTGACGCCGAGCTGGGTAAAGACGTTCTTCCAATCGCGCTGCTCTTCGTCGTCCTTCGCGCTCGCGCGGTTGTTGGCGCCGAAGCGATTGCCGCCCTTGCCCGAGTTAAGTTCCTCGGCGGCGGAAGCGACGTGCTCGGAAAGAACGTCCTGAACGTCGTACTGGCGCGAGACCATGTCGGAACTCGCCTCACCCTTCGCCATCACCATCACCACCGAACCGTTCACGACGAACTTGTAGTCGACCGTATCGCAAACGAGCTTCAACGCGTCGTAGAACGAGATATCGCTCGCGGCGAGCGTAGTAATTACCGCGAGACCCGTGGAAGGCGCCTCGGCGTCTCCGCCAAAGCCCTCGCTCTCCTCGCCCCGCGTAACGGTAACCGGCTGGGGAGTGCGCAACACGAAGTTAAAGCCACGCTTCTCCGGCGGCAGATCCGGACGATCGTAGTCCTTCGACATCTGGCGGAACGAGTCCACCGCCTCGACGATGGTCGCCGGCGGCTTGAACGAAATATTCGGCAGGCGCATCTCCTTCATCCGACGGATAATCTCCTGCTCCTGCGACCTCTCCGGATCGGCTCCGAGCGCGACCTTGCGAGTCTCGGAATCGACTTCGCGAAGCTGGGCGGCGTTAACCGCGTAGACCGGCCTCCACGCCTCGTCGACGTCGGCAATCATGCCCTCGCGAGCCGCTTCGCGCTCCTGCTTCAAAATGGTCTGGCGCTTGCGCTCAATCGTCCTTTTAAGCCGAATAGCCTCCTGATTTGCAGGGTCGCTGACGAGCACGATTTCCGCCTCTTCGAGCGCCTTCTTCATATCCCGAAGCGCCAAATACTGGCGGGAACGGCGAAGGTGCTTGGCGATGCTGTCGCGATCGGTCTTGTAGTCCGAGTCGTTCTTGCGATGCTTAAGCTCGCTGACATCGACCTTGTTCGCGGCGGGATCGCCCTCTTCGAGCCAATCCTCCAAAATCGCGCGCGCCTTCGGGTGGCGCATATCGACGGCTTTTTCCATCAACTTGACCGCGCGATCGCGACGACCGTACTCGTCTTCTTGCAAAGCCGAGCGATAAAGCCCCTCGGCGATACCCTGATCGCACTCACGACGCAACTTCTTCATCGCGGGGCGGTCGTTCAAAAGCTTGGCGGCGATACCATAGTGGCGAACCGCGTCGGTGAATTCCTCGTTCTCCATCGCCGCTCGCGCCTCAGCGATTTCGCGCTTTGCCTGGGCGTCGAGAGCTCCTCGACGCAACCGCTCGGTGGCCGCGAGTTCGGCGACGATCGCCGAATCTTCGGAGAGCGTCGGAGTCGCCGCCTTGGGCGCCTCGGTGGTGGTGGGCACCTCGCCGGCGACAGCCGGTGCATTTCCATTGGCGGCAACCGGCGCTTCGCCGCTCTCGTTCGCCAATTCGTCCAAAAGGCCCAAAACATCGTCGACTTTCTGGTCGCTCGCCACTTTCGGAGCCGGCGCAGGAGTTGGCGTTGGCTCAACGACCGGAGCGGGTTCCGGAACAACGACCGGAGCAGGCTCAACGACCGGCGCGGATTCAGGTTCCGCGACTGGCGCGGGTTCGGGTTCAGCGACCGGCTCGGGTTCAGGCTCGGCGACTGGCGCAGCCGCCGGAGTCTCAACCGGAGCTGCAACCGGCTCGGCAAGATCCTTCAATAGATCGTCGAGATCGTCCTGCGCGAAAGTGCACTGCGGAACGGCGATTGCACCCGCAACTGCGCCAATGGCGACAATTTTCCTGATGTTCGTCATATTGACCACCTACTCCTTATTTTCAAAAACAATTATACTCTTTATTGTTTCGTTATTCAAGGGTTTTAAGCGTACGCTTCTTGCCGGAGGCGATTGCCTCCAACGTGACTTCGGCCTGGTCGCCGACCGGATTTACTGCCAGCACCCGATAGCGCTCACCATTAAGGTCGATTTCCGAGCCGGGGATTACCTCAAAGGTCTTAACCTCTCCGCGCGTGTAGGTCAAGGTTGCCTGCACGTCGATCGGAGTTTTGTTCTTGCCGCTCGGTTGGGCGACCAACTTGACGATCTTGTGATCCTGGATGCGCTCCAGCGTGGCCTCCGAAACGTCCGCGACTCGCGTAAGACCCTCCGCGCCCGGAACCGGAACTCGCGCAGTCTTGGCCTCGTAGTTCTTGACGACGTAGCCCGACTTGTAGGTCTTGTCGGAATCGGCGATCTCCTCGCCGACGAGCGCCATCAGCAAAACGCCCTTCTTGCCGAAGCCGTTGAGCTTGTCGGGATCGAAGAATTTGAGTCGCCAACCGGCGGGAATCTGCTGTGCTTCGCGGAACACGAACGGCACATACGTCTCCTTGAGCGGGAGGGTAATCGCGAGCGAATCGAGATAGTCGGGGTGGCTCTTTGCGTCCGTCGGATCGGTTTTCGCCTCGTATTCCTCGAGATTGGTAAAGCCGTCGCCGTCCTTATCCTCGTCGGCATCCGCAGCGTTCGCCGGATTCAAACCGTATTTCCGCTCCCAGTCGTCGGGCAATCCGTCCTTGTCCGCGTCGAGAATCGCGGCCACGGCCACTTCCTGTTCCTCGCCGCACGAAGGGCACTTCGGAAACTTCTTCACATCGCCGCTGATTACCTTTTGGCATTTTTTGCACTTCACGCGCACTTCGCTCGCGAGGAAACTCTCCTTGTCCTCGGCGATGGTCGCGAGCGACGCGGGGTTTTTGACGAGCTTGACCGCAAAGGCGAAATCCGCCATATCCTCTTCCGCTACTTCGGTTTTCGCCGGCTTCATCCGCTCGACGCGCAACTTCACCTCAGCGACCGCGCTTTCCTCATCCGCGGCATCGGCAAGCACGAAGAACGCAAGCGCTCCAATTAGCGCCAAGGCTCCGAGACCGGCCACCAGCCATTCGTAATGCTGCTTCATTTCGCGTCCTCCTCCAGCGAATTGAAATCATAAACGGCGAATTTAAGATTGACCGTGAACGGCGGATCCGTTACGGGGTCGGCGACCTTGATATTGCCGGCGGGCTTTTCGCTCTCGGCCGTCGCCTCGATTCCGCGACGTGCGCGACGAGACGACTTCGTCTCGGTCTTCTTCTCGCCGGCGATGGCAGTGGCGAGCGAATCCTGATCATGCTGGAAGTTGAGACTTTCGACAACAACGAACCGATCGGCAACGGCGAGCGCGTTAAGCGCCTTGACGAGCGCCGCCGGCCGCGCGATGAACGAAAGTTCATAACGCATGGCCTTGGGAACGGCAGTAGGCTTTTCCACCGCTTTCGCGTTCTTCCTCGCCGGCTTCCGATTCTTGGACGTAGTCGCGGGCTTGGCGGCCGCTTCGTCCTTGACGATGGCGAGTGAGACGAACTTCTCAACGCCCGCGCCCTTCAACGCATCAGCAACGGTAGCGACGTCGTCCCACTGGCGCTGCAACGTGCCGAGCTCCGCTTCGGCGGGCATCGCGCCGCCGTTGATGTAGTCCTTAAAGGGCCCATATTCGAACTCCGCGTCGATGCGCTTGGCGTCGCGACGCAAAAACTCCTTAAACGCCGCCGGAGTGGTCGGCTCGAGCTTGCGATCGCCGGCGGCGACGAGCCGCTCCGCTTCATCGCGCCAAGTCGCGAACGTCGACGCGGCTGTCTTCAGCGCCTTGACGTTGCCGGCCGTCGGATAAATGGGCTTCTTGGAGAGTTGCTCCGCCTTGATAAGGCAATTTTCAAGCCCGTCCGTACCCTCTTCGTAGTCGCCTTCGAGCGCGACGACCTTTTCGCCGTAGGCCCGATAGGCGAGATAAGCGGCGACAACGACGATCAGCGCAAGCGCGCCGCCGACAATCGCCAGAAGTTTTTTCGTCTTCGTCATTTGAGCTTCACCTCCACCGTGAACTGTTCGAGTTCGCCGCCCTTGCCGAGCCGCACCTGCTCGACGATTTTGATGCTCGTCGGATCGATCGCGGACTTGCCTTTGAGCTTCTCGACCACCGTTTCGGAAACGGTCTTGCCGTTCGCGCCCTTGACGCGATCGCTCCACGAGCGAATCGTGATTCGGCCGTCGCTCGACCACTTTTCAATCCACATCCCCGGCAAAAGCGCCTCCCGAACCGCGTTGAGCCGTTGCACCGTCGCCGAACGCGAAAGCATCAAGTCCTTAAGCGCGGTCGCGTCGGACTTGGCCGCGTCGAGTTCCTTGGCGGCCGCGGTGATTTCGCGATCGACCGCGCCCAAGGCGCTTACCGTCGTCGCCACCGCGTCGCGTTGCGCGGCGATGATCGTCGCCTCGCGGCGGTAGGTCATCATTACCGCGATAAGCGCGAGCGCAATCATCGCTCCCCCGGCGACAAGATACGGAATGCGGGCGCGCTCGGCGCGATCCGCGACAATCGACGGCGGCAGAAGGTTGATGGCGAAGCGCGCCGCTCCCGCCACGTGCAAGGCGAGGCCGACCGTCGAGGCGATAATCGGGCTCGTATTCTCAAGCTCGGAAACGTCGATGGCGCCGAAAGCCGTCTTTTCAAAAGGATTGAGGTATTCGACTTCGATACCCAACGACCCGGCGAAGAACTGGTCGATTTGCGGCAAGAGGGCGCTACCGCCGGTAAGATAGAGCTTGACCGGGGCGTTGCCGTGCTGCTGGCTGCGATAGAAGTTAATCGACCGGGAAATCTCGGCGTGGAGCCGCGTCATCACCGCCCGGCACGCCTTGGAGACGCGATCAACGACTTCGTCGGCGTCCTCGGTAACACCGCCCTCGGCGACATAACCCTTCTCGCGCTTCAGGGCCTCCGCCTCTTCGAGCGAACAACCGAGCGCGCCGGAGATCTCCTTGGTAATCGCATTGCCCGCAATCGGAATCGAACGGTTGTAGAGCTTATCGCCCTCGACGATCACGAGCGAAGTCGTGCGCGCGCCAATGTCGAGAACGATGGTGCACGCCTCCGACTCGTCGGGACGATTGAACTTAAGCGCGTTGGTAATCGCGAGCGGCGAAACGTCCACAACATCGGGGCTGAAGCCGAGTCCGATCAATGCCGAGGTAATCGCCTCAATCTGATCGACCTTGGCCGCGACAATCATCACCGACTTGTCGCCGTTCTCGGCGTCACCGAGCACCTGCCGGTCGCAGACCATCTCGTCGATCGGGAAGGGAATGCCCTGCTCGATTTCGTAACGAACGAGCTGTTCAAACTTCTCCGCGCCGCCGACCATCGGAATCGACGCGAACTTCGGAAAGGTCATCTGCCCCGAAATCGCAAGCGCGAGCTTGCCGGGCTTAAAACCCTTCGCGCCGATGATTTCACGCAAGGCGGGCGCGAGAATGGTTTCGACGTTGCCGCCGTCGAGCGGCGAAGCGAGTTCGGCGATGCCGTATTTAAGGAGTTTTACCGCCCCTTTCGCGCCGAGCTCGTACTCCGCGAGCGCGACGTTCGCCGCGCCGATGTTGAGAGTCTGAATTGTCTTGGCCATGGTTTCTCCGAAATCAATTTACTGGATCGTCGCCTCGTAGTCGTCCGGGCAAACGAGACCCCAAATCGTCTTGGAGCGATCGACGAGACCCTGACGGCGCTCAATCATGGGGTTGCCGTCTTCGGTCTTGGCATTCATGATTTGCGCGTCTTCCCAGAACTTCGTCCCCGTCTCGATACCCTTAATCTCGCTCCAGCAATCTCCGCCCAAGGTATCGCCCTTCTCATTGGAAATTTCAAGTCCGACCGCCTTGGGCTCGCCGTAGCGCTCAAGATACGACGGCGGCAACACCACCGACGCTCCGTGGGAGCCGGCCGGGATGTTGAAATAGGTAACGGTCGTCGTGAAGTAGCTGTAGGGCGAAAGACCTTCGCGATTGCCCTTGTTCTCCTTCGCGGTCTTGGTTTCCAAGAGGACGTGCCAAGTAAAGGTAAGCTGATCAAGGAAGCGCGATTCGTCGGTGCCGAAAGTAGTGTACTTGGTCTTGAGGACGATCCACTGGCGCGGCTTCTTGAAGAATTCTTTGAGTCCGTTGATGTTCGGCGCCATCGCAAGCGCGCCCTGACCGAGTTGGACCTGTTCGACGAGAATCTTCGCCGCCTTGCCCGTCGTCTCCATTTCGTCATTGCCCGCCATTGCCTTTTGCTTGCCGCGGGTCGCCGCCAATGTCGCCATCGCCGCCATCGCCACTACCGCGCCTACCATCAACTTCTTCATTTTGTACCTCGCTTTCGTTATAACACTTTCATCTTGGGCAGATCCTGGATATCCACCAGCCCCACGACCTTGCCCGAGCGATCGCAGACCGGCAGGTCGTCAATGCGCTTCTTTTCGAAAATCTTCAACAGCTCCGCCGCATAGGCGTCGTCATAGACGAACGACGGCTTCTTCGTCATATAGTCCGAGATTTTCGCCGAAAGCGCCTTGTCGCCGCCTCCCTGCGACATCACGCGCCGGAAGTCGCCGTCGGTGAAAAAGCCCGTGAGCGCGCCCTGGTCATCGACAATCGCCGCCGCACCGCCCTTCGCCGCCGTCATTGCCATCACCGTTTCCATTACCGTCGCGTCGGGATGAACGAGCGCGAGCTTTTCGCCGGTGCGCATAATGTCGGAAACTTTCATTACCAACGCCCGGCCAATCGCGCCCGCTGGATGATTCATCGCGTACTCCTCGATCTTGAACTCCTGCGCGTCGATCATCACCATCGCCAGCGCATCGCCCATCGCCAGCGTTGCAGTTACGGAATTCGTCGGCGCCATCCCGAAAGGACACGCCTCCTTGCCGCAGGGAATCTCGATGTGGATGTCGCTTAAGTTCGCGAGCGTCGACTTGGCGTTTCCGGTCATCGAGACGACCTTGAGTCCGTGGCGACGAATCGCCGGAATGAGTCGAATCACCTCGTCGCTCTCGCCGCTGAAGGAAAGCGCGATCAGAATATCGCGCGAAGAGACCATCCCGAGGTCGCCGTGCATCGCCTGCACCGGATTAAGAACAATCGAGCGCGTACCCGTGGAGGCGAAAATCGCGCTCATCTTCTCCGCAACGTGCAGATTTTTCCCGACGCCGGTAACGACGACGATACCGCCCGCTTCGAGCGCTCCGCGCATCATCGCGATCGCCTTGACGAAACTCTCGCCGAGCGAATCGCGAGTCTTCCTCAGGCCTTCGATTTCGACGTCGAAAACCTCGCGGGCGCGCTGAAGCTGTCTTTCCTCGGTCACTTGGTAGTCGATTGCAAAAGAGTTACGCAAACGGTCGCGACGATGTCCTCGGCGCTGCAACCGCGCGACAAGTCGTTCATCGCCTTCGCAAGACCCTGAAGGTTCGGGCCAATCGCGTCCGCCCCGCCGATCCGCTGGGCGACTTTGTAGGCGATGTTGCCGGCCTGCAGGTCGGGGAAGATGAAGACGTTGGCGTTGCCCTGGATTTCGCCGTTGGGATTCTTCTGCTTGCCGACCGAGGGAACGATCGCGGCGTCGAACTGCATTTCGCCGTCCATCTTGATTCCCGCCTCGGCGAACTTCGGTCGCGCAAGCTCCACCGCCTTCTGCACCTTCTCGACGAGTTCGCCGGCGGCGCTACCCTTGGTGGAGAAGGAAAGATACGCGACCCGAGGCTCGTTGCCGGTCAGGTCCTTGTAGCTCTGGGCGGTCGCAAGCCCAATGTCCACGAGTTGCTCCGCAGTCGGGTTGGGAATTACGCCGCAGTCTCCGAACGCGAGCACGCCGTCGCCCGAGGCGGTCGGCGTCTTGAGATCGATGATGAAGCAACTCGACGCGGTCTTCACGCCCTTCTGAGTTCCAAGGGTGTGGAAGGCGGCGCGAAGCATGTCGCCGGTGGAGGCGATCGAGCCGGCGACGAGTCCGTTCACCCGACCGAGCTTCACCATCATGCCGCCGAAGTAGATGCGCTTGGTACGCAAAGTCTTTTCGGCGCCCGCAAGATCGATAAGCTTCTGCTTCTCCGCGGGCTTCTTCGATTCCTTGGCGTTCCACGCTTCGAGATAGGTCTTTTCGAGTTCGGCGTCGCCCTGCGTGTAGTCGATTACCTTGATGCCGCGGTCGGCGAGCTTAAGACCCGCCTTCGCCTCGGCGTCCGCGATTTCCGCCGGCGTGCCCAAAACGACGGGCGTTGCGATCTTGCGATCGACGCAAGCGCAAGCGGCGGTGATGACGCGCGGATCCTGACCTTCGGGCAAAACGACGGTGCCGTTCAGCTTCGACGCGCGTTCGATGATGTTCTTAATAGCGTTCATTTCTTCAATACCTCCACAGTGTCGCGGGCGATCATCAGTTCTTCGTTGGTGGGCAACACCACGACCGGAATCTTCGAGCCCTTGGCGGAGATGATCTTGATTTCGCCGCGGACCTTGTTCGCCTTAGGATCGAGCTTAATGCCAAGCGCGCCGAGGCGATTGATAATGCGCCGACGGACATCATCGGAGTTCTCGCCGATGCCGCCGGTCATGATAATCGCGTCCGCACCGCCGATAATCGTATTGTACGCGCCGATGTACAAGGCAACGCGATAGGCGAGCATCTCGAGCGCGAGCTCCGCGCCCTTGTCGCCCTTCGCGGCCTTGGCGCAAAGATCGCGGCAGTCTCCGCCCTTCACACCGCCGACCGCCTGCAAACCCGACTGCTTGTTGAGGATCGTATCCATTTCCGCGGGCGAAAGCTTTTCGCTCGCCATAATGGACAAAACCGCCGCCGCGTCGATGTCGCCGCAACGCGTACCCATAACGAGACCCGCGAGCGGGGTAAGCCCCATCGTAGTGTCGACGACGCCGCCGTTCTTAATCGCCGCGAGCGAAGAACCGTTGCCGAGGTGGCAGGTTACGAGGTTGACCTTCGCGAGCGGCTTTTTGAGGAACCTCGCCGCCGCTTGGGTAATGAACTTGTGACTGGTGCCGTGGAAACCGTATTTGCGGATTCCGTACTTCTTGTAGTACTTCGGGTCAATCGCGTACATTCCGGCGCAATCGGGCATCGTCGCGATATGAAAGGCGGTGTCGAAGACGCCGACGTTGGGAACGCCCTTGAAGATCTTCTCGCACGCTTCCACGCCGCCCAAGTTGGCGGGCATGTGCAGGGGGCCGAACTTCACGAGCTTCTTGGCCTTCGCCATGTTCGCCTTGGTCATGAGCGCCGATTGGGTGAAGACCTCGCCGCCGTGCAGGATGCGGTGGCCGATGGCGTCGATGCCCTTCGCTTGATCGCCGAGATCGGCGACCACCTTCTTGAGCGCTTCGGCGTGATTCTTCGGGCCGCCCGCGCCGATGCGTTCGACGAGACCCTTGGCGAGCCGCGTCTCGCTCTTCATATCAAAGAGCTGATACTTGAGCGAGCTCGACCCCGAATTGACTACGAGAACTTTACGAATCTGCTTTTTCATTATTCTTAGTTACTCCACAATTTCCGCATAGAATAGTTCACCGCTGGCGCCGGACTCGATCGGAATTACGATGTCGCCGCCGTCGGAGGTGATAGTTACATCCAGAGTGTCAAGAAGCGTGAACTTCTCGGCCATGCTCGACGTGTGGTAGACCGCTACCTTCACCGTCGAATTTGCCTTGACCACATAGTCGTAGAAGCTGCTCGCGTCCGTGGACGGTTCCTCACCCTTCGCGTTGACCTCGAGGATAACGTTTCCGTTCTCCACCTTGATACCGGTGATGCGGAAGGTGTCGGCGTCGACGCCGCCGTCGACCTCGACCGTACCGTTCGCGGTAACATTAACTGCGGAAGGATCGACTCCCATTACGAGCGGGGCCATCATCGGATTGCCTAGCGAGAAGCTCATCAACGAGGCGAGGCCGCGCGCGACCGGATTCTTCTTGGTCGTGTCGTCCAATGTTCCGACCAAATCCTTCACCGAGACGTAACTACCGGCAGTGTGCTGGTCGAGGACGGTAGCGCCGTTGGTAGTCAGATTACCGCTCTTCGCCCATTCCCAAGCATCGGGCAACGCGTCCTGATCGGTGTCGCAATCGTCGAGATAGATGGTAATCAAGTCGCGGGAGCCGACCTTGGGTCCAACCTTGACCGACTTCGGCGTGTAGATCACGCCGTCGCGCTGATCGCGGACGCAAGTATAACCCCAGCTTTCCCAATCGTCACGCTTGCCGTTGTTGTTGGTGTCGATGTAGGCCATCACGTAGTAGTTGCCGGCGGGCAGCCCGATCAACTCGGCGTTCTTCTCCGTTACCTCGTTCGTATCGGCGAGCGAGACGTTGCTGCCGAGAACATAGCCCTCCGCGGACGGAGTCCCGGAGAAGTCCGGCGTCGCAAAGGCCTGCACCCGAATCTTGTTGTTCTTGTACTTTAGGACATCGCTCGCGCCGAAGTACCTAACCGCGACATCGATCGAACCGTAGTCGATCTGGTCGGTCGGAACGTTCATGTAGAATGTCGCCGGCGCACTGTAGGAGTCGGTCTTGAACTTGGCGTTGTAAGCCGAAACCTTCCAAGTGTACTTCGCGTTGTTGGCGAAGACCTTGCCGTCGGGCGTAATTGCGCCGACGCAGAACGGAAGCTTCCAAGTGTAGTATCCGTCGGCGGACTTGGGCGGCATAAGTTGAATGTCGCTCGTCCAACTGAACTTGTTGTCGGTACTCGTGAGGTTAATCTTGAACGCGGTGTAGCTGGTGTTGGTGCCGCCAAACCACCACTTGAAGGTCGGGCAAGCGTCGGCGACCACCGTCTCGTACTTCGGCGCCGGCGAAACCGGCGAAGGAATCATCCGGTGGCTCTTGTCGTCGAAGCGGCGGTTGATCAGTCGGGAGAGTACCACGCTATTGGTGGAGGTCAGCGTTTCCAGCGACTCGTCACCGATCATCACCGCGTAGGTGACCGAAACGACGTCGTTGTCGCCGTGATCCGCGACGAGATACTGCCAATCGGCGTCGAAGATACCGTTGTTGATATCCACCAAATCACCCTCATGGACGTAGTCGCGACCCGATTCGCGAAGATCAAGTTCTTTGTCCATCAATACGCGCATCATCGTCGTCCGATTGGGGCTTGGATTAGTCGTCAAGTAATCAATCGACGCAAGTGTGCCATTCTTGATGAACGCCGATCCGTAACGGAACACCCGGACCCGCTTCTTCGTCGCTGGCGCGTCCACACCGGTTCCTTTTATCACATCGTAAGTGTCTCCGTAGGCCGTCTCGCGATCGGTAAGCCCGGTCGTAAGCTGATAGCGGGCGAAGATCGGGTTGGTGTCGGTAAGCTCAATCGCGAGCTTGCCGTAGTTCCAGCCGACATCCACGTTGTAAGCGATGCCGAACGGTTCGCCCGGGTCGTACTTGCCGTTCGCGTCGATCGTATCGGCGAAGACGATGAAGTTGTTCTTGCCTTCCTTAAGGTGGCCGACGGAATTGTTATCCGCGCTGCGCGGATCGGCGTCGCCGAGGTAGTAGACCGAGGTCTTGCCCGCAGTCACCGGCTTCGACGACCAGGCCATCCTGACGTACGACTGATTAAGGGTAAGGATGGACATTATGTTCGAGCTAATCGCCCCGCCCAAATCGGACGCGCCGGTGTCGGCGAGATTGCCGATGAAGGGAGCGTACTCCGGCAGCTTGGTGAAATCGATGGTCACCGCGCCGGTGGCGTAGTTGATTTCGCCAAGCACGATATCGTCCAAATCGTAGACGAGGTCGCCCTTGCCGGAGTTGTCGTTGCGCATGGAGTCGTGCACCAAGGTCTGCCAAGTCGCGCTATCGGCGCCATAGACGTAGGCCTGGCCGGTCAACATGTCGACGGCCAACCAGTTCGGATCCTTGAACTCGATCTCGAACGAGCCGGCGATTACGCTGCCGGGCGAGAGATGGGTCACCATCTCCCTGGCGGGATTCATCCCCACGAACTTGGTCTTCGCCATGCCGTTCGTGTTGGAGGTGTCCTGCTTGTTGTCGCCCGTATTCGTTTCGCCAATCGTCCACTTCGCGTCGGGAATCGACTGGAAGGTGCGGCTCTTCTCGTCGGCGCAATTCCACGCCTGCACCACGATCGGGCAGTTGACGTTCTGCTCGCCGAGGTAGGTAATCGCCGCCTCGACGATCGGCACTGGATACTGCGCCATTTCGATGCCGTCGATGGCGAGCGAGGCGTTCCGAGTCGGGTCGGTGTCGGCCTGGAATTCGGCGTAGTTCGTCCAACCGTCGCCGTCGGCGTCCTTGTTGGCGTCGTAGACGTAGGGGCTGACCGCGGCGAGATTGTCGAAGCCGACTTCCCAAGTATCGTCGATGTGGTCGTGATCGGTGAAGACGTCGGCGATGTAGAGCTTGCCGAGCTTGACGTAAGCGTCGGGCACATAGCCGTTGGTCTTGGGATTAATCGGATCGAAGGCCTTTTCGGGAATCGTGTACACCTCGTTGAGGAGGTATTCGACGTAGTTCGAAAGTCCGTCCTTGTCGCTATCGGTGTGGCCGTTCTGACCCGAGATACCGTAGATCTGCTCCCACCAATCGGGAAGTCCGTTGCCGTTGAAGTCGGCGAGATCGCGGAAGGCGGAATCCGTCTTGCCGTCCGGCAAGAGTCCGGCGACCAGCTCGCGCATATAGTCGGCGGGATCGCCTTCGTACCAATCCGGCACGCCGTCGCCGTCGGTATCGACTCCGGTCAGCGTCCAGGCGGTCATCGCGCCCTGGCCGTCCCAATAGTCGCTCTCGCGCTTGGCGAAAGCGCCGCCGAGCGGCAAAAGATCGGTAACGCCGACCATACGGCTACGGCTCGCGAATTTCCACTTGAGGTAAAGCCCCTCGTACTCGGGATGCATTTCCTCGTAGCGGATGAGCTTAAAGCGACGATTGTCGTTTTCGAGTTCGTCCGTCGTCCACCCGTAGGGGTTCGCCGAGTTCGGAATCTTGAAGCTGTCATAACCCGACGCACTCGAAGGCACGTAGCTCGCGCGCGCATCGGCCCAATAGATCGAGTCGGCGAACGAACCGTCCATCGCCGTCAGGTGCGCGACCGAGTTCTCGATCCACGGAAGCACCGTCGCGTCCGTGTAAACCGAGCTCTTGTTGATCCACCAGCTCGGCATGAGCAACTCCGGCTCGACCTCATCATTGTCCTCGGCGAAGGTCGCGAGCGGATTGAAGCCACCCGGCACCAATGCGACATCATCCTTCTTGGTCGCACCCGGCAACGACGTAAAGTCGTAGTGCATCATGAGCTGCGGAGGAATGGCCGCCGTACCTATCGCGTTCGCGTTATCATTGCGTTTCGCCTCGTTACTCCACGCCTCGAAGACTTCGGTGCGATTGGCCTCGACGTCCTCGACGGTGTAGGCCTTTTCGCGATCGGCGCGAAGTTGCGTTTCGCTACGCGCGCCGTCCCAAATCCGGACTTCGGCGACATAACCCTTGAAGAAGTCGGTAAGCGCATCTTCAATCGTGGTCGGATATTCCACCTCTTCGTCCTCGCTCGGCGAATTGAAGGCCAACGGATACTTAATGTGGCGCGCACCGATTACCAACGATCCCGGAGCCGTCTCAAAGCTGGCGTTCGGATAATCCGCGCTCCAAGTCGGATCCTGCAAAATCGGGATGATGCCGTTCGCCGGAATGAGCGAGCAAAGTGCGTAGGCCTGCTGCTCGCCGTTGACGTAGAGCCTCAGCTCCTTGCCATCGTAGGAAAGCGCGAGGTGCGTCCACTCGCCGAACTTGGCGCTCTCGCGAGAGATGACGGTGCAACCCGAACCCGGAGTACCCGAGGGAACCGCCGCCGAGTCGTCAAACGATCCGACGAACTTGCCGTCCTTGAGTTCCAGACGGAAGTTGGCGCGCCACTGTTCCTCGTTTTGTTCGGCGCCCGCAGTCGCCGGAGTATACACGGCGCCGCGCTCGAGAATCGTTCCCTCGGCTTCCGGCTTCACCCAGCACTCGACGGTGAACTGGCGGAACATGTCGTAGGCCGCATCCGAATTCAGCTTCTCGCTGAACTTATTGATGTAAGAACCAGTGCGCTGATAGGCGACGCCCTTATCGTCTTCGCCGCCGAGGTAAATCGCCGCGCGACGGTAGGGATCGGACGCGACGAGCGGATCGGTCGCGGCGATGATGCCGGCGGTAAGTTCGCGCGCATCCGCCGTCCAGTCGTTATCCGTATCGTAACCTTCGTTGCCCTCGAAGGTAAAGATGTAGTCACGTCCGGAATCCACGCCTTCGCTCGCCACCTCCCAAGGTAGCTTCGTGTCATAATAGGCGTAGCTCTGGCGCGTTACCGAAAGCGGCACCGACGGCTCGGTCATCCAAAGCGGAGTCGGGTCGGTATGGCTCGTAGTCGGACTGGTCATATTACCCGTGATCGCTTCCTCGAAGTTACGAATCTTGTCGTTGTCGGGGTCGGCGTCTGGCGCGCCCGCGAGCCACGGATAGCGATCGAAGTCGTAGTTGGCCTCGAGGTCGCCGAACTGGGTCCAGGCGTTTTCCTTGGCCGTAAGCCCAAACGCGATTTCCGAAATGATATCACGACCGGTCTCGCCGCCGTAAAGCGGGTTAAGACCATGGTAGAGTTCCCAATAGTCGTCCATTCCGTCGTTATCGCTATCCCACTGGCGCGGATCGGTGGAAACATAGCGGAGAGATATGGTGCGCATAGGCAGCGTACCCGACCCCTCCAGCAACGAAGACGGCGGGAGCATGTAAATTCCATCCGGAATCAACGATGCGGCGGGGTCCCACTCGTGCGGCGGCGGCGCAAAATAGCCAGTCGACGCCCAATCCCAATTTTTGGGATCGTAATCGTTATCCGCCGACTCGTAAAGCGCCTTCATTCCCGCATTGGCTTCGTCCTCGATTGCGATTGCGTAGAAGTTGATCGCCGAAGTATAATCAAACGCCGGATAATTGTAACCGTCCATTGCCACGCGCTCGCTGATAATCGCGCCGTTGGCGTTCTCCTTTTCAGCGATAATCTCCGCATTCAATTTGTCCTCCGACCACTTGACGATGCGTCCGTTGAGCGGAGTTTCGCTATCGTCGTAGCGGAAGGAACGAACCGCCTGCGTCATATACTCCTGATAGTTCTGAAGTCCATCGCCGTCGAAGTCGTAATCGCGGTAGGTGCCGGTACGATAATCCATTCTCTCGGCTACATCCATATCGGTATACGCATCGTACGAGTAGGTGCCGTCCATACCGCCCGCGATAAAGTGTCCGTTGCCATTACGGCTATTGCGATCGGGATCCGGCGTATCGATGATCGGAGTGATACCGTTCAAGGTTCCATCCGCCGCTTTGAGCTTATCCGTGTAGACCGCGGGGCCATAAACCGGAACACCCTCGCCGTTAACCACGAAGCCCGCAAACTGCATTTCCCAAAGATCGGGGAGTCCGTCCTGGTCGGTATCGATCGAGTTCGGGTTAAGCCCGCCGCCACGGTAGCAAACTTCAAAGCGCGCAAATCCCTTACGCCTGTCGATGCTACTGTCGTAATTGAAGGTAAAGTGCTGAAGATCGTGATAGCTCTGCCGCCCGTCGTAGAAGTAATATTCCCAATAACCGCCTTCCTCTCCATCCGAGATACCGTCGCCATCCGTGTCGGAATTGTGCGGATCGGTAGGATAGAACTTGTTCGGCCAAACCGAATCGAAGTGCGCCATAATCGACTCGCACCCTTCGTAAGCAAGCGTCGAAGTCGTGCCCGCGAATTCCTGCGGCTGACTAAGCTTATCGCCGTCCAAATCGGGCGGAAGGGAAGCGTCTTGGGCATTGCTCGGATTAAGCCCCACGTAAAGTTCCCAGCCGTCGGGCATTCCGTCCGCGTCGCTATCCGCGCCGTGATTGTCGCTCGTGCTGGCGGATTCCTTGTCGCCATACGTAATTTCATACGGCAACGACGGATTGGTAGTATTAATCGAGAAGCGATTGAGAATCGTGTTTGGATTGGCGCTCAAAAGCCCGCCAAGAACCAACTGACGATACTTGAAGAGCTGATATTCGTAAAGCGTATTGTAGGCGCGCTCGTAAGTTCCGCCGCCCCATCCGGTTTGCGGGTTAAACCCGAAGACGTTATAAAGCTGATTGTGGAGAAGCGCAAACGCATGGTGCGTCTCCGCTTGAACGTCCTCTTCGTAGACCATGTTCTCCAAATCCTCTTCGCTAAGCTTCTGAACCCCGTAAGTTCCCGGATTCTTCGCCACGAGTTCGCCGCCAATGGAATGGAAGTAGGTGCTGAGGATATAATCGAGATCGTAGTCCGGTTTATCCGCCTTATCGAAGTGGCAAAGTTCAAGCCCCTTGAAACTGTCGGGCGGAGGAGTCTTCTCAAGCTCCGCAATCTGCTGCTCAATCTCCGCTCTTATTTCCGGATCTCTAATCTCCGGGAGTATTTCACGATAATACTCGAGCAAATTCATTGCCTCTTCATATGTCTCCCGCAAAGTGACGAAATCCTCGTCCAACACAACGTAGAAGTAGACGACCGTGGAAGGCACCTCTTCAATCTGGAAGGTGCTGGGATTGAAGACCTGATTCATTACCTCGCGCTCGAGCGTGATCGTAATGGTCGGCTGCTTGTCGCGATCCAACCCCGGATAAAGCTCCGTCTTAAGATCGGTGTAGGCCATCACGTCGCCGTCGGGATTGAGCGGACCCTGGTTGGGATCGATTTCCTTGTTGCTGCAGGGATTAAGTCCGCGCAGAACTTCCCAGCCATCCATCATCCCGTCGCCATCGGTATCGAAATCGACCGGGTTGGTACCGATTACATATTCTTCGAAGTCGGTGAGTCCATCGCCATCGAAGTCGCGCGTCGCGAGCGTACCCATCGTCGCCGCATTTCCTTCCGTAACTCCGGAAACCGTAGGATTGAAGGCGTTGGCAATATCGGTAGAAGGAATAACCGTAAAGCTGTCGATATCGTCTTCGTTGAGCCTACGACCGGTCATCCGGCCCTGCCATGCGCCCTCGCCATTAGGATAGCCGACCGTCGCGCCGTACCAGAACCAATATTCGTAGCCGTCTTCCATGCCGTCGCCATCAGTATCCGCCTTGGTAGGATCGGTCGGATTCTCCGGCGTCCAAGTCGTCGTCTGCCAAAACGCGTCCAGACGCGCCGCTTGCACACCATCCTCGTCCAGCGGCGCCAAGGCCTTCTTGTCCTCGGTAGCCACCGGAACCCTCAACGATTCGTCGTCCTTGGCCTCCGTCTCGTTATAATACGTCCGGAAAGCCATCTCCTCGTAAATCGTAAAGTCGCGAGCGGGGATTGAGCCGTCACTGTTCGGATAGCGAGCGTTAAGACCTATGCCAAATCCGCGAATTTCCAACTGTGCATGGAAAGGCATGTTTTCGTCCCAACCCGAAGGCGCGTTCGGTACGAGGGTGTTTCCGCCCGCGCTGCCCTTGGGAAGCAAATCCTCGTCCTCGTTGTACGCCGAAACGTCCGTAAGGTCGTTGGCGACCAGTTCCAGCGAATCGATGTCGTACACTCCGAGACCGTACTTGGCGATCACCCAGTCCGGAATACCGTCGCCGTTAATATCACCGCAGTTATCCTGCCAACGATATTCCTTGGAGAAGATTGCCTCGACCGTGGTCTCAAGATAGGAGCCGTCCTTGTTGGGTTCGGTCGGCAAGTCCGTCGTCGTCGTAGCGGTTTCGCCGAGGTGTTCGTTCGGGGCGAGCGCCAACATCACGTCGGTGGGCTTGCTCTTGCCGCCCTCGGAGTGGACGACCTGCAAGAACGCATAGGCGTACGAATCGAGCGTCGCGTCGGAATATCCGGTATCGCCGACCTTGTAGCCAACGGCCTTGACGCGCTTTGAAGTCGCATTACCGCAGTTGTAGACCTGGGTCTTACCCTTATCTCCCTGCGTCATTCCATCCACCCAAACATAGCCCGATCCCAGACCGCCGCGCTCCACGCCCGCGACTATGTGATTGAGTGCGTTGCTGTAACGATGGGAGAGCGGAGTTCCGGCGCCGGACTCCGGACCGTGCGGAATGACTTCAAGCTGCTTCGCGGCAGTCACATTATAGTAACGGGTCACGAACGAAGAATCGCCATCCTTATCTTGGGCGATCATCGTAATCGTCTTGCCGTCGCCAGAGCTTTGGAAGGCGAACTTGTGCGTACCCGATTTAATGTCAGCTACATATTTGTCGGTTTCCGTATCCGTTCCCGTGCCCTGATGGTAGGTCACTTGCGCGCCCTCGCTCGTGCGCCAAATAATCTCCAGACCCGCGATATCCTGATCAACATCTTTCACCGACCACGAAATCGTCACTTCCGTGCCTAGCGGATGCACTTCCGGCTTGGGATTGCCCTCCTCGTCAACCGGCGAATCCTGAGGTTGCAAAATCGTTGGCGCCTCATTAAGAACGGTAATGTCCGCCTCGCCGTCCGCCCAGCTCTTGCCTTCGGCGTCGGTCGCCGACTCGGACGCATTCACCTTGGCGGTAATCTTAAAATCGCGTGCCGTCGCCTGCGTGCCGTCGAGATCCGAGAAATAGAATTGGAAAGCCGAGTCGGTTAAATTGCCCTTGTCACCGTTGCGGAACGTGATTTGGGTTTTGGAAAGCACGCACTGAACCGGAAGCGCCGACGCCAAATCCACCACGAGTTTGTCGTCCGCGTTTGCAAATACCGGGGCCGCGCTCAAGGTCACCGCGAAAAGACTGTTGGCGCGACCGCGCTGGCTTTCGTTAAAGATGGTCGAACCGGCAATCGGAGTAATGATAATCGAAGGCGAATCGAGAACGACGACCGTGAAGGTAAACTCTTCGCTCCACTTGCTCTCCTTACGCATGTCCTTATCTTGGACACGAACCTTTACGATGTGATTGCCCGACGAGTTGAACGCATGTTCGATAAACGAGGTGTCCGCCTCCGGATTCCCGTCCATATCCACCCATTCGTTGTTGCCGAACTTCCATTGCGTACGGAAGGTATCGTCGCCAGTACCATCCCGGTCGAGCTTGCTCGGCTCCGTGTTGCCAATCGAGACCCGGAATTTCTTCGTAATATCACGCACTACCGGATCGTCCTCCAACACTACGCCGCTTACCGTAATATCCGTGCCGCCAATCGACACGCTCTTAATCGTCGGCTCCACATTGATTCCGCGAATGGTAATAATATCCGAGGCAAAACCCGCCGCCTTGTTTGCATTATATTTTTCTTGCGTGCAAATGAACACTTGGTACATCGCCGTCGCCGCGCCATCTTCAATCTTAATGTCAACCGGATTGGTGCTCGAGTCGGTGCTGTTGCCCAAGATAATCGCATGGCTCGTCGGCGCAGGGGATCCTTCAATCGGAATCAACTCCGAGGTGACCTTCCCGCTCCTGGCGTCTTCATTATAGGGAACGAGGAAGCCATAAACCGGCTTCGATCCATACTGCTCCGAAAGATGGAATATCACTTTCGCGCTCTCGCCTTCCGCGTAAATTCCGTCTTCCCGATCAAGGGTCGCCCACGCCTTCTTGGCCGCCGCGACGGTAATCGGAATATTGATGTGCGCCGATGCCTTGCCCTCGGGATTCTTGGCGATATAGATTTCCAAGGTTCCCTCGCCTTCAATATCAAAGTCGACGTCAATTGTGGCCTCGCCGATTTCCGGGTCGTCAATTGAAACCGAATCGAGTTTCACCCAACTGCCCGTGGTGCCCGCCTGCTTGACACGATAATTGACTTGATAATTATCGCCGCCCTTCAAGTTGTTGAAGCTGTCGGAAATCGTCAACGTTACCGGATACGAAACGCCGGCGACCGCATCTGTAATCTTATCCGCGCTCGTCGGGCTGGTAATTACCGGTGTGCAATGCTTGATAATGAGATTGTAGAAGTGCGACTCGCTCTCCTCGGGCTCGAACTCCGGCGAACCTTCCGGAATCGGCGTGAACTTTACGCCTTCGCTCGCGAGCTTATCCGTCGTACCTTTCGCGTAAAGGTAGAGCGTCTTTTGGGGATTGGAATCACCCGCCTCAAATGTCACCGACGCGGTCGTTCCGAGCCACGGCGAACCGTCGGGGCTGGTGCTGATACCGAGGTAATCGAAAATCTTGCTGCTCTCTTCCGAGTTGCCGTCTTTATCTTCAAACGCCGCATTAAGCTTAACGACAACCTTCTCGGCCGGCGCTTGCGAGAGACTAACCGTCATCAGCGCAACCGGATCTTCGTAATTGCTCGTGCAAGTAATCGTCGACTTCGTCAACGGCTTCGACGCCACATCCGTAATTTCGATTGAGGCAAAAGGCTTGGGCGGATCGACGACCTGAATCGTCCGCGAAACCCAGTTCTCGACAAGATGGCCCAAATCATCGTAAACGAGATTCTTGGAAGAGCTCATGCGCACTTCGGTCGTGCCGTTCTTAAGACCCTTGAGCCGGAACGGAACCGAGCTTTCACCCTTGGGAACCGACACCGTAAGAAGCATCCGACCATCTACCGATTCCGCACCGTCGCTCGTCAGCGGGCAGGCGATATCCTCGTCCTTAACCCAGACGTACATCGTGCACGCTTCCTCGGCCTTGCCGTCGACTAGAACCGTCGGCAATCCATACTGCGTCGTCGAGGTCATATTGCGGTGGATCTTGCGCCAAACGCCAGTCTCGTACTCGGTTTCCGGCGGCTCGGCGTAGTTCTTGTCGAAATCGACGGTTTTCACGAAAAGCCCGAGCTTGACGCCGCTGATGCAACGATTCGGGTTGAGGTACGGTTGGTCGGGGACCTCCTTATTCTCCGGGCAGAAGTGGAAGACCGCCTTGGCACCCTCGTTATTGGTCAGCGTCCAATATCCGTCCGTGTTGAAGAGCTTGTAGTCGGTGGAGATTTCGTCGCTCGCGGGCGCGCCGTTCTTGTTCATAAGCAACGCCGGCATCGCAAGGTCGCCGCTCTTGACCTTATATTCGAAGATGAGGTCGGTGTAGTTGTCCATCAGGCCCTCGGTCACGGTGGTAACGTAGTCCGCCCTAACCGGCTGACCGCCGAGCATAATTCCGAGCTGCGGCGGAAACGCTACCGCGCCGGGAGTACCGACGAACTTCCAGTTCCCGCCGGGCGTACCGGGAACCTTGTTGATGAGCCGGACGCGGATAACCGCCTTCTGCCCGATTGTGAGCGGAGACTTCTCCGTCGGGATTATCCCGCCGTAATCCGGATCATTCACAAGATCGATCGAGTAGATGTCGCCTTCCGCGACGTCTGCCCGAGCTCCGAACGCCGCCATCAAAGCGATGGTCGCGAAAAGAATGGTCTTGGCGAGTAGGTTCTTCTTCATAGTAATGCTCCTCATTTTGAAATGGTCTTTTTAGTCATAATCTGGCGACGAATCAAGGCCATCGTCTCCTTGCGGGCGGCCTCGTATTCTTCGTTCAATTTCATCACTTTATCGCGTAAATCGTTCCATTCCGCTAGGGTTTTCAGCTTCGCCTCGTCGTTGCCGTTCTCCTTGGCTATCTCCGCCATCCTCGCCACGAGCGGCGCACGCTTCACGGCAATCGCCTTCTGTACCTCGTTGCGCTTTTCGAGGAGCGCCTGATATTCCGGATCGGCTCCGCGCACCGCGGGGTCGGAGTAATCGATCGTAACCTCTTCCTTCTCGCCCTCGCCGCATCCGGCGACAAACAAAAGCACACCCAACACGACGACCGACGCCGTGCGAGCGGTTTCCCAAAACCTCTTCAAGATCATTACTGACATTTTATCACTTTATATTGGCTTTTTCAATACTCCGTTCATTCAACTGGTCCGAAGACGTCGTCCTTTTTCAGCGTGGTTACACCAGCGGGATTGATGTCCGTGCTGATTTTCCAACTGGTCACCGGGTTCAAATGGGAATACTTCCACCATCCCCACTCCCACGCCGGCGACTCCCACGAAAACGGATCGGTTACTTCGATTCGAGCGCTGAACGGCGCAACCGGATCGTCGGCCGGCCGGAACGAATCAGGTCCAAAGACGAACTGGCGCATCGGCCGGAGCTTTCCTTCCTCGCCACCGCCCAAAAGCCGCATCATTACCTTGAAGGTAACGGAGGTCCATGCTCCGGCGTACTCGTCGGAGCGCTCGTTGCCGAGACCTTGCAAACGATACGGCGGATAGGCGGCGAAAGCCTCGTCGTTCTTGTTGGTAATCATCATCCACACCGTGGTAAGGCGATTGGTGTGCGTCCACTGAAGGACTCCGTCGACGATCTTCGTGCGGATAATCGGTTCGTTCACTGGCCCGAGCGCCTGCGTCCCGTCCTTTTCGCCCATGCCGCCCCAAAGTTCCCAACCGCCGCGCGTCGGATCGAGGTCGAGCCAATACATTCCCGTAAGATCGATCGGCCAATGCAAGACGCCCTTCGTTCCGCGATATTCGCCGGGGATGATCTCGTCGCCAACGAAGTTCTCGTTATTGTCCTCGAGCCACTTCATAACCGCGTCCCGATAGCGATTGCCCTTGTCGAGATGGAGCGCTTCGGCGATCTTGGCGTCGATCGCATCGTGCGCGACGACGTCGAGCCGGTTGGTGACGCCCTTAAGCTCCAGCGTATAGTAGCGCTTACCCTCGCGCGTCTCCGGCGCACTCGGCAGGTAAGGATCGGGCGTTACCGAAACTTCGCCGAGTTCGTACCAGCGATCGACTTCGTAGACGATGTTGGTTGTATCTCCGCTCTTGATGGTAAGCGTCGCGACCGTATTCGTCTCGCCGCCGATGATTTGGCGAATATGCTCGCCGATTGTGGAAGCGTAGACCCAGAAGTATCCGCCGTTCGGAGTCACGAACCAGTTCGGGTTGATGTATTGGTTGTCGTTGATCTCGCCCGGCGTCCGGCCCATCGGCGAGAACCACTCTTCGTGCTTGCCGCCCTGATTGGCGGTTACGCCGACCGTGCAGCCCGGCTCGAGATGCATATCCTCTTCGCCCCAAACCCAATCGCCGCCACGCTCGCGCGAAAGCACGGCGACGAGATTGGTTCCTTCGTAACGATAGGCGCTAGCCCATCCGAGCGCTTTGAACTGGTTGTAACCCTGAATCACCACCTGGTGCTCGACGACGCCCGAAGGCCTGACCAATTCGAAGCCGTAGGGATAGGTATGGCTCAAAACTCCCTTTTCGACCATGCCTTGTGTGAAATTCGCCCAAGTCGCGTCGGCGAGCAGCGTCGAACTCGGGTTCTTGACGACGTAAAAATCGTAGTGATTGGTGCTACCCGCGCTTTGCTTCGAAGCTGGTGCGCCGTTCCGTCCGAAAGTCATCAAGTTCCCGAGGCTGTTGCCGTCGTAGTCGTAGAGCTTAAGCTTCCAGCCCGTCATGTCCACTCCGCTCGGTACGGCGATTTCAACCCACTGGTCGACTTTCGACGCATCCCGATCCGCTTCGGCTAAATTGACCTCGTTGATCCACGCGCGCTTGGGCGCGACCGTTTCGAGAATCGTGTAGGCGGAGAAGGCCGAAGCCGACTTCGCGTTCGGGTCGGCGATGCCGGCGTACCAGGAAGGCGTCGCCCAATCGGACGCGGAAAGCTCGTGGGTGTAGAGATCGAAGCTCTTGTCGTAGTAAGTCGCGGTAAGGTGGTACTGGACGAACCGATGGGTCTCGTCCTTGCCGAGGAACTGCGGGCTGCACATGGTATCGGTGTTCGCCATCGTCGAACGGAAAACGAGCTTCTCGCCATCGGCGACAACGAGTTCGACCGGACGCACCCGATCCTTCCAGTTCTCAAATCCCCACGGCTCGACGGCGGGATAGCACCAAAGCTGGACTTTAATCGGATGCTTGGGGTCGTCCAAAAGGATGTCCTCGCTGCGCTTGAGCACAATCTCGGTCTGGAAACCAAACGATTCGCCGATAATCGGCTGCTCGTTAAACGAGTCGATGTCTTCGACTTTAAGCGTATTCGCAATCGCCTCCGCGTTCCGGAAAGGCCGCGTCCGCAAGGCACTGAAGGCGATGGAGAGTTGCGGTTTTTCCCAAATGCAGATATCGTCGAGCGCGACCCTCAGCGGCGGATTGTAGACCGGCTCGCCGCCTTGTCTCACGCCCTCGACGCCCTTTACGCCGAGTCGAATCGCGTAGTACTTGCTATTCGCCGGGAATTTAAGCGAATAGGGCGCGTAAAACGCCTTGTCGACGATGACGTCGCCGATTTCCTTCCAGACGAGCGGCTCGCCCTTATCGTCGATTTCGGTCGCGCCGAATACCGTTACCGCCGCGGGATGCCCGTAAGCTTCGACGTCCTTGATGTTGTATAGTCGCGCCCGGAATTCCAACGCGCCGATGCAATTCGTCGTAAAGGTCGGCGAGACCACCGACGGCGCGTGCTCGCTGTAGTATTCGACCTTCTTGTCGTAGAGCGTGCCGATGTTCAAGGTGTTGTTCAAAAGCCCCGAAAGTCCGCGCGTCGCGTCGACTAAGTTCGCGAATTCGTCTCCGCGCAAGCCGTCGGTCCAACCGGCGGTACGGAAGTTCCAACCGCTCCAGCTGTGCGAATCGTATTCCGGCAGGTCCTGCACGAACGCCTCGACGATTTCCACCGATCCGAAGTCGGGATCGGTGCGCGCAGCGTCAATCGCCGCCTTCTCGATTTCGCGATCGACGATAAGGCGCATCGCGCCCTTAATCGGATAGCGCAGATTGGGATAGCAGTTAGTCGAGCCGCTCATCGCCATATTGGCGAAGTCAAAGGTTTCTATCGTCTCCCAGTTGGCGTTATCGGCGGCGGCCTCGGTACGCGCGATTAGGTTGTTGGAGGTCGCCGAGCGGTCAATCTGCAACAAGAGTTTTGCATTGGGGTCGGCGTTGCGCCAACGGAAATGGAAGACGCCAAATCCGTTCATAATCGGCGAGCGGAGCGAGACCGGCTCGGCGTCGCTCTTGGCGCGCGCGGGCTGCAAGAGGAGCGACTGGTCGTCGTACACGCGCTTGATCCACGACGCGGTGTAGACGAACTCGTCGGGTAGTCCGCGACTCTCGATTAAATCGTATCCATCCGTCCACATTCCCGCCCATTGCGTAAGCTCGATATCGTCCACCGCGATGTCGATTCGGGGACCGCCCTCGTTAACCGTCTGCAACCTAACATCGCATGTCTCCGCCCTCCGGACGAAGTTAGTGAACGACTGATAGGTGTATCCGCTTACCGTATTGGTCGCAACCGTCTGCCAATCGGAGGCGCCGTGCCGAGAAATCTGCACCGCAATCTTTTGCGAAATGTCGCGAATCGCCTGAAAGCCATGGCAAGATGGATGGTCGGCGAGTGCTTCGATTCTACCCGGCTTCACCACCCAATTCGAGTAGTCAGAGATGCCGTCGTGATTGTAAATACCGGAGAAATTTCGCGCCGTGGTCTGACCAACGCTGTAGTGGTTGAACTCGTCCGCCTTGACATTGCCGCCGAAGAATCCGGAACCCTGATCGTAGTAGGTCGGCTTTACGAGCACTGCCGGCGAGTTGCGCATTAGCGTTCCGAAGGTTCCGCGCTTAAGCCGCTTGTCGCTCGTATCGAAATAAACGACCGAGTTGTATTTCTGGCCGCTCAAGGCGTTGATGGTGCTGGACATCGAAATGTCCGCGTCCGCGACGCCGGCGTTAATGAGCGTTCCCAAATGGCCCTGCTCGTCGCGATATTCCTCAATCGAGAGGAAAAGCCCGGCGAGTTGCGACTTGCCGTCACGCACCAGCCGCGACGCTACATTGGCGAAGTCGTACGACCCGAGTAGCTCGCAAACCATGCTGTAGCCGTCGTTGCGCCAACGATAGAGCGCCATTCTGCCGTCGGTATCGGTCTTGCCGCGCGACACCCTGAATTCGTAGGCGCCGTTCTGCGGATCGTAGTAGCCGACCATCGAAAGCGAACCATCGCCATCGTAGGAGGCCGCGCCGTTTTCGGTAAGCGCGCCCATCGCGACGAAGTTGTAGTTCGTCATCATCGTCGAGAATTCCGCCTCGGTGCCGCCGCCCGGCTTGGTGATGAAGATGATGTCGTTATAGTAGCTGAAGTTCTCGAATTCGTTGAACTGGGCGGGGCGCGCCTTGAAGACGACCGCGTCAAGCCCGTCAGGCGTATCCACCGCGTCGATGAACGAGAAGCGACCCTTGCCCCGACCCTCGAGTTGCAGCGCGGTGTCGTCACCGATGCCCGTATTGGATTGAAGCGACCACTTGCCGTAAGTCCAAAGTCCGTTTTCCGCCGTCCAGCCCTTGCGCGTGCGCACCGCGTCGGTAAACGGCTCGTCGCGCGGATAGACGATGTGGGACGGCTGACCCGGCGCGTCGAAGCTCTCGCGCCAATGGTCGTTGGTGGAGATGCTCTCCGGCCAACTCAAGATATCGGCGTCGGTTTCCTTCGTAACGTAAGTCGTCGTGTTGGTGTCGACCGAGTTGCCGACGTAAAGCCCGTCGGTATCGACGGCGCTCGTCCAGGTGTTGAAGTCCTGGAAGTCCGCGCGCGCGACGGTAAGCGACGACGCAATTTCGTCGAACCGGAAGACGAGATATCCGGTCGCCGCGTCGCACTTCGCCTTGGCCCAATCGTCGCCGGCGCACTCTTCAAGCGCCGTCTCCATCGGCAAATCGTCGATTTCGGAAGCGCCGCGCCAGAACTTGAATTCGACGTCGTTAACGCCCTCCAGGCGATAGTAAAGTCCGTCCTTGAGCGCTTGCGGCGTTTCGACCGCGCCGCGCCAAGTTCCGTCGCTCACGACTTCCATGAGATTCGTCGTCACGACCTCGGCGTCTTCCGCGGTCTTGGTCAAGACCTTCACTTCACGATAGGAACTCTTGCCGTACCGTAGACGCACGAACCAATCCGTACCCATCGTCGGATAGACGTTCTCGGCGACCTCGGCGCGATTGGTGAGAGCGCTCACCTCCTCGGTGTAGTTGGGAACGCCGCGATCAAGACCGGTGTAGTCGACGTAGCCGTAGTACGGCGCTTGAATGTCGGCGTCGTAGTAGAACTCGACATCGCCGACGTCGCCGGGCAATTCGAGCGCAGTCAGCGACTTAAAGCCGTTCATCGGGTCGAGATAGGCCTTCTTCCACTCGCCGATCGACTGGCCGAGATAGCGCCAGCGGTAGTGGATCGTCGCCGCCGAGACAAAAGCCCTTTCGTCCGCTTCGACGCCGCCGGCGGTATGGTAAATCGGCGTCGCCTTCGCGAAGATTTCGTCGGTTGCCGAAGGATAGCGCGGCTCGGTCGCGCCCTCGAACCCGACAATCGCCTTATCGCGACGCTCCGGATCGAAGCCGTCGCCCGGCGTCAAATCAACGCTCATCGCGGGATAGGAAACGATGAAGTTATCGAAGAGGATGAGCGCACGAGCGTCGGGATCGTCAAAGTCGGGATGCACCGCCGTACGGCGAACGCGGAAGCGCACCGGTCCGTATTCATTGAGCGGCAGGAAGATGCGATAGAAGTTCTCCATCGAGCCGCCGAGGGTTTCCTCGAGGACGATTTCTTCGCTCGGCTCAAGCTCGGTCGTGGAACCGTTCGAGAACCTAATGACCCGCGGCACGACCGCTTCCCAATCGAGGAAGTCATCGGTAACGTCGCCCTTGGCGATTTCGACCACGAACTTGTAGACGCTCTCGCCGTTAAACTTAGGCGTCGTCCAACCGTTCACCGCGTCGAAATAGACGGTACCGACGCCGTTGGTGTAGCAAGGCGAAGTAATCGACGCGCCCAAAACATTGCGCATCACGATTTGGCCGACATCGCGCCGACGTACGGCGCGCGTCGAGTGTTCGCCGATTCGAAGCGAATTCTCCGCGTCGTAGGGGAGGTAATTCTGGTCGATGGCGAGCGGCGCCGTGTCGTTATCGCGCGGGAAGGTATTGCCCTGACGGCAGTTTTCGAGTACCCAAAGTCTGCGTCCGCCGTCTTCCGTTTTTGCCCACATAGTCGAGTTCGCCGACGGCTTTAGGTTATAAAGCGCAATCGCCTCGTCGGGATTGTCGTGATGCCAATAGATTGGGGTTTGTTTCTTCGCGCCCGCGTTGTCCGCGTCGTACCAGCCCTGGTAGTTGACGGCGGGATTCGCGCGCGTCCCTTCGCGGCAATCGTTGTTCGCGAGAAGAATACGCCCTTCGGCGAGCTCCCCTAGCGTCGTATATTCCGTGTGTCCGATGACCCGAAGATCGATTTCGTACTTGACTTCCTCGTACTTGTCGGCCTCGACGGGTACGAAGACCGCGCGGTAAATGCCGGCGAGACCCTGCGCTTTCAACTCCTCGTAAGTCTCGATACGCACGTCAGGACGAGTCGCGTAGTAGAAGTAATGCGTTACCTCTGCGCCGTCGGCGAGCTCGCCCGGCTCGATTGTGAGCGCGTCCGGCGGATCTATCGCCTCCCATTGGACGGGCGAAATCGTCGGCGCACTCGTGAAATAGTTGACGAACTTGCCGTTCCTGCTAACAAGCGAAAATTCCTTCTCGGTTTCGACCACCGATCCTTCGATCGTGCGTTGTGGCGGCGCGACGCCGCTTTCGGGGTGCCAATACATCGAAATCTTCGTTTTATCGACGAGCAGCGGAACTTTCACCTTTATCGTCGAAACACCGAACGGATTCCAGGCGACAATCTCGTAGTCGAGCATCTGTCCATCAGCGAGGAAGAAAAATCCGTCGTTGGCGCGCGAATAGGTGAAGCCGACCGGGGAATTCTCGGAAAGCTCGATTGTAACGACCGCGTTCGCGACCTGCTCCTCGGAGTAGTCGAGGGTAATTTCCACGAAGTCGGTGAAATCGGTCGTAGTCGAATCGTCCCAAAGATAGAAATCGGCGATTGCCTCGGCGCCTTCCCAGTTGTCGTCTTCGAGGAGCGTTGCCTTAACATACCAAAGTCCCGCGGATTCGGGTGCTTTAAGCGACCAGTTTTCCGCGTCCACGGCGTCGGCATATGTGTAAACGACCTTGAACGCTCCGCCCCAAAGCGGCTTGCAAGTCGGCTCATTTGCGCTCTCGTCGATCTTCCAGCCCTTGAGCGCGAGATCGTCGATTCGGTTCTTCGCTTTCTTAATCGTCCATTCAACCGTATCTTCCGTGTCCGTGCCGTCCGTCCACTTGAAGCCCGGCTTCAGCGTCGCGGTCGTGACGTAGGGGAAGGAGCTGACGAAAGTCTTGTCAATGTCGCCTGAAATCGCGTAGCCGGTAGAGGGTTTAATCGCGTTTTGCTTCTCGCCGTTGTAGTAATAGCCGTCCTTGGGCTGGAGCTTGCTCGGACGAACAAGCGGCTCGCTCGCGACCGCGCTCAAGCGGATAATAACGACGCCATCGCCGCCCTTGCCGTACGTATCGACGCTTGACCCGCCGCCGCCGCCCGAACCTCTGACACCATCGGTCGCCGGAATTTGACCGCCCGCGCCAAACGCACCATTGCCGCCGACTCCGCTACCGCCCAAACCGCGGTTGTTGCCGACGAGCACCGCGCCGCCGCCGCCCGCCGCGTAGTAAAGTTCCTCGCCGGTGATGTCGCTTGCCTCGCCACGTCCGCCCTCGCCGCCGAAAACAAGGATATCCTGAGACCGCGGCTGACTGCCCGTACCCGAAAGTCCACCATCGCCGCCGTTACCAAACACATTGCCGCCTTCGCCGCCCGCGGCAACGCAAATTTCCGTATCCCCGAGCTTAACCGATGATTCGCCACCCGCCGCGCCGGCGTCCGTTCCACCCGCGCCAAGCACAACGCTATAAGTTCCGCCATTAAACGCAAATCCGTCTTTGGCGACGAATTTACCGCCCGCGCCGCCGCCGCCGCCGATATTTTGCGCCTTGCGCTCATCATCACTCGTCGCCGAACCCGCGCCACCGCCGCCAACCGCGAGAATGCGGCCAACCGCCGAGCCGGGCAAAATCAAGTTGCCGACCGAATTGGTATAGACGAAAACAATGTCGCCGCCAGTCGGCCAAAGAACCTCCGCGCCGGAGTATTCAAGCGTCACGCCCTGAAACTCGACCGAATCCGCCTTCGCCGCGAAAACGGCGAGGGCAGCGAAAATCGCGAGTGTATAGCGCAAAAGTTTATTCAAAACGCAGTTCCAATCTGAAGAAGTTGTAGCCATCGGCAGTCGTTATCGGCTCGGTGCAATCGTCCCATTCGCCGTCGGTAAGTAGCGCCTTACCTTGGACATGCAAGACTCCGTTGAAATCCCACTCGGGCTTGCCGATTGTAATTACTCCCGTTGTCGAATCCACCGCAATCGAAGTAATCCTTAAGACGCCGTCGAAGCCATTCAGGAGATATTCGCGGTTGAAACCCGCGTCGTTCAACTTCATCGGCAAATATCCCTTACCCTGCGCCCAAATCGCGATTGCCTTGAAACGCGTATCGTTTGCAATCGCCTCGGGATTCTCGGTGATGCCCAGCAATCCTGCGAGTTCCGAAGCCGAACGCGCCGAGTCCTTCGCGTTCGTTGCGCTAATCGTCGCGCTCGCCGCCTCCGCGCCAGCGTCTACAGTGAAGGAAAGTCCGTCCGGAGTAATGCCCTCGCTCGTAGAAATCGTCGCGTCCACATACCAGGGCTTCAACGTCGGTTCGATGGTGTAGGTCGTTTCAAAATCAACTTCAACCGGTTCGCCAGCGACAAGTTCTTCAATAAGTTCATCGCCCTTCATCAATTTCGCCGACTCGACGCCCTCGCCGAAAGTCGCAGTGAAGTTCACCGAGGCCGGCAAAGGCGGAATAACTTCCGCCACAATCACGCAGACGGGGTCTTCCGCACCAGAAACAATCGTAAACGTTGCTTCCGACAAAGTCGCGCCGCCTTCGGCGATCCACGCACCTTGTCGGTAATTTTCCGCGTAAACGACCTCGGTAATTTCCAAAGTTGTCGATTCGCCCACGAAACTAAAGACCACCCCTCCCGCCTCCGTTACTTCCATTGGCGTCCCGTTCGCCTTAAAGCTCGCAACTCCTTCAGTCCACTCTAACTTGTAGGTGCCGCCTTGGGTAATCGTCCAGTAGTAATCATCCTCCAATTCCTCCAATTTCACCAATTCACAGCCCCGACCCTTCGCAAGATTATCCACATAACTAAACGCGCCCGTAGATGTCGTGTTATTCGGGTCTTTGAACGCACCATTGACGATCGTCAAATCCTCACTTGCGCCAAACTTGTCGGTAAGCACCGTCTCAATCGTAACGCCCTTATCGCCTTCAAGATTACCAATCGTCATCAGGCCCGAGATGTTGAAAAGCCCTTCCGCATCTCCCACCAACTTACCGCCGCCAACCGTATCAATTAACGTAAAGCCCTTGCATTCTTCGTTAATCGTAAAGAGTACGCCCGAAATGCCTTCCTTGGTAATCGTATGGCCCTTAATATCGAGCGTAATCGCCGGCATATCGCTACCGATAAGATATCCCTCTTCCATGCCAGTTTCCAACGCCGTCGAAAAATCATCGGTAAGCTCAATCGTAATCGGCTCGCTGCCCAGATCGGCGAAAACCTCCGAGAGAAGCGAATAGCTCTTGTCCCCGACTGTAAACCGGCCAACCGCCTCGAGATTCGCGACGATGGTGCAAACCGCGTTCGCGGCGGTGATCGTAAAGGTATCGTTGTCGAGCGTCGCTCCGCCCTCGGTCGTCCACGTACCCGCTGCATAACCCTCGGCGTAGGTAACCTCGGTAATCTCCGCCGTATCGCTCGCGCCGGTGAAAGCGATCTCCTTGGCACCGCCCTCGATCGAAACCGCCTCGCCGTTCAGCTTAAATCCAGTAACCCCTTCCGTCCACTTCAAGGTCCACGTTCCGCCTTGCGCGAACGCGGGCGCTTCCGCGAGCGAAACCGTCGAAAGGTCGTCAATCTTACCGCAGCCGTTGAAGCCCGCCGCCATAAAGGTTTGGGCGGTTTTCGTTCCGCCGGGAACGAGACTGATGAAAAGCCGCTTCTCCGCGTAGAGCGCGCTTGCCGTCGGATTCAGCCGATCCTTGAGGAATCCGCCAAACGCCGTTTCGTAATCGGTCGCGCTCGCCTCCGCGCACTTCACCGGCTTCTCGTCGACGAAAATATCCACACCGGCGATCTTCTGATTGTCGCTCGTAATGTCGTC
Source organism: Kiritimatiellia bacterium (assembly GCA_045627925.1). GTDB lineage: Bacteria > Verrucomicrobiota > Kiritimatiellia > RFP12 > UBA1067 > UBA1067. The sequence continues at coordinate 27,515 of JAZQOS010000005.1, read as the reverse complement.
AAAAAGTCGAATGGTTAGACGATGCCAATCGTTGGTTCCAAGCTCCAACTCCGCGCCCGACTCGTCGGCAAGGACGAAATTCTTTGGTGCAATCGCGTCAATCGTTTCCCCAATCGAAGCCGCAGTCGCGATCAAATTGGTCGAAGGATTTTGCCAAACGAGGACTTTCGGGCGGAAAAGCTCGCCATAATCTGCCTTCAACTCTTCGAGATCAACCTCGTCCTCGTCGCGATAGGAGAGCTTAACGAGCGTATCAACGATGAAGCCGCCGCCGATTTGCGTTAGCTCATCGGGCTCATGCACGCCATCGGAAAAGTTGTTCGTGCGGTAAAGCGGATTCACCGACGCATTAAGCTCGACGTACTGCGTTCCATGACCCGGCTTAACGAGTGCCGTCGCTTCGCTATCGGGATATTCGTAGGCAGTCTCGCTACCATAACTCTTTACGACGCCCGCCTGCTTCGTCGGCTCGTCGATTCGAGCGGAAATCCACCACGTATACTGGGTTTCGGCGCCGGAGTCATCAGCCTTGGGATTAAGTTCGCTATTTATGACTAGCGGAGACTCAAAGCCGAATTTATCGTAAAACGCACTCTGAGCCGCCCTCACGCCAAGCGTGACGGCAAATACCGACAATAATGTCAATACCCTTAATTTCACAATACTATCCCAACTTTGGAGATTATACCAAAGTCAGGCTCCCGAGGCAATGGTAAAATTGTTCAATCCGCCGTCGATTCAAGCACCCAATCGGCGTCCTCGAAGCACGGATGGCTTCGATTTTTGCGGATTTCCTCCAGTATCGGAAGCTTCACCGCCTCGTCGCGATTGAGGATGTCGTGGAAAATCATCGTTTTCGCTGTCTCGTCGCCAGTCTCTCCAAAGAGTATTCCCGACAAAACGAGAATATTGTCGTCGGGGATGAGATTCAGCGCCCGCTGCAGACCGGCTTCGCGGTCGTCCTCCGCCAAGCCCTCGAAGGTTTTGGCGAATTTCGCCACCGCCACCTCGTCAATCGCCTCCGTTCGCGGCTCTCTCCACTCGTCCACCAAATCGTCGAACTCGGCTGCCGCCGCCTCGCTCGGGGTTTCGCCCGAAAGCGCCTCGCTCAGCGATTCGGGGATTTCCGGCTCGACTTCGACGATATAGTCGGATTTCGCGATTTCTTCGCTTTCATCCTCGCCAATTACGACAGATTCGTCTCGCCGGGCCTTCTCTCGTGGAAAAACGAACCATGCCCCGACAAGCGCCGCAATCGCGAGCGCGACCGCGAGCGGCTTACTCCAGCTCTTCCGCATCCTCGGCGGCTTCCTGTCGCTTCTGCTCCGCCCAATCCTTCGCGGCCCTTGAGTCGACGTATTCCTCGCCAGTCACGAACTCGTAGGCCTCGCGCAGCTGCTCCAGTCGGGTCGTATCGGTCGTGCCCTCGATAAGCCGCGCAATCGATTCGGCTGTGGCCGGCTCGTTTTGCATAGTATTCAGCTCGCCGATCAGCATATTGGCGCAATCTTCGTTGCACGCGCCTTCCACCGCCAAGACGCTCTCGATGTATTTCAATTTGGCGGCTTCCTGATTGTCGTCAAAATCGGCGAGCGCCTGCTCGATTACGTCCATCGCCATCTCCGCGACTTCCTGGTCAGCGTCCGCGAGATACGACGTCGCCTCAGCTAAGGCCTCCTTGCCGAAGCTCATCAGCGATTCAATCGCCTCCAATCGCACCGCCTTACTGGGGTTATTCTGCGCGGATAGTACCAGCTGCTTGAGCTTGGAATACTTCGGCTCGTCGGAAGCCGCTTGAATTTCGTCTACCGAGCGCTGCTCCTCGGCCGTAAGCTTGGGTAATAGCGCCGCCCGCGCCGCGCGTTCCTCCGCCGTCAAGCGCCGCCGACCGGATTTCACGGACTTTGGAGACTTGGCTCGAAGACGCTTGGGACGCGCCTCGTTACGCGCCTTTTCAACGCCTTTCGCTTTCGGCTTTTTCGCCGGCTCGGCAATGAGCTGCATCGCCTCGTCGGCGCTTTCTTCCGTGGGCATGGCCGCGCGATCGCCCGGCCAAAACCAGGCGATCGCCGCCGCCGCAAGCACAACTCCGCAACCGACTACGTAAATTGGGCGCATCGTCGTGCCTCGAAAAGCTTACTCGACGCTTTCGACCGCTTCGATCATCATCACGTCGCCGCACTTGACCGAAACCGCCTTCGAATCGAGCGTAAGCTTGTCGGTGAACCAGCAAGCTCCGCTCGCCCACTCCACTCCGCCGCAATCCGGACATCCGTCGTCCCAATCGGGGAGAATGACCATCTTATAGCTCGCCGTTACCGCCTTTCCGGCTTCGGTAGTGGTCTTGAACCGACCGCTCACAATACCGGTCGACTTGGTAACGGTAGCGGTCGCCGAAACCGCCTTCGCCTCCGCCTTGTCGAGCGTTACTTTCGACTTTTCGATCTTCGTCGCGATTTCCAGCGCGTCGATCGGCGTCGCGAGAATGTGCCCGCTCTTCGTAGGATCGATCGTCTTGGTGAAGTCGATTGCGCTATTGTAGTACGAACCGTTGATGAGGAGATAGTAAAGCTCGTAGCACGCCGCCTTGCTCGTCGATTCGGTATGGCGCCAGTACGGCAACACACTCTCGTTCGATTCAACCGCCTTATTGACGTGATTGGCCTTGATCTGCGGCATCGCGGTAAAGAACTCCTTCGTCGAACGATAGTAGATTGGAAGCTCCGCAAGCGTCGGGTAGACCATGGAAAGCGTCGCCGAACCGCTGAATGTCTGGCCGTTCGGGAGCGTACCCGAATAGGAGACGAGTCCCTTATTGAGCGCAGTCGAGGTCGTGAGCTTGAAGGTGATAATCGGATTACCCATCGCGAAGGCGAAGTCCTCGACGCCTTCTGGCAAGATTGCGTTACGAACCGCCGCCGTGTATGTGCCCTTCCACGCGGTCGCCGGGTTCTTCTTGCTCCAACCGTTCTCCATTGCCGAAGCCGTGAACTCGTTGCCGGCGGGATCCGAAAGCTTGATTTCAACCGAGCCGTCGCGTTTGGCGTCCAGCGCGAGTTTATACGCCTTTTTCGCGACTACGAGCTGCGCGGAGAGCGTACCGTCGTCGGAGCTGTAGGCCGACCAACCCGTCGCCGAAAGCGAAATCGTCCCCTCGGCGCACTTGAACTTGGCGCTCGCCTTGCCGGTCGGCGGAATCGTAAGCCCGCTCAAAATTCCCACCAACCGCTGCTTGCTCTCGTCGATAACCGCCATATCGCCGAAGGTGCGGCTCTTCTTCACCGCCGGATTCGCGCCCGGATCCGCCGGGTCGAGCGTCGAAACGTCTACGATTTCGAACTCGAGCCCGATCGTCGCGCCCTTCGTCGTTACGCGCTTTTCGGTTTTGGAAATCTGGTAAGTCGCCGAATATCGGCCGGTGCCGGTCGGCACGCCGGTGATCTTCAACTTGCCGTCCGCGACCGCGACCTTGATTCCGGCCGGAATCGAACCGGAGAGCTTGGTTACCTTGGCGGTCGCGGTACCGAGGTTGAGAATCTCGACTTCCTCGTCAACCGCGAGATAACGAACGCACGAAAGCTTCTCGGTCGCCGTCTGGAACTGCGGCGCGTCCTGGGAGATGAGCTCGACGGTCAGCGACTTCGCCGCGGTGTCGAGGGCGGCGCCGATCTTGTTGGCGAGCGAGACGGTGACCTTGCCCGAAGGATACTCCGCAAGCGTCGGCAAATTAAGGTCGATCGTCTTGGGTCCGCCCTCGCGCGATTCCCACCCGAACGCCTGAGTCTGGCCGAAGCTACCGGCCGTGGTCGACAGCGTGCAACCCGCGTAACCCGACGCGCCCGCGTACCGCTCTACCGCGAGCGTAATCGTCGTTCCCTCAATGGCGATAACCGTGCCCTTCTTCGCCGTCGTCGGATTGATTGCCCTTAAGGCCAGCTTGCCGGGATTGGTCTTGTCGTTGTCGACGATCTCCAGCGCGAAGACCGCAGTCGCCGGATCGTCGGCGCAAATCGTAAGGAGCTGGGTTCCGTCGGCGTTCGCGTCGTCGAATACGTCAATCGCGACGGACTTCGCGCCCATCTCGCCGTCCGCCCACGTAACCGACTTGGTAACGAGCTCGTAACGGTCTTCAATCGCCGTGGTAAGTTCCTCGACTACCTTGATCGCGACTTCCTTCTCGCCGGTCGCGCCGCCGTTGCGCTTAAGCGTCGCATAGACGCGAAGCGTTCCGCCCGCGCGCTTGGCCTCGTCTTCGGTCGCCTTGGCCGAAATCGGTTCGAAAGCGAGCGTGCCCGCGTTTTCGCGCGCGGCGACCGTAATCGTATATTCGACGGTCGAGTCGCCCTCGTGTTCGAGCTTAAACGCCTCGCTCGTATCCAACGCGCTCAACTTAAGATAGTAGTCGCCGCTCGCGGGCACCCCCAAGTTCGAAATCTTCACACCCGACTTGAGGTTACCCGTCTTGCCTTCGACCATCGTCGCCTTGTTGCCTTCAACGCGCCAAAGCTCGAGCTTGACATTGTTCTCGCCCGTCGCGCCGGTCTTGCCCACGACCGTGAAATCGGCGCTGACCCACTTTTCGCGCTTGCCAAGCTTCCAATAATCGATAGTGTCGATCGCCGAAATGGTCGAGGTCTTGGTCGCCCCGTCGGCCATCGAAAGCTCGCAATCGGCGGTAGTCGCGGTCGACCAGTCGCGATTGAGCTCCTCGGTCGGGTCGTTCTTGAGCGCGATAATCTCGTCGAGCCGCTGCACATAAGCCTCGGCCGCGCTCGTATCGGTCGGGCTCACGTTGCTGAACTGATAGAGTCGTCCGAGGATGCGCGCGTTTTCGTCGAGGACGATAAAGCCGGGAACGCCGGTCTTCCAAGCGCCGGTTTCGGGATTGTTATCCGCGAGCTGCTCGGGACGGCAAAGTCCGCTATTCGCAATCACGTTCGTTACGAGATTGAGGTTGCGCGCAAGCGCCTCAGCGGCGTCCGCGTCGGAAATCTCGTGCCGCGAAAGATATCCCGCGCCGCTCTGAATCTTATCCTGCGGCGGAACGGTCGCGTTAATGTAACGCGTCGATACCTCACTTGCCTCGCGCGTCAAAAGGCACGTATTCTTGTTGGCGGGAAAGGCCGGCACATCAATTGTCGCGCAAAATACTTGATTTTCCGTCGCCCAGTTCTTGAACGCATCGGTATCGATTAGGTAGGCGTCGGCATTCACGCAGTCGGGACACCAAAGCGAACCCGCGACGAGCGCGAGCGTATAAGAGCCCTTGCTCTTCGCTTGCTTCTTCGTAAGCTCATAGTCCATCGTCCACTCGCCCGGCTTAAGCGTACTTGCGTCGCGCTCGCCGATCCAACGCGGATTCTTGGGCGAGTTCTCCTTTTGAACGAAAGTAATGTGGCTCGTCGCGGTAGCATCGTCCTTACCGATGACGAGCGTCAGCTGATCGCCGTCGGCGAACTTCTCTTCGGGAATCGCGACGGTAAAGGACTGCGTCGCTTCGCCTTTAGCGAAAGTTACCTCGCCGCTTTTCAACGTCTTGGTGCCCGACTTAACCGTATACGGAACCGTAACTATCTTCGACACATCGTCGCGCTTGAGCGGAACTACGACCGACTTAGTCTCATCAATCTCCGCCTCAAGCCGATCTCCGGGAGTGTCGCCGACCGCGAACGCCGCCGGCGTCTTTGCCTTGAAGTAATCGGCAAGCACCAACTCCAGCGAATTCACAAGCTGTTGGCCAAGAGTCGCGCCCGTCTTCGAAGGCATCTGGTTGAGTCGACCGGTAAAGGCCTTATAAAGCTTCTTGCCGTCTTTGTTCTTCCAGTAAATTTTCATATACGGCAAATCCGTAGACGGCTGCGCATCGCCTTCGGTCTTGACGAACCTCTTCGCATCGTCCGTCTGCATTGCCGTTGACTTCTTGTCTTGGAAAACGAGGCAGATCGGATGGTCTTTAAGCCAATTGCGGAAAACCGAACTGTTAAGGCCGTCCCTAATCATCGAGTTGCACTTTCCGCAACTGTCCATTCCGTAGAACATCAAAATTGGAATGTTATGGTCATCCGCGAACTTTCTAACGGCCGTGTAATTGTAGTTCCACTCTCCAAGGGTTACCACTTCCTTGTTGACGAAGCCATCAATCAGTTTTTCCGCAGCCGCCCAAGCGGAACTAACCGCACTCAACGCGACAAGCGCGAAAAGCATTGTTTTTTTCATTTCCTACTCTCCTTTTTTACCTGACTAAATAAATTGGTTCCAACCGGATAGTTCACCTTCGCCTGCGCCCGCAATTCCTCCGCCAGCTTGGCAAACCGTTTCTCATGCTCTTCTTCCGTAAAGCGCGTGCGCAACTCGTCCACCGACTCATCTTCCATAAGCGCAACTTGTCTACGGTAAATTCGACTCAAAGTATAGCCGTTTTCGTCTTTGCTGTCAAGGCGCAAAATCATATATCCGTTGTCGCCCTCGAGCGGACCTATAATTTCTCCCTGACCCAGCGTATCGAGCGCCGCCAAGACCTCGTCCTCGCCGTCGAGATTCTCCCGCGTAAACGTCCCCCACTCGCAATCGCCGTCCTTCGCCCAATCGTCTTCGGAAAGCTCGTTCGAAACCTTTTGAAAATCGGTCTTCCCAGATAGAATATCCGCTTTGGCCCGCTCCAATAACGCCCGCGTCAGCTGATTGGTCGCGTTCGCCTTCTCGTTGTACTCGCCAATCGTCTGCACCAACCGTTGTAGCCGATTTTCGTCGAGCTCAACCGGAGAAGTAAAAACCTGCGCTCTTAACGCGCGTCCCAACAATTCTTCGTCCAAAACCCTTTTCGCGAAATCCGCCAACTGCGGGCGCAGTTTCGCATACCGCCCGAGCTGCTTCGTAGCCAACTCTTCGTCCGCCATGAGCGCACGCTTTTTCGCCTCTTCGGCTAGCGTAACTACCGTGGGGAAGCTATCAAAACGCCGTTTGCGAAAAGTCGCGCGCGCTTTCTCGACCTGCTTGGAGTTCTTGATCTGCGCTACTTGCAACTCCACGTACGCTTCCAAATCTTGCTTCGTAAGTTCCCGCTCGCCCACTCTTACCAAGACCGCACTCTCCGGCAATTCCTCATAACTCCGCTCGACGGCGAGCTCGTCGTTCGACGGCGCACACCCGCCCAAAACCATCGCCAACGCCGCTATCCCCAATATCTTTTTCATATTTGCTCGCTAAATGAAACCGAGATGGGCGTTAAACCCATCTCGGTTTGATTACACCATTGCCTTAGGTAAATGGTGTATTTTGGAATTAGTCGTCCTCGCCGTCGTCTTCCACGCACCACGCATAGGCCGGGATGAGCTTGCGCTCGAGGTAGGTCGAGTCCTTCGCGTGCTTCTTCGAAGCCGAAGAATCATACTTGATGGACCAGCTACCATAGGCCGGAACGGTCTCGGGCTGCACCGCGAGATCGTCGCAGAGGGCAAAGCCGTACGCCGGCTCCGGATCCGCGCACTTGGCCGAGCAGAGAGGAGCCGGGACGGTACCAACGATGTAACCGCTGAGGCTCTTGACGAGACCCTTCTTATAGTCGAACGTGCCGAAACCAGCAGCCGTGAGCGTATAGCCATCATCGGACGCGAACCCGAACGTCGTCGCAATCTTGGTCGCCTTGTTGCTCATGTAGGAGTTAAAACGAATGTCACCATCGTTGAACTCAATCCCGCCGTTGACGCAAGTCTTCTTGGAGGTGTTCCAGAAGATCTGCTCGGTGTCGCTGAGACCGCAGTCGCACTCGCACGAAGCGAGAATACCGGCGAGCTTGATCGTGCCCGAGACGAGATAGCACGACGAAAGGGTTTCCGGATCGTCGCACTCGTACTTGATCTTGGTGGTCTTCGCCTTGGCGGTGAGCGTCTTGAGCGACATGCTGGCCTTATAGACCATCGCGCAGTTAGGATCTTCCGGCTCCTCCGGGTCGATGCACGCGGCCTTCACCGAAGCGATCATGGCCGCAACCGCAGCCGCAATCATGAGTTTCTTCATTTCTTGTTTTTCTTTCTTTAGTTGATTTGGCTTCGTTCTCTTCGGCCACCTGGCCGGATCGACTTCTACCTTGATCTGACGTCAGATCGAGACGCTCGGTTTCCCGCACACCTCCCTTCGCAATGGACCTGGTCGCTTCAAGCGCCCGGTTTTACCTAGGCCCGGACACTCATCCGAGACCCTTTCCACCGCAAAGTGAGCGTATGATAACATATTTTTGTTTTCCTTGTCAACGGGGAAAATAAAAAATTTTTACTGCTCTACGTCGGTGGATTTAATCTCTTGGTAGAGACCATCGGCGTAAGTGTAGTCAGAGCCTTTACAGAGCCAATCGGTAAGATCGGCGTAGTTACCGGCCTTAGGCGCGATAATCGCCTCAACATGACCATCGGCGAATGCGACGTGTCCGACCATATCCCGACCGCTCGCGTGATTGAAGCCAATCGATTCCGTGCCGTTCTTGGTCTTGTAGACGAGACAAGCGTCCATTTCCTTCTCGCCGTTGCCACCGCTCAAATTAATCTTCGGAAGTTGCATATTCGCTACTTTCGGCGCTACCGCCTGAATCTCGGCAAAAAGAAGAATTCGGTCGGCGCGATTCACGCTGTGAAAATTAACGACGTCGTGCACAGTGCGGGCGGCATCTCCGGGTTCCGGCTCGTAGCCGAAGTAGGCGTTCATCTGATAACTCCAGCCCGGGGTGCGATGGTTCGCCTTGAGACACGCGTCGACATGCGCCGGACAAGTATAGACGTCGCGCATCTTGCCGACCGCCTGCCAAAGCGCGCCATTGGTAATCGCGTAGGAAATCTCGTCCGCATCATCACTCGCAAACGACACCTGGGTGAACGTGCCCGGGTTTTTGAGCGGATATTCAATGTCGTTATCGAGATAGGTAATCCAACCCTTATGAGTACGATAGGCGACCTCGGAGCCGGCGGTGTCCATATACTGCGCACTTTGGGCGTAGGGGTAGTGGCCGCTCGACATCGCCGAAGAGCCGACCGCGGAAGCGAGGTTTTTCAAATTGGTCATGCACTTCACCATCCGCGCCTTATCGGTCGAACCGCGGAAAAGCCCCGCCATCGTCGCCACCAATACCCCGATAATGCCGATAACGACCAGCATCTCCACCAACGTAAACGCCTTTTTCATTCCCGTCCTAACCTCAGTTGAATTGATGATAAAAGAGAATTCGCATCCGATGGGGCTTCGCCGCCGTGCCTTCTTCGGAGGAACCGCTCGCCTCAATCGAGGAAACCGGCTCGCGCCAAACGAGCGCGACCGCACGCGCTCCGAGCTGCGCCGGGGTGTGACCCGCGGACGCTCCGCCCATAACCGAGGGCTCGGCGCGAACGAAAACGAGGAAGAGCTGCTGACGATTGGCGAAGCAATTGCGCCAGTAGCCGAAGAGGAACTTCCGGTCGACGTCGTGGAAATGCTCGGGGCTTGCGCCGAAGAACGCGCCGCCGTCTTCGCCCCATTCACTCCACTCGCTCCAGTCGCGCTCCCAGTCGTCGCTCGAACGGAGCTTTGCGCTCAAATTATTCGCAATCGTCTTCAAGTCCTCCCAATCGAGCGGCGCCTCGGACGACTGGTCGTTGAAGCAGTAGTCGAGTCCCTCGGAAAGCGTCGCGCCGAATTTGAGATCGTCCTTGTCGTTCTCGGAAGCGACGATCCAGTCGTAAGGCGTGTTGACGAGCGCGGCCATAATCGTATCCGACTTCGCGTAGGGGCTAATCGCAGTGCCGCCGACCGAATCGAGAATGTCCCACATATACGGATCGTCCGCGTCGCTCGTCGGGCGGTGCTTGCCGAAGAGGTCGCGCGATCTCCACATATACGAGCGGTTGGCGAGCGCGCCAACCGAAGTACGCTCGGCGAACGGCTTACCGTCGTAGCGATTTACACCAGTGAAGAAGCTACCGCCCAGTTCATCGCCGTTGAAGTCATTATAGCCGTTGCGCACCAGCGGCAGGAACTGGAGCTCGCCCATCGACTGCAAATATCCCTGGTTGGCGACGAACTGAAAGATGTCGGCGGGGCGAGTGCCGTCGAAGCGTTGGATATTCGCCTTCCAACCGTCGTAGCCGCCGCCGCTCTCGACCGAATACCAATCCTCCGGCGCCCAGTTGTAGCGCGGATCGTTGCAGACAATGTTCAAGTTCGCCGTGCCTTCGACCGTCGGCGAGACGTTGCCCGCTTGGGACGTGAAGGACGCGGGATCGTAATCTAGCTTGATGCCATCGCCGATCGGCACCACCGGCTTCTGACTCGGCTCGCCGAGCGAATAGCCGTCGAGCGAAGAAGTGATGCCGTTGTAGGTCGCGTCGTCCGCGAACGTCGCGGGGAACATATCGACCGTACGACCGCCCTCGGTGATGCGAACCCAGAGCATGAAGTGGAGCTTGAGCGAGATCGGTCCGTTCGCCGAGGCGAGATCGCGCAAATTTCCTCTCGAGCCGTCGCTCTTGAGGTATTCGAGCGGATGCTCCATCACTCCGGCGTCGAATTCGCACTGGCTCGGATCGAGCGTCGAATATCGAATGCCGTAAACATCCCACGACTCGTTGCTGAGCGAGAAGTTGAGATTATTGAAGTCGATTTCGATCTTCGCGTCCTCTTCGTCGATTGGCGACTTGGAAACCTTCGCGCTGCCCTTCGCGGTCGCGTACCAGTATCCGTTGTCGCTGTGCCGAGTCCCCGACTGACCCCACTCGCTCTTGTCGGGATGGAGATTAAATCCGCTTAGGCGCGTACGCGAAAAATTCGACGCCACCGCCGACGCATCGGTGAAGAACGCCTTGACGAGCACTTCGCAGTCGTAGGAGCCGGGGTTCCCCATCGCCGAGGAACGCTTGAAGGGATAGACCGCACCGCCCGAAATCAAAATCTCGCCGCCGATGTCGGTCAGCGACCACTTCTTTCGGGCGATTCCGGTTTGGGCGTCCTCGCTCACCACCGTCGGAGTCAACTTGGCGTTAAGCGTCGCCCCGTCGACGGCCGCCTGCAACGCGACGAGCATCGGCGTACGCTCCATCGTCGGCCACGCGAGCGCCGAAGGCGTGTCGTCCACATCAAGATAGTCCTTGAGCGCGAGCGATTCGGCAACGTTCATGTGTTCGCGCATCTTGGCGTACGCCTTGGTCTTGCTCGCACCGATGGCGTCGACGCCGACGCGCTCGTCGAGCGTCGCGTCGGCAAACGGCTGTCCGTCCTCGTCGGTCAAGACGACTTTCGTCGTGTTGGTTGCGGCCGTGAGATCGGGATACCACGAATCGGTGACGAAGGTTTGCTTCTTGATTGAATCCTCGTCGCCCTCGCCGTAGAATATGCCATCGCCCGTGCCGCTCTCGAAGTACTTGCAGAACGGACTTTCAAAGCCAGTCGCCTGACCCTGGCGATGCAGCGCAAGGTTGTAGTCGGCGAGCGAAACGAGGCGCGTTTTGAAAGTGTCCTTGTTGACGTTCTCGATGAATTTCTCGAACGCCTCGGCGCGCTCGGCGTCGAAGTTGCCCTTGTCGTCCATAAAGACGCTCGCAATCGAAATGCGGTTCGAAGGCGAGCTATCGCGCATAAGTCCCGCGTGGACGCGATTCAAATCGAAATAGTCGGAAACGTCAATCGCGGTGAACGCGTAACGCCCCGCGTCGTAGCCGAGCGCGTCCCAAACCGCCGTACTGGAACGTCGCGCCCAGTGGCGAACGGTATTGATGAGCGGAGGCGGAAGATACGCGAGCCCTTCGAGCGGCATTGTCGAAACCGTGTCTCCCGCGCTCGATTCGCCCGCGCCGCCCATATAGACGCGATTGCGCCAGTAGTTTCGACCGGTGGAGTTCCCGACGCCCGGCGCGGGATCATCGCCAATCGCCGAATCGATGCGCGTCATCGCCTCCGCGAGACCCGCCTTCACGAGCTGGGCGGAGGTAAGCTGTTGGCGAAGGAAGCTCGACGGCAGGCGGCTTTGGCGCATGAACATCGAAAACGCCACCGCCGAAACGACCATAAACGCGAGCATCCCGAGGACGATCAAAAGCGCGCTACCCTTGTGCGAGGAAATTCGCTTCATCGTTCGGCCTCCGAAAGTCGATGCCAATTGGGATAGAAAAGCTGAATCTGCATATTGGGAATCCCGGGCGGCGAAACCCGCTCGCCGCGCCTAATCGTAATCCGATAAGGCCGACCCCACGGATCGAGAATCTTACCATTCCTGAGCGCGGCGTTGTAGAGAACGGGCACTGGCTCGCCGCGGCTCGTCTCCTTGCCGAGGATGAAGCCGAGCTTGCCTTCCTCGGCCTCGGCGTCTTCCATTTCGTGGCCCTGCAAGTCGCCGGTTTCGGCATAGTTCGCAAAAGCGAGAATCGCGTTGGTGATTTCTCTGGTCTCGGTCTCGGCGCGGGAAATCCGCGAACGGCGCTGGGCGTTAACGATGCTCGTCGTCATCGCGCCCGCGAGAATGAGGATCATCGCGACTACCACCAAAAGCTCGATTAGCGTAAAGCCCTTCCTCACTTCACCACCTCCTCGGGCATCGTGGTGATGTCGTCCCAAACGTCGCTTTCGTTCGCTCCCTTGGAAGTAACGCCGACAACATAGCTGTCGCGCCCCGCCGACGCCGCACTCCCAATCGAAATCGACGAGGCATTAAAAGGATCGCTAATATCGCTCGACTGGATGGATACCCCGGTGGAATTATTCGAGAGCGTACGCGCGTCGCCCTGGCGAATTCCGCTGCCGGAATCGTCCCAAACCGAAACGACGTTCACGACGTTGCCATCGGAGCGGACAATCGCGTTTTCGGCGGCGATGGAGTATTGGGAAATCTTTTCCCTGGCGTCGCCAAGACCGACGACCGAGGCGGTTCCAACCGTCCAAGCGATCGAGGACTGGTTGAAGATCATAGTGAGAATCGTCACCAGCATCGCCAGCAGCATCGTCGCGACTAGGATCTCCAGGAGCGTGAAACCTTTTTTCAGTTTCTTCATTGCGCCTGAGCCTCCTTTGGGAGTCCCTGGAAATAGACCGCGGTGTAGTAGAGCGGCTGATAGACGAGCGTCGCCGCCCGCTTGCCGCATCGAACCGCAATCGTGTACATCCGAGGATTGGTGGCATTATCGGGAGTAAGGACGATGCCGACGCAAAGCCCTTGGTCGCTGAACTGGCCGTTCGCACCGCCGGCTGCGCTCATGACCGCGTCGAAAACGCTCCGCGCCTCGCTACTCGGATCGGAAAGCGGATTCAGGCTTCCCGTACCCGCGTTGTCACTAATCCCGGAATTGGTACCATCGCCCGCGTACTTCCCCCAACCATCTCGGGGAAGCTGTCCGAGACTCTTCCACGACTCCCAGGTCATATTGGTCGAGGAAAGCGCCGCCGCCATCGCGTTCATATTCATCTCGGCAATCGCCGCCGCCTGGACATCCTCGACTGACTGTTGGTTTTCGCGATAGCCGAAAGTGTAGAGACTCACCAGCCCGAGCGTCCCCACCGCCATGATAAACATGGCGAGATTCACCTCCATCAAAGTAAAACCGCGTCTCATTGCTTGCCGTCCTTGGTTTGCGAAGTAGAACCGATGGACTCGAAAACGCCGTTCGGGCGACGCACGAATACCTGCACCGAAGGCGCGGAAGCGTCGCCGGGATTGACCTCGATTACATCGACCTTCGTCTGACCGAGATCGTTCACGCTCTTCATGGTCACGTTCTGGGAAAACGTGTAGTTCGGCGGTAAGCGCATCACCGCGAACTCCTGACCATACTGGTCGCCGGGCTTAAACTCCGCGTCGCCATCCACTTTTCGAAAGCCGTACATGGCGTCGGTAACATCGATGGTCGAGCCATCCTCCAAATCGCCGTCCACAAGCCCATTCGCCTTCTCGACGCCTTCAAGCACCGACGCGTAGGTCCTTTGGGGAATGCTATAAAGCCGAATCGGCACCGCGCTCTCCTCTTTCTCGCTTTCGGTCATTTCTTTACTTTCATCGTCCAGCGCACGATAAGTCTCGTCGAGATCGCCAAACTCGTCGACGTAAAACCCGCCTTCAGGCACGGCGGATATCCGCCCGACCGGACGAACCGCGATGATGACGCCCGAAACGACGCCGGGCGACATATCGGAATCAATCTTGTCCACTTCGTTAAAGAGATAAAGATAGGTCTTCGCCTGGTCGATGTTCGCGCGTTGTTGCGCGGCCTCGGCAACCGTTTTCGCCGCGTCAATCGCCGCGCGATCGGACATGCCGCGAGTAATCGCCGCATAACCGCCAATCGCCATCGCGCCCATGAGCGCCATAAGGCCCATGACCAGCAATAGTTCAACTAAGGTAAAACCCTTTTTCATTCCTGTTCGTAGCGGTGGCACTTCTCGCACTTGTTGTTTTGGCCGTTCTTGCTGCAAGTACCGTTCTTCGTCAGACACTCGTGACAGCACTTGTGAACGGTAACCATATCGGTCTCGGCGTGATAGACGATGTTGAAGCGGTGGAACTTACCGGTCTTCACGCCCTGATAGCCGAAGACCATACGGTCGGTCGTGAGCTTTTGGTGGCGCGAGTCCTGACGAATCGCCTCGTCGTACGAAAGCCCCGTGCCCTTGCCATCCTCGACGCCTTCGGGCGCGACGAAAAGGCCGTGCGGATCGATGAGCGGAAGAATCGTACCGTTCTTGCCGGTCGATTTCTGAACGATAATCCGAAAGACGTTCTGCGCGTCAGATTCGCTCAAAACTGCGCTCTCCGCGTTCTCCGCGTAATTCTCCAGCGCGCCCGGCCACTCGCCAGCAGAATTCGCCGCGCGATAAGTCGCGATCGAGGCCTGCAGGGCAATGAGCATCGCGTCCGCGCGCTTCGTCCTCGAGGAGCGAATCGCGCCCAGCGAAGCGGTCGTCACAATCGTCATCAAGACCGCGATTACCGCGATCACCATCATCAGTTCGACGAGCGTAAAACCGCGCCGCCGCATTAGCGAACCTCCTGAGAACTCGTCCAGCTGTAAATGTCGTCCGCATTGCCGCGGCCCGCTTGCGAGGCTTCGTAGTCGTCTTCACGGCCGTTCCGCCCCCACGACCAGACGACGGCGTTCGCACGAACCCGAACCGTCTTCGCGCCGAGCTTCGCCTCGGTAATGCCGTCTCCGTCCTCGTCGAGCGCGAAGTGGAGCTGGTGATCTTGGACCGTACCCCCGCTCGGAACTCTGGCGGAAAGCCCGCCGCCGGTGGAGGCGGTGCGCTTCAAAACTTCCGTTGCCCAAGGAGAAACGATTCCGCAACGATCGAGACCCGAAAGGACATAGACATCTTCGCCGTCTCTGGTAATCTTGGTCGAAGAAAGCGACATCAAATTGTGGCGCGCAAGACACGCACCGGCCTCAGCGGTAAGCCGACCATTGCCTTGCGCCTCGTTCAAGAGACGCGGCGGCCAATAGGACTGACGCTGAAAGAGAACATTTAACGCAGTCGCCGTGTTAGCGACAAGCTCGCGGCCGCGCGCCTGCTCGGCGCGCTTGGTCACGTAGGAGAATCCGCCCATGCTCGCACCGATGAGAATCGCGATAATCCCGATTACGACCAGCATTTCGATTAGCGTAAATCCCCTTCTCACCTTTTTCTCCTTTAATTGCTCAAGAACATTATGTCATCGGCCATCCAGTTCGAAGCCGTCTGCTTGTCGGAGGTGCTCTTGAGCGAATCAATTGACACCCACGGCGGAAAGGTCATCCCGTTCGGGCCGGCGCTCCAAAGCCGATAATTCTGATAAGGCGGAGTCGAGTAATAGAAGAATTCCGAATTCCACCCGTCCCTAACCGTCATGCCGTCGAGCACCGTCCGATTCTGCTCGAAGAAGAATCCGTCGAGACGAGGCGAGGCGATGTCGGTGGAAATCGGGCCATAGCCGCTCGAAATCTTCACCCCAAAGAAAACGGGCGAGCCGGTGCAATCGACCATTCCCTCGAGATTGGGCATCCACCGCGCGCAAACCGCTTGAGAAGGAACGCGCACCAAAAGGCGATGGTCTTTAAGTTGGCTCTCCCAACTTCCGAACTGCGAACCGGTGTTGGGATGGGAAGAAAGCCGGTTGTTGCTCGTCCATTGCTGGCAGTTCTCGAGATCCTCCGTCTCGAGGCCGTTCGCCATAAAGAGATAGCGCGGCAAAAGAAAGCTCATCAGTCCAAACTGGAAAATCTTTACGTCCGCCCACTCGCTCTTGGAGTCCCACCCCGAAACTTGGTTGGGGTTGTTAAGCGGCTGAAACCCGCCGCCCCAAAGCGCCTTCTTGTTGGAGTAGGCTTTGTACTGCGAATCGTTGGAATTGCACCGCGTAACGAAGAGCTTCGAGACGTTTTCGAGATACTCGTTGTAACTGCGATCGTACGGGAAACGCGCCGCAATCGGCTGGGCACGACACGCGAGCTCCACGTTCGCCCATTTTAGCGAGCCGTCCTCGCCGCCAATTTGCTCCCCATTCTCCGATCGCGCATATACGCTACGCTTATAATAAATTGGCACCGGCGGATAGCTTCCGAATGCGGCGAAATAGCCTGAAAGGCAGTTTTCGAGTTTTTGGAGACGCTGAATCGTCGTATTGCGGTAGGAGGCCTCGCCGCCCAACCCCACCAAACGGAAGGTAATCGCCATCAAAATCGAGATGACGACGACGACAATCAGAAGCTCGACGAGCGTGAAGCCCTTTTTCATATATCCTAAATTATACCACAACCGCGACCACAAGGGCAAGTATTCACCGAACCGCGCCGTGGTCTGGCGGCATGTTCTCGCCGAGCAGCGCGAGCTTGGGATCGGCGGCGGCGTAATTCTGAATCCAGCCGCGCTCGAAGCCGAAATCCGCCGCCGCCTCGGTAACCGACTCGTATTCCGCTTTCGCGACCTTGCGGTCGAACGGCGGAGTCGAAAGCGCCTTGTAGGCGGGAGTGAACTGGCTCATAATCGAAACCGCGATGTCGCTGGAAAGTTCCGTTGCGAGAAAAGCGAGCGATTCGATCGCCTCGTCGGCGTGGCCGGGCAAAACGAGGATTCTAACGATCAGCTTCTCCGGATCCTTGGCGTAGGCCCAGCGAACCGCCGCTCGCGCCGCTTCGACGTAATCGGCGGCTCCGCTCGCCGCAAGCGCGGTCGAGCTGCGCGAATAGCGCAGATCGAATAGCGCCCAATCGCAAAGCTCGCGATATTCCTCCAGCGTCTCGACTCGCTCGTAGCCCGACGAGTTCCAAACGAACGGCAAGCGTACGCCCTCACGAAAGAGCGGCTGAACCGCTTCGCGAATAAACGGGAGATACGGCGTCGGGGAGACGAGATTCCAATTCTCGACCTTGTCCTTCACCGCCAGCGTGCGAAAGATTTCCGTCAGCTCCGCGATTGTCTTGTCCGAGCCTTCGCCGCGCCAGCTCCACGGCGAGTTTTGGCAGTAAAGACACTTCATCGTGCAGCGCGAGAAGAATACGCAGCCGCTTCCGCCCTGTCCGACGAGCGGCGGCTCCTCGCCGAAGTGCGGCCCGTAGCGAAAAACACGCGGCCTATCGAGCGCACCGCAATAGCCCGGCCGCTCGCCGCACTTCCTCGGACAAAGCTCGCAGATCATATCGGCGTTTCCGTCGAATAGCGCGTGTGGGAATTGACGTGGCAAATCGCGAGCCCCAGCGCGTCCGCCGCATCGTTCTGCGGAAGAGTTTCGAGATTCAAAAGCGTCTTCACCATTCGCTGAATCTGCTCCTTCTCGGCGAGCGCGTTCCCCGAAACCGCGCGCTTCATCCGACGAGGCTCGTATTCGTAGACCTCGATGCCCGCGTTCGCCGCTGCAGTCAACACCGCGCCGCGCGCTTCGCCGAGAACGAGCATTGTACCCGCGTTCTTGCCGTAGATGACCGATTCGATGGCGATGACGTCGGGATGGTGGGCGGCGATGAGCGCGGAGACTTTCGCGTGAATCGCCTTAAGGCAGGCGGTAAGCGCCAACTTCGCGCCGTTTTTGATATTTCCGAACTCGAGCGCCTTCATGCGGCTACCTTCGACCGCGATAACGCCATAGCCAGTGGAACGAAGCGAAGTATCGACGCCGAGAACGATCATTCGCCGCCTCGCAAGAACTTCGGGTTGTTGCCGGCGATAACGAGCGCGACTTCGCCTTTTACCTTCGCGTCCTTAAACTCCTTCACGAGATCGGAAAGATATCCGCGACTCACGCGCTCGTGGAGTTTCGTAAGCTCGATGCACACCGCCGCTTCGCGATCGCCAAGCGCTTCGAGCGCCGCCTCCAGCGTCGCGCCGATTCTAAAAGGCGACTCGTAGCAAATAAGCGTATGCTCCTTGTCCTTGTCCTCGGCGAACCAGTTGCGGAGCGCGCCCGGCCCGCGCGGCGGAAAGCCGCGAAAGGTAAAGGACGAGGTCGAAAGCCCGCTCATCAACAAGGCGACGTTTACCGCGCTCGCCCCGGGAATTACCTCGTAGGGCGCGTTCGCCTTCGCGCAAGCGCGAATGAGCCGATAACCGGGGTCGGAGATCGCCGGATAGCCGCCGTCCGAGCAAAGCACCACTTCCGCTCCCGTTTCCAGCGCCTTGAGAATTCGCTCGGTTGTGTGCTCTTCGTTGCCTTGACGATACGAGACCATCTCGGGTCTGGAGATTTCAAAGTGGCTAAGTAGCGCCCACGTGCGACGCGTATCTTCACACGCAATCAGCGTCGCCGACTTGAACGCCTCAAGTCCTCGCGGCGAAAGATCGTCCAGGTTTCCGATGGGAGTTGCGACAACGTGTAACATTACTTCACGTATTTTATCATTTCCGCGGGCAGGAGATTCGCGCGGCGCAAGTCCTCTACCGGCCACCACTTGAATTCGATCCAGCTTTCGCGGCTCGCCACTTTCGTATTTTTAAGCGCAAGGCGGTAGATGAGATTGATCTCGGCGTGCTTGCGCCCCTTTTGCATGAAAACGCTCTCCACCACTCCCACGAACGCACCCGCCTTTGATTTTAGACCCGTCTCCTCCTTCATCTCGCGCTCCAACGCCTCGCGCCCCGTTTCGCCAAATTCGATGTGGCCGCCCGGCAGATAATTGTAGGCGCCGCCCTTGGGCGCGCATAAAAGAACTTTGCCTTTCTTTATGCACACTCCGCGCGCGATGGTTTCGATTCGATTCATTTGAGCGACTCCTCCTGTCCTTCGAGAAACTCCCGCGCGAGCGCGAGCGATTCGACGCTTTCGATTCCGCCGATCGCCTCGATGAGTTCGCTTCTTGCAATCGCGTACTCGGCTTCGCCGCGTCGATGGGTGAAAACGAGATCGAACTCGCCGGGGTAGTTGAAAAGCGCAAGCACCGCCTTGACCAAATCGCCCATCGGCGGCAAGTCGATGTGCTTCGCGGCCAAGGTGTATTCGAGCGTAGTGCCGACGCCGGGCCGGGAGACGAGCTTGACTGCGCCGTCGCACGCTTCGCAAATCTGCTTTAGAATCGGCAGCCCCAACCCTACCTTGCGCTTGTCGTGCTTGCCTGCCTCGGTGAAGAACGGATCAAACGCCCGCTTTAAGGTCGCCTCGTCCATGCCCTTGCCGTCGTCTTTAACGACGACGCGAAGGCGTTCGCCGTCCTCGACTAGCGTCAACTCCACGCGCTTCGCGCCCGCCTCGATGGAATTCTGGGCGGTGTCGGCGATGACGTCGGCGAGGTCGGCGTGCACTTTACATTCCCTTCGCGAGTTCCCAGGCCTTGATGAGCATGCGCGGGATGTGGAAGGGACCCTTGAAGATGTTGCCCTTCGCCGGTTGCGCAACCGTGCCATCGCGATGGAGGTAGCCGTACCACTCGGGGAACTTCTTGTCCTTGAGGTGCGAAAACGCCCAGTCGTTCGCGAGCTGATGGCGCTTCTCCCACTTCTTATCGCCGGTAAGCTTGTAGGCGTAGGCACAGGCGATAATCGTTTCGCACTGCGGCCACCAGAACTTCATATCCTGCTCGTAGCACTGCGGCGGCAGATTGCGGCAGTCCTTGAAGGAGATGATTCCGCCGTACTTCTTGTCCCAGCCCCAGTTCCACGACCAGTCGAGAATCGTCAACGCGGTTTTCAGAAGTTCCTTGTCCTTGCGCTCAACCGCGACATCCATCAAGAACCACGAGGTCTCGATGCAGTGGCCGGGATTGATGGTGCGGCCGGCGAGCGTGTCGATGAACTCGCCCTTCGGACCCACGGTTTCCAAAAGCGCCTTGAACTCGGGATGGATGAAGTACTTCTTGAGGAGCGAGATCGACTCGGTAATCTGCTCGTCGAGAATCGGGTCGTCGCTCACCTGCTTTAGGACGTTCGCGACGTTGATGAGAATCATCGTCAGCGAGTGGCCTTGGGTCTTGAGCGACGGCTCGTACTTCGCTGGCACGAAGCGCTCGATGATGTCGCGCAAGAGCACGGCGATTTCCTTCGACTCGCTTCGAGTGATCTTGCCGTCGGCGCAAGCGTCGTCCAGCGTCTTCGCCATTTCGCGGAACGCGCCGCCGTTCAACTTCGCGAGCGGTGTAAAGATCTCGGAAAGCATCCGCGCCTCCTTGATCGAAATCTTGCCGTCGGCCATTACCTCGCGTTCAATGCGGTCGAGCTGCGCGAGCGCCGCACCCGCCGTCGCCCAGGCACGAATGCGCTTAAAGAGCGCAAGCGACTTCTTCGCCCACGTCTTGTCGCCGCTCGCGAGCGAATACTCGGCATAGGCGATCGCGGCGAAGCACTCCGAGAAGAGATAGCGACGACGACGAAGCCCAACGCCTTGCGCCGTCACCTCGAAATAGGCGCGACCGTCCTTGTCGAAGCAGTGCTTCTCCAGAAACTCGCAGCAGCTCTTCGACGCCTTGAGCCAATCCGGATCCTTTTTCACGTGATTGTAGGCGTAGGCGGTAAGCCAGCCGAAGCGCCCTTGGAACCAGACGGACTTCGTCGAGTCCATGAGCGAGCCATCGCGATCGAGGCAGGTGTAGACGCCGCCGTTCCGCCGATCCCAGCCGTGCTTCATCCAGAACGGCATGATGTTTTTAACGAGTTCTTCCCGATAGGCCTTGGCCCATTTTTCCCAGTATGACGATTTCATTGTTTTTGTTGCTCCTTTAGTCGCGCATTGCGCGAAAGTTTACGATATTGTTCCCAAAAACGCAAGAAGTCGGCTTCGATGTCGCGATCGGCGACAAGCGCCCACGCCTGTTCGGTGGCCTCGCGCGAATCGCATCCCGCCGCCATGAGTTCGAGATACTTCGGTACCACCTTGCGATAGGGCGCGAAGCGTTCGTGGGCGTAGGCGCCGTTCTGAAGAAAGTAGACAATCGCCCAGCCGGTTACGTAATGAAGATTTACCGCGTCGCTCGATCCTCCGTAGTAGGCGGCGCGATCCATCTTCAAAACCGACTTGATCGCGGAGGCGACGCGCTTCGGATCGCGCTCGACCCACTCCGCGCGATTGCCCTTGTCCACGACTTTGACCGTGTTCTTCGCGCTATTGTACTCGACCGATTCGAAAAAGCAGGCGTGACCCTCGTTGAACCACAGCGCGTGGTCGCCGCGACCGGTGGCGTAAAAAAGATACTGGTGGAACGCCTCGTGGCGCATGATCGAAAGCGCGTCTTCGCGCTCGCCCTCGGCGGAAATCAAAAGCTCCTCGCGATTCGGATCCCAAAGTCCGATGGAAGTCGTATCGGCGTCGCCCGAAGCGGCGCGATATTCGCGATACTCCGAGAGCGCCTTGAAGACCTTGACCGTGGAGAGCTTGACGGGTTTGAGCGGCGGCACGTAAAATTCGTAGCTTCGGCGCATCGCCTCCGCCAGTCGCATCGCCCGGGTGATGAACGCCTTGCCCTTCGAGGGCGAAAGATCGGTCATGAACCGATAGCGCTCGTTCTCCTCCGTCCACCACTTGGGCGGCGGCGGCTTCGCCAGCACTGTCGTCGTCGCAACGACGGCCAGCGCAAAGATCAAGGCGAGCGAAAGGCGGTTTTTCATTTTAGCGCAGCTTCAGGATATATGCGTCGTGGGTCATCGCGAAAGCCTCGTCGGCGGCAATGCGTTTCAATTCGTGACCAACGCCCCAACTGTCGGTGTAGAGGATTTCGTTCGTACGGTCGTTGTAGCCGATGATCAGCCGCATGTGCCCGCCCCGCGATTGCGGATTCGCGATCGCCTCGCGATAAAGCCCGAGCGTAACTCCCCAAAATACCGGCACGCCCGCGTTCACCTGCTGACGAACGGCGGCGGAAAAACGCCGAAGTCGCGAATCGCGACGCCGCGCCGCCAACAACACCTCCGGCTCCATCGCCTCGATCATCTCGTCGCTATAGAAAACGTGGTTGCGCGTGAAATCCGCGGGCGAAATCGATTTCCGATCGAGCGCTTTCGCCGCCTTGTTGTAGCGCTCGATTTCCTTGTAGTAGTCGGCGGTAGTGACGGCAATGGCGAGGATGTCTTGATAGCCGAGTCCGTTGCGCTCGCCGATGCGCCGAGCGACGTCGCGCATTCTGGCGGTCTGGGTTCCGCCTTCCGATGTAGTGCCCGCCTGTTGGGCGAGTTCGTGTTCATCGACGTGAATTCCGTAGTAGCGCAAAACTCGCTCGGCGGTAGCGACGGCGCAATATCCCTTTTCGCCTTGATTGATCATCGGCACGCCCGCGATCCGCACATCTCCATTCGCGTCTTTGACAACGTTCGCCTTGAGCGACGACTGCTTCTCCACGCTGGACTTTTTAGTCGGCGATTTGGGCGACTTCGTGCCGATTACCGACGCGCGCAAATACTCGACTGCGCGCTTGCGATTTTCATCCTCGGCGGAAAGTCCCCAAACGATTTCAATTGTCCGCTCGCCCGCCAAATGGACGGAGCGGAATTTTAGCGCACCATCGGCAAGCCGCGTACGCTCCACCTTCGCGCCCTTCTCCTCGCCGAAGGTCTTTTCCAATTCGGCGAGATGCGTTTCGAGCTCTTTTTCGCCGATCGTCGTCTTTTCGTCGGCGTCGCCGCGATTGTAGAGCGAAAGCTCGACGCGCTCCAATCGCTTGCCGTCCGAAGAGGTGAGAACGCGAGAATCCCAAACCGGAAACCCGCGCCAGCTGTATTCTTCGTACCGATCAAGCGCAAGTGGCCGCGCCCCCTCGGCCCAGATCGCCGGATCGTCCAGCGTCGGACCGAGGTCGATTACGGCGAAAAGCGCAATCGTGGCAAGCGCGGGAAGCATCGCGCCACCTTACCGGTAGCCGATCTTCTTGATGCGCTTTAAGATGTCGGCCTTGCCCTTCGCGTCGATCGTCTTATTGGGGAGACGCACCTCGCCAAGGTCCACGCCCCACAGCTTGCACATTACCTTGCCGCCGGCGACGCCGCCGTACTGAACGAGAATGTCCACGATGTCGCAGACCTTCTTCATTCCAGCTTCCACCGCCTTGAGGTCGCCCTTCTTGACCGCGTTCCAGATCTTGTAGTAGATTCCCGCGGCGTAGTTGTAGGTCGAGCCAATCGCCGACTTCGCGCCGAGCGCGACCGCGCCCGCGAACCACTCGTCAATGCCCCAGGTAATGTCGTACTTGCCGCCCAAGGCGCGAAGGCAACGCTGATACATGTAGAGGTCGGGATAGTTGAACTTGATACCGGCGAGGTTCTTGATCTTGCCGTCGGCCTTTTCGAGGAAGGTCTGCATGTCGAAGTTGACGCCCGACATTCCGGTGTGGTAGTAGTAGAACGGCAGCTTGGTCGAGGTCTTGAGCGCTTCCTTGAGATAGGCGATGAGCATATCCACCGAGCCCGGCTTGAAGAAGTTCGGCGGCACGATTGAGGTCGCGTCCATTTTCGCCTTAACTGCGTAAGCGCCGAGTTCCTGCACGTCGGGAAGCGCCAGCGCGCCGATGTGGACGATCAAGAAGAGCTTGCCCTTCGCGTACTTCGCCCATGCGTCCATCACCGCCTTGCGCTCGGCGATCGAGCAGCAGATTCCCTCGCCCGTGGTGCCGGAGATGTAGACGCCGGTGACCTTCTGGCGGATGAGCATCTTCGCCTGGTCCTTGATGACCGCGATGTTGACCGAACCATCGGCGTTGAACGCCGTGTGCGCGGCCGCAATGAGACCTTGGAGCTTTTTCACTTTCATGTCGTGTCCTTTCGGTTATTTGGAGTTCAAGATACGCTTAAATTCGTTTTCGAGTTCGGCGAGCTTCTCCGGCTCCTTTTTCGCCAGATTCTCGCGTTCACCCGGATCGTGCCTTAAATTATACAACTCCGCCTCGGAAGATGCAACCAGTTTCCAGTCGCCCTTGCGGAAGCCCGAAGGTCCCCAACCGGAGATTTCCGGGAGCGTCTCGCGCCCCGTTTGCGTCTCGCCCAAGAGCGCCGCCGAGAGTTCCTCGCTATCGCGGCACGACCCTTCGGGAATCTCCACCCCGACGATCTTCGCGAGCGAACGGGCGAAATCGGTGTGGCAAATAAGCGCGTCGCTCTTCGAGCCGGCCTTTACGTGGCCCGGCCACGCGACCACCATCGGAATTCGCGTTCCGCCTTCGTAAACCTCGTACTTTCCTCCGCGCCACGGTCCGGACGGATTAACGCCCTTCCACGCCTCGCGCGCGCCGTCCTCGTAGCCGTCGGAAATAAAAGGCCCGTTGTCGCTGGTGAAGATAAAGAGCGTATCGTCGTACCCGGCGTCGGCAAGCGCCTTGCGAACGCGACCGAGCGAATCGTCCATCTGCACCGTCGCGTCTCCGCGAATCCCAAGATCGCTCCGCCCGCGAAACTTCGGCGAAGGATCGCGCGGCACGTGGATGTCGTTAGTCGCGAAATAAAGGAAGATCGGCTCGCCTTTCGCGGAAGCGATGAATTTCTCCGCTTCAGTGGTAATGCGATCGGCGAGATCTTGATCCTTCCAACTCGCCGCCTTGCCGCCGCGCATGTGGCCGATGCGCGAGATGCCGTCGATAATCGTCTTGTCGTGCTGATGGTCGGAAGGCCGCCCCCACGCCTTCAACAGCTCGGGATTCGTCCGCGCGGTAATCTCGTCGCTCCACTTTCGCTCCGTGCGGTCGTAGGAAACTTCAATCGGGTCAGCAGGGTCGAGATTCGCGACTCGTCCGTCCTCGATAAAAACACAAGGCACGCGATCGGCAGTCGCCGCCATAACGAAAGACTTCTCGAAACCGACTTCGCGCGGACCGGGCTTAATCTCGCCGTTCCAATCGATCGGCTTTTCGCCCGCGCTCATTCCGAGGTGCCACTTGCCGATGGCGGCGGTTTTGTAACCCGCGCGCTTCATGATTACGGGCAGCGTCATCGCCTCGCCTTCAACCGGCAAAATCAACTTCGCATCGCCATCCAAAATCCGGTTATTGGGCAGGCGGAAAGGATGATTTCCGGTTAGCAGCGAATAGCGCGAAGGCGTGCAAACCGGCGTCGCCGAGTGCGCGTCCATAAACTGACAGCCCATCCGGCAAAGCGTCTCCAAGTTCGGCGTCGGCACTCGGCTTTGCCCGTAAGCCGAAGTGTCGCCGTATCCGAGATCGTCGGCGAGAAACACCACTACCGCCTTCGGCTTCGCCGCCCAAAGCGGCGTCGCCAAAAGAATCAGCAAGACGAGCAGCAGTTTCTTCAAACGCTTTTCTTGGTGAAGTACTTCACCTTCGGACAAAAACCCTTCGCCTCCGCCTCGGTCATTTGCGCGAAGGCCATTACGATCAAAAGATCTCCGACCTTGCCTTGGTGGGCCGCCGCGCCGTTTAGACAGCAAACGTGGCTACCGCGCTTGCCGGCGATGGCGTAGGTCTCGAAGCGATTACCGTTCTCCACATCGGCGCAAAGAATCTTCTCGTAGGGAAGAATCCCAACCGCCTCCATGTCGTCGGGGTCGAGCGTAAGCGAACCTTCGTAATCGAGGCACGCCTCGGTTATCCGAATTCGATGCAATTTCGATTTGAGCAATGTCAGCTGCATAAGCGTTCCTTGATCGTCTTCGGGGTGATGACGACCTTCTTGCCCTTCGAGCCCGGCGCCTCGTACATAACATCGAGCATGAGCTTTTCCATTTCCGCGCGAAGTCCGCGCGCGCCGGTTTTGCGCGCCAGCGCGATTTTCGCAAGTTCCCGAAGCGCCTTCGGTTCAAATACGAGCTCAACTCCGTCCATCGCAAGCAACTTTTGATATTGCTTTACGAGCGAATTCTTCGGCTCGGTGAGAACCTTGACGAGATCGTCCTCACTCAAATCCTCGAGCGTGGTGATAACCGGGAGTCGTCCGGTAAATTCGGGGATAAGCCCGAACTTCACGAGATCTTCGGGGCGCACGTCGCGCGGATTGATTTCCTTTTGCTTCGCGTCCTTTTGCGCTTCCGCGCCAAAGCCGATGACGTTCTTACCGCGCCGCTCGGCGACGATCTTGTCCAAACCCACGAACGCGCCGCCGCAGATGAAGAGAATGTTGGAAGTGTCGACTTCGATGTACTCCTGGTCGGGATGCTTGCGCCCGCCCTTCGGCGGCACCCGACAAATCGTCCCTTCGACGAGTTTCAAGAGCGCTTGCTGCACACCTTCGCCGCCGACGTCGCGCGTAATCGAAACGTTGTCGGTCTTCGAGGCGATCTTGTCGATTTCGTCGACGTAGATGATGCCGCGCTTGGCGAGCTCGACGTTGCCGTCGGCATTCTGCAAAAGATAGCGAACGAGATTCTCCACGTCCTCGCCGACGTAACCCGCCTGGGTAAGCACCGTCGCATCGCCAATCGCAAACGGAACGCCGAGCATTTTCGCGAGCGTCCGCGCGAGGAGCGTCTTGCCCGTACCGGTCGGGCCGATGAGGAGAATGTTGGATTTTTCGATTTCGACTCCGTCGTCCTTGGTCTTCTGCTCCGCCGCTTCGAGTCGCCGGTAGTGGTTGTGGACTGCGACCGCGAGCACCTTCTTCGTTTCCTCGTGGCCGATGACGAACTGGTCGAGAAATTCCTTGATCGCCTTCGGAGTCGGCGTGGGCGGAAGCGGCGGAACGTCGCTCGCCGATTTTTCGTGGCGCATTACCATTTCGTGCGCGTGCTTCACGCAATCAACGCAGATGTTACCGTCCGCCCCCGGGATGATCGTCACCTCTTTGGAGGACCGCCCGCAAAATGAACAGATGTATTCTTCTTGTTTCATCAAACTAAATAATGTGAGAATATGAAAGTATGAAAATTGACGAATGGGCAAATTGACAAATTGACAAATGCATTTGGATGCGTCGCTCGTTCATTTGTCAATTCGTCAATTTGCCCATTTCCATCCTTTCCTACTTCCATATTTTCATATTCCCACACTCTCACAACACTTCATCGATCAGCCCCCACGCCTTCGCCTCCTCGGCGGACATGAAGTGGTCGCGGTCGGTGTCCTTCACGACGTCGGCCATCTTGCGGCCGGAGTGCTTCGCGAGGATCTCGTTCAGCTTCTCCTTGAGGCGCAAAATCTCCTTCGCGGTAATCTCGATGTCGCTCGCCTTGCCCTCGGCACCGCCCCATGGCT
>JAZQOS010000004.1:0-2169 GCA_045627925.1 Kiritimatiellia bacterium | reverse complement strand
ATCGGCAGGTTGTGCCACGGCACGCCCGTCGACACCGATTGCGTGAACGGCGCCTTCGACGGCGCCGACCCGAACGGATCAGACAGCTTGAACTCGGACATAATGCCAGTATTATACCAAATCCCCCGCCCGCCGTGGCGGGCGGGGGATTTCACCGCTCTTTCCTACCGACCCCGGACCGCACACCACCTAAGACACACAAACGCGCGACCCGTCCGCGTTCCGGCGGAGTGGCACCTGACTGAGCCAAAACCAGAACGGGACGGGTGCGCAAAATCATCTGCCGAATGCACAACCGACGAACCGACGGATCATGCATCACAAAACCGCCGAATTACATTTTGGCATAATCATTTAGTCGATCAGACGACAATATCCCATCCGCGATAATCAGCACGGGCGAGCGGAAGCTTCTTTGCCATGCAACCCACAAAGTCCATCTTCACCGGATTCCAGTCGAAACCGGTGTCGTAGACATAGCTCATGTTGCAGAGGAGGCAGAGCGTTCCCGAGCGCCCGCCGACAGAAGCCGGCGAGATCGTCGGTTCGCGTGTCTCGATGCACTCGCAGAAGTTCTTGACCTGATTCTCACTCTTGTAGAGCTGAACAGGGGCCGTATCAAGCTTGAAGTACCCAACAATCCTGTCAATCGCTTGCTCAAGCGCATTGTCCTTTTTGGCTGCGGCATCCGTCCCGTAGTCCTTGCCTACAGATGCGGCGACAACCGTGCCATCCGCGAACGTCATGTTTTCAAGCTGCTTGCGGATCTCAAGCGTCGGCTTGACGAGACCGTTCGTCTTCCAGACAGCGAGTTTACCGCGATTGACCGCGACAATGCCCTTTGTGCCGTAAAAGACCGTACCCCAGCCACCCGCGCCGGTGATGACGCCGAATGGACCGTGATAGAGTTCAATGTCAGAACCGTCCTTCTTAGACTTGAAGAGCATCCGCATGCCAAACTGTCGACGGCCGCCGTGGAAGAGATTTATCGAGTACGGCTCGTCGGAGCGGATGA
Organism: Kiritimatiellia bacterium; assembly: GCA_045627925.1. Taxonomy (GTDB): domain Bacteria; phylum Verrucomicrobiota; class Kiritimatiellia; order RFP12; family UBA1067; genus UBA1067. The sequence continues at coordinate 1,154 of JAZQOS010000004.1, read as the reverse complement.
TCTTGTACGGACCGGAATCGTCCATGTCCATACCCCACTGTGCAATGTCGAGGTGATGAGCACCCCAGTCGCCGTTGTAGCCGGAGCCGATGTCGTCGTCGAATCGCCAGAACATCGGATAGAACTTGTTCACACCGCGCGGAGCAAGCTGATCTGAATACGGACGCCACTTTGCCGGGCCGAGCCACATGTTCCAATCGACGTCGGGGTTCGGAGCCCCTTCCGTCGCCGAATTCTCCGGAACGTCGAAGAAACGGACTGGATGTGACGGGCCGCCGAGCTTCTTTCCTCCAATGCCATAGTTGGCGTCGACATACTTGAGGTCGCCGATGAAGCCATTACGAACAATCATGCATGCTGTGCGGAATTCGGACTTTTTCGCCCAGCTGCGCTGCATCGAACCAGTCTGGAAGACGCGACCGTACTTCTTCTGCGCGGCGATAACCTTCTTAGCCTCGTCGATCGTAAAAGTAAGGGGCTTCTCGCAATAAACGTCCTTTCCGTGTTTCATCGCCTCGACAGACATGTAGGCGTGCCAATGGTCCGGTGCGCCGATACAGACAGCATCGATCGTCGGGTCCTTGAAGACATCACGGAAATCAGCAATGGCCTTGCAGACGTTCTTACCGTAGAAATCGTTGACCTGCTTCGCTCCCGCCGCCGCGCGTACATTATCGCAGTCGCAAACCGCAACAATCTCGCCGTTGGCGTTGTTCTTAGGATCGAGAAACTGCGGGATAAGCGCGGTGCGCATCTGAATGCCGTAACCAATCATAGCGAAACGACGCTTCTCACCCTTCTTAAGTGAACGCAGGCCAATCTTATTGGTGGCGCAGCCGGCAAGCGTTGCCGCAGCAGCGCTTCCGAGGAGAAAATTACGACGGTTGATATTCATTAGTTGAGTCCTTTCGACTTAAGGAAGTTATAGGAAGGAAGCACCGCCGAGAGATCCTCGAAGTGACGCTCGCACTCGACGACGTACCACTCGACGCCGTCCCTCTCCGTAACGGGGATGAGCGCGTCCCAGTCGACCGGCGTCGCGCAGGGATTGCCGTCCTTGTCGCAGCCGGGCTTGCCGAGGATCGCGTCGAACTTCACGACGTCCTTGCCCATGCCGTTCTCCTTCGCGTGCAGCGTCGGCGAGCGATGCGGAT
>JAZQOS010000003.1:0-20758 GCA_045627925.1 Kiritimatiellia bacterium | reverse complement strand
CACGCTTTACACGCCGAACAAGGAGGTGTCGATCGGCACGGGTTTCATCGATACGACCTGTCCGCCAGACGGCGTCTACGCCGCCTTCAACAACATCCCGAAGGGCGTCAAGAAGACGATCTGGACGGATCCGCTGGCGGGACACGGCGCGGGCAATGCCGACGGCGGCCGGCACCTGACGGCTGTTTTTGGCAAATAATTGCCGTTTGTACTGTTTTCGGCTAATAACAATCCATGGTGTAAGATATCAACAGGCATACACAACCTGTTGATATCTTTTTATATCTTCCCCCTTGCGCGGCCACTATATTTAGTGTATCATATTGGGTGAATGCACAATAGAAAGTACGATTTAGAGTTTTAACCCCCTTAATAGCAAGGAAACTAATGAAAATGATGAAGATCATCAAGCGTTCTGGAGAGGAAAAGGAATTTGATATCGTCAAGATCGACAACGCGATTCGCAAGGCCAGCCAGGCGGTGGACTACAAGAACGCCTTGAGCGAGAGCCGCATCAAGCTTATCGCCGAGGAGGTCGCGGGCGTTTGCGAGGCTCGCGATCGGGCGATGACGGTCGAAGAGATTCAGGACGTCGTCGAGAACAAGATCATGGAGATGGGCTCGCACGAGATCGCGAAGAAGTACATCGTCTATCGATACAAGCGCGCGCTCGCCCGCAAGGCGAATACCACCGACGAGCAGATTCTTTCGCTCATCGAATGCAACAACGAGGACGTCAAGCAGGAGAACTCGAACAAAAACCCGACGATCAACTCGGTGCAACGCGACTACATGGCGGGCGAGGTCTCGAAGGACGTGGCGGCGCGACTTTTGCTGCCGCCCGAAGTCGTTCAGGCCCACAAGGACGGACTCATCCACTTCCACGACATGGACTACTACGCGCAGCACATGCACAATTGCGACCTCGTCAATCTCGAGGACATGCTGCAGAACGGAACGGTCATTTCGGGGACGATGATCGAGAAACCCAAGAGCTTCTCCACCGCCTGCAACATCGCGACCCAGATTATCGCGCAAGTCGCCTCCAACCAGTACGGCGGACAGTCGATTTCGCTTACCCACCTCGCGCCGTTCGTCGACATCTCGCGCCAGTCGATTCGCAAGGATCTCGCCGAGGAGTGCGCCGAGGCGGGTGTGACGATGCCGAAGGACAAGTTCGACGCCATCGTCGAGCGTCGCGTGCGCAAGGAAATCGAGAAGGGCGTGCAGACGATCCAGTATCAAGTGGTGACGCTGATGACCACCAACGGTCAGGCTCCGTTCGTCACGGTCTACATGTATCTCGGCGAAGCGCGCAACGAGCAGGAGAAGAAGGACCTCGCGATCATCATCGAGGAGGTTCTTAACGAGCGCATCAAGGGCGTGAAGAACGAGCAGGGCGTCTACATCACTCCAGCGTTCCCCAAGCTCATCTACGTCCTCGAGCCCGACAACATCACCGAGGACTCGCCCTACTGGTACCTCACGGAGCTTTCGGCGAAGTGCACCGCCAAGCGCATGGTTCCGGATTACATTTCGGCGAAGAAGATGCTCGAGTACAAGATCGACAAGAACGGCAACGGCAACGTCTACACCTGCATGGGTTGCCGCTCGTTCCTCACTCCCTACCTCGACGAGAACGGCAAGCCCAAGTACTACGGTCGCTTCAATCAGGGCGTCGTGACCATCAACCTTGTGGACGTCGCGCTTTCGGCGCACGGCGACATGGAGAAGTTCTGGCAGATTTTCGTCGAACGGTGCGAGCTTTGCCACCAGGCGCTCCAGTGCCGCCACGAGCGGCTTACGGGAACGCTCTCCGACGCGGCGCCGATTCTCTGGCAGTACGGTGCGCTCACGCGACTTCCGAAGGGAACGCCGATCGACAAGTATCTGCACGGCGGATATTCGACGATTTCGCTCGGCTACGCCGGACTTTGGGAGGCGGTATTGGCGCTGAACGGCAAGAAGCTCACCGAGCCCGAAGGCGAGAAGCTGGGCTTGGAGATCATGAAGAAGCTGAACGAGTACACCGCCAAGTGGAAGGCGGCTGAAAATATCGACTATTCGCTCTACGGAACCCCGCTCGAATCGACGACCTACAAGTTCGCGAAATGCTTGCAGAAGCGTTTCGGTGTCATCAAGGGCGTTACCGACAAGAACTACATCACGAACTCCTACCACATCCACGTGACGGAGAAGATCGACGCGTTCAAGAAGCTCGAAATCGAGTCGAAGTTCCAGCGGCTCTCGCCCGGTGGCGCGATCAGCTACGTCGAGGTTCCGAATATGCAGAACAATCTGAAGGCGGTGCTCTCGATCATGAAGTTCATCTACGACAACATCATGTACGCCGAGCTGAACACCAAGAGCGACTACTGCCAGGTGTGCGGCTTCGACGGCGAGATCGAAATCGTCAAGGACGAAAGCGGCAAGCTCGACTGGAAGTGCCCGAAGTGCGGCAACACCGACGAGTCCAAGCTCAACGTCGCGCGGCGCACCTGCGGTTACATCGGCAGCCAGTTCTGGAATCAAGGCCGCACTCAGGAAATCAAGGAGCGCGTACTTCACGTCTCGTGAATTACGCGGCGATCAGGCCTTGTGACATCGCGAACGGAGAGGGGGTCAGGGTCTCCCTCTTCGTTTCCGGTTGCACCCATCGTTGCAAGGGGTGCTTCAACCCCGACCAGTGGTCGTTCGACGCCGGTGCGCCGTTCACCCGAGAGACCGAGGACGAGATACTGGCGATGCTTTCCGAAAGTTTCGTCGACGGGCTTTCGCTGCTCGGCGGCGAGCCGATGGAACCTGGGAATCAACGCGCGCTGGTGCCGTTTTTGAGACGATTTCGGCGCAAGTTCGGCGCGAAGCGCAATCTTTGGGTCTACACCGGATGCGTCCTCGAAACCGACCTCAAGGCGGAGTCGCGCTGGCGCACCGAAGTCACGGACGAGTTTCTTTCGATGATCGACGTTCTCGTGGACGGGCCGTTTGTCGAGGAATTGAAGGATATTTCGCTCAAGTTTCGCGGTTCCTCCAACCAGCGGATTCTCAAACTCAAGGAGATTTGATATAATACAAAAGTTATGAATACGGTACTTATCGGCGCCCAATGGGGCGATGAAGGCAAGGGCAAGGTAATCGATTTTCTGACCGAAGAGGTCGATACGGTGGTGCGTTTTCAGGGCGGTTCGAACGCCGGCCACACCGTGGTCGTGGGCGACAAGAAGTACGTCCTCCACCTCGTTCCGTCGGGAATTTTGCACGGCGGCAAGCATTGCGTAATCGGCAACGGCGTAGTGATGGATCCGTTCGATCTCATGAAGGAACTCGCCGAGGTGGAGAGCTGGGGCTTCGAGCTGAAGGGCCGCTTCCACATTTCGGAGCGCGCCCAGATGGTGATGCAGTGGCATCGCGCGATCGACAAGGCCGAGGAGGCGGCGCGTCCCGAAGGGAAGAAGATCGGCACCACCGGTCGCGGAATTGGCCCGGCGTACGCGGCGAAGGTCGGTCGCTCGGGAATGCGCGTCGGCGACATCTTGAAGCCGAATTTCCTCGATCTCGTCCGCGATCAGGTCGAAGAGGCGAATCGTACGCTGAAGGCACTTGGCGCGCAGCTGCTGGACGCGGAGGAAATGGTGAAGCTCTATACGCCGATGGTGAAGGCGCTTACGCCTTACGTCACGGATACGATCCAGTTCCTTCACGAGCGCATCGAGAACGGCAAGTCGCTGCTTTTCGAGGGCGCGCAGGCGACGATGCTCGACATCGACTTCGGAACCTATCCGTTCGTCACTTCGTCGAATCCGACGGCGGGCGGCGCCTGCACCGGTTCGGGTATCTCGCCGCGTTCGATCGACCGCGTGATCGGGGTTTTGAAACTCTACACGACGCGGGTCGGCGAAGGTCCGTTTCCGACCGAGCTCAATGACGACGACGGCGAAACGATGCGTCGGCGTGGCGGCGAGTACGGCGCGACGACCGGACGTCCGCGGCGTTGCGGCTGGTTCGACGCGGTGGTCGCCAAGTACGCCCAGCGCGTGAACGGAATCGACTACTGGGCGATGACCAAGCTCGACGTTCTCGATACCTTCCCGACGGTGAAGATTTGCACCGGCTACAAGCGCAAGGACGGTTTCGTCTACACGACCTTCCCCGCCGATCTCGACGCGCTCAAGGACTGCACGCCAGTGTACGAGGAGATGCCGGGATGGATGACCGAGACTTCGAAGATCACCGATTACGCGGAACTGCCGGAGAATGCGAAGAAGTACGTCAACCGCATCCTCGATCTCGTCGGCGGCAAGCTCGGCGTTCTTTCGGTCGGACCCGCGCGCGAGACCACGCTTCGCATTAACATTTGATGAACCCCGTCGCCAAGCGAACGATAACCGCGCTTACGATCGCCGCCGCGATCGTGGCGGCGGTTTTGTTCGTTCCGATGTGGTTTTTCCCGCCGGCTTTCGGGGTCATTCTCGTCTTGGCGGCTTTTGAATTCTATCAACTGATCGAGAAACGGGTAGATCCGAAATCCGCCGACGGATTGAAGGTGCTCGTACCCGGTTTGATCGTACTTGCAATCGCATTCACGATTCTTCCGTATATCGCGCAAACGCGCGGTCGGGAGCTTATGCTTTACGTAATTGCAATCGTGAAGATTTCCGACATGGGCGGATTCGCGGCGGGTCTTTCGTCGGCGAAGTTCATGAAGGGCGGAAATCACAAGCTGTGTCCCGCGATTTCGCCCAACAAGAGTTGGGAAGGATTGGGTGGCTCGGTGCTCGCTTCGCTGATTCTTTCCTGGCTTTTCATGGGGATGACCGGATTCGGCTTTTGGCATTCCGCGCTTTTGGGGCTCGTGGCGGCGCTCGTCGGAACCGCCGGCGATCTCGTCGAGTCGAAGTTCAAACGTTGGGCGGGGGTAAAGGATTCTTCGACCATGTCCTTTACCAACGGCATGGGCGGGATACTCGACATGTTCGACTCGCTGCTGTTCGCACCGGCGGTCATTTGGGCGTTGATGTGATGCGGAGTCTTTTGACGATTGCTTTAATCGCGCTTTTCGGCGGTTGCCGTATGGTCGGACACCACGTGCTCGTCGATCCGGGAGACAATCGGGTTTTGGAAGTCGAGCAAGGCGATGTCGTCGATTTCGAGCTCGAGGAGAACATGACCACCGGTTATCGGTGGCAGGCGCAGTGCGAGGACTCCGAGATCGAAGTCATGATAGAACACGTTCCGGCCAACAGTCCACCAGGTTTTTGCGGTGCGCCCGGCAAGGCGGTTTTCAAAGTCGAAATCGGTCGCGGTTTTAGCGGTCCCGCAACAGTGTGCGTTCAATACAAGCGCACTTGGGAGAAAGATCCGATTCGCGAGTTCAACTTGTCGCTCTTTCGTCGTTAAGCGCGTATTTCCCGCTTGCCTTTTGGCGGGTAAAAGCGTATAATCCCGATTAGATATGAAAACGTGGTTTGCGTTCTGGTACGGTATTTTCAAAAACAATCCGACCTTCAGGTTGGTGCTCGGGCTTTGCCCCACGCTGGCGGTGACTACCAGCCTTGAGAATGCGCTCGGGATGGGGATGGCGGCGACGTTCGTGCTCGTTTGCTCGAACGGTCTCGTTTCCGCGCTTCGCAAGGTCATTCCGGCGGCGGTTCACATTCCGTGCTATATCGTCATTATCGCGACGTTTGTGACGGCTATCGATCTTTTGATGCAGGCGTATCTGCCGTCGCTTTCCGCTTCGCTCGGAATCTTCATTCCGCTCATCGTTGTCAATTGCATAATTCTCGGTCGCGCCGAGGCGTTCGCGAGTCGCAACGGAGTCGTCGATTCGCTGGCCGATGGATTGGGGAGCGGAATCGGTTTTACGCTCGCGCTTTCGCTTATCGCCACGGTGCGCGAGATTTGCGGCGCGGGGACGCTTACCGTCTGGGGCGACGTTGTTTTCAAGAACCTCAACCCCGGCCCGATTACGATGGCGATTTTACCGGCCGGCGGTTTCATTACGCTCGGACTTTTGCTCGCGCTCATCAATCGCCTCGGCGAGTGGAACGCGCATCGCCACGGCGCTCCGGCGCCTTTGCCGGTCAATCTCGATTGTCGGCACTGCACCATGTGCCCGAATGGAAAGTAAACGATGAAATGTCCGAAATGCCACGTTGACGACGACAAGGTGCTGGATTCGCGCAGCGCACGCGACGGCGCGGCGATTCGTCGGCGTCGCGAATGTCTGAAGTGCGGTTATCGATTCACGACTTACGAGGAGATCGATCGCGACGAGGTGCTGGTTATCAAAACCGATGGTACCCGTCAGACATTCGAACGCGGCAAGCTCGACAAGGCGATTCGTCAGGCTTGCGGCAAGCGCAAGATCTCCGACGAGCAGATCCGCACGATTATCGACAATGTGGTCGCCAACATCGAAGGCGACGAAGTGCCGTCGGCTAAAATCGCCGAGCTCGTCATGGCCGAACTCCACAAGGTGGACGAGGTCGCTTACATTCGTTTTGCGAGCGTCTATCGCCAGTTCAAGGACGTGGCGCAGTTCCTTTCCGCGATTACGGAGATCGTCAAGAAGTGATTAAGGTCGAATATCAGCGTCCGCCGATTCGCGTGGCCTTGATGGGCCTCGGGCGGGCGATGTTCGCCGATCATTTCCCCGTATTCAAACGCCATCCCGCGCTTTTCAAGGTGGTTGCGGCTTGCGATACCATCAAGGAACGGCGGGATTTGATTGCCAAGGACTTCCCCGATTGCCGAATGTTCCGGCAGTTTGCGGATATGCTGGACGAAACCGACATCGACATCGTCGATATCGCGACTTGCTCGGTCGATCACGTCAAGCATGCGCTCATGTCGCTCAAGAAGGGATTTTGGACGCTTCTCGAAACGCCGATGGCGCTGACGACGGACGATGCCACCGTGCTGAAGGGCGCGGCGGTGAAGGCCAAGAATCGGCTGCTCGTCTTGCATCGCGGACTTTTTTCGCCGGACTTTCTGCTCGCAAAGCAGATCATTTCCGATCCGCGAATGGGGCAGATTCATCGCATCGACATTCGCAAGGAAGATTACATTCGGCGCGACGACTGGCAGTGCGTGAAACGGCTCGGCGGCGGCGCGGCCTATTATGCGATGCCGGATCTCGTTTTGCAGGCGCTGAAACTTCTGCCCTCGCCGCCGATTCAAATGTGGAGCGAGCTTAAGCGCACCGCCTCGCTCGGCGACGCCGAGGATTGCGCACACATGATTCTCAAGACCCGCGAGCTCGTTTCCGCCGACATCGAGTTCGACGGTGGAGTGCTCGAGGGGATTCGCTCGCCGTCGTTTGTGATTCGCGGCGAGCGCGGAACGTTCATGGTCGAAGCCGGCGCGACCGAAGGTCGGCTTGTCGCGGTCGATCCCGCGTTTCGGTTCCCGCGCCGCCGCTCTTCGGTGCGGACGCCGGAGCTCGTGGACATGCACGAGCATTTTCCGATAATCGACGAGCGCGTCGCCTTGCCGAAGGGAACTTTGTACGGGCCGTCGGCGTTCTGGAAGCACGTTTACGACACGGTTCGAACGGCATCGCCGTTCCCGCTCACGCTCGAAGACTCGATCGAGACGGTGAAGTTTTCGAATCTCATGAAGAAGACGAGCCCGTTCGGGAAGTGAGATAATGGCGTTAATGACCAAAAGTCTGGAGGATTACCTCGAGGCGATCTATTTGAGGATCGCCGACGGCGGCATTGCTCAGGTCAGCGACGTCGCCGCGGCGCTTTCGGTCAAGATGCCGTCGGTGGTGAAGGCGATTCGCGAGTTGAAGCGCATGGGACTCGTCGCGCAGAAGCCCTATTCCGATATTACCTTGACGGCGAAGGGAAAACGGGTGGCGGCGATTGTGCTAGGGCGGCATCGCCTTTTAAAGAATTTCTTGCGTTCGCTCGGGGTGTCGGAAAAACGAGCGGACAGGGATGCTTGCCTTATGGAACATATCTTGTCGGAGGAGACTTTGGATAAAATACGGGACTATACCGAAAAAGAGGGAATACACGGATGAAAAGCGAAATCAACGCCTTGCGTCAATTACAGGAACTCGTTTTGACGCGCGATGAACATCACCAAACCGGAGACGGCAGTCACCTCGACGCTCTTAACGACTCCATTTCGACCTTGCAGTCGAAGTTGAGTCCGCAGGTGGCGGCGATTTACGGACGGCTTTACAACAAGAGCCATATCGTCATCTCGGCGATGAGCAACAATTGCTGTTCGGTTTGCGGAATGCAAGTTCCGATTGCCGTCGGTCAACAGGTGCGGCTTGGAGAGCATCTCTGCACTTGCGCGAGTTGCGGGCGAATTCTTTACGCCGCTCGGGAGGATGACGCGTGCAGCGTAGCCGCCGAGTCTACCGACCGGGACGACGAACCCAAGACGGGAATTTCGCGTTTCAGCGACGAAGAGCTGATGGTCGTCAATTTGGACGCGAAGAATCACGTCGACGCAATCGAGGTGCTGGCCGGGGCTATGGAGAAAGGCGGTTTCATTCGCAACGCCGATAGTCTCGTTACCGCCGCCTTGGAGCGCGAGAGCGTACTCTCGACTGCGATGGACGGCGGGCTCGCTTTTCCGCACGTTCGCGGCGTCGAGGGCGGCGGACTTACGCTCGCGATGGGCGTTTCCAGGAAAGGCATCGACTGGAACGGCGAAAAGGTGAATATCGTATTCCTTTCGGCGATTCCGGTCGCGGTTTCGGCGTTCTACCTTCGACTCATGTCCGGGTTGGTGCAATCGTTCGCGAAGGACGCGAATCGCAAGGCGGCGATCGAGGCCGCGACTCCGGCCGCGCTTTGGAAGGTGCTTTGCAAGGCGACTCGCGTGTTCGTCAAGTGATGCGAAAGTGGTTGGTCGCGCTCGTGTGTTCGGCGACGCTCGTCGTTCGGGCGGCGGGCGCGTCGGATACCGAACATCGACGCTCGCCGTACGTCGGCGCGATTGTCGTCGACGCCGCGAACGGGCGCGCCATTTTCTCCGAACGCGCCGATTGCGAATGCTATCCCGCGTCCTGCACGAAGTTGATGACGATGTACCTTGCGCTCGAAGCGGTGCGCGAAGGAAAAGTCGCGCTCGCCGACCGGCTCTACGCTTCCGCGGAATCGCTCGCCGAAAAGCCGTCCGTTAGCGGACTCAAGGCGGGAGACGGACTTACGCTCGAAAATGCGTTTAAGGCGCTGATGGTGAAAAGCGCCAACGACGTTGCGGTGATGATCGCCGTCCACATCGCCGGTTCCACCGCCGCTTTCGTGGAGCGGATGAACGAGACGGCGAAAAAGCTCGGGATGGATTCCACTCGCTTCGTTTCGCCCAACGGTTATCCGCCGCCCAGGGGATCGAAGCGCGGATTTGACGTTTCGACTGCCGGTGATCTTTCGATTCTTGCGCGTGCGCTCGTCGGGAAACATCCCGAAATTCTCGACTACACGTCGCTCGCGACGGCGAGGGTGCCGAGTCTCAACGGCGAAAGTTTCGAATACGTCAATCACAACAATCTTATCGCCAAGCCCAAAAAGCGCATGCCGGAAGCCGACGGGCTGAAAACCGGTTATCATAACGCCGGTGGATCCTCGTTGGTTCTGACCGGGAAGCGCGACGGCAAGCGGGCGATTGTGGTCGTCGTCGGTTCGGCAAAAGCCGAAGAACGCGACGAAGTTGCGCGCAAGTTGCTGACCGATTCGCTTGGCAGCCTCAGTTGGTGAAAATCGAGGAGACGATCAGCGAGAAGATGTCGCGCGTCCTCACCGGCCACAATCGCGAAGGCAGTTCCGCTTCGAGCGGACGCGCGATGAAGTCGGGCAGATCCGGGTTGAAGTCGAGTCCGGTCGCTTCTTCCAGTTCTTCGATGCTGACGAGGTAGCGCGCCGCCCAGGAGCTCCAACCGATGTCGTTTGGCAGAAGAACCGCGAAAGCGCGTACGTTCATGCCTTCTTGGGCGACGACGACTTGATAATAGGCGTCGGGTAGGTCGATGGTTCCCATTTTGCGCTCGGTGGCGCTCGGAATCGTTCCCGTCACTACCCAAATTTCTCCGTATCGCGCAGTCCACAAATCGGCGATGCGGTGTTCGAGATCCCGCCAGACGCCGCGATTCAATTCGGGACTTTGCGGCGCGATGTTGCTCATCAAGAAGGTCTTGCGACGCGCGGCGTCGCCATAGCGCGAAACAATTGCGTGGTTGGGCGCCATGTGTCCGCGATCATAGCCGGAATTGGAATAGTCGTCGGGATGCGGCGCCTTGGGAGTCGACCGGTCGACGAGAAAACTCGGACGCTTGCCGTCCTCGAACTTCTTTTCGCGCGTGACGTGGTAGGCGCACCAAAGCGGGTGTCGCAGGGAGTCCGACCAGCCGATTATGAATTCCCCGCGATCGAGAATCTTTACGTCGTTTGGCGCGGGCGCTGCGATTCGCGTCGGCGCACCGGCGAAGAGGACGCGGTTCTCGGGCGCCTCTTCGTCGTATTCGTACACGGCGTCGTGGCCCGTCCACCCCAAAGCGTCGGTCACGTCCGCGAGCGGATTGCCGAGGAGGTAGAGGGCGGAAACGGCGACGCGCGGCCAAGCGGCCTCGTGACGATCAAGCCAGCCGCGGGAATGGTGAACGAACCATTCCGCGGCGAGGCCCCAAATAACGAGCGCCGCGCAAAGGCAAAGCGCGAGCTTCGCGGAGAATTTCCGCGATGCGGACGACTTGCCTTTTTTGCGCGACTTTCTCATTTTTTACTTCGCAAGACCGAGCTTGGTCGAGCTGCGCCAGGCGTAGTACTTCTTCAGCGTCAGCTTCTTCGCGGCCGCTTCGTCGCAGAAGATCCACGCATCGTTGTGCGCCTGCAGCGCGGAGGCGGTGCAGAACTGGCTCATCGGACCTTCGACGCAGCCCTTGATCGCGTCCTGCTTGTTCTCGCCGAACGCGAGCAGAATGATCTTCTTCGCTTCGCAAATCGTTCCGACGCCCATCGAAAGCGCACTCTTCGGCACGGCCTTCATGTCGCCCTTGAAGAAGAGACGGGCGTTGTCCTTCACCGTCGAAGGGGTGAGGTAGACGATCGAGGTGCGGCTTTTTAGCGAGGTTCCGGGCTCGTTAAACGCGATGTGGCCGTCGGAGCCGATGCCGAGCACCTGAATGTCGATGCCGCCGGCTTTCTTGATCTGCGCCTCGTAGGCCTTGCATTCCTTCGCGGGATCCTTCGCAAGCCCGTTGAGGACGTGGGTGTTGGCGAGCTTGATGTCGATCTTCTTGAAGAGGTTCTCGTTCATGAAGTAGCGATAGCTCTGGTCGTGGGTGCCGGCGAGACCATAGTACTCGTCGAGGTTCCAGCTCTTCACTTGCTTGTAGGAGACCTTCTTCGCCTTGACGGCCTTGGCCATCTCGGAGTACATCAGAACCGGCGTCGAACCGGTCGCGAGGCCCAAGACGGTCTTCGGGTTCTTCTTCACCGCTTCGGTGATCATCTGGGCGGCGAGCTTCGACGCCTCTTCTTTGGTTTTGCAGATTACGACTTCCATTTTGTTTTCCTTTCTTGTTTTGGTTTTAGTCGAATCAATCGATGTAAAGGGGTTTTACCGTTATCGGCGTACGTGACGAGTTGTCGATTTCGGCGCTTTGCGCATTCGTTTCGACGCTCGGCTCCGTTTTCGACGACGAGGTGGTGGCGCGGTAAAGGGCGGAGATGCCGGTGATGATGGCTACGATCAGGACAATCGCAATCGCACCGAGGATTATCCAACGCTTCGCTTCCGCAAGCTCGAATCCCTCGAATTTGAATGTGTCGAACTTTTCGCGAATTGGAGTTGCGTAACGGGAGAATACGCCGGTGTCCGGTTGCGGCTCGAAAAGCTCGGGTTGGGGAGCGGGTTCGGGAGCGGGTTCCGGAGCTGACGCGGGTTGCGGTGGCTCGACGATCGTTTTTTCCGTCGACGCTTGGACGGGACGCTCCTTGATCGCGAGCGAACGATTGCCGTTGTAAATCTCCATGAACTCCTCGATCATGGGCTTGGGATCGAGACCGACCGCCTCGCAGTAGAGCTTTACGAATCCTCGTCCGTAAATGGGGGCGGCGAAAGACGAGAAATTCTCGTTCTCCAAATTCTCGACCGCGCTTTTGAGCATGTGGGTCGTCTCCGCCAGTTGCGATACGGTGATGCCTTTCGCTTCGCGAGCGGCTTTGAGAGTTTTGCCGAATTCGATCATTGCGCTTCCTCCGTGAACAAATCCTGGGTGGTTTCGCCAATCGGCGCGGTTGCGGACGCTTCGTTGGTAGGTCCGTTGAAGATGGCGAGCAATTGCTGCTGATCCATGATGATCTGCCGAGGACCGGCGCCGACTTGCGGGCCGATGACGCCCTTGTCCTCCAGCATATCCATAATCTTGGCGGAGTGATTGTAGCCCCATCCGAGTTTGCGTTGGAAGTGGCTTGTCGAGGCGCGATTGGTGTTGATGATGCACTCGATGGCCTTCTTGAAATCGCTCGCGTTCTCCTCGGCCTTGACGGCCTCGCGGCTCGGCGTTTCGTTCGCCTCGGCGTTGTTGTCGGGATCGTCGGGGTTGTCGGCGAAGGGATCGGCGATTCCCGCTTCCTTGACTCGCGCGAGCTTGCCGGCGAACTTCTCGTCGAATTGGGTGTTCGCGTGCTGTTCGATGAATTGGGTGATGCGGGCGATTTCGGGGTCGGAGATCCACGCGCCTTGCGCACGGATGAGAAGTCCGTCCGCGGTGCGGAAAAGCATATCGCCCTTGCCGATCAGGTTCTCCGCGCCAGAATCGTCGAGAATCGTACGCGAGTCGATTGCGGTCGCCGTCTTAAACGCGACGCGCCCCGGGATGTTCGCCTTGATGGTGCCGGTGATGACCTTGGCGTCGGGGCGCTGGGTCGCGAGAATGAGGTGGATGCCGGCCGCGCGGGCTTTCGCGGTAAGGCGCGAGATGTCGGGCACGACTTCCTTCGCCGCCGCCGCCATGAGATCGGCGACCTCGTCGATGATGATGACGATGTAGGGGACGGTCTTGGGCATGTCGGAGCCGACCTCGGAATCGGCGCCGAACATGTCGGTTTGGGTGAACTGCAAACGATGGTTGAAGTCGTAAATGTTCCGCACCTTGGCGCGGGCGAACATCTTGAGTCGCTTCTCCATTTCCGCGACCGCCCAATGAAGCGAAAAGACGACTTTGCGGTTGTCGGTGATGATCGGGACGATGAGGTGGGGAATCGCGACATAGGAGGTGAATTCGACCGACTTCGGGTCCACCATGATAAGCTTCAGCTCTTCCGGCGTCTTGGTCATCAAAAGTCCGTTGATAATCGCGTTGAGGCAGACCGACTTGCCCTGACCGGTCGCGCCGGCGACGAGCATGTGCGGCATCTTCGCGAGATCCGCGACGAGTTCGCGTCCGGCCGCGTCCTTGCCGAAGAGGAGCGGCAACTCACCCTTGAAGTTGCGCCAAGTATCGGATTCGATGATTTCGCGGAAGGAGATTCCCGCCGAGGCGCGGTTGGGGACCTCGATGCCGACGCACTCTTCGCCGGGAATGGGCGCTTCGATGCGGAGCGACTTCGCGTGCAGTGCGCCCATCAAGTTGTCGGAGATGTTGGTGACGGCGGAATAGCGGATTCCCGGCGCGAGTCGAATCGCGTATTTCGTCACGACCGGTCCTTGCACCGTGTAGGCGGGCGTCGCGTCCACGCCGAAGAGCTTCAGGGTGTCGATGAGCTTCTTCGTCGTGTCGTTGACGTCGCCGTGATCCGCCTTCGACTTCTGCAGCGGGCTGAGAAGACTCAAGCTTGGAAGGATGTACGGCCCCTTGTCCTCCGAGGTCGAGTCCTCGGACGGGGCGGAAGGCGCAGGTTGGGCGAGACCGTGTTTTGCGGCTTCCTTGGCGAGACGCTTCTCTTCCTTGAGGCGCAACTTCTCCACGCGGATGCGCTCGCGTTCCTCTTCGCGCTGACGCCGCGCCTCTTCGCGGCTCGCTTGCAAGGCGGCGAGATTCCGCGCTTGTTCGGCGGCGAAGTCGTTTTCCGCGATTGGATCGACGGCCTCGCGCCTGGAGGCGTTCCAAAGCGATTTGAAGAGTCGGGCGAAATTGCCGACCCCGATGGCGGCGACGAGCGAGACGATGGCGATGACGAGCATCACGACCGAGGAGCCGAAGTCGCTCAAAAGCGGCGAAAGCGCCGAGGTCATCAAGATGTATCCGATCGCTCCGCCGGGATTGGCGATGTTGATTTTTTCGGAAAGCGCGGCGAGCGCGCCGCCGTTGACTCCGATTACCTGCACGAGGCAGGCGACGGCGATGATGAAGAGCAGGAACCAAAGCCCTCTCCGCGACAGGCGCAGCCGCCGCTTGCGCGCGGCGAGCGCGCCCCAGACGGCGCACAAAACCGGAACAATCCAAATCGCCAGTCCGAAGAAGATGTAGCCGAAGTAGGCGAACGCATCGCCGAGCGCGCCGATCCAGTTGGTGTGCGGAAGGGGCGGGGAGTTGAGCGCGTCAATCGCGCGCCAATCGTAGGTCAGAAGCGCTACGAGCGGAAAGAGCGCGAGGGGGAAGAGCACCCACGCGATCAGCTTGCGCGCGCCGTCACTCGGATTGTCGGGTGATGTCATGGTTCTCGTGTCCGATGCGAATCGGTTCGGTCTTGAATACGTGGTAAAGGATAATCGCCAAAACGAGCGCGAGCAGTTTCAGCCCCCAATTGCCGTTTTTCAGGAGATTTCTCATTTTGCTCCTTTCTTCGGCTTGGTGAATCGGCCGATCAGTCGAACGAAGAACTTGACGAGGCGAGACGATTTTTCGTCCGAGGGCATCGCCTTGGAAATCCAGCGGCGAACCGATTCGCGATCCGTCGCCTGATAGCGGACGAGCCGTCCGTTGTAGGCGACCGAGACCTCTCCGCGCTCCTCGGAAACGACTACGACGATCGCGTCGGTCTCCTCCGAAAGCCCCACCGCCGCGCGGTGGCGCATGCCGCTCGTAACCAGCATCGGGTTGTTGGAAACGGGAAATACGCAATGGGCCGCGGAAATGCGTCCGTCCTTGATCGTAAGTCCGCCGTCGTGAAGCGGCATCGGCGGAGTCAAGATCGAACTTACGAGTTCGGCGGAGAAGCGCGCGTCCATCAAAACTCCCGTATCCTCGTAGCTCCGAAGCGAAATTCCGCGCTCGAAGGCGAAGAGCGCGCCGAGACGCTTTTCGGCGAGAGCGAAGACGACGTCGGCCACGAACTCGCTCGTCGCCGCGCCGTTCTTGAGATATTTGGGCTTTTCGAAAAATCCGAACGCCCCGACTTGGCTCAAGATGCGGCGGATTTCCGGTTGGAAGATGACGACCGAGGAAATCGCCAGATACACGAGAAGGTCCTGAACGATGGACGAGAGGACGTCGAAGCGGAAGAAGTAGGTGAAGGCGATCATCGCCGCCGCAATCACCCCGACGCCCATCAGCGCCTGTCCGAATCGCGAGCCTTTCGCCGCCTTCAAAATCGAGTAGATGACGACGTAGAGGATCGCGATTTGGATTATCGCCGAAACGTCAAATTCCATTTACGAGCTCCTCCACTTCGCGTCCGTCCATCGTTTCGCGCTCCAAAAGCGTCTTGGCGAGCGTCTCCAGCTTTTCGCGGTTCTCGGCGAGAATCGCCTTCGCCTTGTCGTAGGCGGACTTCACCAGTTTCGAAACCGCGACGTCGATCGCCTGTGAAGTCGCCTCGCTGTAGGCGGGCGGCAAGTCGGTTTCGGCGAAGCGGTTGGGCTCGCTGAACGCCTGAAAGCCGAATTCCTCGCTCATTCCGTAGACGCAAACCATCTTGCGGGCGATGTCGGTCGCTTCCTTGATGTCGGCCGCCGCGCCAGTCGAGATTTCCTGAGTCAGCATTTCCTCGGCGATGCGACCGCCCGCGAGGACGACGAGCGTATCGAGGAAGTAGCCGCGCGTCCGATTGAGAACGTCCTTTTCGGGCAGGGACATCGTCACTCCCAGCGCCCGTCCGCGCGGGATGATCGTAACCTTGTGCAAGGGATCGCAGTTCTTGACCTTGAGCTGCAAGACGGCGTGGCCCGCTTCGTGCCAGGCGGTGATTTCGCGATCGCGCTGCGAATAGCCGGCCGATTTCCGCTCTCTTCCCCAAAGCACCTTGTCGCGCGCCTCGTCCAAAGTCGCCATATCGACGCCTTCGAGTTTCTTCCTCACCGCCATCAGCGCCGCCTCGTTCAAAAGATTCGCGAGATCCGCGCCCGAGAACCCGGGCGTACCGCGCGCGACGCGAGTGAGGTCGGCGTCGGGCGCAAACTTGATCTTCGCGCCGTGGAGACGCAAAATCTCCTCGCGTCCCTTCAAGGTTGGCAGTTCCACCACGACCTGGCGGTCGAAGCGTCCGGGTCGAAGGAGCGCGTGGTCGAGCGTGTCGGGGCGGTTGGTGGCGGCGATTACGATTACGCCCTCGTTCGCGTCGAATCCGTCCATCTCGACGAGCATGGTATTCAAGGTCTGCTCGTAGGCGTGATTACCGCCGAGCGCGCCCGCGCCGGTGCGCTTCTGGCCGATGGAGTCGATTTCGTCGATGAAGACGATGCACGGCGCGCGCTTCTTCGCCTCGGCGAAGACGTCGCGCATGCGGCTCGCGCCGTCGCCGACGAACATCTCCTCGAAGTCGCTACCGCTCACCGCGAAGAAGAGGACATGGGCCTCGCCCGCAATCGCCCGCGCCAAAAGGGTCTTGCCGGTTCCGGGCGGGCCGACTAAGAGGACGCCTTTGGGGATGCGCCCGCCGAGCTTCTTGAAGGAGGCGGGGTCTTTCAGGAACGAGACGATCTCCTCGACTTCTTCGCGCGCCTCGTCCACGCCCGCGACGTCGGCGAAGGTGGTGCGACGCTTCTCCTCCTTGTCGCCGAGGATCTTGGCCTTGGACTTTCCGAATCCGCCGAAGATCCCCCCGCCCGTGCGCATCGGACGATAGAATAGCCAGTAGAAGAGGAAAAAGAATCCGAAGAGATAAAGTATCTGCATCAAGAACGGTGAAATTGGGCTCTTGCGTTCCTTGACCGAAACGTCGAGGTTCATCGCGAGCAAATCGCTCATCAGCTGCTCGTTTTCGCCGGGAACGAGAATCACGCGATACTTGGCGCGCTTGGGCGTTCCGTCCGCATTCAAATCGTTAAGCTCGTTTTCGCCCGTGAGATAGGTCGCGCCTTCGTCGTGGTCGATCACGCGAATGACGGGCGAGACGATTTTCCCCTGCTCGGCGAGCTTGTAAAATTCGAGGAGGGTAATCTCGCTCGTTTCCTCCGGATTCGGGCTCATCTTGTACATCGCGAAAAACGCGAGCGCAATAATCGCAATCGTGAGCCACGAACGCAGAGTTGAATTAGCCATTTCCTTCTTCTTCGCCATACAGGATATTATATCAAAATAGAGGAAAGATGTGGTATAATACTTCCGATATGAAAAAGGCATCAATCCTCTTTGCGGCGTTCTTGGCAATGATAAGCGGCAGCGCGTTGGCCGAGACGGTGTATGAAGTAAGATCTTCGACCGACTTGTCAAAGGCTTTGTCTTACGCATCGTCAGCAGCGGAAGCGGTAGTCATTAAGCTTTATAACATAATTACTCCCACTGCTCAGATTTCTCTCTTAAACAAGATTTCTACCGAGCCGATTTCATTTATTGGTCCTGCGGTTTTAGGCAATCAACCGATTGTCATTTCGGCAACTACTCCTATCGTTTTTCGCGATGTTACGATTGAAGGAAAGGTAACGATTGGCTCTGGAAAGGTGACATTCATTGATTGTACGCTTAATGGAGGAGTAGATAAAAAGGGTGGTGAAGTGATTTACGAGAGCGACACCTCCGAGTCCTCCGCCTTTCCTGATGATCTTGTAATCTTGCCTTCTTCTCAACGGCAGGTATATTTTGGATTTTCGTCGCTCAAGGGTGCTACATCTATCGCTGTTGAAAAATCAGTCGATGGTTTGATTTGGCAGCAGATTCTGGCAGAGGACCTCGATTGGCGGGATGCGAATAGTTCGGAGCCTACGGTTGTCGGATGGAACTCGTTTCGGTATTTGAATGCTACTCCTGGCGAGACGGCGCAGTATCGTCTTGTTGCGACAATGAACTCGGGAGCAATTATACAATCTTTCGCGATGACAATTACGACGGCGTCGGCAGGCGCTCTTCATTCTCGACCAAACGCAAAAGCGACGATTTATCTTGATTTTGATGGATATGTGGATGATTATAGCGCTAACGCCTCGGCCGCCCACACGAATCATATTGAGACGATTGCATACAATAAACGCGACGAAATTTACAAGATTTGGCGCTCGGTTGCCGAGGATTTTGCGATTTTTGACGTGGATGTAACGACCGAAGAGCCAACGATTGATAAGCTCGTAAAAAGCGATGCCGATGACGAGATATATGGTAAGCGCGTTGTTTTCGATCGGCGGACTGGTCTTAATAAGTGGTACACTGGCGCGGGCGGCGTTTCGGGCTTGGGCGCATTCGGCTTCAAGGCGGATCGACCGTCCTTTATCTTTGGCGAAGAGACGGATAACGTCGCCTGTCAAGCGACTCACGAGGTTTCGCACACATTGGGCTTGGCGCATGATGGAGGAGAGGTTATTGTTCCGGTTGGAAGCGAAGTATATGATCCCGATACTGGGAAGATGGTTGTAATTGAAGAGGAATACACGATTCCGAGCGAATACTATTCTGGGCAGAAGGTTTCGCTCAATTGCTTCTGGTATCCGGTAATGGGCGGGGTGCCGACGCGCGATGGTGCGGACTATATTAATCAGTTCTCGAACGGAAATTATGTTTCGGCCACGAATAACGAAGACGATTTTGCGGTAATAACCGGTAAGGCGGTTGGAGCGCACGAAGGGAATGTGGTCGTATTCCCGAAGTCGCTCTATCCAGACGAAAAGGAAGATGGGTTTTGGAAGCTAAATCTATTGCCGGATGATGTGGGCAATGAGGTTTTAAGCTCGACGCCTTATACCGGGGTGAGAATGGCGCTTATTTCGCCCGAGGATCTCGATGTATTTAGTATTTCGGCGAAAGCCGGAGAACTTACAATCAAGGTTTCGCCCGAATACGAAGGGTCGAGTTATGGCTCGTCGTTGGATGCCAAGGTCGAGCTATTGGATGCAAGCGGCATTGTCCTCGTTTCTTCGCAAAATCCCTTGCAAGGAGATAAGGACAATGGAGAGTTTCGCAAGGCCGAACTTAAGTACCCTTTAGCCCAAGACGGGGTCTATTATATTCGAGTTTCGGGAACGTATCATGACGTCAAATACTGCGCCAATACGAACTATGGTTCGGTAGGCCCGTATAAGCTCACTGCCGACTATACGGCTGGCGAGCGAGTTAAGGGGTTGGGCGCCAAGGCGCCGAGGATAATCGTTAGGTAAGAGCGCCGCCCGCCGGAGATAAGGCAAAGTCCCGCCTGTCGAAACGAGAACTCCCGCCTATCGGAGCGATGGATTGTGCCGAGGGTAAAGGTATATCACCCCTGGGGTAAGGAGCTTGTCGTTAAGGGGTAATGAGGTAGGGCCCCGAGGGGTAAGGAAAGAAACGCGCGCGTTTCTCGCAAAAGCGCGCGCGTTACTATTGACAAACGCGCGCGTTTCTTGATATAATGCGCACGTTTACTTGCTTACCCGTCAATCTGGAGCTCCTTGCCCCACGGGTATAATGAGTTGCCCCGAAAGGATAATTATATGTTCCGCAAGAAAATCGTGTTGAAGCTCAAGGCATACAAGGATGCTTCGTCAGTAGCCAAGGGTTCGTCGTTCCAGGCTGATATTATTCCAGCACTGACGTACGAGGGTGAGGAATTGTATCAGAAATTGGCTGAATTCATGCAATTGGCCAATCTTTCGCAAGCCGAGCAAATTGTTGGCGGGATGGAGAATTTCATTAAAAGCGAGCTAAAGAAGGGCAATCGGCTTGATTTCGGGTTGGTATCGTTCTTTCCGCGTCTTTCGGCTGCGTTGCCGACGCGCGATGCCGATCCTGCGCAAGAGGGGATTTTCGCGCGCGGAGCGGTAAAGGCGAGAAAGGTGCTTTCGGCGTCGCTCGAAGAGGATGTCGTCGTCGAGAATCCGCAAGCGGTGGATGCGTTGAGAATTGTCGGCGTGGTCGACAACGAGGACGATAATTTACCGTACGACGGATTCCGTTTGCATCATGAAGTAGGGATATTGAATCACGCGCTTAGAATAACCATCGATCCCTCGCACGATGACGAGAAGATTTGGCTCGAAAAGCCGATTAAGCGCCGGCATCAAGAACGCGTTCCGTTGGCCTACGCGCAGTATCTTGGTACTAAAGACGGCTGGAAACTTCGCTGCAAATTCGCCGACGACGCGGTTCGTCCGGGCAAATACACGCTTTGCGTTTCCACTCGCGCCGGCAAAGGCCTCGATTACCGCCTTCGCATCGTCCGCCATCCGGTTAAGGTGTTGGCGTAAGTTTGCCATTTCCGAGGAAGAGCGCAATGTTTTTGTTTATACCTGTAATAGCCGATCGAGACATAAGTTTTACCGGTTCCGTAATGTTGATTCGGCGGCAACGCATACTGACGAGATAGGCAATGATGATTGAGTACGATTTACATTCAAACGGCATGCGAGTGGACGACGCGCTAAGCGATCTCGAAAGGATAATTTCGCGCTCGCGCGCAGGCGGTAACAAGGTTTTCGCCGTGATTACCGGCTATGGCAGCTCTGGAGGCAC
>JAZQOS010000002.1:0-1547 GCA_045627925.1 Kiritimatiellia bacterium | reverse complement strand
TGGTCAGATGGGCGCGAAGCAAGTCAAGGCGCTTGATGCCGAGCGTGCGGCAATTCCAGACTCCGAGCCACGCGTTCTGCTGGCGACGGGCTCTTATATTGGCGAGGGATTCGACGACGCGCGACTTGACTCGCTTTTCCTGGCCTTGCCGATTTCCTGGAAGGGGCGTTTGACGCAATATGCAGGACGGCTTCATCGCCGCCATGCCGGCAAGCGCGAAGTGACGATCTTCGATTATGCGGACACGAACGTCGTGATGTTCGCGCGGATGTTCAACAGGCGTTGCGCGGGTTACAAGGCGCTCGGCTACGAGATCGTGATGCCGCTTTCGACCGCGCCCGGACTGCCGTCCAACGTATCCGTTTTGCGGGAGAGGAAACTGGACGAGACCTACTCCGAAAGCGTCAAGCGCCTCTTGCGCGACGGCGTGACGTCGGAAGAGATCGACCTCTTTGCCTTTGCAGCGGCAAGGCAGGGGGATGTCGAGGAAAAGGACGCGCTTTGCATTTCGGTCACTGAGGAAGACGAGGAAAACGCGCGAAGCGCGGTCGAACGTTTCCTTCACCGGCATCTTGAGGCGTTGCCGTCGACGAAAGGTCTTTTCGAACTGAACGGCAAGCTTGAGATCGCGTTTGGGGCGACCCCGTACATGGAAGTCGACTTCCTTTCGCGTACCGCCAAGCTCGCCGTGGAGATTGACGGGGCGCGTCATTTCGACGACAAGAACGCCTATCGCCGCGACCGTCGCAAAGACGAGCTGCTGCAAGACGAGGGTTACTTCGTCCTGCGGTTCCTCGCCGAAGACGTGATGTCGGACCTCGGCTCCGTCATCGACCGCATCGCGCGTCATTTGCCGAGGAAGATGCTATCGAATACGTCGAAGACGACGAGGAGCATGGGTCCTCCATCTGAATACTGAACGAGGGTATAAGCATGAAAAGATAAACAAGAATTATGTTTATCATTGACATAGTAAGGCAATTTATGGTATCATACGGTCAAGATAAGGGGAAATACTATGATTTCTTATGTGACAATCAAAAACTTCAGATCCATTGTTGATGTGACATTGGATATGAGGTATGGAGAGGGGAAAGCACCAAATGGATATCTTGAATCCGAACGGCTGCCATTTCTCCTTGAAAAAGGGTGCAAGGAGCGGATCGTGCCATGCCTTGCACTCTTTGGTTCGAATGCCAATGGTAAGACAAACATCTTAAGAGCTTTGTTGGCGTTACAAACGGCCATTGATAATTCGCGAATTGACATTCGGCATACTTACGAGCAAATCGCCGTTGTCCCGACAAGACTCCGGCGCGCCGAATTTTCCATTGGATTCGTGAAGAATGGCGATGTCTATGATTATAGGATTGCCTATTCGGATTTAGGGCTGCATTTCGAGTCGCTGTCCATGAATGGCGTTGTCTTGTTTTCCATTGAAGAGGGCAAACATGAATTTTCGCGCATAGCGACGAAGCAGCCATATGATACGGTTGCGATAGAGGAAATATTCAGGGTGGAGTGCGGAGACGAAACAGGTTGCTGGA
>JAZQOS010000001.1:0-60266 GCA_045627925.1 Kiritimatiellia bacterium | reverse complement strand
GGCGTCACTCGAAGTCGATAAGCTCGTTTCGGTCATCGCGCGGCCTCATGAGTCGCCGCGCTCGCAAAGATCGACCACTCTGCAAAATACGTCTCCAGGCGAAATATGTTGAGGGTCAATCTTTACGTGCCCGAAACGACTATACCGCCTTCTCGCTCCGCAACGAGGACCTTCGCATTCGCTCGGTCATTAAGGTATAAGGTTAAGTACACCATTACGTTCCTTCGTTCCGCAGAGGTGGCGCGTACGCGCACTAAGCGAATCTTTCTGATTCGCGCAAGCAGTTTCCGCCGCCGTGAGGCGGCATGATGCAAGCGGAGGGATGAAGCGATACGTCGCTCAGGCCAGAACCTCAAAATCGGTGTCCATAACGAGCCGAGGAGAGGAGTTGGGAACTCCCAAAGGGATCCTGACAGCGTACGACTTGCATACTGAGCTTTATCTGGAAACCGGAAATTTTCAAACACTAAGGCGAGGTATGTAGGTGCGTCGCTTAGAGGGTGGGACCGCAGTATGCGGAATGTGGCCCCTTGTCAAAATGCTCCCGATTTTGGTACTATATTGACATGGCGGTTTATGATGACATCTACAGTCTCTCGACAGAGAATCATGGGATCGTGACGACACGCGATGCTCGCGGTCTTGGTGTGCGGACTAAGGACATAGCTCGTTGGGTCAAGATGGGCCGTCTCATCAAGGTTGGTTTCGGAGTCTATCGGACAAGCCAATATCCGATGTCCGAGGAAGACCCATACGCCATTGCGGTCGCTGAATGCGGACTGGGTGCCTATCTGTATGGCGAATCAGTCCTTGGCCTTCACCGTCTCACGGCGACAAATGCCAATTTCATATCTGTGGCCGTGCCGAGACGTCTTCGGCGTTCGCTGCCGGATTCGTATGTCGTTGTGCGCGGAAAGCCAGGCTATGTTCCGTCAAATGAGAACGGAATCCCGTGCCAGCGCGTGGCGGACGCGATTCGATCCTGCATCGGACGCATGATGCCGGAGAGGCTTGAACAGGCGGCAAGCGGGGCCTTTGCCGAAGGCCTTGTGACGGAAGAGGAACTTAAGGACATCCGAAGGGACATTGCCTATGCCGGATAGGAAGCCGCCGCGCAACGAGCACGAGCTTGAACTTGCGCTTGTTCGTCTGATGGGAGGCGATAACGGGAAGATGTTGTCGATGCGTTCGATGATGGCGAACGCCATTGTGGGGCAGTTCCTTCCCGATGGTGCGATCTTGAAAGGCGGCGGTTCGCTCCGTTTTCGCTACGGAAGTTCGTTCACGCGCAACACCAAGGACTTTGATGCGACGCGAAAGGGCGATCTTGATGGTTTTCTGAGATCATTGCGCACTTCCTTGAATGATGGATGGTGTGGCTTTACTGGCGAGTGTAAAATATTACCGCAGGCAAACCCGAAGGATGTACCGTTCGACTATGTAATGCAGCCCGTGGAGATCGGACTGAAGTATCGCAACAATCCGTGGTGCCGCGTTGACCTTGAAATCTCGCACAACGAGGCGGGTGCTACCGAGTCCTGCGATTGGGTTTCGCCGCCAGCCGAGGTGATAGAGGTCTTTGACGCTTTGGGTTTCCCGCATCCGCGTCCTGTTCCGCTAATCACACTCGAACATCAGCTTGCGCAGAAGTTGCACGGCGCGAGCGGCGAATCGGAGAAGAATGGACGCGCACACGACTTGATCGACATACAGCTTATCGTAGCCGAGGGGAAGGTCGATTTTTCTGCGGTCAAACGAATCTGTAGCGAGCTTTACCGACAGCGCAGAAAACAGGTCTGGCCCACGCTTGTGACGAAGCATAAGGACTGGGACGCGCTCTATGACGAGAAGCGTCGCGGTCTCAACGTCCTCGAGTCGGTCGACGGCGCGATTGAGTTCGTGAACAATCTCATCCGCAAGATTGATAAATCTTGAGCTGGGAGCAAATGGTTCGGCGCAATTCGCCATTCATGAGTTAAGCGCGTTGACAGAAACGAGCTTATCGACTTCGATCGACGTTATCGTTTATGAAACGAGCTGGTAGCATTCCGGGAGGGATTTGTGGTATAATATACGCCAAATCCCGGAATCGGGAGAACTTTCAAGGAGAAAAGAAATGACAAGCTACAAGAAGCTCGGGCTCGTGAACACCAAGAAGATGTTCGCCAAGGCCGTTAAGGGCGGTTATGCGATTCCCGCGTTCAATTTCAACACGATGGAGCAGATGCAGGCCATCGTCCAGGCGGCGGTGGAGACCAAGTCTCCCGTCATCATGCAGGTCTCCAAGGGCGCGCGCAAGTACGCGAACCCGACGATTCTCCGCTACATGGCGCAGGGCGCGGTCGAATACGCCAAGGAACTCGGCTGCAAGAAGCCGCAGATCGTGCTCCACCTCGACCACGGCGACAGCTTCGAGACTTGCAAGAGCTGCATCGACTCGGGATTTTCCTCGGTCATGATCGACGGCAGCGCGTTGCCGTTCAAGGACAACATCAAGCTCACCAAGAAGGCCGTCGCCTACGCGCACAAGCACGATGTCACCGTCGAAGCCGAGCTCGGCGTTCTCGCGGGCGTTGAAGACGAGGTTTCGAGCGCGGTTTCGCACTACACGAAGCCGGAAGAGGTGATCGAGTTCGCGACCAAGACCGGTTGCGATTCGCTCGCAATTTCGATTGGCACGAGCCACGGCGCGTACAAGTTCACGCCGGCGCAGTGCACCCGCGACAAGAAGACGGGTAAGCTCATCCCGCCGCCCTTGGCGTTCGACGTTTTGAAGGCGGTGGAGAAGAAGCTTCCCGGCTTCCCGATCGTGCTGCACGGATCTTCGAGCGTTCCGCAGGATCACGTCGACACCATCAACAAGTTCGGCGGCAAGCTTCCTGACGCCGTGGGCATTCCGGAGGAACAGCTCCGCAAGGCCGCGAAGAGCGCGGTTTGCAAGATCAACATCGACAGCGACTCGCGCCTCGCGATGACGGCGGCGATCCGCCAGCACTTCGCGGAGAACCCCGGCCACTTCGATCCTCGTCAGTACCTCACCCCGGCGCGCGACGCGATGAAGGCGATGTACATCCACAAGATCGAGAAGGTCCTCGGTTCCAAGAACAAGCTCTAATACCCTAATCGGCATGGCAGAGAAGAAATCGGCTTACGCATCCGCCGGCGTCGACATCGACGTCAAGATGAACGCGGTCGGCGCCATCAAGGAGATGGTCGCCGGAACGAAGACCGCGAACGTGATCGGCAACATCGGCGCGTTCGGCGGGCTTCACAAGGTTCCGACCGGCAAGGAGATGATCCTCGTCGCCTCTACCGACGGCGTGGGCACCAAGCTCAAAGTCGCGGCGATGACCAATCGGCACGACACGGTCGGTCAGGACATCGTCAACCACTGCGTGAACGACATCCTGGTTCAGGGCGCGAAGCCGCTCTTCTTCATGGACTACGTCGGGACGGCGAAAGTCGACCCCAACCAGTTCAAGCAGGTCGTATCCGGACTTTGCAAGGCGTGCAAGGAAAACGGCATGGCGCTTCTCGGAGGCGAAACCGCCGAGATGCCGGGGCTGTATCCGAACGGCGAGTACGATCTCGTCGGCACAATCGTCGGTTGCGTTCAGAAGAAGAACCTCATCACCGGCAAGTCCATTCGCGCGGGCGACGTCATCATCGGCTTCCCCTCGGGCGGCTTGCAGACGAACGGCTTTTCGCTCGCGCGCAAGGTGATCTTCGACCTTTGCCAGTATTCCTGGAAGGACAAGCTTCCCGGGACGAACCAAACGTTCGGCGAGGCGCTGCTCGCGGTGCACAAGAGCTTCTTGCGCCCCGTAATGGCGCTGATGAATCGCAAGATTCGCATTACCGGCATGGCCCACATCACTGGCGGCGGATTCCCTGACAACATTCCGCGGGTGCTGCCGAAGTGCGTCAACGCCGAAATCGACCGCGCGAGCTGGGAGGTGCCGACGATCTTCAAGTTCATCGAGCGTCAGGGCAAGGTCGATCGCGAGGAAATGTATCGCGTCTTCAATATGGGCATCGGCTTTACGGTGATTATCGCGAAGAAGGATCTCAAGAAGGCGACGAACATCCTCAAGGCGGCGCATCAGCCCTACAGCGTGATCGGCGTTTGCCGCAAGGGCAAGGGCGTCGTTACCTACAAGAACTGAGATGAAACGCGCCGATCCGCGCCCCGGCTGGGACGAGTACTTTATGGAGATTGCGAAGGTCGTCGCCTCGCGCTCCAATTGCTCGCGTCGGCACGTGGCGGCGGTAATCGTCCGCAATCGCCACATCCTCTCGACGGGCTACAATGGCACGCCCCACGGCGTCGTAAATTGCTTCGCCGGAGGATGTCCGAGGTGCGCCGCGACTACGAAAAGCGGCACGCACCTCGAAGAGTGCCTGTGCGTCCACGCCGAGCAGAACGCGATTTGTCAGGCGGCGATGCACGGCCACGCAATCGACGGGGCGACAATTTACGTAACGATCTCGCCGTGTCTTACTTGCGCGAAGCTGATCATCAACTCGGGCATCAAGGAAGTCGTCTACGGCGGCGACTACGCTTTTCTCGACACCGTTAAGAACATTTTCAAACAAGCCGGCGTAAAACACCGCAAATTCAAGGAAGGCAAAAGAAAATGAGCAGAAAGAAAATCATCGCGGGCAACTGGAAGATGAACATTAAGCCGTCGGAGACCGCGGCGCTCGTCAAGGGAGTCGCCGAGGCGACCAAGGCGTTTGCGGGCAAGGTCGATATCGTGTGCTGCACGCCGGCGATCGACGTCCCGGCGGCGATCGAGGCCGCGAAGGGTACGCAGGTCGAAATCGGTTCGGAGAACTGCCACTGGAAGGAATCGGGCGCGTACACCGGCGAGATTTCCACGGGAATGCTTTTGGACGCGGGCGCGAAGTACGTCATCATCGGCCACTCCGAGCGTCGTCAGTACTTCGGCGAAACCGACGAGACGGTGAATCTGCGCGCACGCGCCGCGATTGCGGCGGGGCTCGTCGCGATCGTTTGCGTCGGCGAGACGCTGGAGGAGCGCGAGGCGGGCAAGCTCGTCGAGGTCATCGAGCGCCAGATGAACGTCGGACTCAAGGACATTACGGCGGCGGATTGCGCGAAGCTGGTTATCGCCTACGAACCGGTTTGGGCGATCGGCACCGGCAAGACCGCGACTCCCGACCAGGCGCAGGAAGTGCACGCGCTCATTCGCGCGACGCTCGCCAAGCTCGTCGGCGCGGAAACGGCGGAAACCGTCCGCATTCAGTACGGCGGATCGATGAAGCCGGCGAACGCGGCGGAACTGCTCGCCAAGAAGGACATCGACGGCGGGCTTATCGGCGGCGCGGCGCTCAAGGCGGCGGATTTCGCGGGCATCATCGCAGCCGCGGCGAATGCCTAAACGGTTCAGTATGCTCGCGGCGGCGCTAATCGTCGTCGCGGGCTGCTTCGACGAGCCGGAACCGGCCTACAAGACGGTTCCGGCCGAAAATCGCGTTTATCTTAGTCGGCGCGCGCTCAAGGCGATTCCCGAGATTAATCCGAAGGCGGATTATCTCAATCTCGACCGAAACGAGCTCGAAAGCGTCGCCGGAGTCGAGAATTTGACGGAGCTTAAGTGGCTTCGGCTCAATCACAATCGGCTTTCCGCGCTTCCGGACCTGAAGAAGCTCGTCGCCTTAAGGCGAATTTATCTTAAGAACAACCGTTTCACCGAAGTTCCGGAAACGCTGAAGGACTTGCCCGCGCTTACGGATATTGAGCTATCGGACAATCCGATTCGCGAGATTCCGAAGTGGCTGGCGGAGAAGCGGGGACTCGAGAATCTTTCCTTTAATCGTACGCAAATTACGCGCTTGCCGGACGATTTGTCGGCTTGGGCGTCGCTTAAAAGCTTGCAACTCGGCGACCTGAAGCTTTCGCCGGCGGAAATGGCGCGAATTCGTAAAGCGCTGCCGCCTTCGGTTGCGGTGGTATTCTAAGCGGTTTTTTGTTATAATATCTAAAGATGTCGAATGAGGCGAAAGTCGCCGCCTTCGAGGGCGGGGAACTGCGGATTTTGGATTCCGAATCCAAGAGTCGCGAGGCGACGCTTGCGTTGCCGCTTTCGCGACTCATCGTGAAGATGTTGCGCCTTCCGGCGGGCGAGGATCCGGTCGAGGCGGCGACGCCGATTATAAAGGCGATGTGTCCATTCCCCGACGATCCATTGGCGGTTAGCTGCGAGCGAGTGCGGGAGGACGCTGAAGGGACGATAGTTATTGCGGCGGCGCTACCTGAAAGTTCCGCGGAGGATATCGCCGAGGCGCTCGACAAGGCGAAGCTGAACGTCGTCAAGATCGACGCGCTCGCCATTGGCGAGTTGAGAGGGCTTTGGCCGCAGATCGAAGGCGACGGGCGGCGGCTCGTCCTCATCCGCTCGGTCGATTGCCTGACGATGATCGTTTTGGACAATCAGGAGCCGAGCGCGATTCGGGCGATTACCGATTTAACCGATTTGCGGCGCGAGACGACGCTTTCGTTGCTCGAAGCCGAGGATTTCGGCGGCGCAAGGCCGCTCAAGGAAATCATTTTCGTTTCGAAGCTCGACGAGAATACCGAGCTTTCGTCCTTGGAGACGTTTGGTGCGCCGATTCGGCGCCTTACGCTCGACGCGGACGCGGGGCTCAAGGGCGCGGCGCAGCGCGCCGCCGAAGCGGGGACGCTGGACGCGCTGCCAGATTCTTGGCGTGCGGTGCTCGAAGAGACGCGCTTCAAGGCGAAGCTTGTCAAGAATCTCGCAATCGCGCTCGGCGGTTGGATTCTCGCGATGATGATTCTCTTCGGAGTTCCGATCGTCTACGGTTTCATGACCGACCACATGAAGGAGCTTTGCCGCCAGCACGACCGCGAATACAAGGCGGTGGCGGAGAAGAAGGCGAAGGTAAAGCTCGTTCAACGCTATTCCGACCACGCCCGTGGAGCGCTCGAGATCATGAAGGCGGTTTCCGATCGACTCCCCGAGGGGATTACGCTTTCGTCTTGGGATTTCAAGCGCGACGACTCGTTGCGGCTTAAGGGCGACGCCGACGCGTCGTCGGAGGTGTACAAGTTCAAGGACTCGCTTTCGGAGATGGGGGTATTTGACGTCGTCAAGCTCGGTGCGCTCAATTCGCAGAAGGACGGCAAGCAGAAGTTCGATCTCGAGTGCAAGTACGAGGAGGCGGCGGAATGAACAACCTCGGACTGAAGGAGAAGGCCGCGCTCGCGATGGTCGGGATGATCGCCCTTTACGCGATCGCCGTGATCATTTGGTTCATGAATTCGGAAGCCGCGTGGAAAAAGAGCGCCAAGGCCTATAACCGCGAATGCGAGCGTTTCGCGAAGGAGGAGAAGCTCATCGCCGAAAAGCGCAAGTGGAACGACGCGTACGAGAGCGAGAAGGCGGCGATGCCGACGTTCGAGTACGGCAAGGCGACGGATACGACGTGGATGAGCAAGGTCGAGTCGATTGCGAGGGAGAATCTCGTGCTCATTACCCAAATCGACCACGGCGACGAAGTCGAGGCGGGGGATGTTCTGGAGCTGCCGATTGAGGTGAAGAACTGGGAGGGATCGCTGGAGGCGCTCGTGAAGTTCATGCACGCGCTGGAAAATTCCGACGAGGGAATGTTCGACGTGAAGGCCATCAGCCTCAAGCCCAGCAACAAGAAGGGCTATCTCAAAGGATCGTTGTCGCTTACTTGCGCTTATATGCGAGAGGAGTAAAAGATGAAATACGGAATCGCGATTTTTTCGATAATGATATGCGCGGCGGCTTCGGCGCAGAGCCTACTTCGGCGTAATGTCGCGCCCGCCGCCGCTCGGCCGGCTACCGCGCAGAACGCGACGACGACGGAAAACGCCGGTGGAGCGGTTGAATCCGGCGGAAGGTCGATTGAATTTAACGGCGCGCCGATTGAAATGGTGTTCAAGGTCTACGGCGAGCTCGTCGACAAGACGATTCTTAAAGATCCGCAGACTCCGACAGCGACGATTACCTTGCAGCCGCGCCAAGGACAGGAACTTTCCGACCAGGACAAGATCGAGGCGATCGAGGCAGTGTTGGAAATGAACGGTGTCCACTTCGAGCCCTACGGCGAGAAGTTTCTGCGCGCGGTTCCCGGAAAGAACGCCCGGAAGATGGGTATTCCGCTCATTATGGATTCCGAGGTCGAGCTCGGCGAAAGCGAGAAGGTAATTTCGCTTATGTTTCCCTTTAAGAACATCGCCTTGGAAGAGGCGCAGAAGGCGCTCGAGGGCATCAAGTCCGACAAGGGCGTTTTGAACGTCTTCGAGCGCACCGGCAAGATTCTCGTAACCGACACCGAGTCGAACGTCAAGCGCATGCGCGAAATCGCGCGGGAAATCGACATCTCCACTCCGATTACCGAGAACGTGTTCGTTAGGCAGATCGTCAACGCCTCGGCT
Source organism: Kiritimatiellia bacterium (assembly GCA_045627925.1). Lineage (GTDB taxonomy): Bacteria > Verrucomicrobiota > Kiritimatiellia > RFP12 > UBA1067 > UBA1067. The sequence continues at coordinate 51,814 of JAZQOS010000001.1, read as the reverse complement.
TCGGACATCAAGGTCGCGCTCGAGGCGATCGTTCAGGAGAGCCAGAAGGAGCTCGAAAAGCAAGGCGCGCAGGCGAACACTTCCGCGCCCGCCCGCCCCGTGCAACCGCGCACGCTTTTAGGCCGCAATAACCGGAACCAGCCGGAGCCCGCCGCCCCGGTCGCGAACGAGTCTTTCGTTACTTCGCTTTCCGACGCCGATCGCGGAATGATTCGCGGCAAGGTGCTGATTCTCGCGGACGAGCGCTCCAACAAGCTCGTCATCGTCACTTCCCAGGCGAATATGGACTTCTTCGATCGGGTCATCAAGGAACTGGATATCGAGACGACGCCCGACGTCAAGGTCGAGGTCATTCGCCTTAAATACGCCGACGCCGAGGATGTCGCGGATATGATCAACGATCTAATCGGCAACGCCGCGAGCTCCAAGTCGTCGTCGAAGAGCAACCAGAACCAGGCGGCGAAGAGCGGCGGCGCGAATACGAAGAGCAATCTTTCGACCGGAACTTCGACTGCGGCCAAGCCGTCGGTCAATCAGCGCTCGGGCGAGTCCAAGGCGGGAGAGCTTTCCAAGGACAATGTCACGGTGCTCGCCGATAAGCGCATTAACGGCATCATCGTAATGGCGCGGGCGATCGATATGCCGGTACTCCACTCGATTATCGAGGCGATGGACGTCAAGCTCGCGCAAGTCTTGATTGAAACTTGTATAGTCGAAGTCAACCTCGAAGACACCATCAAAACCGGTATCGACTGGGTGCATCAGATTTCCGCTGGCACGCCGAGTCAAATTCGCGAGGGACTCGCCGGCGGCGGTGGATCTACGACCACCGGCGGATTGCTCAAGGACGTTGCGCATTACGGAATCGACGCGGACACGGTAATTCCTTTCGGCGGTCCGGCGGGAATCGGCTATTACGCGCTCAGCAAGCAATTGAACCTCGGCGCGGTCATCGAAGCGTCGAAGAGCGACAACCGTACGAAATATCTCGCTTCTCCGGTGGTGATGACGGTGGATAACAAGGAGGCGACCATCGAAGCGACGCAAATGCGCTATTTGCTCACCGGCTTCACCTCGTCGGGTACGTCCTACAGCACCATCGCCGTTCCGAACTACGAGCAAAAGCAAATCGGCATTACCATCAAAACCACGCCGAAGATCAATCCGAACGGCACGGTGATGTTGGAAATCGAGGAAGAGTATTCGCAGCTCGGTGCGAAGCAGCAGATTCAGACCAGCGGTGGACTTGGGACTTCCGGAGAGGGCGGAGAGAAGGCGGGCCTAATCAGCGTTGACGTCGATACGACCATCACCCGTAAGATGTCGGCGGATATCGCGCTTGAAAACCGGCAGACGGTTATTCTCGGTGGACTTACCGAGACCTCGATCGCCAAGGTGGACGCGGGGATTCCGATTTTGAAGGACATTCCGATTATCGGGCGATACCTTTTCGGCAAGACCGAGGATTCGGAGCTTCGCAAGGAGCTTTTGGTGTTTATGACGCCGTATGTTCTTAACGACGGCAACGAGGCGCAGGCGGAGGCGATTCGTCGCAAGGCGGCGTTCAGCGAAAGCGGCGTCTGGAACGACCACGGCTGGTCGGAAAGTCCGCTTGCCGATCCGGTAAGCGCACAGGAATTATTGCGGCGCAAGCGCGAGGAGTGGGAGAAGCAAGACGAGGAATTCAAAGCGGCGCAGGAGGTTGACGAGGCGAATGCGGAACGCGCCGAGGAGCTTAAGGAGCGCGCTGAAAAGTTGAGCGCCGAACGCGCCGGCGAAGCGAAGAAGCTTATTGATCGAATCAACGCCGAGGAAGCGGCGAAAGCCGAGAAGCGCGCCGAAGCCGAGCGCGCGGCGCATCAAGAGTCCGAGAATCTTCTGGATCTGCTTTAAACTTTGCAGTAGCGAGCGATCGGGCAACCCTCGCACTTCGGACGGATCGGCGCACAGCGGGTCTGCCCGAAGGAGACGAGGTGGCTGTTCCACGTCTTCCAGTATTTAATCGGCAGAATCTTCCTTAAGGCCATCTCCGTTTCGAACGGAGTTTTGGTCTTAATAAGTTTCAGTCGATTGCAGATTCGGTGAACGTGGACGTCAACACAAATGGCGGGCAAGTCGAAGCCGACCGCGACTGTGAGATTCGCGGTCTTGCGACCGACTCCGGGAAGCTCGCAAAGCTCTTCCACCGTGTGCGGTAAAACGCCGCCGAAGCGTTCCTTCAGCACCTTGGGGAGCGCCTTTAGGTGGCGCGCCTTGTCGTGATAGAAGCCGACGGGATAGATTAGCTTCTCCAGCTTGGCGATGGAAAGCTTTTCAAGTCCCTTGGGCGTGTTGCCGCCGGCGGCGAAGAGCCGTTTAACCGCGCCCGCGGTGCAAGCGTCCTTGGTGCGAGCGGAGAGGATCGTCCCGACGAGTACCGCGAACGGGTCGTGGGTCTGGGCTTCGATGAGCTCGATAATCGGTGCGGGATGGGCTTTGAATTCGCGCTTGAGCGCACGATCGACGAACGGTATGTCCTTGATGGTCATCGCGGCATATTCTATCACATTTTGCTATAATACGCATTGAATGAAGTCGCTAACCGAATTGTTTCGTATTGGCAAGGGCCCGAGCTCGAGTCATACGATGGGGCCGTCCTTCGCCGCCGCGAAGTTTTTAGTCGAGTTTCCCGATGCCGCGAAATACGAGGCCGATCTTTACGGATCGCTTGCGGCGACTGGGCGCGGGCATCTTACCGACAAGGCGATTGCGGATGTGTTGGGCGAAAAGCGCACGGCCGTTCGCTGGCACGAAAAGACGGAATTGCCCAAGCATCCGAACGGCATGAAACTCGCCGCCTTCGGCAAGGACGGCGAAAAGCTCGGCGAAAGGACATATTATTCCGTCGGCGGAGGAACGATTAGCGAAAACGGCAAGCCCGACGCCACCGCCGAAGTATATTCCTTCAAGAATATGAAGGAGATCTTGCGATATTGCGATCGCAACGGAGTCCAACTTTGGCAAGTGGTCGAAGCGGCGGAAGGACCGGAAATCTGGAAGTATCTTGAAAAGACGTGGAATGTGATGAACGATGCGATTGCGTCGGGGCTCGCCAAGGACGGCGCGCTTCCCGGAGGGTTGCATCTTCCGCGTCAGGCGCGCACGATTTACAAGAAAGCGCGTTTCCAGCAGCGCGAGATGCAGCGCACGGGTTTGCTCGTCGCCTACGCGCGCGCGGTTGCCGAGGAAAACGCCGCGCTCGGAACGATTGTGACCGCGCCGACTTGCGGCAGTTGCGGAGTGGTGCCGGCGGTACTAAGATATCTCAAGGACACGCTGCGCCCCACCAAAATCGAGCTTTTGCACGCGCTCGCAGTCGCCGGACTGTTCGGTAACGTCGTCAAGACCAACGGCTCCATTTCCGGTGCGGAAGTCGGTTGTCAAGGCGAGGTCGGCGTCGCTTGCGCGATGGCCGCGGCCGCGGCGTCGTATTTGCACGGTGGCTCGCCGCACCAGTGCGAAACGGCGGCGGAAATCGGGCTCGAGCACTTCCTCGGACTTACCTGCGATCCGGTTTTGGGGCTGGTACAAGTTCCGTGCATCGAGCGCAATGCGCTCGCGGCGACTCGTGCGCTGGTCGCGGGCGAGATTTCGGTCATTTCCGATGGCTCGCATCTCGTATCGTTCGACGCGGTGGTGAAGACTATGGTCGAGACGGGGCACGATTTGCCGTCGCTGTATCGCGAAACCTCGGCGGGCGGGCTTTCGCGTCACGTAAGGGTGAAGAAGTGATGCGCGGGGCGGCGATTGGGTAAATGTGGTTAACGCGAAGAGAGTTCATCATATCCGCTTTCGCGGCGAGCGCAATCGGATGCCTAAAGTTGCCGATTTGTCAGCAAAGAAAGGAAGGTAGTAATATGTTAAAAGGAATCTCCCCGGTCGTATCGCCGGAACTTTTGAAGGTTCTCGCCGAAATGGGCCACGGCGATGAAATCGTCTTTTCGGACGCCCACTTTCCGGCGCACTATTTCGGGCGCGACGGAGCGATAGTGATGCGCGCCGACGGATTGGGCGCGGATGCGCTTTTAAAGGGACTCATTCCGCTTTTCGAGCTCGATTCCTACGCGACTCCGGTCGTTATGATGGAGGCGGTGAAGGGCGACTCGCTCGACCCCGAAGTCGAGAAGAAGTATCGCGCCGCTCTCGGCTACGACGGCAAGATCGAGCGCATGGAGCGTTACGCTTTTTACGAGCGCGCCCGCAAGGCGTACGCAATCGTCCTCACCGGTGAAACCGCGAAGTACGGCAACATCATCCTCAAGAAGGGCGTAACTCCGGTTGCGTAAGGTGCAAGTCACCGTCGAGGGCGCGCTTCCGAAGGCGTTGAAGCTGAAACGCGCCGAATTGAAAAAGGCGGCGAGAGCGTTCGCCGAGGCGAGTTCGGCGCGCGTCGGCGTTCCTTTTCGGGAAGTCGCCGTCGTTTTGCAGGACGACGAGTTCTCGGCCGAGGTTCACGCGGCGATCAACGGCGCGAAAGGGCCGACCGATGTCATCACCCAACGCTACGACGCGATGCCCGGCGAGGCGGAGGGAGTCTACGGCGAACTTTACGTTAATGTCGAGCGGGCGCGCGCATCCGCGCCGAAGCGTCGAGGCTGGTCGCCAGCGAAGGAGTTGCTGCTCTACGTGGCGCACGGCATGGATCATCTTTCCGGCGCGGACGATCTTAGCGTAGCCGATTACAACCGAATGCGGAGAAGGGAGCTTTCGTGGTTAAAGGCATTCTCGAAACGATAGGCAATACCCCGCTCGTCGAAATCTCGGCGAAGCTCAATCCAACGAAGGCCCGCGTTTTCGCCAAGGTGGAGTCGTTCAACCCCGGCGGCAGCGCCAAGGATCGCGTCGCCATCGCGATGATTGAGGCGGCGGAGCGCGAGGGCAAGCTGAAAAAGGGTGCGACCATCATCGAGCCGACGAGCGGCAATACCGGCGTCGGGCTCGCGCTCGCCTCGGCGGTTAAGGACTACCACCTTATTCTCGTAATGCCCGATACGATGAGCGTCGAGCGTCGTCGACTCGCCGCCGCCTACGGAGCCGAGGTCGTGCTGACTCCTGGCGCGGAGGGAATGAAGGGGTGCCTAAAAAAGACCGAGGAATTGCAACGTTCCATTTCCGGCGCGTTCGTCCCCGGACAATTCGACAACCCCGCGAATCCCTCGGCGCACGAACGGACTACGGGACCGGAGATTTGGCGCGATTTGGACGGGAAGGTGGACGCGTTCATCGCGGGCGTGGGGACGGGCGGAACGCTGACCGGAGTCGGGCGGTTCCTTCGCTCTAAGAATCCGGCGGTGAAGCTTTTCGCCGTCGAGCCGAAATCAAGTCCGCTGCTTTCCCAAGGAGTTTCGGGACCGCACAAGTTGCAGGGCATCGGCGCGAATTTCGTGCCGTCCGTCCTCGATCGTTCATTGATCGACGAAGTCGTGTGCGTTTCGGACGAAGACGCGGGCGAGACGGCGCGTGCGCTTGGCGCGAAGGAAGGAATTCTTTGCGGAATCACTTCGGGCGCGGCGATGCGGGCGGCACTCGACATTGCGAAGCGCGACGAGTGGGCGAACAAGAACCTCGTCGTTCTGTTGCCGGATACCGGCGAGCGGTATCTTTCGACTTGGCTTTTCGAATGAAGGTCGCGGTAGGACTTTCGGGCGGCGTCGATTCTACGGTTGCCGCGCTGCTTTTAAAGGCGCGGGGCGACGAAGTCGTCGGCGTGACGATGACGCTGGGAAGGGAAGGCGAGGCGGAGGCGCTCGCCGAAACGCGCAAGGTTGCGAAAAAGCTGGGCGTGGAGCTCGCGGTTTTCGATTTCGCCGAGGATTGGAAGCGCCTCGTTTGCGATTATTTGCGCAATTCCTATCTCGGCGGCGAGACGCCGCACCCCTGCGTTCGGTGCAACGAGTTTGTGAAATTCGGCCTCTTGCCGAAGGCGGCGTTTTCGCTCGGGTGCGAGCGTTTCGCGACCGGCCACTACGCGCGGCTCTCGGAAGGCCGGCTTTTCCGCGCGAAGGATCGCACGAAAGACCAAAGTTATTTCCTCTACCGCGTTTCGCCGGAAACGCTCGCGCGTACGCTTTTCCCGCTGGGCGAGCTCGAAAAGAACGAGGTGAGGCATATCGCCGCCGAAGCGGGTTTTGTCGTCGCCGAAAAGGAGGATAGTCAGGATTTCTGCGGCGGCGACGTCGCCGCGTTCGTCGGTGCGTCGGCGCGCGAGGGCAATATCGTCAGCACCTCGGGCAAGGTGCTCGGCAAGCACCAAGGATATTGGAACTACACCATCGGCAAGCGCAAGGGACTTGGAATCGGCGGCGGAACGCCGTATTACGTAGTGGGGATTCGCCCTATGACCAACGAGGTGGTGGTGGGCTTTAAGGACGAGGCGATTCGGTGCGACTTGGAACTGCGCGATACGGTGGGAGTCGTCGACAAGTCGTTGCCGGTGAAAGTGCGGAGCGCGGGCGAACCGCGGCTCCTTGCGGAGGGGATCGCCGGCGTCGCGCCCGGGCAGAGCGCGGTTTTCTATCGTGGCGACGAGGTTGTCGGCGGTGGAATTATCGTCTGATATTTGGTAAACTTCGCTTGTTATGAAAAATACCATTTCGATTGTCTTCGCTCTCGTCGCGCTCGCCAATTCCGCTTGGGGCGCGATTCCCATGTCCAAGGCGCACGAGGAATACCTCAAGCGCGGCATTATGGCGATTGTCCACTGGGGACCCAACACCTACACCGGACAGGAGTGGGGCTTTGGTAACGCCGATCCCGCAATCGTACAACCCACGAAATTAGATCCGGCGCAATGGGTCAAGGCGATGAAAGACGGTGGGATAAAGTCGGTCGTGTTGGTCGCTAAGCATCACGATGGATTTTGCCTTTGGCCGTCTGAGCTTAATCAAGATTATTCAACTGCGGCAATTCCGGGCAAATTTAAAAAGGCGAATGTTGTAAGAGCGCTTTCGCGGGCTTGCAAAAAAGAGGGGCTCGCGTTCGGCGTTTACCTTTCGCCGTGGGATCGCCATCAGGCGAGCTACGCGAGCGACGCCTACGTCGAATACTTCCACGCGCAGTGGGAGGATCTTTTGACCAACTACGGCGACATTTGCGAAATTTGGCTGGATGGCGCGAACGGAGGCGACGGCTGGTATGGGGGAGCCAATGGCGGCAAGGGCGAGAAGCGTTCGCTTCCCAATGGTGAGAAGTATTACCAAAAGCCGCGCTTACTGAAAAATCTCATTGATAAGCATCCGATGGCGGTGGCGTTCGGCGGACATGGAGTCAATTCGGTCGCGTGGTGCGGCAACGAACGCGGACAGTCGCCGGAGGATTGGAACTATGATCGCAAAGGCGAGGACGGAAAGATGTACTTTATGCCGCCGGAAGCGGATACGCCGCTTCGCGGAGGGTGGTTCTTCCACGGCAACCAGCACCCGAAGTCGCTCAAGCAGATGACCGAAAGCTATTTCAACTCGGTTGGACACGGCGCGGTTCTCAACTGGGGCATCGCTCCGGACAAGGAAGGGCGGATTTGCGATGACGACGTGAAGCGGCTCAAGGAGTTCGGCGATTACGTACGCGCGTTCGAGGCGTGCGACTTCGCCAAGGGCGCGAACGTCGCCACCGGCGGCAAGGACAAAACCACCTACGTCGATCTCCGGCTTGCGGGGACGGTGAAGTTCAACGCCGTCGACTTCGGCGAGGATTTGAGCATGGGCCAGTTAGTCACGAGCTGGAAGATCGAGGCGATGGTCGAGGGCAAGTGGAAGACACTCGCCGAAGGTCGCACCGCCACTTATCGGCGAATCGCGCGCTTCGAGGAGACGAAGTCCGACCGCGTAAGAATAACCGCTACCGGAACGGAGCGCCCGAAAATCGTCAACGTCGCCGTACGCTACGCGCCGGCGGTTCAGGACGACGGCACGGTCGATTACGGCGAAACCGATACTGCCAAGTGGATGACCGGGAAGGAAAAGGAAAAGCGGTGAGGCGACTTCTCGCCATCGTTTGCGTCATATTCGCCGTCGGAGCTTTTGCGGACGACGGCTTTAGTCGCTGGTATCTGGCGGGCGAGGTGGCGACGGTATTGCCGCAAGGCGGCTCGCGCATCGATCACGGTGTCGGCGCGGGAGCGCGGTTCGGCTATTACCTAGGCGAGCTCTGGTCGCTCGAAGGCGAGGCGGCGTGGCTCGGAAAATCCACCGGTTTCGGCGCGGACGCGCTTTGGCATTGGTGGGGCTACGAGCGGTTCGATCCGTTTTTCACCGTCGGTGCGCGGTGCTGGCTGGGCGACGACGCGAATCAAAGCGGGCCCAGGGCGGGGCTCGGCGCGTACTTTCATCTGACGGAGAACTGCTCGCTTCGTTTCGACGCCGACGCGACGCTCGGCGTGGACGGCGAGACGGAGATGCTCTATTCGCTTTCCGCGGGGGCGCAAATCTTTTTCTAAATCATGAAGAACTGTCGCGAAGAGTGGTTTGACTCGGACAAGAAGGTTGCGGTTTCGATAGTGGACGTTACCGATGCCGCGCAGGAACTCGCGCGCGGTCATCTCGCGGGTCCGACGAGCGCGTACTTCCTCGCCAAGGCGCTGGCGGCGGCGGCGCTTTTGGGCGGCGAGACCTCGGAAAAGGACGAAACGCTCATCATCCAGATGAAGTGCAAGGGTCCGCTCGGCGGCTTCAACGTGGAATGCACCTCGGACGGCGCGTTGCGCGGTTACACCGAGAAGAAGATTTTGGACGAATTCGACGGCATGGGCAAGCCGAACGAAAAGAAGGTGGTTGGCGAAAGACAGCTGCAAGTCACGCGCTCCGTTCCCGGACGGATAATCTCGCAGGCGATTTCGACTTCGCTCGATTGCTACCTCGCCGGTTCCCTGCAGCGCAAGGCGACGATTCAGCTTGAAGCGGCGGTTTCCGACGAAGTGGAAGTCGCGTATGCGCGCGGGATTTTGGTCGAGGAAATGCCCGACGGCAAGGATACCGGAGTGTTGGGCGTGAAGTTCGATTCGCTCGCGGTTTCTTCGCGCAATTTGCTCGGCAAACTCGGACTCGAACGCGCCGAATTGAAGCGGACGACGCCGCTTAAGTTCGCCTGCCGTTGCTCGCCGGAGCGCGCGCTCGCCACCTTAAGCGCGCTCGGGGAAAAGGAACGCGCCGAATTGCCGGAAAAGATCGACGTCACTTGCCACATGTGCGGCAGGACTTGGACGGTGAAAACAAGATGAAACGCAGAGTAACGGTGGAAATCGATTTGGCGGCACTGGTGCGGAACTACCGGCGCATCGCCGCGCACGTCCGGCCAGCGAAAGTCCTTTGCGTTCTCAAGGCGAACGCCTACGGGCTCGGCGTCGCCGCCTACGCGAAGGCGCTTTTCAAGGCCGGATGCCGCGCGTTCGGCGTCGCCGAACCGTTCGAGGCGCTGGAGCTCAAGAAGGTGCTGGGCGACAAGGCGGAGGTGCAGATACTCTCCAGCGTCCTTCCCGACGAGATTTTCGCGATGGTGAAAGCGGGAGTGACCTTGCCGATTATCGACGGTAAAACTGCGCGCCTAATCGACGCGGCGGCGGCTCGGGCGAAGAAGCGGGCGAAAGTCCACTTCAAGATCGATACCGGCATGGGTCGACTCGGGATTCCGGCGGAGGATGCGCCGAAGGTCGTGCGCGAGGCGATCGCGCTCGAAAATCTCGATTGCGAGGGAATCTTCACCCATTGCGCGATGGCGTATGCGCCCGAAGACCCGTTTACCGCGCGGCAGATCAAGGTGTTCAAGCGTCTCTTGGCCGACTTGAAAAAGGACGGCATCGCGTTCAAGAAGGTGCACATGGCCGCTTCGGACGCGATCAACAACTTTCCGGAAACCGCGCGCGTGCCGTTCACGATGGTGCGCACCGGCATCAACTTGCACGGCAGCTTCGACCCGAATGGCCGCAAGGCGCTGAAGGTGGAGCCGGTGTTGACGCTCAAAACCCGCATCGCCCAAGTGCGGGAGCTTCCCGCCGGCACGACGCTCGGCTACGGGCGTACGTGGTGCCTCAAGGCGAAAACGCGGGTGGCGACGATTTCCGCGGGCTACGCCGACGGATTGCCGCTCGCCTTGAGCAATCGCGGATTCGTTTTCATCGGCGGCAGACGCTGTCCGATCATCGGGCGAATTTCGATGGACTACACGACGGTGGACGTCTCGAACGCGAAAAACGCCAAGGCGGGGGACGAGGTCGTTTGTTTCGGCAAGTGCGGAAAGGACTCGATCACTCCCGACGACTGGGCGGCGCTCAAGGGGACGCACGCTTATGATATAATATGCTCGCTCGGCAGCCGCGTGGAGCGCGTAACGAGAAAATAAGGAAAAGAACATGTCGCAGGAATGGAACATCCGCTCGCGCGGTCACATTTGCACGATCTGCCAGCGTCCGCTCGCGGACAAGGCGCCGGTCATAAGCGCGCTCAAGGAAGTGCAGGGCGGATACGAGCGTTTCGATTGCCATCCCGAGTGCTGGAAGGCGGCGGAACGCGATTGGGAACCGTTTTCGCAATGGGATGGCGTCTATTTCGCCCCGGTCAAGGAAGCGAAGAGCGAACCGCTCAAGAAGGAAGACGCGGGCGAGCTCTTGCGCCAGTTGGTGACGATGGACGATCCGGCGATGAAGAACGTCGTCTACGTGCTTGCGGTTATGCTGGAGCGCTCGAAGATTCTCGTCGAACGCGACCGGAAGGAACTGGAGGACGGAACGATTCGCCGCGTCTACGAAGATCGCAAGCAGGGCGATACGTTCGTCATTCTCGATCCGCGGATTCGGCTCGAGAATCTCGCCGAGGTTCAGCAACAGGTGGTCGCGCTACTCTCGGGGACGAAGACGCTCGGCGAAGTCGCCGGCGAAAACGATGCGGAAAAGCCCGAAACAGCTTGAGGCGCTGAGACTGGTTGCGGACGGGAAATATTATCCCGTCCTCGTCAGGGAAGACGACGGATGGCACGCCCGCTGGCGTGCCATCGGCGTCGATAACGATTGGGTGGACGAATTCGTGCGCACGGCGGTGATGAGTCGGCTTACCGAGGACGCGGAGGATGAGAATCACGAAACGCTGCACGATGCGTGGATGATGGCGCTCAAAAGCCGCACCGGCCTCGTCGTTTGGGACGAGACGGAATGCGCCGAGTTCGCCGAGGAGCTGGAGGAGTGGAGCGGAAACGCGCGCGAGGACGCGGAGGCGCGCGCTTCACTCGTTTTCGAGTTCGTTGCCAAGCCCGATTCCTTCGCCATCGAGTGCGCCGCGCCGACTTCCCGCCGTGCGCTCAAGGCGCTCGGTCAATCGACGTTCGTTTGCGATCGACTGCGGGGAATGCGGCGCAAGGCGGGAAGCTCGAAACGACTTGCGCTGTCGCTAACTCACGTCGAGGCCGAGTCGTTCGTCCGAAGCGAAGCGCGCGAGCTCGCCGCCGCCGGATACGGAGTAAAGGGGGTCGAGCTTTCGGCGAAAGTTACCGCCGACGTCATCGCCGAGGGGAAAATCGAAGTTCCCAAAAAGTTCAAGGTCGAGATCAAAATCGCGGGCGAGATCGCGAGCGCCGCCGAAATTCGCTTCCTGCTCGACCAGGGCTCGAGCCTCGTATATTTTCGCGACCGTTGGATCGAAGTCGATCGCGGAATCCTCAAAGCGGCGTTGCGGGCGATCGAGAAGGGCGTCGGCAAGGACGCGAGCGTAATCACCTTCGCGCTGGGAATCGGCCACATCGGCGAAATCGAGGTCGAGCGGCTTAAGGCGAGCGGGTATTTGCGCTCGCTGGTGCATCGCCTGCGCATGGGCGGCGGGGAGTTTCCGGATGGCGCGGCGGGAAAGGGTTTCGTCGGCGAGTTGCGCGACTACCAGAAGCGCGGCGTCGCCTGGCTTCGGTTTCTCGCGGAAAACGGTTTCGGCGCGCTGCTGGCGGACGACATGGGCCTCGGTAAGACGATCGAGACTATCGGTTTTGTCACCGGCGAGCTTGCAAAAAATCGCGCCTTCAAGACGCTGGTCGTCGCGCCGCTTACGCTGCTCGCCAACTGGCGGCACGAGTTCCGCGCATTCGCGCCGAAAATCAAAGTTTACGTTCATCACGGCGACACGCGACATCTGGAAAGCGGTTTTCGGCGCGAAGCGCAATCGAGCGATGTCGTCATAACGAGCTACAATTTGCTGGTGCGCGATTACCGGCTTTTCGCGGAGACGAAGTGGGATGCGCTCGTCGTGGACGAGGCGCAGACGATCAAGAATCGCGATACTCAGGCCGCCCGTGCGCTCGGCGCGCTTTCGCCGCCGATGCGCATCGCGCTTACGGGTACGCCGATCGAGAATTCGCTCGCCGACGTCTGGTCGCTCGAAAACTTCCTCAATCCCGGACTTCTGGGCGACTTCGAGGACTTTCGCAAACGCTTCGTTAGGCCGCTCGCGGAAAATCCCGCTTCCGCGGTCGGTCGTCGGCTTCGCCACGCGCTCGAGCCGTTCGTTCTGCGGCGGCTCAAGACCGACAAGGCCATCGCCGCCGAAATCGGCGAGAAGCGCGAAACGCGGGAGTATTGCGCGCTCACCGCCGAAGCGCGCGCGGAATACGAATCGGCGCTCGCCGACTTCCGCGCGCTCGAACGCTCGCCGGGCGACGTTTTCGCGCTGATCACCAAGCTGAAGCTCATTTGCGACGGCGCCGGCAAGTTCGAACGGCTTGTGGAACTTCTGGAGTCGATTTTCGAAAACGGCGAATCCGCGCTCGTCTTCACCCAATACGCCAAGGTGGGCGAATATCTGCAGACGGAGCTCGCGAAGCGCTTCGGACGGCGTTTCCCGTTTTTGCACGGCGCGCTCGGCGCGGGCGAACGCGAAGCGCAAATTCGCGAGTTCAACGCGCGGAAGGCGAACGCCTTCATCCTTTCGCTGCGCGCGGGCGGCTTCGGACTCAATCTCGTCAAGGCGACTCACGTCATCCACTTCGATCGCTGGTGGAACCCCGCCGTCGAGAACCAGGCGACCGATCGCGCCCATCGCATCGGCCAGAAGAAGGACGTGCTCGTCCACTTGATGATTACCGAGGGAACGATCGAAGAGCACGTCGACGAGATCCTCGTCAGAAAATCGAAACTTTCCGATTCGGTGATCTCCGAGGCGGAATGGCTGGAGGCGGCGAAACTCGATGAGTAGGAAGAAATATCCCTTGCGCATTCCGCGTTTCGCCGCCGGCATCCGCACTCAGGAGTCGCGCTCCGGCGCTTCGCGCGTCTGGTGGCATCGCCGGTGGCTGGAAATCGTCGAAGGCATGGCCAGCGGCGGGCGTACGGGACGCGGACGCAACTACGCGATGAGCGGACAGGTGGTGAAGCTGGAGCTTCGCGGGCCGCACGTCGAGGCGGCGGTAGTGGGAACGCGCGAGCGGCCTTACGAGATCGCCCTCGACTTTCGCGAACCCGAGGGCGATGCGAGGAAACGGATAATCGAGGAATTGAAGCGCGAGCCGATGACCGTGGCGCGGCTTTTGGCCGGAGATCTGCCGACGGATATCGAACTTGTTTTCCGGCATCATGGCTACGAACTTTTCCCGGGCGGTCGACTCGAAAAGGGCAAGTACGACATGACTACGTCTTGTAGCTGCCCCGATTACGCGAATCCCTGCAAGCACGTGAGCGCGGTTTTGATCGTGCTCGGCGAGGAAGTGGCGCGACGTCCGCTTACGCTTTTGGAACTAAGAGGCGTCGAGATGGAGGAACTTTTGCCGTGAAAATCGATTCTCCCGTTTTGAAGCGACTCGGGCCAGTGCCGTTCTGGCGCGGGAGCGTGAAGTGCCTCGCCGAGCTTAATCGCATCTACCGGCAGGCGAAGGCTTTCGCCGAGCAGCGACTCGCGAAAATATGATATAATCCAAGACAATGACCAAGGTCAAGTTAACTAAGACCGAACTCAAGGCCCAAACCGACGCGCTGAAGCGCTTTCAGCGGTTTTTGCCGATGTTGCTCCTGAAAAAGCAGCAGTTGCAAGGCGAAATCGCGCAAATCACGGCCAAGGCCGAGGAAACCTCGCGTAAGGAACGCGCGGTTCGTTCGGCGCTCGACGAGTGGGTGGGGCTTTTCGCGACCAACGAGGAACTTATCGCGGGCTTGGTTAAGGTTAAGGACGTTCGCACGGGAATGGCGAATATCGCGGGAGTCGCGATTCCGACTTTCGAGGCGATTGACACCGAGGTGAAGGAGATTGATCCCTGGGCGACGCCCGCGTGGACGGACGAGGCGGTGAAGACGACGACCGAGATCCTTTCGCTGCAGTGCGAACGCGCGATCTACGAGGAGCAGAAGCGACTCGTGGAGATCGAACTGCAACAGGCCTCGCAGCGCGTCAACCTTTTCGAGAAGGTGAAAATTCCCGCTTGCAAGGAGGCGATTCGCGTAATCAAGATCGCGCTCGGCGACGAGCAGACGGCGGCGGTTACCCGCGGGAAGATCGCGAAGTCGCGCACTGGCGCGAACGAGGAGGAAGCGGCGTGATCGTTCGAATGCTCCATCTCGACCTCGTCTGCCTCGCCTCGGAGAAGGAAGCGACGCTCGAGAAGTTGCGCGCGCTCGGCGCGGTGCATCTCGATTTCGGCGGCGCGAGCGGCGAGGGAGTGAACTCGGCTTTTGCGCGAATCGAGGAAGCGGAGAGGGCGGTGCGTCTCATTCTCAAGTTGCGCGACAGGGAGGATAATGTCAATCTTCACGAGCGTTCGGTCGAGGACGTGCTCGCGCTGGCCGTCGACGGCGCAACGCTGAAGACGGAGATCGAGCGGCTCGAACGCGAGATCAAGCGTTACGAACCTTACGGCGACTTCGATCCCGCGCTCGCTCGGAAGCTGTTGGACGCGGGAGTCGCGGAGCTCGCCGAGCGCCTTCCCGAAAAGCTCCCCGAAATGCGTCTAAGCCGCATGCGGGAAAAGCTCGCGCGCCTTCGCAATCGACTCGCGATCGACGAGTCGAAGATCGCGGGTTCGGACGAGAAGTTCATCTTGAAGCGCTATCCGCTCTTGGCGGACCGCATGGCGTTCGAGCAGGCGAAGTCGATTATCGCCGATCACGGCGAAATCGTCGTCGTCTCCGGCTGGCTTCCGCGTCCTGCGGAGGCGAAGTTCGTCGAGGCGGCGCGCGCGGAAGGGTGGGGAACCTTGCTGCGCGATCCGAGCGCGGGTGAAATTCCGCCGACGCTCATCGAGCCGCCGAAGCTTTTCCGTCCGGTGAAGGCGCTTTTCGAAGGGCTCGGAATCTCCCCCGCCTACGTCGAAGCCGACGTGTCGGTGCCGTTCCTCTGCTACTTCTCGCTTTTCTTCGCGATGCTCGTCGGCGACGGCGCGTACGGTGCGATCTTCCTCTTGGGGACGCTGGCGATGCGGAAGAAGCTCCCGAAGGCGTGGTTTATTCTCCTGACCGTATTTTCGAGCGCGACGATTCTTTGGGGAGTTCTTTCCAATACCTGGTTCGGCGCGGCGATTCCCGCTTGCGCCGATTGGCCGACGGTAAAGTGGCTCGCCGATCCGAGTTATCACAACATGATGCTCCTTTGTTTCACCATTGGCGTTTCCCACCTTATGCTTGCGCGTGTTTGGAACGGCGTTTGCAAACTGAACGACTTTACTTGCCTCGCCGAGTTCGGTTGGGCGGGAGTATTGCTATTCATGTATTTCGTCACCAATTCCATCGTCGGCATCTTCCCGTCGATTCCAACTTGGGCGTTTTGGATGTTCGGGGTTTCGCTCGCGCTCGTATTCGGCTTTACGGTGAAGATAAACGAGCTCAAAACTCGCGGAGCTGAACTCGGGATGCTGCCCTTGAACATCATGAGCGCGCTTGGCGACATCATTTCCTACGTGCGTCTCTTTGCGGTCGGGCTCGCCTCGGTCAAGGTCGCCGAGAACTTCAACTCGATGGCGACGGGGCTTCTTTCTGGCGATGACGCATGGTACTTGAGGGCACTGATGACGCTCGCGATGGCGGCGATTCTCGTCGTCGGCCACGCGCTTAATTTGGCGATGGCGGGACTTTCGATTCTCGTTCACGCGGTGCGGCTCAACACGCTTGAATTTTCCAACCACAAGGGCGTGAGCTGGGCCGGCTACGCTTTCAAACCGTTCAAAAAAGCAAAGGAGTAAAACGATGGATGCATACATGATTGTCGCGGGCGCGATCGCCTGCTTGGGTCTCAGCGCCGCAGGTTCGGCGTTCGGTACGGGCTTCGCCGCTTCGGCCGCGGTGGGGGCGTGGAAGAAGTGTTACGCGGCGAACAAGCCCGCGCCGTTCCTTCTTCTCTCCTTCGTCGGTGCGCCGATTACCCAGACGCTGTACGGAATGATTCTTATGTTCATCATGCTCGGCAAGGTCGAATCCGCCTCCGCCGGCGCGGGACTGCCGGTTCTCGTCGCGGGTATTTTCGCGGGTCTTGCGATCGGGCTTTCGGCGCTCTTTCAGGGACGTGCGGGCGCGGCGGCGTGCGATGCGCAGGCGGAGACCAATCAGGGCTTTACCAACTATCTCGCGGCGCTCGGCATCGTCGAAACGGTGGCGATTTTCGCGATGGTGTTCGCGCTAATCGCGCTCGGCTCGATCGGCTGATGCGACTTAAGCCGGAGACGGCTTCGTTTCTCGCCTTCTCCGCGATTTTCGCGGGGCTCGTGGCGTTCGTTTTTTGGGGAACGTGGTCGATTTCGTTCGCGCCGGTGATGCCCGACGCGGCGATCGTCCACTCTCCGTATCATATTCCCGAGGCCTTGCGTTCGCTTTTGCGCGACGGGAGGTTCATTCCCGGCGACCTTACGAACTATCTGATTTCGCCCTATTTCTGGCAGGAGCTCAAGTTCGCGCTCGCGCTCTACTTCGCGGCGCTTGGGATGGCGTACTTTTGTCGCGGGAGGTCGCTTTCTTTAATCGCGTCCTACGGCGCGGGATTGTTGCTCGCGTTTTCGGGTTACTGGTGCACGCTCTATTCGGCGGGGCATTACGGGTGGTTTCAATGGATGACCTACGGCGTTTTCGCGTTCGGTTTCGTCGATCGCGCGCTTAAGGGAAATCGCTTGCGCCATTGGCTTATGTCGGGAGCGACGATTGCGTGGGGGAGCTTTAATCAACAGGATCTTTGGCTACTCTTTACCGTCTTTACCGCCGTTTATTTCGTCTATCGCGCGCTTGCGCTCAAAGTCTTTCCGTGGAAGGGCGCGCTTGTCGCGCTTGCGACGTTCGTCCTGATCGGGCTGCCCAATTTCCGCACGGTTCTATTCGGCGGCGCGCTCGATAGCCGCAAGGCGCAGATCGAGCGCGGCGAGAACATCACTTCCGATTCGGCGAGCGAAAGCGAAAAGCGCTGGGAGTTCGTGACCAATTGGTCCTTGCCGCCATCGGAAACGCTGGAGGCGATTTGCCCGCGACTAAACGGAGACACCAGCTGTCCGTTCGTGCTCGCGCTCGGAAGGAAAAACGGCGTTCGGCCCTATAGGGGCGCGTTGGGGCGGCCGCTGAACGCGAAGACCGGCAACTACCGCCAACACTCGCTCTATCTCGGAGTCGTTACCGTAATTCTGGCTTTTCTCGGCGTCGTCGGAGCGTTTCTCCCTCGGGCGAAGGGTCGCGCCGACCGGATATTCTTCCTCGTCGCGATTGCGGCATTCCTTTCGCTTTCGTACGGTCGATATTTCGCCTTCGCCTACCGACTCGTCTTCGCCTTGCCGTTCGGCGACCTTATCCGTTGTCCGGTGAAATGGTACCATCTCGTCGAGTTTTCCGTGGTGGTGCTCGCCGCGTTCGGCGCGGAGAGTTTGCTGAGCTTGAAAAAGCCCTTCGTTCCCACGCTCGTCGGAGCGCTGATTTTCGTCGGCGCGTGTGATCTTGCGCGCATCGACCGGCTTTACTGCGCACCGGTGAATGTCGAGCGTGAACGCGAAACAAAAGCGAATATGTCGCTTACTCTCGTCTCGGGAGAAGAACTCAAGCAGCCTCAAGTCGCCGAAATGGTGCGCACTGGCTTGGTCGTGCCGCTATCAATGCTTTCCAAGGATGTTTGCGTCGTCAAGGTTTTGGATAGATGGCCGCGTCCCGAGCACGAAAGCTTTCCGCTTTGGCCGTTCTTCCTCTTGGGTCTTCCGTCGATCTTGGCAACTATCGGAGTTTTGTGGTATGCAACGCACCGCGCTTAGATTCAACCACATCTATTCCTCCGCGCCTTGGGGCGGGCGGGAGATCGCGCGATACTTCGGTCGCACGGACGTGCCGCAAGTCTGTTCGGAGAGTTGGGAGATTTCGGGTCATCGCTTCGGAATGAGCGTCGTCAAGGACGGACCGTACCAAGGTCGCACGCTGGACGAGCTCGTTCGCGAACTTGGGCTTGGGCTCGTGGGGACGAAGTCGCCGACTACGGAGAAGTTCCCGCTCCTTTTTAAGCTCGTGGACGCGAGGTGGCCGCTCAGCTTGCAGATTCATCCGAGCGAAAAGAGCGCGCTGCTGACGGGCGGCGAGCCCAAGACCGAGGCGTGGTACGTCATCAAGGCGTTTCCGGGCGCGGCGATTTACGCGGGGCTGAAGCACCGTTTCGAGGAGCGGGAATTGAGGGAAATCGTCGAAGCGGGCGCGATACTTCTCGACCAGATGAATCCGTTCGTCGTGAGCGAAGGGGATATGATGTGCGTCCCGGGAGGAATGCCGCACGCGATTGGAGGCGGGTGTTTCGTCTACGAGGTGCAGCAGGCGAGCGACACGACCTATCGCTTCTACGATTGGGATCGCGACGACGACGAGCACCGTCCGCTTCGCGTGGAGGAATTCTTCAAGACGCTCGATTACGATCTTCCGCCGGCGAGAGTCATTCATTCGGGATCGCTCGCGACGCCGTTTTTCTCCGTGCGTTCGCTCGCGCTCGACGAGCCGCTCGTCATCAAGCCGGACGGCACGACGTTTTTCGCGCTTTTCGTCCTTTCCGGTCGGACCGACCTCGCCGAGACGGGAGAATCGGTGCTGATACCGGCCACTGCCGAGGAAGTGGTCGTATCGCCTACATCGCGCGGAACGCGGATAATCGTAACCACATTATAGCGTCACTTCGGAACGTAGTGGGCGCTAAAGCGCAAAAAGATAGCCGAAAGTCCACCCATGCACTTTTGAAAGTGCTACTATGGACGCAGGAAAGTGCATACAAGGACTTTGTCGAGTGCATGGATGCACTTCCAAAAGTGCATGGGTGGAAATCTTCAAGTGCTTGGATGCACTTCCAAAAGTGCATTTTGGCATGAAATAGTCGAAATTTCTGGCTATTTGTTTTAATGTTAGCGCCATTGATATTATCCCCCTTGCGCAGTAGGCGATAAATTTGATACAATATACGCATCAACAACAAAGGAGTTGAACAGATTATGGCAGGAAAGCTTGAAGATCGCGTGAAAGACATTATTGTCGAGCAGTTGGGTGTGAACGCCGAGCAGGTTACCCCGGAAGCGTCGTTCATCGACGACCTCGGTGCGGATTCGCTTGACAGCGTCGAACTCATCATGGCGTTCGAAGAGGAATTTGGTGCGGCGATTCCCGAAGAGGACGCCGAGAAACTCACCACCGTCGGCAAGGTCGTCGAGTACCTTAAGTCGAAGGGTTACGGCGACGAAGCCGCTTCGTAAGCGTCAATGACTAACGCTTATCTACGGAGGGGACGACTGCTTGTCGTCCCCTTGCTGCTTTTCTTGGGCTCGGCGCTTAAGGCCGATTGCCTCGACGAGTTGATGCCGCGGCCGATGGAGGTTTATCGCTCGACGTCGGCAACGCTAAAAGAACGGGTCTCGCCCGGCGCTTATGTTCTCACCATTCGTAATGGCGAGGCGAAGATTCGCGCCCGCGACGAAGAAGGCAAGCGCTACGCCAAGGCGACGCTGTGGCAACTTAAACGCCTCGCGGAGGGAAAGAAGCTCCCCGATTGCATAATTCAGGACTGGCCGCGCTTCAAGTATCGCGGACTCTTGCTCGATTGCGGGCGTAACTTTCAGGAGCTTTCTTCGCTTAAGGATGTAATCGACCAGCTCGCGCGCTACAAATACAACGTCTTCCACTGGCACATCGTGGACAACTACGGTTGGCGACTCGAATCGAAAAAGTATCCGCAGTTGCAACGCAAGGAGGCGTTTTCGCGCAATGTCGGCAAGTACTACACCCAAGCCGAATTCAAGGAGCTCGTCGCCTATGCGAAGAAGCGCGGCGTTACGGTCATTCCCGAGCTCGACATGCCCGGACATACGCTCGCTTTTCGCAAGGCGTTCGACTTCAAGACGCTGGCGACCGAGGAAGCGAAGAAGATATTGGGCGAGCTCATCGACGAGCTTTGCTCGCTCGTTCCCGCCGAGGATATGCCGATTATCCATCTTGGCACCGACGAGGCGCGCGAGAAAGGCGAGAAGGTTCCGCAGACCCATCTCGACCATTGGGCGGGGCGGGTCAAGGCGAATGGCCGAGAGCTGATGGGTTGGTCGCCGGGTTTGCGTTTGCCGGGGCAGGATATGAAACAACTTTGGATGGGCGCGGTCGATCCGCGCGGCGACAAGTGTCCTTACCTCGATTCCCAGCGCAGTTATTACATCAATCACGTTGACGCCGAGGAGTTGTTGCCGATAGCGGCCTATCAAAAACCGTGTCGTTGGGGCGACGAAAGCGAACAGCTCGGCGCCATTGCCTGCATTTGGCACGACGACGCGATTGGCGACAACGAGGACATGATTCGGATGAGCTCGGGCTACGCCGCGATCGTGCTCTTGTCGGATGCGTTTTGGCGCGGACGGGAGAAGGACGATGCGGATTTGATCGCGCGCTTGCCGTTTCCCGACGATCCGCGTTTCGAGTTGGCGGTCGATCTCGAGCGGCGCACGCTCGCCCAGCGCGACAAGGTTTTGAAGGACTTGCGCCATCCGTTCACTTACGTCGCCCAAACGGGGATGCGTTGGCGGATGACCGACGAAACGGGCGCGGAAATCGCCCGCGACATCGCCCACGCGACCGTGTATCCGAAGCATTTCTGGTTCGATTCGGGCTATGTGAAGCGCAACGATGGAACGGTTGTCTTGGAGACGTGGATCGCTTCGCCGAGGGAAATCGATTGCGGTGCGTGGATCGGAATGACCGGGTTCTCGCGCTCGGACGGCAGGAGCCGCGACGCGCCGACGCCGAAGATAGGCCAATGGAACAAGCACGGCGCGACCATCGAGCTCAATGGCAAGCCAATCGAGCCGCCGAAGTGGACGCATCCCGGAGTGGGCGGCAACCCGAAGGAGCAGCCGCTGGTGGACGAGGACTACTGGTATCGTCCGCCGACCAAGATTCATCTCGTCAAGGGCGTTAACCACGTCAAGATGACCTTGCCCAAGAAGGGCGGCTGGAAGTGGATCGGTACGTTTGTGCCGATCGAAGGCGAAAGCGACCATCCGCATGAAGTGGAAGGACTGAAATACTTCTCGTACAATCCGAAGAAACGTGGCGAGAAGGTGGACAAATTATGATATAATAGTCCACCGTTATGTGGAATTACAGCGAGAAGATGATGGACCACTTCCGCAACCCGCGGAATGTTGGTGAAATCGCCGCTCCCGACGGGTCGGCGACTGTGGGTTCGCTCGCTTGCGGCGATGCTTTGCAGTTCCAGTTCAAGCTGGGCGCGGACGGCAAGATTGCCGAGGCGAAATTCAAGACTTTCGGGTGCGCGAGCGCGATCGCAAGCTCGTCGGCGCTTACGGAAATGGTAATTGGCAAGACTCTCGACGAGGCTCGCAAGATCACCAACAAGGAAATCGCCGATTATCTGGGCGGGCTTCCGCCGCAGAAGATGCATTGCAGCGTTATGGGCCGCGAGGCGATGGAGGCGGCGATCAAGAACTACGAGACCGGCGAGAACACCGACCGCAATCTCGAGGACACGATGCTTTGCACGTGCTACAACGTTTCGGAGAACGAGGTTCGGCGCGTCATCGCCGAAAACTCGCTCACTACGGTCGAGGAAGTCACGAATTTTACCAAGGCGGGAGGCGGCTGCGGGAAGTGCAAGGAGAAGATCGCCGCCATTTTGAAGGAGCTTAATTCGTGAGGGTCGGCTTCGACAACGAAAAGTACCTGAAGGAACAGTCGGAGGAAATTCGCCGTCGCGCCGGCAAGTACGGAAGGCTTTATTTGGAGTTCGGCGGAAAGTTGATGAACGACTTCCACGCCGCGCGGTGCCTACCCGGATACGATCCGAACGTCAAGCTTCGGCTTTTGCAGACGTTAAAGGATCAGGCCGAGGTAATTCTCTGCCTCTATTCCGGCGATATCGAGCGCAAGAAAATGCGCGCCGATTTCGGAATTTCCTACGCCGACGATGCGCTGAAGCTGATTGATGACTTGCGGTCGCTCGGGCTTACGGTGCGCGGAGTGGTGATTACCCGTTATCAGGAGCAAGTCGCCGTCCAGCAATTCCGCGCCAAGCTCGAACGGCGGGGCGTAAGGGTTTATTACCACTACAAGACCGCGGGCTATCCCGCCGACGTGGATACCATCGTTTCCGATATGGGTTACGGCAAGAACGAATACGTCCGCACCGAAAAGCCCATCGTCGTCGTTACCGCGCCGGGGCCGGGCTCGGGCAAGTTCGCGACTTGCCTCGCCCAGATTTACCACGAGTATCGCATGGGCAATCAGGCGGGTTATTCGAAATTCGAGTCGTTCCCGGTTTGGAATCTTCCCTTGGATCACCCGCTCAACATCGCCTACGAAGCGGCGACCATCGATCTCAACGACAAGAATATGATCGACCCGTACCACAAGGATGCGTACGGCGTGGAGGCGGTGAATTACAATCGCGACGTCGATGCGTTTCCGCTGTTGGCGGCGATTTGGCGGAAGATGACGAAGGGGACTTGCCCTTATCGTTCGCCGACCGACATGGGCGTCAATCGCATAGGATTCGGCATCGTTGACGACGAGATCGTCAGAAACGCCTCCTGCCAGGAGGTGATTCGGAGGTTTTTGCGCTACCAGTGCGCGTTCGCCGAGGGCGCGACCGACCGTTCGATGGTCGAACGCGCGAAAGAGCTTATGGATTCGCTGGGCCTCAAGACCGAGGATCGCGTCGTCGTCGAGGCGGCGCGTCAAAGCGCCGAGGCCGCCCACATCCAAGGCAAGGGCAAGGCGGGCGGGACGATCGTCTCCGGCGCGGCGATTCAGCTCAAGGACGGGCGCGTCGTCACCGGTCGCAACTCCGATGAAATGCACGCGGCGGCGGCGATGGTCATGAACGCGGTGAAGACGCTTTCCGGAATTCCCTCCCAGATTCCGCTCATCGGGCCGAACATCATCCAGTCCATCGCCCACATGAAGCAGGACATCCTCAAGGTCGGCTACACCTCGCTCAACCTGGACGAGGCGCTGATTGGGCTGGCGATTTCCTCGACTTCCAATCCCGCCGCGCAAATCGCGATGGAGAAGCTTTCGGAGCTTCGGGGCTGCGAAGTCCACATGACCCACATCGTCACTCCTGGCGACGAGGCGGGCTTAAGGCGACTCGGCTGCCGATTCACCTCCGACCCGTACTACGCATCCAACCAACTCTTCACGGGGCAACAGTAATGGCGGGCGTCGGGGTCGTAGAGCTCAAGAAGTGCAAGCTGCATCTTCCCGAGGGCGGGCTTAAGCTCGCCTACGGCGGCGTTTTGAGGGAAGTCGAGGTCGCCTACGAGGAATGCGGCGCGCCGATTCGCGAAGACAACGTCATCTACATTTGCCACGCGCTCACCGGCGACGCCCATGTCGCGGGCATTCGGCCGGGCGAGACCGAACCGAGCGGTTGGTGGGAGGGGATGATCGGGCCGGGAAGGGCGATCGACACCAATCGCTATCATGTCATTTGCGCGAACGTGATCGGCGGCTGCAGCGGAACGACGGGTCCCATGTCCATCAATCCCGATACCGGCAAGCCCTACGGTTCGCATTTTCCGCAGTACAGTTTCGACGACGCGGTGGATGTCTATCGGATGCTCTTGAAAGAACTCGGCGTCAGGCGTCTCGCGGTCTTGATCGGCGGCAGCTACGGCGGAATTCAGGTCGTGAACTGGATTACCCGCTATCCCGACGAAATGGACAAGGTCTGCCTCATCGCAACGAGCGCCGCCTTGAACACGCAAGCGGTCGCTTTCAGCGTCATGAGCCGCAACTCCATCACCTACGATCCGAAGTGGAACGGCGGCGACTACTATCTCGAAGGCGACGGCAAGGGCCCGCGCGACGGACTCGCCTCGGCGCGCCAGCTCGCCCACGTCACCTACCTTTCGCGCGAGCTTCTGGAGCGGAAGTTCCACCGCGCCAAGCAGGAAAACTTCGTGAACGCGCCGGCGGAAGAGAAAGCGGAGCGCGATCGGCTTTTCAAGACCTATTTTCAGGTCGAAAGCTATTTGGATTATCAGGCGAGGAAATTCCTCGACCGCTTCGATGCCAACAGCTACTTGCATATCACGCGGTCGATGGATCTTTACGATCCTTGCGACCGGTTCGGCTCGCTCGACGCGGCGTTCGCGCGCGTGAAGGCGCGTATGCTCGTTTGCTCCTACGCGAACGACATTCTCTTTCCGGCGTGGCAATCGAAGGAAATCGTTTCTTCGCTAATGCGCGCCGGGAAGCGCGTTTCCTACTGCCACCTCGAAAGCGGCACGGGTCACGATTCGTTTTTGACCGACATCGCCCATCTTTCGAAGATCGTCGGTGGCTTTATTTCGGAGCGGCCGGTGAAGGTTCTGAAGTGGCAGGAGCGGCTTTACGCGAAGATCGTGAAGATGGTGAAGAAGAACGCGCACGTCGTCGACATCGGTTGCGGAGACGGAACGTTGCTCGATGTCCTTCGGGAGAAGAAGAACGTTCTCGGCGACGGCATCGAGCTCGACGTCGAACGCTACGAGGAGGCGATCGCCGCCGGGCACGACATGATTTTCGACGATGTCGACGAAAACGGAATCGAATGCGTTCCCGACGCGCACTACGACACCGCGATCGTCTCCGACACTTTACAGGAGGTGAAGAATCCGCGCGGCCTTTTGCACGAGGCCTTGCGCATCGCCGACGAGGCGATCGTCACCTTCCCGAACTTCGCCGCCTACCGCATTCGGCTCACACTCGCGTTCACCGGAAGGTTGCCGGTTTCGAAGCAGTTGCCGTTCGAGTGGTACGATACGCCGAACATCCATTGCATAACGCTAAAGGATTTCCGCGCACTTTGCGAGAAGGAGGGGATCGAGATCGTCTCGGTCAAGGCGGAGTCGCGCCATTTCCTCGGTAAGATTCTGCTCCTTTTAGGGCTTAAGAACCTCGGCGCTTCCAAGATAACCGCCAAGATACGGCGGAAGCGGTAAATGAAAACGCGCGCCCGTTTGGAGCGCGCGTTTTTTTTCGTTCGCCGGAAGGCTTGATTTACTTGACGTCGACGACGCTGTTGAACGTGCCCTGGTCGTTGGCGACCGAATTCGCGTTCTCGGGATCGGCGCACCAAGTTCCGTTGATCACGAACTTGTACTGGTAGCTGCCGGCGGCGAGCTTGAGCGAGGTCGAATAGACGCCGTTTTTGAAAGTCATCTTCTTCGCGGTCGGATTCCAGTCGTTGAACGTTCCGGCGAGATAAACCTTCTGACCCTTGTCGGCGTGAATCGTGAAAGTCACGGACTTCTTGGCAACGGCCTTTTTCGCAGGGGCCTTCTTGGCCGCAGTCTTCTTGGCGGGGGCCTTCTTGGCCGCGCACTTCTTTACGGTTTTGGTCTTCATTTTGAGCTTCCTTCCTTCTTTTACTAAGCGAACGGGCGTATAGTATCTCATATTTTTTGCAAAAGTCAATGTTTTGGTGATGAGAATTTTGCTATAATTCTCGCCATGGACGAGAGCTTCAATAACCGGTTTTTGCGGATTTTCACCTATTCGCTGATCTTGCTCATAATCGTAGGCGGGGCGCTACTTGCGCTTCCCGGGTATCGTCGGTGCCAGTCGCTTAAGCACCAAGAGGCGGAGTTAAAGGCGCAAATCGAGCAAAAAAAGCGGGAAATCGCCGCGCTTGCCGAGAAGCAGAATCGTTTTCGCAGCGATCCCGATTTCGTGGAAGCCATTGCCCGGCAGAATCGGCGGGTATTCCCGGGCGAATTGGTGTTCGTATTCGAGGATTGATTGGATGATGGCGAACTTCCTGCGCTTTCTCCTGGGAATCGGGCTTTTGCCGCTTTGCTGGGCGTTTGGGCGTAGTTTCGTCGACGCAATCGTCTCGGCGACCGGTTCGGCGGACGGCGTGAGCGTGGAATCGATTTCGCTTCTCGGCGGGATCGCGGCGTTTGCGATGTGCTGGGCGGCGCTGAGTCATCCGGTAAAGGCGTACGTCCTCGGTCACGAGCTTACTCACGCGCTTTGGGGCGTTATGTTCGGAGCGATGCCGAGCGACGTCAAGGTTTCGGAATCTGGCGGTAGCGTCCGGCTTACCAAGTCCAATGTTCTTATTACGCTCGCGCCGTACTTCTTCCCGTTCTACACTTTCGTGGTAATCGTCGCCGCGCTCATTACCTACGCTTTTTTGAGGCCGCTGCCGTTTTTGCCCCTGTGGATGTTCTTGATCGGTTTTACCTGGGCGTTCCACGTCCTTTTTACAATCGAAACGCTGACCGTTCGCCAACCCGACGTGAAGCTTTACGGACGGCTTTTTTCCTGGACGGTGATTTTCCTCGTCAATGTTGCGATCGTTCTCGTTTGGCTCGCGACGACGACAAACCTTTCGTTCGCCGAATTGGGCGGCTCGCTCGTTCGCCGTTCGCTCGACGCCTACGTCGGAACGGGACGTGCAATTTGGTCGGGAGTCTCCTGGTTATGGTATAATATACCCCATGAAACTACTTGACGAACTGAAGGCGCGCGGACTTGTCGAGGCGCTAACCGATCCGGAAATTGAAAAGGCGCTTGATCGTCCTACTACGGTGTATTGCGGGTTCGATCCCTCGGCGCGTTCGCTGCAAGCGGGAAATCTCGTTTCCATTATCGTCTTGAAGCGCTTCCAGCAAGCGGGCCACAAGGTGATTGCGCTCGTCGGCGGCGCGACGGGACTTATCGGCGACCCGTCGGGCAAAAGCGCCGAGCGAAACATGCTCACGGTCGAGCAAGTCGCGGCGAACAAGGCGGGGATTCGCGAGAACCTCGCGCGCATCCTCGATTTCGACGGACCCAACGCGGCGACGCTCGTCGACAACTACGACTGGTACAAGGGAACGAGCGCAATCGAATTCTTGCGCGATATCGCGATTAACTTCCGCGTACCGCAGATGCTTGCGAAGGAGTCGGTCAAGAAACGGCTCGAAGCGAGCGAGGGCGCGCTTACCTTCACCGAGTTCTCCTACCAGATTCTCCAGGGCAACGACTTTCTGCATCTTTACGACAACTACGGCTGCCGGCTCGAAGTCGGCGGCGCCGATCAGTGGGGCAACATCACCGCCGGCACGGATCTCGTCCATCGTATGCGCGGCGAAACCGCCTACGGGCTCACGTTCCCGCTGCTTTTGGACTCGTCGGGCCGGAAGTTCGGCAAGAGCGAGGGCAACGCGCTCTTTTTGAACGGCGAAATGACGAGCGTGTTCGACTGGTACCAGTATTTCCTTCGCGCCGCCGACGCCGATGTGATTCGCTACCTCAAGGTCTTTTCGATGAAGTCCCTGGAGGAGATCGCCGCGCTCGAAGCGGAGATGAAGGCGCACCCCGAAGCGCGCATTCCCCAGAAGGCGCTCGCCGAGGAACTGACTTTACTGGTGCACGGCGAGACGGGGCTTAAGGCGGCGCAGGCGGCGACCGAGGCGCTTTACGCGAAAAAGAGCGCCTCCGACGTCGCCAAGGCGGAGAACGTGCCGAGCGCCAAGGTCGCGCTTTCCGATTGCGTCGGCAAGTCCGTCTTTGCGGTTGCGGCGGCGGCGGGAATGTTCAAGTCGAACGGCGAAGCGCGGCGAATGGCGGCGCAAGGCGGGCTTTCGCTCAACGACGCGAAGATCGACGACAAGCGCATTTTCGCCGAAACCGACGTCAGGGACGGCGTAGCCGTTTTGCGGAGCGGAAAGAAGAACTATTTCGTATTGAAGTTTTGAAGACGATCGAGAGATACGTTTTCGGCTCGTTCCTGTCGAGCTTCGTTCTCGCGTTCCTCGTCTTGAGTTTCGTGCTGACGATCGGGCTGTTCGTGCAGATCGTCGGTTACATCATGGAAGGGGTGCCGATGTCGCTCGTGGGCGAGTTCTGCATGGTGTCGCTTCCCGAGACGTTGCAGTGGTCGATACCGCTCGCCTTGCTGGTAAGCTCGATTCTCGTTTTCTCGCGGCTCTCCGCCGATAGCGAGATCGCGGCGATGCGCGCTTGCGGGATTCACCTCGTCGCGGTGATGAAGTGGCCCATTCTCTTTGCGATCTTTTGCACGCTGCTGGGCGTTTTCGTGAACAACGAAGTCGTGCCGCGCGGGCATTTCATCCGGCGTACGCTCAAGGAGCGCGTTTCGGTCGGCGCGGGGTTGAGCGTTCTCGAGCCGGGAAGGGTGATCGACGACTTTCCGAAGGTAAAGCTTTACTTCGGGTCGAAGGAGGGCAACTGGCTTTACGACGTCGTCGCGCTCGACTACTCGAATTCCGCCGTTGATCGGCTTATCACCGCCGACAAGGCGCTCGTCATTCAGGACGGACGCGACATTCGACTCGAACTTTATCGGATGACCGTGGACCCGCTCGACGAAAAGCATCCGACCATGGCGCGCTTCAATCGCTTCGTCTATACGTTAAATGACGTTCTGGATGTCGGCAAATACGTTCCGCGGACGAAGGATATGCGTTTTTTCCCGCTCGTCGAGGAGATCGCTCGCGAACGGCGGGCGGTGGAATTGAGCGCGGGTTCGAGCAACCTCAAAGGCTCGGCGAAGAATCTCGCGAAGCGCGAGCTTTGCTCCACCAAGGTCGAATTTTCCAAGCGGTTCGTTTTCGCGATGGCTTCGATTTGCTTTGTGCTGGTCGGAATTCCGCTCGGCATTCGTTCGCAACGCCGCGAATCGTCGATTGGCATGGCGATTTCGCTTGCGGTGTCGCTCGGCTACTACCTCGTCGTCATCATGATGCTGTCGTTGCAGAAGAACTTCAACTTGCATCCGGAATACCTGATTTGGCTGCCGGTTGCGATTTGCTTTGTCTTGGCGGCGTATCTCGTTCGCAAACATCTTTAAGGAGAACAGGAAATATGGCGAAAATCCATCCTACGGCGGTTGTGGAAGACGGAGCTGTGCTCGGCGCGGACGTCGAAATCGGCCCCTACGCGCATATCGGCAAGGACGTGAAAATCGGCGACGGCACTCGAATTCAACAGGGCGCGATTTTGGATGGCCACACTTCAATCGGCTCGATGTGCCAGATATTTCCTTACGCGCTTATCGGCATGAAGACTCAGGATCTCAAGTACCGCGAAGGCTCGACGAGTTACGTGGAAATCGGCGACCGGACGGTAATTCGCGAGTTTGCGACGGTGCATCTCGGAACGGCCGACGGCGAGAAGACGATCATCGGCAGCGATTGCCTTTTCATGTGCTACTGCCACGCCGCGCACGGGGTCATTCTCGGGAACCACGTCATCTGCTCGAATTCGGTGCAGCTCGCGGGCGACGTCCATCTCGAGGACTACGCGATCGTCGGCGGTTGCTCGGCTTCCCACCAGTTCTGCACCGTCGGCACTCACGCGATGGTCGGCGGCATGGTGAAGATTCGTCAGGACGTTCCGCCGTATATGCTTTGCGACATGGTCGAGGGATCGATGAAGGTAGTCGGCGTGAACGTCGTCGGGCTTACGCGGCGCGGTTTCGCCAAGGAATCGATTCAATCGCTCAAGGAAGCGCATCGCCTCATATATCGCGATGGGCTCAATCGCACGCAGGCGCTCGACAAGGTCGAATCCGAGGTCGAGCCGACCGAGGAAGTTAAAAAACTCGTCGCCTTCTATCGCGCTTCCGAGCGGGGAGTCGCGTGAGATACGTATTCGACAGCCGGGAAGTTCGACCGGGCTACGGTTTCGTCGCGCTCAAAGGCGAGAAGATCGACGGGCGCGATTTCATCCCGCAAGCGCTCGCGGCGGGTGCGACCGAGATCATCGAGGGACTCGAGGAGCTGCAAAAGCGCGCGCACGAAAGGCGCCGTAAATTGAAGGTGAAGGTCGTGGGCGTAACCGGCAGCGCCGGCAAGACGACGACCAAGGAACTTCTCAAGGCGTTTCTTTCCGAGGCGGGTTTCGCTTACGCCACCGAGGGCAATTTCAACAATCACATCGGTTTGCCGCTTACGATTTTGAATTGCCCTGACGAGGCGGATTTTCTCGTTTTGGAGATGGGCTCCAACCATCCCGGCGAAATCGCGGCGCTTTGCGACATCGCCGAGCCCGACGTCGGCGTCGTTACCAACGTCGGTACGGCGCATCTCGAATTCTTCAAGACTCGCGAAGGCATCGCCGAGGAGAAGGGAACGCTGCTAAAACGCGCGAAAACCGGCTTTTCGTCGAAATACGGGGAATATCTGCCGGGGACGGTCGATACTCGCGCGGAGTGGATGCGCGAGGCGCTTCAAGGGGTGCTTGTCGGCGATCACAACGTCGCCAACGCCTGCCTTGCGTATGCGGTGGCGGAAAGCTTCGGGGTGAGCCGCGATCAGGCGCGCGCGGCGCTCTCGGGCTTCGCCTTGCCGGGGTCGAGGTGGCGGAAAGTCGAAAAGTGGGGCGCGACTTTCATCGACGACACCTACAACGCCAATCCCGATTCGATGATCGCGGCGCTTAATGCTTTTGTCGCGACGCCTTGCGCGAGTCGTCGCATCGCGGTCTTGGGCGACATGTTCGAGCTCGGGGAAAACGCGCTCGAATTGCATCGTAGGGTATTCGCGCATGCGATGAAGCTTGGAATCGATTTGGTAATCGGAGTCGGGGAACTTTCGTCGCAATGCCTTTGCCATCTCGTCTACAAGGACCTGTCGCGGCTCGCGAAACGCTTTCGCGCGGACGTCTCCGCAGGCGATTTGGTGCTTTTGAAAGCGTCCCATTCGATGAAGCTGGGCTCGCTTTTGTGATATAATATCCTTCTCATGAAAGAAGGATTCTTTTCCCGACTCGACTGGGCGGCTTTTTGGACCGCCACCTTGGCGACGGCGGCGGTTTATTTCGCGACGCTGGGGCCCTCGGTCGGTTTGGAGGATTCCGGAGAGCTGGCGACGGCGGCGGCGAGCTTGGGCGTTCCCCATCCGCCGGGATATCCGTTCTGGACGTTTTGCTCGTGGATTTTCTGCAAGGCGTTTTTCTGGGTTACCTATATGGGCCACCCGACTCCGGCTTGGGCGGTCAGTCTCTGCTCCGCGACCTTCGGCGCGTTTGCCGCGGGCTGTACGGCGATGCTGATTTGCCGCTCGGGGCGGGATTTCGTCGGCGGAGAGAACGATCGGACGATCGGCTATCTGAGCTTCGGCGGCGGCGTCGGCGGGGCGCTTACTTTCGCGTTTTCGCCGGTTGAGTGGTCGCAATCGACGATTGTCGAGGTCTATTCGCTCAACGCGCTCTTTTTGATGTGGGTGTTCTTGCTTTCCTATCGCTGGATGCGTCGCCCGTCGGACAAGATTCTCTGGTTCGCGGCGTTTGTGTTCGGGCTTGGGCTTACGAATTATCAGGTGCTGCTTTTCGCCATCGTCCCCCTGGCGATTATCATGGCGGTGAAGAATCTCGGAATGTTCCGCGACGTTTTCATCTATCTTATTCCGGTCGCGCTCGTCTGCCAACTTCTGCAAATCGGCCAGTTGGTGCGCGCCGACGCGACGATGCAAGCGGATGCGATCAACAAGCACGCTCCGCTCGCCACGGCGACGACGCCCTCCGAACCGCTCGTCTTTATCGCCCTCGCCGGTTTGCTCGTCGCCATGTTCGCGGCAATCGTCCTCGCGAATCGCGGTTCGCGGGAAAAGGCGCGAAAGACGATGTACGTAATCGGCGGGCTTTCGGTTGCGCTCGTTTTGCTGGCGGGAACGGTTTTCGCGTCCAAGACGACGTGGAGCGGCGTCTCGCTCGAAACGGCGCCGCTCGTCGAACCGATTCGCTACGTGCTTATCGCGTTTTTCGTCGGGGTGTCGGTAATCGCCGCGATGGCGGCGGCGTTGGACGACTCGGGCGAACGTGAATACCGCAAGGCGCTTCTCGTCTCCGCGATTGGCGCGGCGTTGGCGATTGTTTGCGCGGCGCTTGTGCCGATTGCGGGCGACGCCGGCTACACGGGGCCGAAGTATCCGTGGTTCAAGTCCACGGTCGTGTTCGTGACGCTTTTGGCGATTCTCTTCGGTCTTTGTCTGCGCGTCAAGAAGGGGCTTGCCTTCGCGATTCCGGTCGCGGGCTTGCATATTGCAGCTTTCATCCTTCTGCGTCACGGCGCGCTCAACGGGCTTACCCATCCCTCGTCGTGGTATTTCATTTGGCCGATTGTCTGGAATTTCATTTTGCTCTTGCTCGCCTGGGCGACCTTGCCCAACGGTCGGAGCGTCGCCGGCGCCGCCTTCTTCGCGCAACTCGGAGCGTCGTTCTACGTCTATATGCCGATTGTCTCGGATCTTCGCAACCCGCCGATGAACTGGGGCTATCCGAGGACTTGGGAGGGCTTTAAACATGCGATTCAGCGCGGGCAGTACGAGGCGATCGGCCTGCCGAGCTTCCCGTCGGTCAAGGCGTTTTTCGAGTTCATGGGCAAGCAGATGTCGAACTACTTCGGCGATGTGATGATGCAGTTCACGGACTTCCTCGTGCCGTTTGCGCTCGTGCCGTTCGCGGCCGGGCATTGGTTGGTGAAAAAGGAGAACCGCAAGGCGTTTTGGCAGTGGATGATTCCCGCGGTCGTTTGCTTTTTGATGATGTCGGGGCTTTTGATTCTGCTCGCCAACGTGAAGGGCGATGTGCAGGACGGCTTCATCCAAAAGGTGAAGTTCATATCCTCCCACGCGATGATCGCGCTTTGGATCGGTTACGGGCTTTTGTTCGTCGGCGTGTTCGTTCGGCGGTGGATTCCGGCGGCGTTGTTCGCGATTGCGATTGTTCTGGTCGCCGGCGTTTGCCCGATTGTCCAGAACTACGTCGACGACCGGCTCGTTTTCGAGCTTGGCG
The DNA here is from genome assembly GCA_045627925.1 of Kiritimatiellia bacterium. Taxonomy (GTDB): domain Bacteria; phylum Verrucomicrobiota; class Kiritimatiellia; order RFP12; family UBA1067; genus UBA1067. The sequence continues at coordinate 18,609 of JAZQOS010000001.1, read as the reverse complement.
GCGCGGAGCAAAACGGCCACACCTTCGGCTGGCAGTTCGGCGCGTATCAGCTCGACGGCGCGAAGGCGATTAACGAGCAACTCGTCGCCGACGAGGAACCGTTGCCCGACCCCGAATATCCGCCGGCGATGGACGAGTTCTCGATTTTCTTCGGCGGCACCGATCCCGGGCGTTTCGTCCCGACCTACATGATTTACGCGGCCGATTTCCGCCCCGACGTCTATCTCATTACCCAAAACGCGCTTGCCGACGACACCTACATGTCGGTTCAGCGCGATCTCTACGGCGACGAGATTTGGATTCCGGCGAAGGAGGACGGCGCCGAGGCGTTCGACGTCTATGTTGACGAAGTGCAACGCGGCGTTCGGCAGGCGAATGGCGACCTTAAGATCGAAAACGGGCGCGTGCAAGTTACTGGCGCGCTCGGCGTCATGGAAATCAACGGCATTCTTTCGAAGATGATGTTCGACCACGATCGGTTCAAGCATTCGTTCTACGTCGAGGAGAGCTACGTCATTCCGTGGATGTATCCGTATCTTTCGCCACACGGACTTATCATGAAGCTCAACGCCGAGAAGTCGCCGTACGACGATTTGACGGCGGAGAAGGACGCGGACTTCTGGGACTGGTATTTTCGACGGCTCGTCGCCGATCCGAACTATCGGCGCGATTTCGCGGGGCAGAAGTCGTTTTCCAAGTTGCGCGCCGCGCTCGCCGGGCTCTACAACAATCGCGCTCGCTATTCCGAGAGCGCGCAGGCGTTTCGCGAGGCAATGATTCTCTATCCCGCTTCGCCGGAGGCGACGTTCCGCTATGCTCAGGAGTCGCTTTTGCCGTTCGGCAAGTACGACGTCGCGTTGGAACTGATGGACTACACCGACTCGATCGATCCGCGAAATCGTCGCGCCGGTACTTTACGGATGTACGTTGTAAAGCTGCGCCGCCTCAAAGGGGAGCTCGCGACGCTCGAACGCAAGCGTGCGCAAGGCGTGCTTTCGGACGACGACGAATTTCGGTTGGCGCGATGCGAGTACGAACTCGGGCGAATCGGCGACGCGGGGCAGATCGCAAGGCGACTGGTGGACAAGTTCTCCGACGCCGCTCATCTGCAGGCGCTTTCCCTGATGCTGGCGGATGCGCACATCGACGTCGAGGCGGAGAAGTGCCTGAACAAGTACTTGCGAGTCAATCCGCGCGGCGACGTCGAGGCGTGGATCGATCTCGCGCTCGTCCAGTGGCGGCTTGCGCGCAAATCGGCGGCGGCTGCCAGCTTCGAGCAGGCGCTGAGAATCGATTCCGAGACGTTGCAGGGAAAAGTCCAGCGCGACGAGCGACTTTACGACATTTACGTTTATTGGTACAAACAACGTCAATCGCAAATGAAAACAAGGAGTTGGTAAAATGATCAAGCAACCCAAGAAGGGCGTGAAGTGGGAAAAGTTCGGTTTCGGCTTTTCCGACGTCAACTGCCATGTTCGCTACACCTGGAAGAACGGCAAGTGGTCGAGCCCCAAGTTCGTCAAGGATCCGTGGATCACGATGCACATCGGCGCGGCCTGCCTGCATTACGGCCAGGAATGCTTCGAAGGCATCAAGGCGTTTCGTCAGAAGAGCGGCAAGATCGCGATTTTCCGTCCGGAGGAGAACGCCAAGCGCATGTATCGCACGGCGGAGCGGTGCGTGATGCCGCCGGTGCCGATCAAGATGTTCCTCGAAGCGTGCGAACTGGCGGTTCGGAAGAACTCCGAGTACGTCCCGCCGTTCGGCTCGGGCGGTTCGCTTTATCTGCGTCCGCTGCTCATCGGCACGGGTCCGCAAATCGGCGTCGCTCCGGCGAAGGAATATACGTTCATGATTATGGTGATGCCGGTTGGCGCGTACTACAAGGGCGGGATCAAGCCGGTGCGCGCGATCATCTTCGACGATTGGGATCGCGCCGCGCCTCACGGCATGGGCGACGTCAAGGTCGGCGGCAACTACGCCGCGGGCATCTTCGCGCACGAGAAGGCGAAGCACGAGGGCTGGCCGGTCGAGCTTTATCTCGACGCGAAGACCCACAAGTACATCGAGGAATTCGCTACTTCCAACTTCGCGGCGATCACCAAGGACGGCAAGTACGTAACTCCCGACAGCTGTTCGGTGTTGCCGTCGGTGACGAACATGTCGCTCAAGACCTGCGCCAAGGATCTCGGGATCAAGGTCGAATGCCGTCCGGTCGCCTACTCGGAACTGAAGAAGTTCGAGGCGGTGGCGGCGCTCGGCACCGCCGTCGTCATTACGCCGGTGTGGGAGATTACCCGCGGCAAGGAGGTCATCAAGGTCTCCAGCCCCGACGTCGTCCATCCGACGCTACAGAAACTCTACGATACCGTGCAGGGCATCCAGTACGGAATCATCAAGGACAAGCACGGCTGGTGTCACAAAGTGAGATAATTCAGCGGTTGCTCGCCGCCCGCGGCATCGCCGCCGAGGACGAGGAGAGATTCTACCATCCGTCGGTTTCCGAGCTCGCGAAGCCGGAAGGTTTGCCTGGCGTCATCGAGGCGTCGGCGGCGATTCTCGACGCCGTGGAGGCGAAGAAGGAAATCGTGGTCTTCGGCGATTACGATTGCGACGGGGTTTGCGCGACGGCGATCATGACTCGGGCGATCGGCGCGATCCCCGGCGCGAAGGTGACGCCGTTTTTGCCGGAGCGCTTGAGCGAGGGCTACGGCATGACGCTGGAGGCGATCAAGCGAATGTTCGCGGACACTCCCGGCGTCGGACTGATCGTAACCGTCGATAACGGCATCAACGCGATCGAGGAAATCGGCGCGCTGGAATCCGAGGACATAAGGGTGGTCGTGACCGACCACCACTTGCCGGGAGACGAGTTGCCGGCGGCGACGGCGATTGTGAATCCCAAGGTCGCCTCGCCCGACGAATTCAAGGACTTGTGCGGCGCGGGCGTCGCCTTCCTCTTGGCGAATCGCGTGATTTCCGAAGCCGAGGCTCGCGGACTTTACTCCGGCGGCAGCATCGGCGGTCCGCTGCTCGTTCTGGCCGGACTCGCCACGGTTACGGACATTATGCCGGTTAGAGGGCAAAATCGAATTTTGGTCGCGGAGGCGCTTAAGCGTTTTCGCGCTTTGGCGCCGCTCGGGTTGCGCGAGCTTTACGACCGCGCCGCGCGCGTCGGCTCCACCGCGATTACCGCGCGGGACTTTGCCTTTATGCTGGGTCCGCGCATCAACGCCGCCGGTCGAGTCAAATCCGGCATGGAGGCGCTGGAACTCGTCCTGACGTCCGATCGCGACATCGCCCGCGAACTCGCGCGCATCGTCGACTTGCGCAATCTCGAACGCAAGACCATCGAGCAGGGAATGACTGACGAGGCGATGGCGAAGATCGTGCCGGGAGCTCCGGCGCAGGTCATCGACTTGCCGAACGGCCATCCGGGAGTTGCGGGAATCGTCGCTTCGCGCGTTCTCGAGCGGCTGGAAAAGCCCTCGCCGGTTTGCGTAATCGTCGGTGACCACGGTTCGGCGCGCGCACCGGCCGGCTTTAATTTGCGCGATGCGTTCGTCGCTTGCAGTGCGGTTCTCGAACGCTTCGGCGGACACGCGGCGGCGGGTGGGCTTTCGGTCGCGGAGGGGAAGATCGACGAGTTTAGAAAGCTCTTGTGCGATTATACCGCGTCGATGAAGCTCGGTCTCTCGAAAAGCGGGGAGTTCGACGAGGTCGAGCTTTGGCTGGAGCCGACGGACGTCGACTTGGAATTGGCGGAGAACATCGGAAAGTTCGAGCCGTTTGGCGAGGGCAATCCCGAACCGATTTTCGGCTTCAAGAACGTGCATATCGCCGATTTGCGCACCTTGGGCGCCGACGGCAGACACCTCTCGATCGGTCTTGCGGAATGCCCCTTAAGATGCGTACAGTGGGGCGGTGGCGACAAAATCGAGGAGTTTCGGCGCAGTTGCGACAAGGCGTGCAATTTGTCCTTTACCGTGGCGATTTCCGATTACGGTTCGCGCCACGTCGAATTGCGCTTACGCTCGTTTTCGGCTTGAAGGAGATTCTTCGAAGAAAGGCAAATCATGAAAAAACTGATGATAGCGGCGATGGCGGGAGTCTTGATGCTCGCGGGTTGCGCGGAGAAGCCCAAGGTGCTGCGGCTTTACACTTGGCTCGAGTACACTTCTCCGGATGTAATCGCCATGTTCGAGGAGAAGTACGACTGCACCATCGAAGTTACGCTATTCGACAACAACGAGGAGATGATTTCCAAGTTGCGCGAAGACGGATGCGGCGCCTACGATATCATCGTGCCGTCCACCTACGTCATTCAGCAGATGAGCAAGGAGGGAATGATCGTTCCGATCGATCACAAGCGGTGCCCGAGCGTGAAGAGGAATTTCCATCCCGGTTTCGCTCGCGTAATCGAGGAGGATCCGGAAATGCAATACGGCGTTCCGTACGCGACTTCGGGCACGGGGCTTTTTTGCGCGACCAACTGCATCCCGCGCGGAGTCGACTTCGCGTCCTGGGCGGTTCTGGGCAATCCCGCCTTCAAGGGTCGAATCTCCCTCTTGAACGATATGCGCGAAGTGATCGGCGCGGCGCTTATGTATCAGGGCCATTCGCTGAACTCGACGAACGAAGCGGAGATCATCGCCGCGGGCGAGCAGATCAAGCAGTGGATTCCGAACGTGCATCACTGGGATTGCGAGGACTACAAGTTCGAGGTTCCGGCGGAGCGCATCTGGATCGGACAGGGATACGATCAGTGCGCGGTCCAGGCCATTTTCGGCGATGGCGAGATTCCGCCGCAGCGGAACGTCGCTTTCGTCTATCCGAAGGAGGGCTATTCCTTCTCCTGCACGGAATTGGTGATATCCTCCGGCTGCTGGAACGACGATTTGGCGTATGCGTTTATCGAGTTTCTCTATTCCGATCCAAATGTCGCCAAGTTGAATATGGAGTATATTACCAGCGCGATGCCCGTGGCTCCCGCCATCGAGGCGCTCGACCCCGAGTTCAAGAAGTTTCTCATTCCCTCGAGCGAAGTGCTGGCCAAGGGACAGCTTCTTTTGGGCTTCCCCGACCGACCGGACATCCAGTCGCTTTACGAACGAGTGTGGGATATGATCATCAGGGAGCGTTGAAGTGGGAACCAAGCGCATGAAACTCAATCAGCTGATGTGGCGGAACCTCCTGAGAGTGTTCCTGGTGGCGTTGCCGCTCGCGGTGATCGCGGTCTGGATCGGCCAGACCACGAGTATCGAAGTAATGAAGCACACGGTAATGAAGTCCAATCGGGAGCAGCTTCGCAGCGCGCTGACGAAGACCTCCGACCGCAAGATGCTCGACAAGGCGTGGAAGGCGGCCGGTATGACGCCGATGGACTTGAAGCTGACGGACGAGCAGATGGAGCGAATGCTCCGCAAGGTGGAGGCGGACGAAATCCACATTTGCGATACGAACGGAGTGATTGTGCAGACGTCCGTGCCGGAGTATCTGGGGATGGATTTCCGCAAGTATCGCCAGACCTTGCCGTTCTGCGAGCTTTTGCACGGTAAAAAGGAATACGCGCAGGAATTCGGCCCGATCGCCTACGACGCCCATCGCTACCGCAAGTTCGTCGGCGTGGCGCTGAAAGCCGGCGGGTTTTTGCAGCTCGGCTTCAACGAAGACCGCTACCTCCCCGAGCCGAACTTCGAGCGGGCGCGAATCGTTCCGGTGGTGGCGATCGCGAGCATCGTCATTCTCCTTTTCGCGACGGTGATTTTAAGCGTGTACATGTTCTTCCGCAAACGCATCATCGCCCCGATTCTCCGAGCCAACGAATCGCTGTCGCGCATCGCGTCGGGCGACTTGAACGAGAAGGTCCTCGCGGGCGGATCGACGGAAATGGACGCGCTCGCCGACGACATCAACACGACAGTCGATCGGCTGCGCGGTTACATCGCCGAGGCCGAACACCGCGCCGATGCGGAGATGGCGATGGCGAAGTCGATTCAGGCGAACGTCTTGCCGTCGGTGTTTCCGCCGTATCCGAATTTGGTGGACAAGATCGACATCTTCGCGCGAATGATCACGGCGAAGGAGGTGGGCGGTGACTTCTACGACTTCTATTTCGTCGGCGACAACAAGCTCGCCTTGATCATCGCCGACGTTTCGGGGAAGGGCGTTCCGGCGGCGCTCTTTATGATGCGCGCGAAGGCGACTTTGCAGGGCTACCTGAAAGGCGGCATGGGAGTCGTCGAGGCGGTCGAGAACTCGAATCACCGGCTGGCGATGCGAAACGAGGCGAATATGTTCGTTACCGCGTGGATTGGAGTCATCGATCTAAAGACCGGCGAAATGGAATACGTGAACGCGGGGCACAATCCGCCGCTGTTGAAGCGCCACGACGGGACGGTGGAGTATTTGCGCCAAAAGTGCGGTCCGCCGCTTGCGGCGATGGACGGCGTTCACTATTGCAAGCAGACGATTGTCTTCGAGCCCAAGGACGGAATCGTCCTTTACACCGATGGCGTTACGGAGGCGACGAACCGCAACCTCGAACTCTATGGCGAAGAGCGGTTGGTCGCGACGATGCGTTCGCTCATCGGCGCGCGCGATTCGGAGAAGATCATCGACAGTATCGTCGACTCCGTCAACCATTTCGCGGATGGCGTCGAACAGGCGGATGATATTACGGTTTTGGCGTTTAAGCTCGTCTGAATTTTCTATTTTCCTTCTGACCCCGCGATGTAACAACTTTGCCGTTGCTTTTAGTAAGATAAGTGGGCCTTCTGCAAATTGCTCGCCGATTCCTGGCAAGGCACACTGCGTCTCGTGCACGAGAGCTTATAATCCCCAATACGACTTTCTCCGCTGGTAAAAGCCAAAAGTGGTATACCCTTTTTTGAAAAGGGGTATACCCTTTTTCGAAAACCCGTTAACGGGTAAGGGGTAAAGTGGTATACCACTTTTGGTCTTGCCCGTTAACCACATTTGTCTTACCCGTTAGTGGGGTCAAGCAAAAGGGGATAACGGGTCGAGCTTTTTACCAGCAGTGGTTTAGCGATTGGGCAGAAGGCATGCTTTTGCCAACACTCGGCATTCGGGGACAAGCGTTTTGTGTTCGGTGCAAATCCTCGGTTGAACCTTGCTTTTACACCAAAATATGTGCTATACTACCGTTGCATTTAGGAGAAAAAGTATGATAAAGCGAGAGATTGAAGATTGTGCGCGGCTTATTTGGGAGCAATATCCAGTTTTAACAATAACTGGACCTCGACAATCCGGTAAGACCACATTGGCTAAAAGTATATTCGCAGATTGCGATTACATCAATCTTGAGGCCCCTGATATACGTGAAGAGGTTCGCGCAGATGCTCGTGGATTTATGGCGAGGCATCGATCTCCGGTTGTTTTCGATGAAATTCAGAATGTGCCGGAACTTGTAAGTTACATACAAGAGGCGGTTGATTCCGATGGCCGAAATTCTCGCTATGTTTTGACAGGTAGTCATCAACCAGCGCTACAAGCTGCAGTTTCTCAATCACTTGCAGGGCGAACTGGTCTCATTGAGCTTTTACCGCTTTCGATTGCCGAGCTTGAAAAGGGAGGATTTTCGGTTAATCGTGACATTTTGCTCTACAAGGGTTTTATGCCTCGTTTGTATAGTTCACGCATTGAACCAACGCGGCTTTACGCAGATTACTTTAAGACTTATGTTGAGCGTGATGTACGACAACTTGCGAACTTGCGTAATTTGAAACAGTTCGAGTCTTTTGTGCGTATTTTGTCGGGACGCATCGGGCAATTGTTGAACATCGATTCTCTTTCAAGTGATGCGGGTGTTTCTGCGACGACGGCGAGAGAGTGGTTGTCGTTACTGGAAGCATCGTATGTAATCCATCTTTTACGCCCGTATCATCGTAATTTTGGCAAACGTTTCATTAAGGCGCCAAAGCTTTACTTTACGGAAACTGGGCTTGCGGCCTATTTGCTCGGTATTCGTTCGCCAGATCAAATATCCACTCATCCGCTCGTTGGAAATCTTTTTGAAAATATGGTTGTGATGGATATGTTAAAATCACGACTTAATCGCGGTTTGGATGCGGATATGTATTTTATTCGAACAAGCCACGGCGTAGAGGCGGACCTCGCCGTTGAGAACAACGGAAAACTTGATCTTTATGAAATCAAGTCAGGGTCGACGTTTTACGATGAAATTGCCAACAATCTTCGCATGCTCAAGCGTTTATTACCGTCGGAGATTGGAAATTTGACGGTGATTTATGCTGGTCGTGAAGCATCGGCGTCCGGAGGGATATTCGTACGGTGTTTTAGTCGATAAGCTCGCTCGAAGGCGATAAGCTCGTTTCGGTCATCGCGCGGCCTCATGAGTCGCCGCGCTCGCAAAGATCGACCACTCTGCAAAATACGTCTCCAGGCGAAATATGTTGAGGGTCAATCTTTACGTGCCCGAAACGACTGTATCGACTTCTCGCTCCGCAACTGGGCGCTACGCGCGTAAGTGGTGCGTCCAAACCGCTCTCCATCCCTTCGCGCCCGTCGGGTCGCCTCACGGCGGCAGTAACTATCTGCGCGAATCGGAAAGATTCGCTTACGGCACGTTAGCGGCAATTATGGAAGCGGCCAAGGGAATGCGGATTGAATATCTTTCAAATTGGCCTCCAACGCATCCATTTCCATTGTGGCCGTATTCCAAACGGTTTGCCAATTTGTTTTGATATATCCGTGAATAAGAACATTGCGCATTCCAATAAAAGCGCTCCAAGGAATAGACGGATACTTGTCTTGAACCGACTTGTCTATCGCATTCGCCGCCTCGCCGATTATTTCAATATCGTACGCAACACTTTGACGTTTCTCACGATTATCAAGAAACTGCTCGTAGGTGACTCCCGCGACACTCTTCTTTATGGAAGCAATCGCATCAAGCATATCCTCAATACGCGAGCAAGGGTTGTGATGAGGATCGAACATCATACCGCAACCAAGTCCCTCTCGATCACCTTCGAGAAGATTGAACCAGCTTTTACACCACCGCGATCCACAACATCAACTTCGCGACCAAACATGGAACTAAGAACATTGTAAAGCCGACCATGATCAAGAAGTGTCGCCTTATTATTAAACTCGACCAGAAAATCCACATCACTTTCGGGAGTCTCTTCCTTGCGGGCAACGGAACCGAAAACCCAAAGCTTTTCGGCCTTGTGGTTCTTCGCGATTGCGTAAATTTCGTCCCGCTTCGCATGTATCTCGTCAAGCATGCACATTGTCGGTATTCTACCACACAATCCGCGCGTACGTCAACAGTAGGGAGCTACGTGGGCTTAAGGGGATTAGGGTTTTGCGACTCACGCACCACTTACGCGCGTAGCGCCCAGTTGCGGAGCGAGAAGGCGATAGTTCACCTATTTGACCGAGCGAATGCGAAGGTCTCACTGCAAGCGGAGGGATGAAAAGCGGTTTGGCGCACTTCGCAACGACGGTATAAAAGGCGGAATGACCCGATTTCGACGCGCCGCCCGATTGCGTAGCAAGCGGTAAAAGGCCGCGAAATCGATGTCATACCCGAGTTTTATGCCGGAAGGTTGGAGTGTATTCACGACAACCTTAGTGAGAATTAGCACCAAACCGTTTTTCATCCCGTAGCGCCATTATTTTTCTGCTTGACTCTTTCACCAAAATTTTGGTATTATTCTCTCAAGATTGCGGGAGGTGTATCCGCAGTCGACGGCAAAAATGACAGAATCAATTCAATATACATATTGGCAAGAAGCTGATGGCATGTGGTTGGGTTATGTCAATGGATACCCCGACTATATGACGCAGGGGCATACCCGAGAAGAGCTTGAAGCCATGCTCAGAGAGATTGTTGAAATGGTTCAAGATGGTGATTTGCCGGATGTCAAGCGCAAAACGGGGGTACTTGAATTTGCATGAAGCATCGCGATTTGATTTCGCGGATCGAAGAGCAGGGGGCCATTTTGGTTCGTGCTCGTGGCGGTCACGATATCTATCGAAATGTTATAACCGGTGTTATGCAACCGGTTCCTCGGCACAGCGAGGTGAACGAGATGCTTGCACGATCCATAATTAGAAAACTTTCAAACATTGAACACAATGACTAACAACCAAAACCAAAACAAAACTAACATGAAAAAAACACTAAACGTCGTGCGGTACGCGCTCGTATCGCTGTTCTCATTCCTGTTCATCGGCTCCGCGCTCGCCGTGGTTACGCCGACGGCTACGTTTACCGACTTTACCGGTGCCAATTCGGCCGATGGCATCACGGTTGGCGGTATCAAGCTGAAGGGTAATGGTAACACGCTTGCCGCCGATGGCAGCTCGATTACCATTTCCAACAGCACTGGTATTACGCTCGAGCCGACTTCGGCGCAGAATAACGCGACCGTTATCGTGAAGTATTCGGGCTTGCCTTCCGATGCCGTTACTTCTCCGACAATCTTGCTCTCCGCACGTGTTTCCGGAAAAACCGACAATATCGGGCTTTACTTGCCGGCGAACGATTCGAACAAGCTTTCGGCTTTCTACAACAATGTTGTTTATGGTGATAGCGGTTATACCCAAATTGGATCCATGACCAAACGTCCGACGGTTCCTACTTCAGGGTATTTTGTTATTTCCTATCACAACCAGAGCGGTACCGGTACATTTGTCGGAACCGAAGGTGACGATGGGGTTTCTTATAATGGTGGCAAGGTTGGCGGATTGCACTGGACTGGGAGTTTCAATTTTGACCTAATCAGTATCGGCGCAATTCGCAATTCTGGAACCAAGCTTAACAATAATGTTCCCGCGACCGGCATGAAGGTTGAAGGTATTGCTGTTATTTATGGCACGACATATCTTGATCAGAATGGTGTGAACGAGCTCTCCACCTACAAGTTCCCGGTGCCTACCGCCAAGGCGACGGCGACGATTTCCGGTACGAGCACTTGGGATGAGCTTACTTGGACTCCCGCGAAGCCCACGACCGGTACTCCGGTGGAGTTGACGGTTTCCGCCGATTCGACGCTGACCTTGGACGCTAACTCGGCTTATGCCTCGCTCAAGCTCCTTGGCAATAACAAGTTGACGATTCTCGGCGCCAGCGATACGCAGATCTCCGGAGTTAACCTTTCCGGGTTTGGCGGAACCGTGACGTACAAGTTCGTCAATTCGACGTTTGTTCCGACTGCCGCTCCCGCCGCCAAGGTGACCTACCGTTGGGAAGGTACGACCGCGCTGGACTATTTGCCGTACTGCATGTCCGGGTATGATGGTACGATTGAAATCGCCTGCCCGCTTACCAAGATTTCCTCGAACGACGGCAATGGTCGCGTCGATGGAACCAAGACCATCGTCTTTGATGACGGTTTTGCGGTTACTTCCGATAAGATTGTTAAGCTCGTTAATCCCGCGGGTGCCGTGCAGACCTTCATTCAGCGCGGCGGCACTTGGACTTCGACGCGTAGCGGTATTGGTACCTCCGGCGATACGCCGATTTGCTTCGGTAACTGGAACGGCGGAATGACCTATAACTTGCTTGGTGGCTCGATTATCGCCGAAAACGGTATTATCAATTTCGGTAATGATGCCGCCTCGAACGGCGTCGCCATGCAAGTCGGTGGCGAGAGCACTGTGGCACTCTTCAAGACCAAGGGCTTGGGCGAAGAATCTACCGGCCACGATAATGTTAAGGCCGCGTTGACCATCAAGAATAAGGGTACGGTGCTTGTCGGCGATTCTGGCATTAATCTCGTTAAGGGGACCAAGACGCTGACGCTTGACGGCGGCACGTTCGGCGCCTATGCCGACGCCACGGTTGTTGTCGGCGGAGGAATCACCGTCGCGTCCGCTTCGACGATTGATGTCGCCGATACGAAGACGATGACGATTAATTCGACGATCTCCGGCGATGGCGCGCTGACCAAGACCGGCGCGGGTGCGCTCGTTCTCCCGGAAGGATATGCGGGTTCGGTCACGCTTAACGGCGGCTCGATCAATAGCGATTTCGCTGGCACGGTCACGATGGGCAACGTTGAGGTCGATTTTACCGCCGACACTACGCCGATTGGCTGGACGATTGGCGCCGATTCCACCGGCACGATTCTGCTTAAGGACGGATTCTCCGGCCTCATCGCCAAGGCGACCTCCAAGCCGGCGGGTGTGGTCTTCAAGGCCGGCGACACGGACATCACCGAAGATGTCGAGTTGAGCGGCGAATATCTTTCGTATTCCAACTTGATTATCGATACGGACAAGAACTGGAGCGACCTCTGGAACGACGACGAGCCGACTGGCGAGGCCTCGATTAAGGTTGACGGCAACCACACGCTGACCATCGACCGTAACCCGGCTTGCTCCGAAATCGTGCTCGTCGGTTCGGGCGATCTCGCGATTTCGGTCGCGGATACTTGCACCGCCGTTCCTGCGATCAATGTCGCGGGTCTTGATGGCGATTTGACGATTACGACGGCGATTGGCGTTGATGTCAACTACGGCGCCAACACGCTGACCTATAACTACACCGGCGCGACCGAGGACGCGGCCGAAATCATCGGCACCGGCGCGTTTGTGAAGGGCGCGGTCGGCGCGTTCGCGATCGACGGCGAGGCTTTCGCTCCGTCGGCGGTTACCGTTTCCGCGGGTGCGCTCGCGTTCGCCGGCGAGGTTCCGGAGATGACGCTTGCGGATGGCGTGACGCTTGTTCCGGTTGAAGGTGGTATTAAGGTTACCACGACCTACACGCAGAATGGCGCGCTTACGATCAACGGCGCGAAGATCGAAGCAGCCGGCATTACTCGGTCGTTGCTGCTCGAGATCCCCGAAGGCGATACGCTCGCCTATTATACCGTCACCGGGCTTACCGCAGCGTATATCACCCAGTTGGTTGGCGGCAACGCGATTTACGCAATGGACAAGGCGAAGCTCGCATTCTACGCGAAGTGGGCTGATGCGCCGGCGATCTTGACTTGGAAGGGCGCTTCCTCGGCGTTCCATACCGGTCTTTTTGAACTCTTTGACAAGGAGAGCTGTGAGCCGACGACTACCGTCTATACCGGAAACACATCGTCGGGGACGATTATTCCCGGTCAGACGGAAGTAATCGGTACCACGTGGCATATCTGGTCGTATCAGCCCAATTATAAGAGCGTTGCGCCCGGCTATGTTCTTCGTTTCGAAGGTGGCAAGGGGTATGTCGGCACGAATATTGACGCTACCTTTGCGCCGTTCGATATTGGCGGCATCCTCGTCGAGAAGGGTGCGACGGGATTTGGCTTGAGCGGCAACGGACGCAAATTTGCGTTGGGTGATCCGGCGGGCGTAGCCGAAACATGGACGGTCATTAATGAGAACTTCACGATTGATCGCGATGCGTCGACGGCCCAAAGCGGTAACGAGCATGTAACGCTTCGCGGTATTGTAAATATTGAGATCGCGGCGGAGAAGACGCTGACGTTTAACGATAATGACGGTAAGAACGGCATTACGACCACCGATGGTACCATGCTCAAAATGCATGGCGAAGGCAAGATGACGACGAAGGTCCTCGTCGCTACGGGCGCGGTGACGCTCGACTACTCCGATCTTGCTCTTGAACGCGCGACTCCGTTCATTGACGGTGATCTCACGATTAGCGCCGAGACCAAGTTCCGCTTCCCGGACGGTCTCGCGGTTAACGCGCGCTATCAGCTTTGCTCGGGTACGCTCACGGGTGGAGCGGAACGCGCCGCTACCATCTATGTCGGTAGCGAAGAGAAGGACGTTACCTTGCACTTCGACGGTAACGCGGTTTATTACACCGAAGCGACCGTGCTCAATTACACGACCGAAGCGTCCATCAGCAAGATTCTTAATGACGCGGGCGCGGCAACGACGGCGATTGTTAACTTCACCGGCACGACCCCGACGCTGACCGTTGATGCTGCGGTTACCATTCCGTTGGAAGTTCGCGCTTCGTCCGCTACTTCCTTCACGCTCGCCAAGGGCAGCGAATACACGGTTACCGATGCGGATATCGAAAAGCTCGCAATCAACACGGATGGCGTCGCCAAGCTCGTCTATCGCGACCTCGTGATTATTCCGACTTCGGCTCCTGCCGCCGGAAAGACCTATCGTTGGGAAGGTACGGTCGCGCTTGATACGATTCCGTACGCTGGCTCCGCTTTCGCCGGCACGATTGAACTCGCCTGCCCGGTGACGGCTGTGGATGGCGATGATCAAGATGCGTCGATGAGTGGCGCGAAGGGGTTGGTTGTTTTTGACAAGGGCTTTTCGCTTACGACGGGTGAGCGGGTGTCTCTCGGCGGCGCGAGCGGTTCGAACCAGTCCTATGTTCAGAATGGCGGCAAGTTTGAGCTTACAAGCGATGCGGTCCCTGGTGGTTGCGGAGTGACTCCGATCGTTCTTGCGCGTTGGCCGGTTACTGTCAATTACGATCTCAAGGCGGGACAACTTCTCGCTGAGAACGGAACGGTTCAGAACTGGGATGGTTCGTTTTATTTAACGATTGGTGATGCTGACGGGGATGAGGCTGCTATTTTCAAAGCGAAGGGCTTTGCTATCAACCGTAGTCACGAATCTATTTTCACGATTCTCAAGAATGGCACGTTTGCAATTGGTGCAAACGGCATCAACACTGGCTCATATCAGTCCTTTAAATTGAATGGTGGCACGCTTGATGCGTATGCGGCAGTCAACTATACCTTTGGCTCCAGTATTCAGGTGCTAAGTGCGTCCACAATCAATGTCGCTGACGGTGCGACTCTGACGATTTCCGGTGCGATTTCCGGTTCGGGTAATGTCACCAAGACTGGCCTTGGCAAGTTGGTGATTACCGGTTCGCTCGCCGACTATACGGGTGTTATTACGGCGACTGAAGGCGTAATCGACATGACCGGCGCAACGCCGATTACCGATGGCTCGCTCGCGCGCCTCGCCGGCAATGTTATGATCAACACCGACGGCACGAAGTGGATTAAGATCGCGACCGGGGTCAGCGCGGTTCCTGCCGGAATCACCTTCCTCGGTACGACCGCGACGGCGCTCGACCCGACCAAGCTCTTCGTCAAGAACGACGAGCTTTACTTCGGTGAAGACGGCGCGGCTACCTATTCCTTCACCGACGGCGACAAGGCGGCGATGGAAGCGATGGCGCAGGGCGATATCTATCGTCCGATCATCCTCTCCATCAACAATACCGGTTTCGACGCGGCGACCGTTCCCGAGGGTTATCTTGCGTGGACGGACGATAGTGGGTTTGTGTATGCCGCCAAGAAGTCGAACTCGATTAGTATCAAGTTCACTCCCGCCTCGGCGAACGAAGGTACGATTGCCGCGACCGATGCCGCAGTTGGTGGCTATCCAGTTGCGGGTAAGTTCTGGAATCACTCGAAGGATTATACTGGCACTGGGGCTGGTACGACCGAAATCTTCGCGCTTAAGGACGGCAACGGTGAAGCCCTCGTTGATGGCGATGGCAATCAGACGCTGTGCTACTACTACATGCCGAATATGTACGACGTGAACAAGCGCAACGTCAACGGTCGCAATAAGCAGACGACTGGCAACGGTAAGCTCACCTATTCGTACTTCGACGATTCCAACCGCACTCAGCCGACGGCTTGGCCGTACTCGGTTGGTGAGTTTGAAGGAACCGAATACTTCTTGCCCGAGACTCCGACTAAGGAAGGCGTAACCGCCAATCTGCGTTGGGAAGTTGCGATTGCCAACATCCCGTATCAGATGTTCGACCTCTACATTTATCAGGCGTCCGACCAGACGACCGACTCCATCAAGCTTCTGCCGATTGCGGTGAAGGCGAATAGCGGCGAATGGAAGTATTTCGCCGGTGATGGCAAGGGCTCGACGGATGTCGCGAACTACGACTCCATTTGGGACGGTGCGTCTTACTGCGATTCCGCGACGATGGTCGAGGGCACGAACTACATCCGCTATCGTATGTCGAAGGCGGCGCTCGGTCTTGGCGCCGACGAGAAGATTGAAGTCGTTTATCTCTCGCATCCGAAGACGCACGATAGCGCGCGCCTCGGTCTCGCAGGCGTCCAACTCGTCGAAGTGGAGAATGACGGCTACTACACGCGCAATCCCGAAGCGGCCTCTGCTGACTGGACGGCTACTGACAGCTGGCTCAATTCTTCGGGTAAGGCGATTACTTGGACGAATCCCTCTGGTAAGGATGTCGCCTATGCGACGATTGATGCCGATACTGCGGTCGGTTCCAAGATTACGGTCGATTCTGACATCACCGCGACTTTGATTACGCTCAAGAATGCGGCGCCTGCCGACGGCGAACCCGAAAAGGTGTTCACTATCGATGGTAGCGGCACGCTCACTGCGCCGATCGACGCCACCGGTTTCTACGGTAAGATTGTCGTTACCGCGCCGATGAGCGGTACGTTGACGCTCGGTGCGAATGCGCACTACGAGGTTAATATTCCGGAGGGCGTGACCAAGTCTATTGACGATCTTTTGCCAGCTGGTATGTCCGTCGTTGGTAATATTACGATCACCGGCGCGGGTACGCTTATTGCCGAGGATACGCTTCCGAGCACTTATCAGTCCAACTTCCAGAGGGATACTTGGACGGGTACGCTCTATCTCAAGAACATTCCTTGGAACAACTTTGACTTCGGTGCCTACGGCCACGCGGGTAGCAAGATCAAACTCACTGGCATTACCGGCTTCGGCCCGAAGCAGTTGGATGCCGGCGCGGCTCCCACGATTATTCTTGAGGACGGCGCTGACGAGGAAGGTAATACGATTAATGCGCTTACCATCACCGATGGCTTCAGCAGGGACACGGCGATGTACACCTTCTACAAGGTTACGGGCTCGGGCACCTTCTCCGGTAACGACATTGCGATTACGCAGACCTATGTCTTCCAGGATCTGAGCGGTTTCACCGGCAAGATTGAGAACATTGGTGGTCTCAAGATTGTGATCGGTAACGGCGTTGCCGCGGATATTGCGAGCTACGTCTCGGGCGCGATTAACTTCGTTGATGGCACGACCGTGAGCGCTGATTTCGGTTGGAATGCTGCCAAGGCGGCCTTCGGCGATACGTTGATCGTGAAGGACGGCGCGGTTGGTGATGTGTTCATGACCGGTCTTACCGAGGCTCCGGCTTCGTTCCCGGCGGTTACGCTCGATGGTGAAGAGGGCGCCTATACGCTCAAGTATGCGGATGGCAAGCTCACGATTGCCTACGCCGATGTTTCCTTCACGGTTCCGCCGATTACGGGCGCGACGGCGTCGATTGATGTCGGTACGCTCGCGGAAGGAACTGCGACGGTTGAGTATGGCGCGAATGCGACCATTACCTACACCGCTGCCGAAGGAAAGCTCTTCAACGATGGCTCGGCTACCAAGACTGTTCCGCTCACGAACATCACCGATGCCGATGCGGCCACGCTTGCGATTACTACCGCGATTGACGGTGTAACCACGGCTGACGCCGAGGCGCAGATTTGGCATGGCGCGAGCTATCTCACGCTTGCCGAGGCGTTTGCGGCGGCTGCCGACAAAGGATTTATCACGCTCTTGAAGGATGTTGAGCTTACCGACTGGATTGTCGTTGACAAGGAGGTCTCGCTCAATCTCGCAACATTCTCCATTACTCAGAGCGCTGATTGGGCGCCGGCCGAGACGTCGCACGATCACCTCTTCTGCGTTACCTATGGCGGTAATCTCCAGATTATGGCGACGTCTTCGGATAGCGCGATTGACGCGACTGGCGGCGATCTCTATGGCGCGATCAAGATGACCAAGAAGGGCGACGTCCGTCAGGGCGATGAACTTGCGTCTCTTGGGGTTTCCGGTGGTCAGATTATCGGCAACACTGCGGCAATTAGCGGCAATGGTACTCGTCATGGCACGGAGATTGCAATTGATGTTGGCTTTGATGGCGTTGATACGCTGATTAAGGCGGTTGTTGCGAACGACAGCGTCGGTATCTTCAATCCGCAGGACGGCACGGTTACCATTACCGGCGGTACGATTGAAGGCGCGATGGGCATCATCATGAAGAGCGGCTCGCTCCTGATGACCGACGGTAAGGTCGTCGCGAATGGTGAATACGCTGAGTGGGTGAAGTCCAATAACGGCTTCCACAACACCGGCGATGCCATCGAAATCGACAACATCGGCTATCCGGGCGAGGTCGCGACGGTTTCCATCAGCAATAATGCGATTGTCGAGTCGGCGAACGGCGCGGCGGTTGCCTCGCGTGCGGACGGTGCCTACACCCCGATTACCGGCTTCATCGCTGGTGGTAAGTTCAAGGGTGCGTTCGATACCGATACTTCGCTCATTGCGACGAGCGAGACCGGCATTGGTAAGTGGACGATTGACGCCGACGGCTACAAGGTCCCGGCGGAAGATCCTGCCGCTGCCAAGATTGGCACGACACTCTATCTCACGCTCGCTGATGCGTTCACCGCGGCTCCGGCAGGGTCCGAGATCGTGCTTCTCGCGGATGTCGAGCTTGATAAGTGCATTGCGGTTGACAAGAAGGTGACGCTCAACATTGGTGAGTTTGATGTGACTCCGAAGTGCGCGTTCACGCAGGTCTCG